>CAYGGY010000029.1:0-58844 GCA_964349405.1 uncultured Ohtaekwangia sp. | reverse complement strand
TTTCTATACAAGCTTGTTCTTCTTTAGTTTAATATATTGTCTTCATGCATTATCACAAGACATAATATTTTTGTAACTCATTTAAATAAGTAAAACATTATTCCAATATTCGCACCCCAAATTGAATCATTAAATTTCCCTTGATTCAATCGATCAATTTGATCACTAATAAAAAGTCTATAATTGAGTGAAGTATTTATTCCAATTTTGTTGGTGAGCAGGTACTCCATTCCGAATTCCGTGGATAGTTGTGGATAATATGTGGCCAAGGCCGATACATCCGGGTCTAAACTATTTTTTATTTCAGTAGCCAAACCGCCACTAAGGCGGAAGAATGGTGTGACTTTCATTTGGTTAAAAAATTTATATTTAAACCCAACATCTGCATAACCGATGGTTGCTTTAAATGCATCCTCTACGCCTGTTTGCCAGATACCTGAACTGAGGGCAATTGATAAAGGCCGATTTGAAAACAATTCAAGATCAAACTCTCCACCCGGCAGAAATTGATACCCTTTGTAATCACCCTCAAACAGCAAGCCATATCCTTTAATGCCCAAACCAAAAAATGATCGTCTGGGGATTAATTGATTGCCATAAACATCGATGGTTTTATTTTCATCTTTTTCAGAAAAATATTTATTGAGTATGTATGAATTTGCATCATGTTCATTTTTAAACTGCCATAACTTATCGTTAATTCCCTCAACGATTAAGCTGAATACAGCTTTTTCGATTGCCTCTTTAACAGCCATTTCGCCTGGTTCATTGTATGTGAATCCAGTTTCGGCTTCTAACAATCTTCGTGTACTGACAAATCGAAATACCCCTACATCAATTTGTTGTGAAAGAATCGTTTTTGAAGTATAAACCGTTTTTAATATTCTTCCATTGCTGGTCGAAACTGCACGGAGGTAAATGGTTACGCGATCTTCCCTATATTCACCCGATGCTCCTGATCCGAAATAACGGGCACCTACGCCACCAGTCATTATATTAGAGTCAAAGGAAATTATTCCACCTTCTATAATAATGCCTGCAAACACCAGTGGTGGTAGTAGTTGATTATTTTCTTTTTCGTTATAGTTGGCCATGCTCGAGCGAATGATTTTTCTTTCATTTAAAAGATTCGATAATCCTTCTCTTTCAATGGGTATAAACCAACTCGACTCTTCCATTGCCCTAAGTAAAATGGAAGTGGCACCTTGTGTTACAGCGGTTGACCAACTGGTGCCGGTTTCGGTATCTTTATATTGACCTGTTTGGTCCCTGAATTTGTATACGGCTGCAATAATTTTTTCCTTTGGCTCAGGAAGTGATACCAGTTCTTTAAATTGAGGTGTTTCAGCTCCCAATCGTGCCTTCGAAACTCTGAGTGGCTGATGCATGTATTGAGAACATCCAAACATCGTAATGAATACCAACAGCAGAATATTTGAAAGACTTGTTTTCATTAGGATAACGAGCTTAGTAAAATGGGACTATAATGGAGGTTTCACTTCCATTTTCGATATTTAGAATATTGATGTGAACACCATCCAGGCTATTGTTTATCGCAATCTGGAATCCTCCCAATGAAAAGGTGCCATCTTTTAGACCTTCTTCCCCAAACACATCTGCAACTAATCTGCGTGAAAGTTGACTCAGAATCTGTCGATTCAAATCTTGTTCAAACTGTTTCACCGGATCCTGATCTAGTAAGGACGACAAATCCGTTTTTTCCTTATAGTCATTTTGTTCCTGGGCAGAACTTAATAACCATTGATAATTAAAAGTATCACCTCCAAAGGCGGGATTAATTGGTTTATAAACTAAATCCTGACTTAATGTGCGGGTTACATTGCCCATTAGTATGATTGCCATGGTAATTAATAGAACTTTCTTTTTCATGGAATTACTTTTTAATTCTTTCGTCTAAAATATTCCGTTTCCTTGTGCGTCAGCACCCTCTAATTGTTTAATGATGTCTTCGTAGTTAATTATATATCCGATAGTTTGTTCTGCTGCCAATCCGGCTAAATATTCCAAGAAATCATAACGGGTTTGTAGGAAGCTTTCAAATACGATTAGTTCATTAACCGATATTATTACCTGGGTTGAAATTCCACGATATGGTCTTTCGGCTATAACTAAGATGAATGATTCTTTGGAAGGTTCTGGCCAAGTCCAGTAACTATTGAAAAGTTCAAAAAAATCATAACCGGCTTTACTTATAGTCTCATCAATGATCAGTCGGTCTATTTCAATCTGGTCTATTTTGGTAAATCCATTAATAAAGTCACTTCTTAAGGTATCCGCATGTATTGTGTCTGCAGGCGATGATGCTTTCTGAAGCAGTACCTTATTATCACGCATTACTTGTGTCTGTTGGGCACACGTATGTTGTGTACACAAAAGACAAAAAAATGTAAAGCCAATCACTATAGACAATTTCATGACACTTAAAACATTACCTCAAATACCACATAAATAAAATCGAAAACAGGCTGTAACAAAATGACGAGTGTTATAAAAATGAGAGATTGATATCTCTACAATTTCATCATAGAAAGTAGATTTTTTAAGAATTCTATTGCCTCATTTATTTGAACAGTAATAAACAAGTGTACAGTTATCATCCATCATTTGGTTATGATTTAAATGGAATGAATATTAGTTCCTTGGTTGTTTAGGCCGATAATTAGAAGAATAAACTTATCGAGTCATTATTTTCTTAGCCCTTTTAGAATTAAAAGTAAAAGCATTGTCTGTACATCGCTCCGGATGTATATAATTATTGAGACGATCAATATGCTAACTACAGTGTATTCAATGAACTAGATTTTATGCCAAAGGAAATAATTGCTACCGGCACCTACCTTTTACGGTTACCGATTTATAGGATTTGATTTTTCTCTTTTTGTGAATATGGACCAATAACCTAAAAGGCTAACTATCACAGTGGTGGTTCATCTTATTAGGCTACAAAATACATTTCATCACCACTTTATGCCGTTTGGTCTAAAATAATGGCATTAAACGTTTAATGGACTAGTTTATATGAAAATAAATTAGAATATTTGGTTGATAATGAGCTGATTAAAAGTGAACATTAAACTACCACTTAAGTATAATCTTGATTTCAAGATCGTACTTACTGCACTACTTTATTACCTGGCAGCACAGCTAGGTTATTTTCTGGCTTTTCAAGATACAACTGCGTTACCTGCGTGGCCACCTTCAGGAATAGCCTTCGCACTCATCATTCTACTGGGAAGGTCGTCATGGCCTGGTATCACCATAGGAGCTATGATAGCCAACCTAATGGCATTTTGGAATAACCAGGCGCTGCCACAGCATACTCTTATTGCAGTCTCCAGTTTTATTGCTATTGGACAGACACTGGAAACACTTGCCGGAAATTATCTGGTGAAAATGTGGATAAAGGATGATTATCCTTTTAGAAGTGCAAAAAACACCTTCCGATTTTTGTTTGTGGCTTTATTTATGAGCTTGATAGGTGCATGGATTGGAACATTCGGACTGTATTTTAATCAAGTAATCCCTTCTGACATTTTGATAAAAAGTGGTTTCACCTGGTGGGTGGGTAATGTGGTCGGTATTCTATTATTTACTCCATTCATTTTGGCAGTAGCCCAAAAACGAAAATTCACTTTTCAGTCTGAGAAATTAATCGAGGCGGGGATTTTTATGGCCTGTGTAATTGGCATATATTTTTTATTGCGCCTTGATTTTTTCAATTCTACACTCATCGATTCACTTCCGTATTTATTAATTCCATTCCTTTTGTGGTTGGCATTTCGTTTTAGTTTAATGGCAGCCATCACAGGAGCACTGATGGCTTCTCTCATATCTATATATTTCACCATTCATAACAGCGGACCTTTTATTCAGACAAATGCTAATGATTCGATGTTATTACTTCAGATTTTTATTGGGGTGATCAGTATTTCAACGATCGTTCTGTCATCAACGGTAACAGAAAGATCAGAGGCACAAAATGAATTAAAGCTATTTAATAGCAATCTTGAAGCAATGGTGCAAGAAAGAACGAAGGCATTAAATGATGAAATAAATACTCGTATAGAGGCGGAAGACAAATTAATAAACACGAATAAAGAGCTGAGTAAGCGTAACACCGAGTTGGATAATTTTGTGTACAGTGTTTCCCATGATTTACGTGCGCCAATTGCGTCAGTGCTCGGGCTTATTAATCTGGCCAAGAAAGATAAGGACATGGCCATGAAGAATGTTTACCTGGAGAAGATAAATAATAGTGCCCTTCAACAGGATAATTTTATAAGAGAAATATTAGATCAATCAAGAAATTCGAGATTAGAGATTAAAAAAGAAGAAATTTTGTTCCAGCCTTTGATCGATGAAACATTTAATCAATTAAAGTTTGCCACATCAACGGGTGGAGAAGTGGAAAGAATTATAACGGTTAGTCAGACGGGAGTATTTTATTCTGATCGTTGGCGACTTAAAGTCATCCTAAATAACATAATTTCTAACTCAATTCGTTACCGAAACGGGAGGGATCCTGTTATAAAAGTTAATGTAGAAATTGCGGATAAAAGAGCGATCGTACAAATTGAAGATAATGGTCGGGGTATTTCTAAAGACCACATCAATAATGTATGCCAGATGTTTTATCGTGCAACAGACGATGGGGCGGGTTCTGGGCTAGGCTTATACATCGTAAAGGAAACGATGGATAAATTGAATGGTTCTATCAATATTGAGTCAGAAGAAGGGAAAGGCACTAAAGTTAAATTAGAGATTCCGGAACTTCAATAAGAGAGCCAGGAGGTTAGCCAACTATTCAACGTTATAGTACCATAATTGGGTTAGAATTATTATCTTAGGATAATTTAAATATTACCCAATGAAGCATCCACGGATTTTTACCAATCTGGTACTTATTTGCTTTCTATCAGGTCTTATTTCGTTTACCGTTTATTCACAAAGTTGCTCTACTGGCATGGTGGATGAACGTGTCACGGCTTTTTTAAAAAGATCAGGGCCAGAAAAAACAATCCTTCAAATCAAATCTGCTTCTATTGAACAACTTAGAAGCGATGGGCCTAAGGACTTTAGGCAATTGCCGGCAGATAGTGTTAAGAAGATAAAGATCACTCAGGATAACATCAAGGTCAATGTTGTAAAAGCGAATGCGAAGGGAAATTTACCTGTAATTATAAACTTTCATCCTGGCGGATTTATTACACCACTTTTGCCATGGATGGAGTATGAAGCCATGCGCTTGTCTAAGAAATTTAACGCAGTGGTTTTTGATGTTGATTATCGTGTTGCTCCAGAATATAAATTTCCTACTGCAGTAAACGATGCATACAATGCCTATCTCTGGGTATTGGACCATGCTAAAGAATACGGTGGTGATCCTACCAAAGTTATTCTGGTAGGTGCAAGTGCTGGGGCGAACCTGGCGGCACTTGTTACACATAAAGCTAAAAAGGTGGGAAAGCTTCAACCTATTAAATTAGTGATCTTGAATTGCCCACCGACCGACAACCCAATGAGTAGTTATTACCCTTCCTATGAAGACAATGCGAACGGATATCATTTAACCAAAGACTTGGCTATCTTTTATTTTCAAACGTACCTGGATAAAAGCGAATGGTATAAAAACAATCCGGCCATGTGGCCCATTCACGAAATCGATTTTTCCGGTATGCCACCCGCTTTGATTATAACAACAGAATTTGACGTGTTTCGTGATGAAGGAATTGCATATGGGAAAAAATTAGAGCAAGCGGGGTGTGAAGTTGGAATAAAATGTTTTCCACATCAGATTCACAATTTCGTTGGACTTCCGCAAGAGGCAAGTGAAATGAATCGTGTATATGAGTTGATGGGAGAATCGATCGCCAAGGTTACTGGCAAATAATTTCTATTATTACACAGGGTTATTGAATATTAATAAGTCCACCTTATGTGCTCTTCTCTATAATGAACGGAAGGGACTTTCAAATAAAGCTTACCACATTATTTAAATGTATTCTCTGCAATGATATTTGTCTCAACATTCGTAATGGGATGGAAAAATGTAAGTTTCCTTGCGTGCAATGCGATGCTATTTGGGCGATAGGGAATGGTTGATCTATATAAACTATCGCCAATAATAGCACAATCCAAGTGCGCCAATTGTGCACGAATCTGGTGGTATTTGCCTGTATGGAGTTCAATGTCCCATAGAAATCGGCTGCCGTTATAATCAGTTATCGTATAGTTAAGCTTGACCTTTTCAGAAAAAGGGACCTCTTGTTCATAGAGAACTGCCTTTTTCTTTTCCTTGCGATGCCACTGTTCAAGTGTATTCGTCTTTACTGCCGGTGCCTGTGTGGTGAGTGCTTGATAAAATTTTTTGACTCTGCGTTCTGCGAATTGTTCGCTCAAATTTTTCAATACCGATCGTTGCTTAGCAAAAAGTACAATTCCACTTACCGGCCGATCGAGTCTATGAATATGTTGGGCATACACTTCGCCTGGCAAAGTTGTTGAACCCTTTATGTATTTTTTTACTTGTTGCAATAGATTAGGATATCCATTCCGATCGGGCTCTACCATCAAACCTGCAGGTTTATTTAATACGATGACAACATCATCCTCAAACAAAATATGGTCACGATTAAGAATATCCATGGATAGTATGTCTATTAAAAAACAAAGATAACGGCTATTTTGAAGATTGTAACGTACGTTTAAATCGAATAAAATTATTTCTAGTGTAACATGGATCACAAGACATGATAGGCATCTGTTATTATTTTTATTGAATTAAAATCATCTTCTACAAGTTAGACCAGTAACATATGTCAGTAACAAAAATATGCGAAAGCAAACACCTCGATATCCGGTTCAACAAAGAGTTGGGTTTTATTGAATTATTGTGGAGAGGATTTATTCCTAGTACTGAGTTTCGGGAACTGGCATCTAAAATATTTTCGGCACTTGATAAGACGGGCGCAAAAAAGATTCTATCAGACAATACTAATTGGAAAATAATTTCACCACAGGACCAAGGATGGGCTGCTAATAGATGGTTTCCTGCTGCTGAGGCCAGAGGTATAGTAAAGATGGGGAGTGTGCTTAGTGAGGATATCTTCAATCGATCGGCAGAGCGTACGATTGAATCACTAACAGAGATAGAAACAATGCAGGTACGTAGTTTTAATAATCGGGAAGAGGCATTAACCTGGCTTGCTAGATGATCTGTGAAATTCCGCTCAAAGTGGCTAAAGCAAATCTTTAATTTTTTTGATTAAGTCAGGATTGTCAAAATTGGCCATTCCGGTATGAGAAGCCACCACTTTTCCTTTTTTATCTAGTATGAACGTAGCCGGAATGGATTTCGTATGGTAAGGATACTCCTTACCGGGAAAATAAACTGCAAAATCGAAATTCTTTTTCTGGATAAAACGAAGTGCTTTCTCCGGACTATCATCATAAGATACCATGATGAAAACAATATTCTCATCTTTTAGCGTGTTCTTAAGGTTTTGAATGGAAGGCATCTCGGCAACACAAGGAGGACACCAACTAGCCCAGTTATTTATAAACACGACTTTTCCCTTGAATTGTGCCAACGTTACCGGGACATGGTTTCCATCCAATAACTCTGAAGAGAAATGCTGAGGCGAATGGTTTTTTTCAGCGTGTTGGTAGAAAACAAATCCTGAAGATATGACTATAAGTAGAATTAACGCGACAATGTATTTCGATTTCATAGTGGGCACTTTTGCACAAAGATCTAAGGATTGTTTGATATAATCCGTGATCTACATCACATTTCATTTTATAATTTTAATGCTTCCATGATTTGTTAGACTCACTTTAAATAAATTTTACAATGAAAGGGGGTAATTACCTTCTTTGCCGCAAGTTGCCCCAATTCTTGTATTTATTCTTCCTTTGATTTCCCTCAACTTTATGATAGTCACACATTTCGCAATCCATCCACCATCAACGTGCGTGGCATGGGCTGTGACAAAAGATGCCGCTTTTTCTGAAAGCCTCCTATGACCAATCGGCTCCATGTCATTCGAGCATGAGTGAAATTTCATATTTCATACAAGGTTGTACATCACCGTTTTAGTATGGAATGATTGCAGTCATGATCATGTTGGATACTAAAGATCAGTTGATAATTATTTCTTCTTACTCATAATGTATGCAATAAGCGTCTTCAGTGACTCTACCTTGCCATAATCTTCCTCCGGAGTTTGTACGCCTAATTGCTCATCGAGGGTTACAATGAAATTGAGATAGTCAAACGAATCGATTCCCAAAACTTGCCGGATGTTATCATCGGGATTAAGTTTATCGGGCTCCGTTTCAGGTGCTATTTTTTTTAGCGATTGGAATATTGTGTTGCGAATATCGTCTTCGGTCATAAATTTTCTGGTTGCTGTAAATAGTTATTTAGGGAAATAAGAAATTTACTCCCTGTACTACCGTCTGTGGCCCGGTGATCAGCAGCAAGTGTAACAGAAAGAACAGGACGAACATCCAGCATTCCATGCTCAGCCCAGGGTTGCTCTGTGATTCCACCAAAACCAACCAAGGCTACTTGAGGCGGATAGATGACTCCAAAAACAGTTTCTATACTTCCTTCACCTAGATTTGTAACGGTAATTGTAGAATCTGCCAATTCTGAACTACGTAATCGTAAGGCACGCGCTCTGGGTATGATTTCAGAAAGTGATTTCATGATTTCACCCAATGATTTATTTCTTACATTATGGATGGCCGGAACAATGACACCACCTGAGCGCAATGAGACAACAAAGCCAATGTGAATGTCTTTTTTACGCTGAAGACCATTTTCCCAATATGCATTTAAATCCGGTACTTGATCCAAGGCTTTAGCAACGGCTTTTATTAGTAATACCACTGGTAAAAGTCGTTCTTTTACAGACCGCTTTTTATTTTCTTCAGCCAACCACGCTAGTGCCATCTTCATATCCATTTTTGTTTCGAGATAATAATGCGGTATTTCCCGATTTGATTTGCTCATGGCCGCTGCGACTGCCATTCTTATATTTTCAGTTTTGCCAGAGGTTTTTTCTTTTATGGCCTCTGGAGTCATTTGCTCTGTAATGACTCTTTCCACATCAGCTCGTACAATCGCACCATTAGGACCACTTCCATTAATAGTTGCTAAGTCAATTCCTTTTTCCTGCGCGATACGCTTGGCCAACGGTGAAGCATGAATGCCTCTAATTGCTGGGGGGGCAATAAATATTTCAGGTGGTGTTATTTCTTTTGTTACAAGTGTTACTTCCTTTTCTTCTTCCACTACCTGCTTAGGCTTTTCTACAATCATTTCACCAGAAGGAATGATATGTGTCATTAACGTGCCTACCGGAACTTTATCATCCCTTTTAATAAGCAAATCTCCAATAGTACCCTCATCAAATACTTCAATGTCAATAATGCCTTTTTGTGTTTCAACTTCGGCAATGATATCGCCTCGGTTAACATGATCGCCAGGCTTCACTTTCCATTCGCGAAGGAACCCACTTTCCATATCCGCACCCAGGCTGGGCATTCGATATTCAATCATGCTGCATTATTTTTTTTACCAGGGATACAATTTGATCTTTTTGAGGTATGGAAGCGTCTTCCATGTGTTTGGGATAGGGTATAGGAACTTCCACGCCACATAACCGTTGAACTGGAGCATCGAGTTCATAAAAACAATTCTCAGCTATTCGTGCACAAACTTCAGAGGAGATGCTTACGGATCGCCAGGCGTCTTCTACGATGATCGCACGATGTGTTTTCGATACAGAGGTTATAAAGGTCTTCTCATCCAAAGGACGTAACACACGCAAGTCAACAACTTCTGCTTCAATCCCTATGGCAGCAAGTTCCTGAGCAGCGTCCAATGATTTATAAACACAACTGCCATAGGTGATGATCGAAATATCCTTACCCACTTTGCGCACTTTTGCTGTGGTGATATTCACATCTTCTATAACATCCGGAACTTCAGATTCCACGTTGAGCATGGCCGTGTATTCAAAAAGAATAACAGGATCTGGATCTAGTAATGCAGGTGCCAACATACCACGTGCGTCTTCGTGTGTCCCTACCGATAGAACTTTTAAGCCGGGGATGTGTGCGTAAAGCGGTTCCCAACTATGTGAATGTTGTGCCGCTAATTGCCGGCCTATTCCACAGCTAATTCGAATCACTATGGGTACATTAAGTTGACCACCCGACATGTGTAAGAGCGTGGCAGCGTTGTTTACGATTTGATCCATCGCCAGTAAACTGAAATTCACGGTCATGATTTCTACGATGGGCCGCATGCCTCCCAACGCAGCACCGATGCCAGCACCCGTAAATCCGGATTCTGATAAAGGAACATCCATAATGCGATCTGTGCCAAATTCTTCCAGCAACCCTTTGCTCACAGCAAAGGCACCACCATACCGACCAACGTCTTCACCCATCAGAAAAACGCGTTCATCTTTTTGCAGCGCTTCCCGTAAGGCTTGTTTAATGGCTTCCCGATAGGTGATTCTATTCATCTGGTTAACATTACTCAATAAACTTCACGTTATCTTTTTTTCGTTCATGTGCTTTCGGCTGTTCATCTCCATAACCAAGTGTGATCGCCAATTGAATTTGCTCTGATGGAGAAATGCCGAGGATTGAAATCTTGTCGGTTTTCTCCAGGAGCTTGGCAAAACCAATAGGGCAGGTATCCAGCCCGTATGACTTAGCTGCCAGCATCATGTTCTGACAACACATGCCAATATCCAGTGATGCCCATTTGTTTTTTCTTGGTGCCGTAATAAAAATAACGACCGGAGCATTGTGAAAAATAATGTCGGTTGTTTTTGAACGGTCTACTCCATGAGCCCAGCTTAAAACTTTATTAGCTACTTTAACAATCGTTGGTGACAATGTCTTTATTTGATTTTTATTGGTCATTACATAAAACTTCCATAATTGCCTGTTCATAGCAGAAGGAGCCATCCTTCCCGCATCGATAATGTGTTCAATCAAGGCCTTATCAACTGACTGATCTTTATATTTTCTTATAGCCCTTCGTTCATAGATTGTCCGAATAGTTTCGTTTTCGAGATGATCACCATACAATTTTTCAGTTGGTTGAATCAAGGTTGCATTCATTGGTTGCTGTTTAATTTCTTTAGGTTTGATATTTCTGCTGTGTTTTTTTTTTGTCCTCATTTGGCACTAGTATCGTCCTGAAAAAGACCAAATCGATTATTTTCTGTATCGACACAAACGACCAGGTATCCCCAACCAGGTATGCTTTGTTTTGATTGTATGATTTTGCCACCCAAGTTTTCAACTTTAATAATCGATTCGTCAATAGATTTGACACCCATAAAATTCACCATACCTGCAGGTTGGCTTTTATCGCGTTTAGATAGCCCACCGCCAACTCCCTTTTGACCATTCAAGTCAGTTGTTTCTATTAAATAATAATTCATTGGTCCGGGTAATAATTCAATTTTCCAGTCAAATAAATCCTGATAAAATTTCTTAGCTCTTTCGGGATCTACTGCACTGATGTCAACGTGTGTGATGGTTGCCATAATTATTTTGGTTTATCGATCATCTCACTTCTGTTTTTAGATTCATTACGAAAACATATAAAACAATCGAAAAGCATCCAATCAATTTCTGACCAAAAATAATCCTCCATGAATTGTCGCTTGCGCACAATATCCTTTGATCTTTTATGATGACGAATTCTTACTTTCATGCTATTTTAATTCTAATTATTATTTCACTTCGCTGTATACAAAATTTGTTAGTTGCTCTAAAGGCTCCCATGTTCCGGCTTCCGCAACATCTATTGCGCGTTGTACTTCTGTATTCACTTTACTTTCTATTTCAGTGATTTCATTCTTTGCTATAAGATTATTATTTAATAGGTAATTTGTAAAGGCAGGGATGGGGTCACGTTTTTTCCATTCTTCTACTTCATTTTTGTCGCGATATAATTCTGCATCAAACATAGAGTGTGCACGAAACCGATACGTGTTACAAACAAGAAAATAAGGTTGTCCGGTTTTGCGTATTGTATCAACTGCCAGTGCGGCAGCATCACTCACCGCTAATAAATCCATACCGTCAACCGATGATGTAGTAATGCCATAGGCCGGTCCTTTTACTTCGAGGTTGATATTCGCGTGCGTATATTTAATAGCTGTTCCCATGGCGTAAAGATTATTCTCACAAATAAATAATACAGGAACCTGCCATAACGAAGCCAGGTTCATTGCTTCATGAAATTCTCCTTCTGCCGCTGCGCCTTCGCCAAAAAAGCAACAAGTAATTTGATTCCGTTTATTTTTCTTATCAGCAAGTGCCATGCCCACGGCCATTGGTAAATGACCGGCAACAATAGCGTTACCGCCATAGAATTTTGTTTTGACATCAAACAAGTGCATTGAACCACCACGACCTTTACTACAGCCTTCCTGCTTGCCATACATTTCCGCCATAATACTACCTGCATCAATTCCGCGTATTAAGGCTTGTCCATGTTCACGATAGGTACACAATACATTGTCTTCAGGTTTCAAAGCATTCATCACACCGGTAGCAACAGCTTCTTCACCCACATAGAGATGGAGAAAACCACGGATCTTTGTTTTCGTGTACATCTCTGCCGCCTTTTCTTCAAAGCGTCTGATAAGCATCATTTGGTATAATAACTTCAAACCATTTTCGTGAGTAATTGGAATGTTATTATGTGAAGCTTGCATAGAATTTATCTTATGTACCCAATCATCTATTAAGTCTTTTCTAAGGTTGAGAGATCCCCTTCTGGCAACCCGAGTTCACGTGCTTTCAATAATCTCCTTAATATTTTTCCGCTTCGGGTTTTAGGGAGACTGTCTACAAAAGTTAATTCTTTAGGAGCTACCGCAGGTCCGGAATTTTTACGTGCGTGAGCAATGATTTCAAGTTTGAGTAGCTCGTTGTCCGTATAACCAGTTTTTAGAACCACAAAGGCCTTAACTATTTCGCCAATTAAAGGATCTGGCTTGCCAATTACCGCGGCTTCTGACACGGCAGGATGTGACATGAGCACACTCTCCACTTCAAATGGGCCTACCATGTGACCTGATGTTTTAATAATATCATCGGCACGACCAACAAACCAAAAGTATCCATCCGCATCACGTTTGGCAAGATCACCTGTGATGTACCAATCACCACGAAAGCATTTTTTATATCGTTCTTCCTCGTGCAAATAAGTTCTGAACATAGAAGGCCATCCTTTCTTAATTACAAGATGTCCTTGGGTGTCAGGATCATCGATAATTTTAAAATCATTTTCACTTACTGCTGCGATAGCGGCTTCAATGCCCGGAAGGGGTTTGCCCATTGAGCCTGGCTTAACTTTCATAGACGGATAGTTGGCAATCATGATTCCTCCGGTTTCCGTTTGCCACCAATTATCAAGTATAGGCATGCCAAAGTTTTTCTTCCCCCACAGTACAGCTTCTGCGTGAAGGGGTTCTCCTACACTTAAAATTAATCGTATGTGTTCAAGATTATATTTTTCATCAGGCTTACTATCCATGCGCATCAACCTACGAATGGCGGTAGGAGCCGTGTACCAGATACTTACTTTATGTTCTTCAAGAAGCGAATACCAGCGAGCTGCATCAAATTCTGCTTCATCGACAAGGTTTGTCACTCCATTGACTAACGGAGCAATAATTCCATAGGATGTGCCAGTAACCCAACCCGGATCGGCCGTACACCAGAATAGATCCTCAGGATGAAAGTCTAGTACATATTTTCCTGTGGCGTAGTGCATGAGCACCGCATGGTGAACATGCAACGCGCCTTTGGGCATGCCCGTAGTACCACTCGTAAAATGTAATAGTGCCGGATCTTCTGGATGGGTAGGAGGAATGCTAAATACCCCTGCACACTTATTCATTAAAAAGGGTAATGATAATACTTTTTCATCCAGGTCCTGATCGATGTCAGTAATCAACACATGCTTCAATGCTGGTAGGCGGTCAAGTAACTGTTTAATCTTTTTATCAAACTGTTCTTTGGTTGTTACCAGTATTTTGGCATCACCTCGTTGCATTCGTTGAAATACAGGCTCTGGTCCGAATACAGAAAACATTGGACAAAAAACGGCCACTTTTTTAAGTGTACCTAAAGCAGTAATGTATAATTCAGGAATACGACCAAGCAATGTAAATATGCGATCACTTTTAACGACACCTAGTATGGTGAGCACATTTGCAAAGCGACTTGAAATCGTATTAAGTTCACAATACGTGAATTCTTTGGTTGTCCTGTTTTTGCCAATCCATCGAAGTGCTACCTTATTTTTATTAACTCCTTCCGAATGGCGAACAATGGCTTCGTAAGCGATATTGAGTCCTTGATTATCAGGCAAACCATTTAATGCCTTCCGTTCTTCATCCCAACTAAAGGAAGAATAAACTGCTTCATAGGAAGCTAAATTATTTATTTTCTTTCTAGTATAGGGGGCTACTTTTAACATATACACAAGGTATTTCCACATGGATTATTTTGTAATGACCAATGTCTTTACTTCACATGATTTATTTCGACACCGAAACAATACGTTGTCATGTAGATCAACAAATCATGCTGTATTAAGAGATTTTATGTGACGTGGATCATTGCTCATTGCGAGGAATAGAATTTGTTTTGAGATAAATTCTAAACAGGTGTTCCTTATAATGCCACCGCTATGAATAAGTTAATTTTCACCGCACTTTTACTCGCCTCATCATTATGTGTTACTAGTTGCGAAGGTCAAAAAAACAAACAACCAAATCAAAAGCCCAATGCATCAATTGAGCAATTACAAAAGGAATCGATAACTAAAATTGATACTTCACGGATCCGTTCGTCAAACACTGTACTGGTTGATTTTAAATATGCTGCACGCAAAGTTATTCCCGGAGTCGTCCATGTTAAATCTACATGGCAAGTATCCCAACAGGAAGATCCAACGAGAGTGCCCAATCCATTTCGTGATTTTTTTGATGACGACAATTGGTTTCATTTCTTTGAACCATTCCGCCAGCGAGGGCCAACGCAAGGAAGTGCTTCTGGTGTGATTTTAACTTCTGATGGATATATCATTACCAATAATCATGTAGTAGAAGAGGCTAATGAAATTGAAGTGGTTTTGCACGATCAACGTTCATACAAAGCAACATTGATAGGATCAGATCCGAAAACGGATCTTGCATTAATAAAAGTTGAGGAGAACGGATTGACTTTTATAGCGTTTGGCAATTCTGACAAGGTTGAACCTGGCGATTGGGTGTTAGCGGTAGGAAATCCTTTCAACCTGGCATCAACTGTTACAGCGGGAATTGTTAGTGCAAAAGCGAGGAATATTAATATTTTGAGAGATCGGGAAGCTATTGAATCTTTTATCCAAACTGATGCAGCTGTAAACCCAGGGAACAGCGGAGGGGCTCTCGTTGATCTGGATGGAAAATTAGTTGGCATTAATTCAGCCATAGCAACACCTACCGGTACCTATGCAGGTTACTCTTTTGCTATACCTGTTAATCTCGTAAAAAAAGTAGCGGATGACCTGCTCAACTATGGTTTGGTTCAGCGTGGTTATATGGGAATTATTATACGTGATATGACGAGTGATCTGGCAAAGGAATATAAAATAAAATTTACTCCGGGTGTTTATGTAGATAGTCTTATGCAGGAAGGCGCAGCTATGGAGGCTGGCATAAAACCGCGTGATATTATTATTAAGATTGATAATAACAAAATTGTTTCGTCACCTGAATTGCAAGAGACGGTAGCCAGGCATAGGCCAGGTGAAAAGTTAAATGTTACGGTGATACGTGATGGCCAAGAGAAAAAAATTGTGGTGACACTTAAAAGTTCAGATGGCACCACACGGCCAACAAAAATGCCAAGGGAGAATATCCTTGAAACCCTGGGAATTGAGGTTGTGCCAATATCACAGGCAGAACAACATAAGTATAATCTGCAAGGCGGACTTAAAGTCCTAAGAATCACAGAAGGAAAAATCAAAGAGAATACCACCATGAAAAAAGGATTTATTATTACTAAGGTGGACGATTCCCCCGTAACCACTACGGAAGATTTAATCAGAATCTTAAGCAATAAAAGAGGTGGGGTGATGATCGAAGGAATCTATCCAGGAATGAGGGGCACCTACTTTTATGGATTTGGGTTATGATATTAGTTTTATAATTAAGTAAAACATCTCAAGTACTAATCGGGTCTGTATTAAATATTGTATTATGAGCAAGACAATGGATTTCAATGTTGAAGCCAGGCGTAAACTGAAAGATGGGATCAATGCACTGGCTGAAGCGGTTATCATTACCCTGGGGCCTAAGGGAAGAACTGTAATCTTCGAAAAACCAACAGGAGAACCGCAAGTATGTAACGATGGAGTTACCGTAGCCAAGCAAGTTGAATTGGATGATCCGGTGGAAGACCTTGGGGCAAAAATGCTACGGCAAGTGGCCGTAAAAACCTCTGAAACGGCAGGAGATGGTACTACTACGGCCACGTTGTTCGCGCAAGCCATGATTAACATTGGCTTGAAACATATTGAAGCAGGTGTTAATCCTATGGAAGTACGTAAGGGTATTCAAAAAGCAGTGAAGACAGTGGTGGACGAAATGAAAAAAATGTCCGTAACGGTCGGGGACGATATTTCAAAAATAGAACAAGTAGCAACTATATCTGCCAATAATGATGCTGACATCGGGAAATTGATTGCTGATGCTATCAGTAAAGCAGGTAAAGAAAGTGTTATCACCATAGAAGAAGCAAAAGGGATGGAGACAACCATTGAAGTCGTTAAAGGTATGCGATTCGATCGTGGTTATTTGTCACCCTACTTCATTACGGACCCTGAGAAATTAGAAGTTACGCTTGAAAATCCGTTTATTCTTCTTCATGACAAGAAAATTGCAAGTATCAAAGATATTCTTCCATTGCTGGAAAAAGTGACCACGACCAGTACACCATTGTTAATAATAGCGGAAGAGATTGAAACGGATGTATTGGCAACATTAGTTGTGAATAATCTAAGGGGCGTCTTAAAAATTGCGGGTGTAAAAGCACCTGGCTTTGGTGACCATAGAAAGGAACTTTTACAAGATATGGCTGTGCTTACCGGGGGAACTGTAATCGCGGAAGAACAAGGTTATAAGTTGGAGAATACCGAGTTGGATAAATTAGGGCACTGCGAGAAAGTTATAATTACCAAAGAGAATACAACCATCGTGAACGGCAAAGGTGATAAGGAGGAGATTCAAAATAGGATCAAACAGTTAAAAGCGGAAATTGAAAAAATAACATCCTCTTATGATAAAGAAAAGCTACAGGAACGATTGGCTAAACTTACTGGTGGGGTTGCCATCGTATATGTTGGAGCAGCAACAGAAGTTGAATTGGTGGAAAAAAAAGACCGGGTAGATGATGCACTCAATGCGACAAGGGCAGCCAGTGAAGAAGGCATTATAGCAGGGGGAGGCGTAACCTACCTAAGAGCGTTGCCTGCGTTAGATAAGTTGGAAGCAGAAAATAATGAAGTTCAAATAGGGATATCAATTGTAAAAAGAGCGCTTGAAGAACCATTAAGACAAATTGTACTTAATGCCGGACTGGATGCTAATGAAATCTTGCACAGAGTAAAAGCAGGAGCGAAGGATTTTGGATTCAATGCTAAGAACGAACAATATGAAAATCTCTTTACTACGGGCATTATTGATCCAACTAAGGTTGGAAGATTGGCATTGGAAAATGCGGCTTCGGTTGCGATGATGATGCTCACTACCGAATGTGTAATTGCAAAAAAACGATCGAAAGAAAAGGAAGAAGTATCGGTAATACCTGCTATCGGTTAATAATACACGTTCTGTTTTATAAATACTTAATGAATGAATTTTTTACGGTTGTGGGAACACCACCGTAAAAACGGTTCCCTTGTTGACCTCACTTTTGAAGTCTATCGAGCCGCCCATAATATCAAGGTATCTTTTTACAATATGTAGCCCTATTCCGGTTCCTTGAATATTTGAAGCATTACTGGCCCTGAAAAAGGTTTCAAAGAGATGTGGTTTATCTTCTTCAGGGATACCCATACCTTCATCATGTACAATAAAGGTGATGGTGTTGGTATTTATGATGGATGTGAATTTAATCGCCTTTTCCTGAGGTGTATATTTGATTGCGTTGGAGAGTAAATTACTAATGATATTTTTTAAATGCCAACGATCCAGAAAAACAATATTTTGATCTCCTTTATGTTGATATTCGATTATTTGATTTGTTTTCTTTAACGATTCAACATCGTCTAACAATTCCTCACAAAATTCCTTCACATTAAACTCTATGGGGTTATTACGAACAGAACCATCTTCTATCCTGCTAAGAGAGAGAAACTCATTTAGAATATCGGTAAGACTTTTTACTGAAGATTTAATTCTAAAAAGATGTTTTTTATAATTTCCCTCATCTTTCAAGTCACCAAAACGAACTGCTAAATCAGCAGAAGAAAGTATGGTGCCTAATGGTGTGCGAAACTCATGCGATGCCAGCGTTACGAACCGTGACTTGAGTTCATTCAGTTCTTTTTGTTTTTTTAAAGCAAGTACCATCTCTTGTTCAGCGTTCTTTCGCTTAGTAATATTTTGAATTATTACCAGTGCACGCAATATTGGTTTTTGATCTCTATCAATAGGTACCGCCTGAACACCGTATATATCATTTGCGATAGTTACTTCGAAATAGACATTCTCACCGTTAAAAACCTTATCTAAAAATGGCTTTGAATATTCAACCGTATCATTGGATATTTTTTCAAAAATAGTATCACCAACTAATTCATTGGCACGATGCCCTAGTTTTTTCAATTCGCGTCCACCTACATAAATATACTTTAACTCTCTGTTAATGATACCAATGATTCCTTCTGGGAAATTTTCAGCCATGGCATCCATGAGTCGCTGACGTTGTGTTAAGGCTTCCTGTGTTTTCTGTATTTCCTTGGCATAAATCAATTCAGTAATATCAGTGATGATGTATATATAATTAATAATCTCACGGTTTTCAAAAATTGGCGCAATATCAAGACTTACCCATATCGGTCTTTTGTCTTTGGTGTAATTCAACAGTATTTCCCTTACTGGCAATTTATTTTTAAGGCATTCATTTATTTTATTTATAACCAGCTTATCGGTATCATCACCATACAAGATCACTTTAGGTTTTTTACCTTTAATGTCAACGGGAGCATAACCAGTCATGCGTATGAAACTTTGATTTACCCATTCAATTTTTCCTTTGCTGTCGGTAATGATTACTCCATTGTTGGTATGTTTAGCCACCCAGGATAATCGATTGATTTCTTTATCCGCTTCTTTACGGGCAGTGATGTCAAGGATTGATCCCCGGAAGCCGACAACTTTTGACTGTAGGATAATAGGCATGCTTCTTATTTGCACCCATTTTACTTTTTGGTTTGCCGTTATTATTCTCAGCTCATGCTCAATCGTATTACGATGTCGCATCAGATTGTTGTATGCTTTTATAATAAGTGGGCTGTCATCTTTATATAAGAACTTACCAAACGAATCGAGGCTGCATTTAAAATCACGATCGACCTCAAAAATATTATATATTTCATTTGTACAGGCAAGGCTATTGGTAATGCGATTAAATTCGAAACTACCGATATGCATAATTTTCTCGGCTGTGATAAAAAGATCTTTGTACTTCCTTTCATCTGATACATCCCGGATGGTTTTTACTACATAGGTTTCACCTAGTGGAGAGGTAAATAGTTTATTGGAAATAGCAACATCCAGAAGTGCTCTGTCTTTGTCAATTACTTTGAACTCAACGGTTTCCGTTTCTCCTTTTAAAACACGGTCTTCACTAGCTTTTGCTTTCGTTTTAAATCCCGGAGGAATTATTTTTAAATAGGACTTTCCAATAAGGTCATTTATTTTATACTTCAGTAGTTTGCAAAAACCTTCATTTACTTTTACAAACGTTCCTTTACTATTTACGATCGCCAACCCGATATCCGCTGTGTGAAATACCGATTCAATTAATTTTTGAGAATGCGCTAATTCTATTTTGGATTTTTCTAATTCAGTTATATCCAGCATGCTAAATGATACCGACTCAACTTCCTTGTCGCGATTTAATACAGGTGTGAAATTGAATCTGAAATAATAACTTTTCCCTTTACTGTCGGGGAGTTCGTATTCTGATCTGATCGTCTTTCCTGATAAGGATGATTTGAAATCATTCGCAAATATTTTGATGTTCTTTTTGGTAAAATACTTTTGAAAGTTATCACCGATTTTAATTTTAATCCCAAAATGTTGCTTCAAGGTTTTTACAGCTACTTCATTAAAGGACAGAATCAGATAGCCCTTATCCAAAAGTATAAATGCCTGCAAGGTATTGCTGATCAAAGCCTGTATATTGGCCTCAGATTTAAGAAGGATCATCTCTTTCTCCTCAAGGGTTTCATTGGCTACTTTTAGTTCGGCATAGGCAATATTTATTTCCTCGTTGGCAGATTGTAACTCTTCATTGGACGTTTCAAGTTCTTCGTTGGATATTTTAAGTTCTTCATTGGAGGATTGCAACTCTTCATTAAGTGATTGCAATTGTGAATTGGTATCTTCCAAACGTTCCAAAAGTCCTTGAAGATCTACTTTGGTTGCTTCCAATTCTTGCTCCAAATCTTTTACACGACTCATTTCCTTTTTGGTAGGTGCCGGATATGTCTTTTGTGACTTACTACCTTCACCCTTCACCTCTTCAAATACTACCATGCAATACTCATCAGGCTTTACAGAATAAATGAGTGGTCGTACACTAATTTTTACAAAATGTTCATGGCCATGTGAAGTAAATTTGCGTATGCCGCTATGCGTTTCTTTATTTTCTTTAAAACATTTTAAAACCAATGAACGCAATTCTATTTTTAAATCTTGATTAGCCATTTTAATCAAATTGGCATTCATATGACCCTGGATAAGTCCAACATACAAACTTACATCACCACTTATTTCTTGAATGTCCAAGGCATCATTTACCACTACATAGGGGTGGTTGAACAATTTGTAAATGGTTTCCTTTACCATGTCCGGAATAGTAAAGTCGCGAGACTCTGTATTTTCGGAACGCTTTATTTTCAACGGTGTATATCGAATGGTGCGTACGGGGCTTCCTGCTTTGCGTTGAAATATTTTCATTTCCCGTTGCACCGTAGAAAATAAATCATTGAACTGCCCGATTGATTCGGATTTCCCGATTAACAAATAACCATTTGGATTTAACGCTGAATAGAAAACTGGGAAAACATATTCTTGCAGTCGTTCATTAAAATAAATGAGTAGGTTACGACACACAATTAAATCCAATTTCAAAAAAGGTGGGTTGTGCGTAAGATCATGCCTTGAAAACAACACGAACGACCGGATGGGTTTAATAACTTCAACGGTATTGCCATTTCTTGGAATAAAATATTTATTCTTAATTTCATGAGGTAATCTTTCAATATCTTTTTTTTGATAAATCGCTTTACGGGCAATGTTGAGGGAATTTTCATTAATGTCAGTGGCAAAAATTTGAACAGGGACAAAGCGATTCTTTTTCTTTAATGCACTGTCTATCAAAATGGCTATCGAGTAGGCCTCTTCGCCACTGGCGCAACCCGCAATCCATACTCTGATGGGGTCGGAGTCCATTTTAGAATCGATGATTTTTTCAACATACTTTTGCATCGCTTTAAAAACCATAGCATCCCTAAAGAAACTAGTTACACCAATGAGTACTTTACTAAAAAGTCTATCTACTTCTTCGCGATTATGTTCGATGTATTTATAATATTGATTGGCCGAAGTATATTTTAACTCCGATATCCGTTTATTAATTCTTCGGAATAAAGTTTCCCGTTTGTAATTAGTAAAGTCAGTGCCCGTTTCACGAGTGAGTAATTCAATAATATCTTCAAAAATGTTATCACCATTCGTTGCCGTTTTAGATGACTTATGAGTTTTAATATCTGAAACAATACTTGCAAGTTGTCTGCCAATGCGTGATGGCGAAAGAATGAAATCAACCGAGGCGGATTCGATGGCCGCCTGGGGCATGTTATTGAATTTTGCGGTTTTAGGATCTTGTACAATGCAAATACCACCAGCCTCTTCGATTTGTTTCATTCCATTTGCTCCGTCTGTACCTGTGCCCGATAGAATAATGCCGATCGATTTTGCTTTTCGGTCTTCTGCCAGCGAGGTAAACAAATTATTGATGGATGGCCTTGGGTTGTACGTTTTAGGAGGTTTACTAAGAAACAGTTTTCCTTTTTTTAATGTGATCTCCCTATCAGGAGGGGTGATATAAATGCATTTTTCTTTTACTGAAATGGCATTTTTAACTTCAATAACCTCAAAACTTGTTTGGCTGCTGAGCGATTGCACCAACATGCTTTTATAATTAGGGCTTAGGTGTTGCACAATAATTATGGCAAGATGTTTTGTTTTGTCAGGTATGTTTGAAATTACCTTTTGTAATGCTTCAAGGCCACCCGCGGAAGCACCTATGGCTGCTATGTATAATGTGTCTGAAAATTTCTTTTTTGATTGCGCCTTCATACTAAACTTTCGAGAGTTTAAATATACAGAGATTGAAAGTATGGGGGAAATTAATAAAGGCAAAAGAAGGCTTCTCAAGCATGTGTAAAACGAAATATTCTTTGTTTCCTTGATATGACAAAAAGCCTTTGCAATTAGGTAACGTATTAACCACCGATCATTACCCTAATTTGGGTTGTGTTCACTTTTGTAGCTCTTTGGATCGCCTGTTTTCTGATAAAGGAATTTATTAAACACAAACCCAATCTTCTAAATAATTCCTGGTATAAAACAGTGATCGTTATGATACAAGGCACCCAAAACGTAGCAAATTCGATTCCCATGTTACCTAAGCAAAAATGCGACTGACTATGGGGGCCATACTTCTTGTTACTCTCGGTTTTAGGGTAGCCTTAAACTGTCATGGATTCCGGGTGGTGGTGAGGCTATTGTACTTGAAGGTAACGCATTGGTATCTTTCTTATGCCAATTGCTTTGATGCGATTTATTTAAGCGGGGGCGTATAACAAACCTGCATCGGTAATCATTTCATTAACAGGAACTTTAGTTGTCCGTCTTCATTGCGGCATACCGGGTAAAATCATGGCCTATGAATATCCTTCGAGGGTGTGATGGGTGTAATCCTGGATCCTTCTACTATCCTATTAAAAGAGGCCTTGAAATATTAAGTTATTCGTGTCTTGGTTTTACGTATTCATCCACGATTCGTTATAACTTTAGCTTTTTATAATTGACCTCAACCTATATTATTTTACCCCCATGAGTTTTGATATTTCAGTTGTTGCTTCCATCGTGAATGAATACTATGGTATAGATGCAACGGTAGTTCAACTGCCCGGTGAACTTGATTTAAATTATTATTTACAAACGACAGATAATAAGGCTTACATATTCAAGATTGCAAACCTTGCCGAACAACGATCAAATCTTGAACTCCAAAATAGCCTTATCAACCATTTGGTTTCTAGAAAATTCGGACTTACAATTTCATCCATTGTTCCTACACAAGAAGGAAGTGAAATTGTGACGGTCACCGATTCAGAAGGAAATACGCGGCTGGCCAGACTGCTCACCTGGGTAGAAGGACGGGTGTTTGCCAATGTGAATCCTCATAGCCCTGTATTGTTAGAACGGCTCGGTGAAATGTGTGGTAAACTATGTCATTCGCTTGCTGATTTTGATCATCCCAGTGCCCATCGTTTTATGAAGTGGGATCCCGCACAAACAGCTTGGATAAAGCCGCATTTGGATAAATATGATTCAGGAAGAAGAGCGCTTGTAAATTATTTCTATCAACTCTTTGAACAACGTGCAATTCCTGCATTTCCGAATCTCCGTAAAAGCGTCAACTATAATGACGCCAATGATTATAACGTTTTAGTGAGCCTCGACAACAAAGATCCTCATGTGCCTGGTGTCATTGACTTTGGTGATGTTGTTTATACGCATACGATTAATGAACTGGCCATTGCCATTGCCTATGCCATCATGAACAAACCGGATCCATTGGAGGCAGCATGTCATGTCGTGAAAGGTTTTAACCAGGCCTATAGCATTACCGAAGAAGAACTTTCCGTGCTTTTTATTTTGGTGGCGGCCAGATTAATTATTAGTATCACTTGCTCACAGTTAAACCACATTGAACATCCAGAGAATGTTTATCTTCAGATTAGTGATAAACCTGCCTGGGAGTTGCTTGAAAAACTAAAAAACATCCACCCTGATTTGGCTCATTTTGCTTTTCGGCATGCCTGTGGTTTGGAGGCTTGTCCTACTAATGAAAAATTTAATGATTGGGCTTCGCATAATTCATTATCCAGTGCATTTCCGGTTAACGAAAAACAACCCACAAGCTGGCTTGATTTAAGTGTCGGTAGTCTTGATATCGGAACAAGTTCAACCTTACTCGATCCTGACAAATTAGATAATCAAGTAACGAAGTTAATGAATGAAGCAAAGGCTACACTTGCCATTGGAAGATACAATGAAGCGCGGGCATTTTATACTACGGATGCCTTCGCGGTTGCTGGTAATGATGCACTTGCGTGGCGAACGATTCATACCGGGATGGATTTTTTTTCCATTCCTGGTGAGCACGTATTTTCTGTTTTAGACGGAACGATTCACAGCGTTGCCAACAATCAATCAGAACGCGACTATGGGCCTACCATTATTGTAGAGCACAAGCCAACGGCTGACTTAACGTTTTATACCTTATACGGTCATCTCACTACCGACTCATTAAAGGCTATTCAGGTTGGTCAACCAATACGGCAAGGTCAGAAAATAGGTAGGATAGGAGCAAGAAACGAAAATGGTAATTGGCCACCTCACCTTCATTTTCAAGTCATCCTTCATATGCTTGGAAAGCAAGGCGACTTTCCCGGTGTGGCGCCAGAACAACAGCGAACCTTGTGGACAAGCATTTCACCTGATCCCTGGTTATTACTTAAAGGAAAGTATTCAGATCAAAATAAGTCAATTCACAAAGCAGAAATTGTCAAGTACAGAAAACAACATCTTGGCAAAAACATGAGCATTTCATACCGCGATCCTATTAAAATGGTAAGAGGTAATGGTGCGTATTTACTGGATGATACTGGCAGACGATATCTCGATACCGTTAACAATGTTGCTCATGTTGGGCATGAGCATCCACGGGTTGTAGTAGCAGGTCAACGTCAAATGGCAGTACTCAATACGAACACACGCTACTTGCACGAGAACATCGTGAAGTTTGTAGAAGAATTATTAGCTACCATGCCGCCTTCGTTAAATGTTGCCTTCCTTGTTAACTCGGGCAGCGAAGCGAATGAACTCGCCATGCGGTTAGCTAAAACCTATACCAACCAAAAAGATATGATTGTGTCGGAAGTAGGTTACCACGGCAATACTAATGCATGCGTAGAGATCAGTTCATACAAATTTGACGGGCCAGGTGGAAAAGGAGCTGCGCCTCACATTCATGTCGTTCCTATACCTGATGTGTACAGAGGAATTTACAGGTCTGATGATCCGATGGCAGGAAGTAAATATGCCAGTCATGTAAAGGAAGCGATTACCAAAATGCAAGCATCCGGTAGTAATCCCGCAGCATTTATTTTCGAGTCTGTTATTAGTTGTGGTGGGCAGGTAGAGTTACCAAAAAACTTTTTAAAAGAATCCTATCAATATGTGCGCGCTGCCGGTGGTCTTTGCGTTGCCGATGAAGTGCAAACGGGTTGTGGCAGGGCAGGAGATTATTTCTGGGCATTTGAAGAACATGGTGTCGTTCCGGATATTGTTACCATTGGCAAGCCTATTGGAAATGGACATCCGCTCGCAGTGGTTGTTACCACGCAAGTCGTTGCGGATGCTTTTAAAAACGGAATGGAATACTTCAACACCTTTGGCGGCAATCCTGTGTCCTGTGCCATTGGCCTCGAAGTTTTGAAAGTGATTAAAGAGGAAGGCTTGCAACAAAATGCGAAAGAAGTGGGTGCGTATTTAAAGACAGCGCTAATCAATATGATGAACAAGCATCACATTATCGGTGATGTACGTGGCCCTGGTTTATTCCTTGGTATTGAATTGGTGACAAGTAGGGAAACAAAAGAGCCAGCCACAGAACAAGCATCTTACTTTGCCAATCGCATGCGCGATAAAGGAATATTGATGAGTACCGATGGTCCGTATAATAACGTGTTGAAAATAAAGCCACCCATGGTATTCTCAAAAGAGAATGCAGATTTTCTTCTGGAATCTATGGATCACGTGCTGAAGGAAGATTTCATGAAAAATAGTTTGCAATAGAATTATATCTTATGCAATAGATATATGCGTGAATACATTAGTTATGATGGCATGTAATGCTGCATGCTTGTCGTAAGACTTTGATCCATAGACTATTTTTTGTATCTTTGCAGCTCATGATTTCTATTTCACTCTCGTAGTTCCACACTTTTCTCTTCTATAAAATACTTCCGTAGTGTTTTAGGTAAGGCACTCGCCTTGCATTAATTATTTATTTTTCACTAACCCATTTTATCCATGAGACAACTTAAAATTACTCAGCAAATAACTAATCGTGAAACTCAATCACTTGATCGTTACTTAAGTGAAATCGCTAAGATAAGTTTAATCACAGCGGAAGAAGAAGTTGAATTAGCGAAACGCATTAAAGCAGGGGATGATGTTGCCTTGGACAAATTGGTGAAAGCGAATTTACGTTTTGTGGTTTCTGTTGCTAAACAGTATCAGAATAATGGGATGTCATTAAGTGATTTGATTAATGAAGGAAATCTTGGGTTAATAAAAGCAGCGTCACGTTTTGATGAAACGCGTGGCTTCAAATTTATTTCCTATGCCGTTTGGTGGATTCGACAAACCATATTACAATCACTGGCCGAGCAATCACGCATTGTAAGACTACCGCTCAACCGCGTAGGAACACTTAGTAAAATAAGTCGGACCCTCACCAATTTAGAACAATTGTATCAACGTGAACCAACCAGTGAAGAGATTGCCAAGGCGTTGGACACTACCCCGGAAGAAATAGAAAAAATGCAACAATATCGTGCACGGAAAGTGTCCATGGATGCTCCGTTAAGCAATGATTCAGAATCAGGAAGTCTACTTGATTTGATGGCAGATAATGATGCAGACAAGCCAGATGCTAATCTCATGATCAATTCGATGAAAACAGAAATTGAAAGAGCGTTATCCTCTTTATCAGAAAGAGAATCACAGGTCTTATCTATGTATTACGGACTATCTGGCGGTCACGCTATTTCATTAAATGAAATCGGAGAGCAATTTGATCTGACCCGTGAGCGAGTTCGTCAGATAAAGGAAAAGGCAACTCGTAAACTGCGCCACGGTTCACGAAACAAAATATTAGAGACCTTTTTAGCCTAGTTATAAATTGCTGGACAATGTTTATTATTTAGCCTCTTTTCTTAAAGAGGTTTTTTTTTGAATTATTGGATCTATACCGGAATGAAAAATGGCATCTGAAACTAATTGATTCACACAATAAGATACCGACAATAAAAATGGTGGAAAAAGTAGTTGGCGCAATAGCCTTATAATGAAAAGAAGCGTAACAACTGGACTCAATTAAAACGATGGATCATGCATAACATACCTGTTTGTCCGTCATAAGACGGCATAACCATGGTGTGCCCGCGTTTATTTTTCTTGTCCCACTTATATTGATGCGTGAGGTATACAATGTTGGTTGATAAAATACCAATACCGGCACCTACTAATACATCAGAGATCCAATGACGGTTATTCATGATACGCATGGCACCAACACCCGTTGCTACCGTGTATGCTCCAATGCTATACCAAATATTAATATGACCATACTCTTTAGACATAAAGGTTGCTGCCGCAAAAGCCTGTGCCGTGTGACCAGAGGGGAAGGAATTTGGAAAGCCTGTATCTGGCCTGGGTTCGGCAACTAATTTTTTTAATGAATAGGTAACAACACCAAACAATACTTGTGTCTTAATCAGGATTGCCGTGCGATTCGCAAAATTATTTTTACCTTTTACACCAGCCAGGTTGAGACCATACGTTGCCACGATGGGGGCATACTGTAAATAATTATCAGCATTATGTTTAAAATTAGGTATCAGTTTATTCCTTTCATTCTGAACCTCCTGATTATTTAACAAGCCATTGTTAGTAAGAGAAAATAATCCAACAGCCGTTAATATTAAAGGAGCTTTTATCGCTTTTTGTAATTCCCTGGATTTAGAGTACCTGGGTGAGGCCAAGGTGTCTTTTAGGACAGTGGTCTCCGTTTTATAATCATCTTTATTAGTAATATTTTGCTGTGCAAATCCAAGGCTTGATTTAAATAATAGCACAATCAATAAAGCAGATATTGTATACTTCATGGGGTAATAATTTGCTGGGAAACAGCTACAGGTTTTTTGTTACGGATAGGTATTATATAGTATATGGCCAAAATAGAGTAGGGTAATGCAAAAATAGGAAAATATTCAGTATTGATTTCAGTTTATTATAGAGGACATCGTACTGTTAATTGATAAATAGCGATTTTGAGGTCTTTGCTCCATCCATTCAATCAAAATAAATGATTGATGTATTCTTCTTGAAATGGCATAGATAGATCTTCCAGACCAATTTCCGCGATAATTTATCCTGATCGGTGGTAGCCATCTGGAGGAACCATGGTAACACCTTGATCTGTTGAACTGGAATTATCAGTGGTTTGGAGAGGTCTTAAATACCAATAAATTCATACAATACCTGATAATGGTTTAACAACCTGATGTTATCTTTATGATCTCAACAACGATGATTCCGAACGTAACCTACACGACCATGAATAAAATTTTGATAGTCATTGCTATACTTAGTTTAAGTATACAGGCACCAGGTCAGGAAAAAGATAGCAAGCTGTGTGTAGGCAAGTATTGGACGGAAGAAGAAGCCAAAGAAATGATGAGCACCTTTGCGCAGGAATGGAGTGATGTTGATTCCTGGAAAAAGAGATCTCAGCAAATACGAAAAGTAATCATCGAGGGAATGCAGTTGGAAAAAATGCCCGATATAAAGGGCGATTTTAATCCCGTCATTACTCATCCTCGCGACATGGATGGGTACCGGGTTGAAAATATTGTCATTGAGAGTTTTCCAGGATTCTATATTACCGGAAATTTATATACCCCAACCAGGAAACAAAAAAAATATGCCGCCATCCTCAACCCACATGGTCATGGTGTAGACAAACGTTTTGTTGAAGAAACTCAATTACGATGCGCAGTATTGGCACGGATGGGTGCTATTGTTTTTACCTATGATATGGTTGGAACAGGTGAGTGTTTGCAGGTAAGCCATACGATGCCCATTGCACTTTTACTTCAGACCTGGAATAGTAAACGGGTGCTTGAGTATCTTTTAAGTCGTTCTGATGTAGATGCGAAACGAATAGGGATGACAGGGTACTCCGGTGGTGGAACACAAACATTTATTTTATCTGCCCTGGATGATCGTATTAACGTAGCAGCTCCGGTTACCCAGGTATCCGCGCATTTCTTTGGTGGATGTATTTGTGAAAGCGGAATGCCCATTCATAAGACCGCACACCATCAGACAAACAATGTAGAAATTGCTGCCTTGTTTGCACCCAAACCTTTGTTGATTGTTTCTGATGGTGGAGATTGGACTTCCAATACGCCCGATGTTGAATTTCCCTACCTACAAAAGGTTTATAAGATATTTCATGCTGAAAAGAATTTGCAGAATGTTCATTTACCTGATGAAGGTCATGACTATGGCTACTCCAAGCGAAAAGCCGTGTATGATTTTTTTGTTAAACATCTTGCGTTGAAGGATGACCCATTGCGATATAATGATAATTACAAAGAGGATTTTGTGTCAATTTTATCCAAAGAAGAATTATACTCGAATTATCAACTACCGGTTAATTCACTTCACGGTGATGAGGAAGTGATGAAATACTTAGGCTTCGAAAGATAAGTTGCTTTCACTTGAAGATAAATGACGAGTACGAATTTATTTTAATTGGGATACCTCCAACACCACGTGCTTGATAGACCTTCTTAAATAAGTATACGTGATGTGAACTTGTCCATTGGCTGTTTGTATGACAGCCGGGTAGGAGTACTCGCCTCTTGATCTTTCGAGCGTAGCAATGGGTTTCCATTCGATACCATCTTTTGAAATAGCAACATTCAACATATTTCGGCCACTCGGAAAATTCCCTTTGTTCGTGGTGTGATTATAAACCATAAGTTGCCGCCCATCCTTTAGTGTTACCGCATCGGTTCCTGCATTGGGATTGGGCAAGTTTGAAGCTTTCATCTTGCTCCAGGATTGGCCATGGTCAGTCGACCAACTTTGACCCACGGTGCCTTCCTGCGTTCTGCATACAATCTGCATCCGTCCATCGGCATAGGTTAAAATGCTCGGCTGTATGGCATTGAACTCGATACCATCATTGATCGGACCTATCACCTTCCAGGTTTTACCAAAATCTTTGGTGAGTTCGAAATGAACACGCCATTGATCTTTATCATTAATTTCAATTTCTCTGCTGGACGGACAAAGTATTGTTCCATCGGCAAGTTGAATGGGTTTGTTCTTTACGGGACCCAACAAATCATTGATTGCCGGATCTTTTCCCAGTCGGGTTGGATTAGTCCATGTTCTCCCTTCATCGTTCGAAGTGGTAAGCATTCCCCACCATTCACTTGGACTTGGTCCTATTTTATAAAATAACATAAGTGGTCCCGTTGAAGGTTTAAATAATACGGGGTTCCAACACGGATAGCGAAGTGAATCGTTTTGAAAGCCATTGGCTACTTGCACCGGTTGTGACCATAGGCCATTTTTATTTATAGAAGTCCATATGCCGACATCCGGATTCCTTTCATGAGATCCGCCAAACCACGCAGCCATCAACCCATCCGATAATTCAACGATGGTGGATGCATGACATTGAGCAGTCGGTTTGTTCGTTAGCGGATAAATCAATTCACTACTAACAAAACCGGAATCTCCTGGTTTGATAATTCCTGGAATCTTGTCATTCAATTGACTATGACCAGTAAGGGATATTAACAATAACAGCGGGGTGAAATTTAAAAGTTTCATAGTAGGGATATAATGGGTAGTTGCTTTATATAGTCGCTGATACATTTATCTTTATAATCGCCCATAATAAAAGCTGATACGAAAGATAGTAGTTGTTGTGCATACCGTGTTATGGTTCGATTAAATTCTGGAAGGACTTAGTTATGAAAAGTGTTTCTGAGTCTATGAATCTAAACTTTATCCAGGATATTATATCCGTTTCACCCCTCACCATCTACGATTTCCCCATAATCGATAAACAATTCTTCACCTGTTTTTATATCGCGTGTAGCTTCAAAATAATTCCCTTCCTCAATGGAAATAATATTGGGCATATCCGAATGATTTAGGAATAGCGAGACGTCTATTTTTTTAAATCCATAATCAGGTACAAAGTAATTTTCTTCATCGAACAGGCAATAATTCTCTATCAATTGTTTAGCATGTAGTGGGAGAGACTCGACTTCATTTTTACTGACTTTCACCCAACGATCCTCCTGATCAGGTTTACTAAACATCGCCCGGCATCCTTTGGGAATATCATTAATAGCAAATACCCCAATACCTGCCACGGGTGAAGGCTTCAGCATGACATAGGTATGGTTGATCAATTCATCTAAAAGATGTTGTTTCATAATTATTTTGGTACCTGTTTACCGAATCAGTTTATCGGGAAAAACGATCACCGATTCATTACCACTTTTATCCACCGCGGCTACTCCGAAATAGTAATTATCAATTACAATTCCCTCGAGTGTAAAAGATGAAACGTTACCCACATAGCGTGAATAATCCCAGGTAGGAGAGGTGGTATCGCGCCAGTAGATTTTGTAACCGGCTACTTTATCGGCAGGAAGAATATCCCAGGCTAATTTAGTAGAAGGTTGCACCGCACCGCCTATGCTCACATTGGTAGGTGCGGGGGGTGCCCAGGCAATTCCCGCTAATGCGATGGCATTGACAGCCGTTAGTTTTTTTGCGTATTCAAAGTTCACGCCTTCGATGACGTCTCCATACTTAATTCCGTTTTCAACCCGTATGTCCTGATGTTGACGATTATAGTTTTCCTGTGTTTCCATAATGCGGATGCCAGCGAAGCCAAGATCGTTGAACGGACGGTGGTGCCCACCCCGGCCAAAACGATCGAGCCGGTAAATCATCATGGGGTTCATCTCGGGTATATAGGTTTGTGTTTGTTTGTGCACATAACGAGCCAGTTGCCTAGAGATGCCATCCACTTCGCCTCCATAAAACCTGCGTTGATTTCGTTGCTGTTCGGTTTCTGTTGTAGGCACGGGTTCCGAAAAAATCCGGAATGAGCGGTTATCAATCACTCCATTCACACCTTCAATATTTCCGATCATGTCATTATTTAAAACTCCGAGTATATTCCATCCTTTTTCTTTTACATAGCGGGCCAACCCGGTTCCTCCAAATAAACCTTGCTCTTCACCTGAAAGTCCTAAATAAATAATACTGTGCTTGAATTTGTACTTTGAGAGAACGCGTGCCGCTTCAAGGGTTCCGGCCATACCTGAAGCATTATCATTGGCTCCGGGTGCATCAATCTCATAGTTCATAGTATTGCTGGCACGTGAATCGATATCACCCGACATAACGATGAAGTTGTTGGGATAGTCCGTTCCACGTTGAATGGCTACCACATTCACAACCCAGGCATCTTTGGGCACGCGGGCATTGGCTTCTTTGGTTACAAGATCTTTTTGGTAAAAAACTTCGAGACAGTTGTTACATGCTTTAGAAATGTTCTGAAACTCAGCCTTTATCCACCTGCGCGCAGCACCGATACCTCGGGTAGTGGAAATGGTGTCGGAGAAGGTATTGCGCGTACCAAAACCGGCCATGTTGCGAACATCTTTTTCAAGGCGCTGAGCCGATACGGCAGAGACAATGTCATACATGCGCATGTCTACCTGCGGGGGTACTTGTTGCGCGTAGGTGGCAGCGGAGACCACTGTTAAAATCAAAAAAGTAATATGGCGCATAGTGATTGTATAAAGGTGTTTTCGAGCAAACGAATTTGGATCGTAAAATAATGAATTACTTTTCTGATCAAGCGTGAAATGAAGTATGAACGGTTAAAATTCGTTTCCCTAATGCCGGTGGATTATGTACATAATCAAGCCCAGGAATTTAGGTTGTTGATTCCATGATCAGTCCCGATTTTTCACCTGTATACGTCAGTGTGAGATGGTGCATAGCACGGGTGCAGGCAATATACAACATGCGCTTGTCCACCTCGGTTTGATAGTTACGTGCCGAAGCAAACGCCACGATTACTTCATCAAATTCCAGTCCTTTTGCCAGGTGAGCGGTGGTGATAATGACACCTTCTTTGAAAGAGGTACTATCTGCCGTAAGCAAATACACGGATGATGATTTCACTTCACGGAAAACAAATTCTGCCTGTTGTTGGGTTTTGCAAATAATGCCCATGGAGGGATGGTTGGAATTTTTGAAAGCATGAATCAATTTTTTTATTTCTTCAATTTCTTCCGCATTGCTATGAAAACCTTTTACTGCCGGTTCCTGACCATGTCGCTCCAGGGGTATCAGATCAGGGTTACGCGAAATGCGTTGCGCAAATCCACTGATTTGATAGGTAGAACGATAACTTCTGAAGAGCTTCACCGTATCGGCATGCGGAAATACTTTTTCAATAGCCTCGGACGAAGAAGCACTGTATGGATTGACCGTTTGATTCACATCGCCCAGAATGGTTTTCTTGCATTTGAACAATCGCGACAGCACTGAATATTGAATAGGCGTGTAATCCTGCATTTCATCGACCAACAAATGTTTTACATGATCATACGTCTGTGCACCTTCCAACCGGATCGTACAATAAATCAACGGATAGACATCCCCATATTCAAGTGTTTCACCGGGAAGCATTTTGAATAATTCTGGTTTGCCGATCCAGGTATAAAAATCCCGATAGAGATCAAGCACATTATTGGTTTTGAACATGCGTGGCACCGCTTGCCAGATCTGATTTTTTTCGTGACCTGTGAGTTTGCGTTGCACCTCGTTTCTTACATGCTGTTGTATATCCTTTACTACTTCCGGAGTACGTTTTAGTAGCGGTATGCGATGGTAGGCTTTGAACCGCTCCAAGATAAAAGGAAACGGAACGACTACCTTGCCCACACGCAATTCGGTAAATGTGAAGAAATTGTTCTCGAGGTGAATGATGTATTGGTTGAGCTTACTTAAAAATTCAAACGAAGATTTAAATTGAATTCGCTCGATAGAGGTTGCGTCAGGTTTCTCCAACAGGGAAGAAACCTGTTGAAAGAACGTTTGAAATTTATATTTGTCATCCAGCACTTCCGTAGCCAGTTCTTCCATGCCCATTTCAGGAATCTGTTCTTCACCTAATTCGGGTAACACGTTAGAGATATAATCCGCAAAAACTTTGTTCGGTGAAATGATGAGCACATCTTTGGCGGCAATCTCATCCCGGAAACGGTACAGTAAAAACGCAATGCGATGCAAGGCGATAGATGTTTTTCCTGAGCCTGCCACCCCCTGGATGATCATCACCGGTGCCGTTTCATTTCGGATCACCGCATTCTGATCGCGCTGGATGGTGGCGACAATGTTTTTCATTTTGTCGTCACTGGACTTGCTCAGTTCTTTTTGTAACAAATCATCATGGATGTGTACATCGTTTTCGATCATGAACTCCATGTTGCCCTCCCTGATTTTGTATTGGCGTTTCAGTGCAATCGTTCCGCTGATTTTTCCGGAAGGAGTATGATACCACGCTTCACCCAATTCGAAATCGTAGAACATGGAAGAGATGGGTGCGCGCCAGTCATAAATCAGGTTGGCCCGTAGCGTTTCATCAGTAAACGTATGAATGCCGATGTACAAGGCATTATTTTCTTCTCCACGTTCGAAATCAATGCGGCCAAAATATGGACTGGCGCTCAGTTTCATTAATTTTTTTTTGCGTGCTACCACTGATTCGCCTGTGAAGGCCATGCGATTAATGGATTGTCCGGCAGCCACCTTGTCGGCATCATCCATACCCGACTGATGCTCGTAGATATATTCTTTATTCTGCCGGAGTTCATCCGAGTATTGCTTTACGCGATCATCGGTGCGCCTGATGGCGAAAAGTAACTTCTCTTTGATTTCTTCTAAAAATTCGCGCTCTTCCTGCTCTGTAATATTCCTCATCTAAACCCTTTTCACTGATTAATAAAAGGCAAAGGTACGGCTCTTCGGTCAATTTATTTTGGTGCCAATGATCCGGTGCAATTCAAACTCCCCCTGCTGCGGTAGCAACAAAGGTTGCATAACCGGAGAGCCCCCACTTCTTCAGTATTGAAATATGGCTACGTTTTAAACTACCCTTCATTTTTACCAATCGTCTCATATCGTTTTAATCTTTTGTGTGGTGAAGACGAAGAATGAGCTTATGTACGTGTCAAAGGTTAATGTATAGCCAGCTTGCAGGTAGGCGACCTGCAAGAACACAATAGGACCCACAACTTTAAACGCACTTCCGTTTTACCAATTATCATCGAACAATCTAAAGCTATTAGGAGGATAACGGAACTTGGATAAGGGTCATATTGACGCGTAGTCATGCAGGTAGGTGATCGGCAAAAGTACGAATGGTTCCCTTCGCGTTGCTACTGGTAGTCTGCTCGCAATATGACTGTCATAATCAAGGGGCATGCGTTTTCATAAACGCTGCCAATGCTTTATTCCAGGCAGACCCTTTTCCGGGAAGTTTCTCGTAGTATCGTTTTTGTTCGGGACTAGCCAGGACAGTTTTTGCCCACTTGATGGCTTGTTGAAAGCGATTACGCTGTAGGCGTTGACCAGTACTACATCCGGCATGGCTCATGTCCGGATATTTTGTTATCACCGTGCTGGTGCGGTATTTCTTGAATACCAGGTTGCCCACTTTTCCTCTTATACCCAACAAACCCAAGGATTCATTCATGGATCTTTTTTTCATCACATCTGTTTTTATGGTGTCCTCACGTTATACACTTCTTATACCCGGCTTGTCGTAGACTTTACCCCGAGGTAACTACGAAGGATGATTATGTTTTATAGGAGTAAAAGTCAAAAAAAAGACAGACGTTTATAATGGTAAAAAGCGGCAATGTTAGGCAAAACGGACATCGTTTGTTCAGATGGGTTCATGCAGATATGGAAATCGGCAAGAAGAATTGTGTCTACAAGAATTTTTGCATACTGAACGTTTAACATGGTCGTGGGAGTTGGTTTATCGGCCTCCAAAATAATGATCGATGACGTAGGTCTTTTCGTTAATGGAAATCGTCAGGATTAAATCATCGTAGTTGGAAATATTCATCATCGAAATGCCAGTGCTTTAGTTTTATCTTTTCCAAAAAGAGCTGTGCCATGAAAAAATTAAAAGATAAAGTCTCTGTTGTAACAGGAGCTGGTGCTGGTATGGGTAAAGCGATTGCCTTGTTGTTTGCCTCCGAAGGAAGCAAAGTAGTTGCTGCCGACATTAACCAGTCAAGACTGGATGCACTTAAAAAAGAAATCAATGAAGAAGGGGGAGAAGTAACCATACTGAAAGCAAACATGGCTACAGAAGAAGACATCGAAACCATTATCAATGAAGCTGTGACAAAATATGGAACGTTGGACATCCTGGTAAACAATGCCGGCATCATGGATAACTTCCAGCCAGTGGGAGAAGTAGACAACGACACATGGGAAAAAGTAATGAAGGTGAATGTAGACGGACCGTTTAAGGCGATGCGTAGTGCTGTTAAAATATTTTTAGCCAAAGGAAAAGGAAACATCATTAACATCTGTTCGATTGGTGGTTTAAAAGGTGGTGTGGCAGGTGCCGCTTACACTACCAGCAAACATGCCTTAGTAGGATTGACTAAAAACACCGGCTATCTGTATGCGAAGTCGGGCATTCGGTGCAATGGCATTGCACCCGGTGCCGTGAATACGCGCATTAGTGAAACCATTGACATGACAAAAGTTACTCCGCTCGTCAACGATCGCATCATGTCGGGTATGGTGCTGAACCCGCGCACAGGAGAACCTTCTGAAATTGCAAATGCAGCCTTGTTTTTAGCCAGTGAGGAATCCAGCTTTGTCAATGCCGAAATACTGGTGGTAGATGGTGGTTGGAGTGCCTATTGAATATACCATCTTATCGGTGATAATTTTTCGAGCTTTGAAACGGAAGGACTTTTAGTAATTATCCCGGATTATGGAATAGAAATTCTATGGGATACCTGACGAATGAAAACCCATGCATGCAGCATGCACTTACTCATATTTTGGCTTTCATCGGTTTTGTTTTTTTAGTGAAGGTTACGTTGTCATCACATCTGCCAATGGGTCGTTTAAGGGTGTGCGCAATACATCCAAAAACTTTATCAATAAAAAGCCTGCTTCTGGTGATACAAAAGCAGGCTTACTTTGTCATAAGCATAAACTAAAGCACGAACCCAACCTGCACAAAATTTTATAAATCAGCTTTAATTGCATTCTGTGGGATGGAAGCACAGGGCAAATGTGTAGGTTGCCTGTAACTAGTCTTATGCTTCAGCCGCTTCCAATTCTTTAGTGCAGAAGAACCAATCATAGCATTTAACTCCCTTTTCTTTACTTTCCATACGCTCTTTGGCTACACCACAGGAGCCGGCTGGTGGCACAATTACATCATCACCAGGTTTCCAATCGGCTGGTGTGGCAATATTATGTTTATCAGCCGCTTGCATGGCCACTAAGGCACGCATCAATTCATCAAAATTTCTACCCAAGGAGAGAGGATAATATAAAATGGCCCGAATCATTCCTTTAGGATCTATAAAAAAAACGGCTCGCACTGCTTTGGTGGAACTTTCACCGGGTTGTATCATGCCATATTTCCGGGCTACGTTCATGGTAATGTCTTCAATCAATGGAAATTTTACTTCCATATTTTTCATTCCCTTATATTCAATCTTGTCTTTGATGGTACGTAACCAGGCGATATGACTATATAGTCCGTCTACGGATAATCCCACCAATTGACAATTGCGCGCACTGAAGTCTTTTTCCATGTGGGCAAAGGTCATAAACTCAGAGGTGCACACCGGTGTAAAATCGGCCGGATGGCTGAAGAGAATTACCCATTTGCCTTTGTAATCACCAGGAAAACTAATTTCACCTTGCGTGGTGATGGTTTTAAATTCGGGAGCCTTGTCGCCTATTCTTGGTATGGCCACTAGTTGTTCGGTTGTTTCCAGATGTTTGTTTTTTGTTATGACGTAATTGTCAATTACTATTATTTCATGAGATAAAATTCCGTATTAAAACACTGTTACCTGGTAACCTGGATCACGGATGAAACATATATTTTTTTGTTCGCTGGTACGCTATGTGTGATTTGCTTTAGCAGAAGTTTTATTAATATCCTCTATCATTTATTCATTAAAAGTTATATAAGGATCTGCGTATTAGTTACGTGCTATTATTTTCAGTACAGCATCTTCAATATAAGGCATAACACCCGTATCATGCGTGGCCTTAGCCAGGGGAATGAGATGTACCACATCTTTGGAAGCGCCCCTATCAATTAGCTGATCGTAAACAGATTGTGAATTCTGAAAGGGTACCGCTGCGTCTTCCTGGCCATGATACATATACATGGGAATTTTGGGGGTCCAATCTGTTAAACTATTTTTTTGCAGTGCCTCCGCTAAGCCCTTGTATTTTATATCGGTATCAAGTGTTTCGATAAGGTCTGATTTAACAAGATCGGGAATAGAGTAGGTAAGCTGTTCATTAATCTGACTACTGCTATATGATCCATTGAACAAATCAGGAATCTTGCTTGCGTATGGCTCATTAAAAAAATCGCCCATTGATTGAGTCCAATCATACGTTTGCTGATATGCATAAGCTACAAAAGCCAGGTAGTACGGATTTACGTACCTATCGTGTGCAAATAGATATTCCTGCATAGCTTTTACATCATAACCACCGGCAGCAGGGAATGAGGCAACAAGAGTGAATTCAGAAGTTGGATTTTCTTCCAGGTATTTGTGTGCGGCCATAGTAACATAACCACCTTCAGAATATCCTGCCAGAAATAGTTTTTTATTGAATTGGATGTTCTTGCTATCGGCAAGTTCTAGACCTGCCTTCAGGTAATCAATTACCACCGAGGCAGAAAGTTCTTCTACGTAATAGGGATGAGGAATCATGGATGAACTGCCAAAACCAAGAAAATCGGGATATAAAGCAATCATTCCTATGGATGCCATTCCACCACACAACAAGGCGCCTTGACTAGCCATCGTAGTCATTTCTGAAGGTGCTTCGTTATGCGCGGTAATAGTTCCGTGATGAATACTTATCATACTTACGGTCTTTGAAGTTTTAGGAATACCGGCAATTCCAGAAGCTATAATTTCACGCCCCTTGTAAGTGGTGCGATAAGTAACCCTGTAAATATCGGCATCATATTGTAACGCGGTTGAAGGCACATCAATGCCGCCTGCCGGTAGTAGTATTTTAAGAGTCGATACCGATTGAGTTCCCAGGTAGTCGGTATTGATTAATGTCTTATAGACAGGCGTCACATCGGAGTCGTTACACCCGTTTAATAGCAATAATGCGGCTGACAACACTAAAAGTGGAAGTAACTTAACCAAATGAATTTTCTTCCTGCTATTGATGAGAACCTCTTTCCAACGCCATTCAGAATCAGAAAGTATTTTAGTAAAATTTGTTACCATGATCTTCTATTTATCATAGTAAACTTATGCCTGATAAAACAGCAATGCTATGAGCGGTATCGTTACTATCGGATGATACGTATCACCACGATATAATCATGAGACAACCATGGACTATTTCACGTTATGCTGATCATCGTTTCAATAGATTTATACATCAAGGATTTATCAGCTTGCCGGTCAGGAGAGCCTATGTTGTGGTGGGTCGCCTGACCCACAACCTAAATCGAGCTTCCATTTTTTCCAATCATCATCGAACAGTCTGAAGCTATTAAGAGGATAGCAGAACTTAGATAAGAGTTATATTGATATGGGGTCAGCTTGCAAGTCAGGCGACCTGCAAGAACTATAATAGGATCGACCATTCTGAAGTTACCTTGGGTTTTAAGACTCATCCGTATAATAAATCTTATAATACTTCCTCCCATCTTTCTCCGTTCCTTTCTCGATCAGTTCTTTATCACCATGAATGTAGATGTGGAAGTTCTTATCGAGCTTGAGCACGCTCTTGAAAATGCGGGATTGTTTTTTTACAGCCTGATCAGAAATATCGAATTCTTCGAGCTCGCTCAATGAATTTTCGTTGCGGTATTCTTTGTCAAATTTGCGGAAGGAGTTGATCACACCTTTGTCTTGCAGCACTTCGTTTTCAAATTCTTTTTTATCGAAGCTGTCGTGTTCTTTGAAGTAGGTGATGGAGCGATTTAATAAATCGATCTGATCGGTTTTGGTCATATCAAATTCATCCGGCATTTTGGTGGTGACGAAATCTTTGGTGACAGATAGGAATGTTTTCGTGTGGTTGAAATCATCGGAGGCGGGTTTGAGTTTCAGGAACTGATCTTTCCAGTATTGTGCATCCTGGGATTTTTTGGTGTCCACGATCATCACTTTGTAGCCGTCTTCTTTTTCTACGTTCAGGATCAGGCAGCCTTTCTCCAGTTTGTCAGCGCTCACGCCATCATCATAGGATATTTTGAAACGGTCTTTTTTATTCTGGAATTTCAGGAACACTTCCTTGTTCTCGCTTTTGAAAATGCCGATGGCCGTGGTCTTCTTGTTCTCATGATTGACATTATTAAACAAACACACGCACAGTTCGCCTCCCGACACTTTGGGGTGGGTGGACTGCTCATACAAATGCTTGGCGATTTCCACTGAAAAATCCAGGAAGGCATCCTTATCGCGGAAAATCCTTTTGCTGTAGGCATAGATTTCATTCAGGTTAATATCCGTGGGGTGATCAAAATGGTAGCTTTCCGTGCTCTTAAACGGACTTAAAAAGTATTTCAACAAATGCTCTTTGGTATCATCCTCTTCAATATCAGCCAGTTCATGGAAGGTTTTGAATTTCTCGTCACGTAGTTTGTTGCCTACCCAATGTACTACCAGTTCGCCTAGTTCGGCTGAGGTGAAGTCTATCATGAAATAAAATTAAACTTATTGCAAGTGGTTCGTGCCGTTTAATAGGCCTGTATTAAAACGTCAGTTGGGATATTTAACTTTTCGTGAAGTTGTCTGATCATCTCCAACGATAGCTTTCTCTTTTTGCTCAGTATTTCACTGGCTCTACTCTTACGTCCCACAACTTTCGCTAAATCTGTCTGGGTATAACCAAGTTGTTCCATTCTGAATTTTATTGCTTCAATGGGGTCAGGTAGGTCAATGGGGAAATGTTCGATTTCGTATTGGTCAATTAAAATGCCCAATATCTCCAGCTCGTCTCCTTCTTTAGTCCCTTTCTTAGCATCAAAGATTAATTCAAGTCTGTCTAATGCTTGTTGGTAGTCCTTTTTAGTCTTTATTGGTTTTAAATTCATAGTCGTCAAATTTTATTAGCGTCAATCCGGTCGTATTCTTGATGAGTCCCAACAAATCGTATCCAGATCATTTGATAGTGGAAATTAATCTTGACGATTAGTCGGTAGTTGTTCCCCTTTATGTTGAAAACAACTCTATTGTCCCTAAGAATACTCGCTGTCGGATACTCCTTTTTGATTTCATTGGTATTTTTCCATTCACTCTTTTCAGCTTCCCGATACCAGGATTTAAGTTGTTGTTCGCAGTTCGAATGTTTAGCCCAAAACTCCCGGAGTACTTTTTTAGCAATTACTCTCAAGTGCTAATTTTTTGTCAAAGGTAAGCGAAGGTTCCCGTATTGGGAAGTTTTGTTTGGGATGTTTTTCTTGTTTTTTGACCGTTTCTCGTCACGCAGCTTGTTGCCTACCCCATGTACTACCCGTTTGCCTAGTTCGGCTGTGGAAAAATCTATCATGAAATTATTTTATATTATTTAAATCTAATAACGATTTGGAATTCTTTTAAGAAGTCAATAATAAAGAAAAATTCCTATTCGATTTTCTCCTTTACCCTAAACCCCTTCCCCTCAATCTCCTTTTTCGTGAAGTTAACCTTGTACATCCATAAGATAATTGTCGTTACTCTTCTTTAAGTCGCCAATACTCGCCTACTATTTATCTTTAAATACCACTCGCAAAGCAATAAGTTTGGCAACCAACTCAACCACGCAATGGTTGCATATGCTACAGGTTGTGCAAGATCAAATGACCAAGAGCTTAGAAATACATAAAGGCGAAGTGTAATTGCAGCAAGTGTTAACGAATAACTTCTCAACATCCATTGACGATGATCTTGAATTTTCCCTTGCCGTATGTAACGATAGGCTAGGTATGTACATGTAAACCACAAACCACATTGCAACAAAAAGCTTGTTAATACCCATGGGCCTCTGTTGATGAAAAAGCTCATGACAAGACCACCGGGCGCTGAGAAAAACAGAATGCCGAAGACATATATCCTACCAAAAGTTCGATGGAGTCGCTTCCAATACAAACCCCAGGTTGGGTGAATCTGAAAAAGACCAATTACTAGAATAACTCCTGCAACCAATACATGTGCATAATAGGCAGGAAGATACCAACCCGTAGCAATGGCCTGTTCTTTTAATTTCAAAAAACCATAATGAAAATCAAAGTTGATGTATGAAAGTGCATTAATGGCCAATGGAATAGCCAGCAAGAATAAAAGTATAAAACTCAAGCGAATGAATCTTTTCATTATGATTTAAAAAAAATTAAGCCGGTGGCTGTAAGATTTCTAAAATTCTATTCAGAAAGGAAATATTCTGTCTATCTGTATCGGTCATCTGCGATTCAAACTCATCGATGGTTGCATATCGTGGGTCGGTTTCCTGTCGTAGATAACTAAAAATTGTATCTCTTTCTTTATTTGGAAAAGTGTAACCATACGAAGCCAGAATTTCGTCACGCATGTAGGTTACTGTTTTTATAGATAGAAAGGTTCTTTGTTCTTCCTGTTCCGTAGTGTAATTGTAAACCATAAAATTTCCCGTCAGGTAGGTGCTGTCCAGCTTTACGAATTGAGTTTGTGGGAAGAGTCGTTTGGAGTCCAATGGAGTAACTCCTTTTGAAGCAGTAATAGCAAAGTATGAGTGTTTATATAAATTATTCTCATCACAAGCGTCATTTTCCGCAAACCAATAATCGTGTGGGGTGCGTACTTCAATCATTGTACTATCTACAGGATGCATACTCACATCTTCTCCAGATACGGTAGCTACGTTCAACGTATCCAGTTTTTCATTTATAAATATCAATTTACTGCTATTGTAGAATTCTTCACGGCCTTCCAGATAGCGTTCACGCATAGTAGTAACAACAGCGCGAATATTATCAGTGACATTTTGCAGAAGTGAACGTGTTGTCTCCTTATAGTCGGTCCATCCATTGATAGGAACTTTTGTGGTAGAAATACCCCCTTCAATCTCATCAAAAATTCCATATTTAGAAAAATAGGAGGGAGGCATAATAATTCCATTGCCAGCGAATTCTGGAGATGGGATCTCACAGAAATAATATCTTCCTGGTTTTAGACTGATATTTTGATTGAGAAACTCAAAGTTATTCACCCACTCTTCCATGCTCTTAGAGGTGAAACCCAAAGAATAATTAAATTGGTTATCAACCCATCCATAAAGACTATCAGATTTTGCTATGGCCCATGCGTTCTCTCTGCCATAAGGGATAATCACATCAAAGATGGGTTCCAAGACAAGTTGTTTTGTTTCAATGTTAAAGTATCCTACTTTTCCGTCTTTAGTTACTTCAACAAGATTTTCCTTTTCAAAACCAATCGTACCGATTAGTTCATATTCCAAAGGTATAATAATATCACCTTTCGCATCCGCAAGACCCATGCGTCCGTTTGTGTTTTTCAGGTGGCGCGTATTATAATCTAAGAAAGAATTATTCCAGTTACCATCAACAACATAGAAATAGTTTTTCTCACCGTATGTAGAATACCAGATGACGGAATCGAATTTAGCTTCAAGCTCTCTCGCGTTTTCATATATCCACAATCGCTCCTTAAATGCTAGCTTTCGTTCTGCTTCCCATGCGTTGCTATTCTTAATTTTTGAAAACGTTTGGAAGAATTCTTCGCCATCTAGTTTAGTGATTTGAAAACTATCATTAGATGGAATTAACCACATTACCAGTGTAAAAGACTCAGTATCTTTTGAATCAAGTTCTTTTACATGGAAAGTTGTGGGTATCTCAACTCTCACAATATCTTTTTCAAAAGTAATCATGGCATTGGCTATAGCCGCCTCGCATACGATGAATGGATCCTTATTTTGAAGTATGCTGATTACGGATAAAACAGCTTCCTTTGATTGCTTTACTTGAAACTTTGTTAAAATCACCTCGTCTGACTTATTCAAATCCGCTTGCAATTCAAATAGGAAAGCGCGGATCTCTTTTTCTTGATCTCCATTTTTAAGTATTGAGCAACTTACTATTGTTAGTACAAAACAGAGCGCAACGACTGGACGAGTGAATGGGTTCATGAGTTTTAGGGTAATGTGGGACTTTAAAATTAACAAATCATATTTATTAATCATGAATCAAATTCACTCCTTTACCCTAAACCCCTTCCCCTCAATCTCCTTTTTCGTCATTTTAATCACATTGACATCCATCATAATTTTGCTGAGTGGTTCGTCAATGGAATCGGTAGGCACGGATACGATGGCGTCAACTACATCCATGCCTTGAAACACGTGACCATACACGGTGTAATTGTTGTCGAGGCGGGCAAGGCCGTTTTTGTTTTGCACGATGTAGAACTGGCATCCGGCAGAAAGCATTCCGGGGTTGTCGTCACGGCCAGCGGCAAAGGAGCCGTACACGTGTTTGATGGTGTCGTTGAACTCAGGCGCTAACAGATAAGGAGAGTCGGCAAAGCCTTCGGGAGTATCGGGGCATCCGCCCTGAGCGACAAAATTTTTGATCACCCGGTTGAACGAGAGGGTGTCCCAGTAACCGGCATTGGCAAGCTTTATAAAGTTCTCTTTGTGTCGTGGGGTCTCATCATAGAGCCAGATCAGCACTTCACCTTTTTCAGTTTTTATTTGCCCTATGTCATAAAGTTTTTCTTTCTGCGCGCAGGCCATCGCAGTCAACAAAAGAAGCAGTAAATATTTTGTATTCATCGTTATGATTTTTTGACTTTACGAATGCAAGATAAAAACATCTGTGAAAAGCATGGCATGCCAGTTGTGATCACTAAATCAAGCGTGTGATTTTGAAAAAAACGTGGAAGCACGGTCTACGTTATGTAATCGTTAGTATCCATGGTATCAAAAAATATATTTTATCAACTCCTATTCAACAGGTGTCACATAACGGCACTTAAATTATTTATATAGCGATAATTTTGTTATCTTTAACCATCCACGTATTACACGTTGCTCTGCTAAAGAGCCTCTATATTAACTAGATTTAAATACATCATTTCTATTCTGGTAGCTGGTCATAGGGCCTGGATAGCATGCTATTTTTAATTAATTGCTTATGTCTAAATTAAACTTCGATCAATATAACACCACTGGGTTTCATGATGAAATGTTTACGGGCAGTGGTGAGGCACGTCCTCATTATTTGTTATTGAAACAACGCCTGCAGGAGATGGGATGGGAAAAGTTAAATCTTCTTCAGCATGCCACCGACCGAGCCCAACTATCGCTGGGTATGACCTTCAATGTTTATAATGACAATCAGGGCGTAGAGCGAATTTTACATTTGGATATTATCCCGCGCATCATCACGGGAAAAGATTGGGACTCACTCGAAAAAGGATTGACGCAGCGAATTATTGCGCTCAATATGTTTGTCGCAGATATCTACAGTGAACAGAAAATTCTGAAAGATAAAATTATACCTCAAGAATTGGTTTTATCCAGCGCTACATATCTCAAACAATGCATTGGTTTAAAACCACCTGAAAATGTGTGGTGCCATATAACCGGGTCGGATATCATACGAGGCGAGGATGGAAAATTTTATGTACTGGAAGATAATTTACGATGCCCATCGGGTGTTTCGTATATGCTTGAAAACAGAGAGATTCTCAAGCGAACATTTCCGGAATTATTTGAGCAGCTTAAAGTAAGAACGGTCTATAACTATCCACATTATCTCCGAGATATGCTGGAATCACTCACGCCAATTCCCGGTGCGACTATTGCCGTATTAACGCCTGGTATTTATAACTCAGCCTACTTTGAACATGCCTACCTGGCCCAACAACTTGGCGCTGAACTGGTGGAAGGAAGAGATTTGGTGGTAGAAAATGATTACGTATATATGATCACTACAAAAGGGTTGAAAAAAGTTGATGTTATATACAGAAGAGTAGACGATGACTATATCGATCCTATGATTTTTAAGAAGGATTCCATGCTGGGCACACCGGGTCTGTTCAATGCATATCGAAAGGGGAACGTAGTACTGGTAAATGCACCCGGTACAGGCGTTGCTGATGACAAGGCGGTATATGCCTACATACCCAGAATTATTAAATATTATTTGGGTGAAGAAGCGCTCTTGCCCAATGTGAAAACCTACATCTGTGCGGAAGCGTCTGATTTAAAATACGTGGTTGAACACATTGATCAACTGGTGGTGAAACAGACGGATGCATCCGGTGGATACGGCATGCTGATCGGACCGAAATCGACAAAAAAAGAACAGAAAGAATTTATTCATAAAATAAAAACTAATCCACGCAATTATATTGCTCAACCCATGATCAATCTTTCGCGTGTGCCCACGTTATCAGGGAACAAAATTGAAGGCAGGCATGTGGACTTGCGTCCCTACATTTTGTATGGCAAGGAAATAAAAATAGTGCCCGGAGGGCTGACGCGGGTGGCTTTAAAAAAAGGTTCTATTGTTGTTAATTCTTCTCAAGGAGGAGGGAGTAAAGATACCTGGGTGCTGGATAATTAATTTTAAATCACGTAAAGTAAAACGTATGCTGAGCAGAGTAGCAGAAACAATTTATTGGATGAATCGATATATTGAACGGGCGGAAAATTACGCCCGGTTCATGGACGTTAATTTTAACCTTTCCCTGGAACTACCCCCGGACATCTCAGAGCAGTGGAAACCCTTGGTGGTAACAACAGGTGATTGGAATTTATATGAATCGTTATATGGGAATGAAGAAAAAAGTAAGGTCATCTTTTTTCTTGGGTTTGATGCCGAAAACCCTAATTCCATTTTCAGCTGCCTGGTTAAAGCAAGGGAAAACGCCCGGGCTGTACGGCCTGAAATCACCAGGGAAGTGTGGGAGCAAATAAATTATCTCTATTATTTTGTAAAAGAGGGTGTTGATAAAAGACGCTGGGAGCGTAATGACCCAAGAAGTTTCTTTATCGAAGTTAAGAAGGGTTGTCAATTGCTTTATGGTATATTTGATTCCACCATATCAAAAACGGAAGGGTGGCACTTTGGGAAAATCGGGCAATTAATAGAACGGGCAGATAAAACTTCCAGGGTATTAGATGTAAAATATCATATGTTATTGCCTACTACTGATGCCGTTGGATCACCTTTAGATTTAGTGCAATGGTCTGCCTTGTTGAAATCGGTTAGTGCCTATGACATGTATCGGAAAAAGTATGGCAAACTAAATCCACAAAGTATATCTGAATTTTTGATTTTTGATAAAATGTTTCCCCGGTCTATGGTTAGTTGCCTGGTGGGTGCCGAGCAATCCTTGCATGCCATCTCTACCTACGAAGACCGATATTCAAACAGAGCAGAAAAGCACCTGGGCATGGTGAAATCTCAATTGGAATATGCCGATATCAGTGATGTATTCAACACTGGCTTGCATGAATACTTAGATACCTTTCAGTTAAAGTTAAACGGGGTATCGGAAGAAATATTTAATGCGTTTTTCTCTATCGAAAAAATATTGAACGATAATCAACTTAAAACAAATCAAATACTACAATGACATATTGCGCAGGAATACGGGTGAAATCAGGAATCATAGGAATATCGGATACCCGAATTACATCCGGTCATGAAACGACTATCGCGAAAAAAGTTTTTACGGTAAATAAAAATAAACACTCTTTTTTTATTATGACTTCCGGTCTTCGGTCGGTGAGGGATAAAGCGATTACCTACTTTAAGGAGATTATTGAGGAAGACGATGAATCGTTCAATAAACTATACAAAGCAGTCAATGCATTTGCCGATCAGGTGAAGCGTGCTGCCCGCGAAGACAAAGAATCCTTGAAGGAAGCAGGGCTTAGTTTTAATTTAAATGCGATAGTCGGGGGGCAATTGCAGAATGATGAGGAGCATAAAATTTACCTACTCTACCCGGAAGGAAATTGGGTAGAAGTATCGGAAGGTTCTCCCTTTGTGATTATTGGCAATAGTGGTTATGGTAAACCAATTTTAGACCGGGCCATAAAGTATGACTCTACGCTAAAGTTTGCTTTAAAAGCAGGGTTCCTGTCCTTTGATGCGACACGCATCAGTGCCAATGATGTTGACTTTCCCATTGATATAATCTCCTATAAAAAGGATTCCTTTAATATCATTGAGAAAAGATATCACAAAGAAGATCTGCTCAACCTGTCTACGGAATGGAATACTACCTTGAGTGAAGCCATCCGGGGTATGTCTTCGGATTGGATGGATAAATTGAATATAGAGGATTCTCCAAGAACTGAAATCCAATGAATTTAAAAATAATTCATGAAACGGAATATGCGTTTACATCAGAAGTATTTCTTGAACCTCACTATGTTAGGTTAAAGCCAAAAAGCACACCTCATAACAGGCTTGATCATTTCAGCCTGACCATTTTACCACATCCCACGGGCCTCTCAAATCAATTGGATGAGGAAGGAAATCTTATTCATTTCTGTTGGTTTGATGGAATGACAACGACCTTAAAAATCAGATCGGAGTCCGTAGTGGTTACGGAAAATTATAACCCATTCAATTTTATTTTATATCCACCTAATTTCTTTACTGTACCTTTTATTTATACCGAGCTTCAACAGACCATTTTAAAATCCGATTTAAACTTTGTTCATGTCTCTGATTCGTTGATCGAATATGGTAAACAAATTGCTGAGAAATCTAACCATGATACCATACTGTTTGTCACGAATTTAACACGCCAAATCCACACTGATTTCCTCATTGAATTTAGAGAAGTGGGAATACCGCATCAGCCGAATGAAGCGTTTGATTTAAAAAGAGGATCGTGCAGAGATTTAACTTGGATGCAAATAAATCTTTTGCGCTATATGGGTGTGGCGGCCCGGTTTGTCAGTGGATATTATTACTTCGCTAGGGAAGAAGAAGACACTGCGTTCGAATTGCATGCGTGGCTTGAAGTATTTCTTCCCGGGGCTGGGTGGGTTGGCTTTGATCCAAGTCACGGCATGATTGCGGGTAATTCACATATCCCGATCGTGTCGAGTTCTCATTTTGAAAATACCATGCCTGTGACAGGAACGATTCGGGGTAAAGGAGACTCTACGTTGATAACCAGGGTTATGATAAAATCTATTGAGTAGAAATAGGGGGTACTTTTCGCATTGCATCTTCTCAAAGATTATGCAAGACCTGACTACTTCAACGTAGCTTTGAAAAAATCCACCGTTCGTTGCCATGCCAGCTCCGCAGCGGGTTTATCAAAACGTGGAGTGCTGTCGTTGTGAAAACCATGATTCACTTCCGGATATACATAGGCCGTGTATTCCTTATTGTTTTCCTTCAATGCTTTTTCATAAGCCGGCCACCCTTCATTTACGCGCGTATCCAATCCGGCATAGTGAATTAATAAAGGCGCATTAATCTTAGGCACATCTTCTGTGGCTGGTTGTCCACCATAAAATGGAACGGCTGCTTTTAAATCGGGAATACGAACGGCCATCATATTCGATATCCAACCACCGAAACAAAATCCAACAACACCTACGTTGCCAGTACATTCCGGATGTGTTTTCAAATGTTGATAGGCTGCGATAAAATCTTCCAGCATTTCATTACGATCGCGTTTACTTTGTAACGCCCTGCCTTCGTCATCATTGCCAGGGTAACCACCCAGCGGAGTGAGTGCATCGGGAGCCAGGGAAATAAAACCTGCCAGGGCAGCCCTTCTTCCTACATCTTCGATATACGGATTGAGTCCACGGTTTTCATGGACTACAATCACACCTGGCAATTTACGTTTCCCTTTTACCGGGCGCGATAGTAACCCTTTAATGGTGCCGCCTCCCTTTGGTGACTCATAGTTGATATAATCGGACTTCAACCTAGGATCATTTTTTTGAACCTGAATGATATGATAGTTTGGACTGATAAAACTAAGCAACGATGCTGCCGTAATGCCACCAACGGCATAGGTAGATAGTTTATCGAGAAACAGACGCCTTTCTATCCGGTTGTGTGCATAGGCATCATAGAGATCAAATACTTCCTGTTTGATGTCTTCTTTTTTGATTTCTTTCATGTGTTAATCATTGTTTGTTTATGGTCACTACTTGTCCCGATTCATCGGGATGGAATGGCCAGATATTATCATGCCTTTGGGTGTAGAATTAATGACCATTTCATGGTGGCGAAGGTAAGCGTGACGTTTCGTGTGAATAATAAATATACAATTTTAGACCTATCCGTGCAGACTAAATTTGGATAAAGGGTCAGAACTTTAAAAGCTTCAACAAGTGAACATGTATCCTCATATAGGTATTTGGGAAAGATAGGATTAATCAGAAGGAGCGGGTATAATTAGAAATGGACGCTTAAATTGACTCAATAAGGTCATTTTTAATGATTAAAACTAAATATATTAGTTTTAATAGCTAAATAAGTTAGTATTTGTTATTTTTGAGTAAGTAATCAATACGGCCATGAAAGTCATCCAATCTCCTTTATTCGGTCAGAAGTTTATAACGGCACACGACAAGAATGCCCGGTTATTTCAAATCAGGCAGGCATTAAATCAACATCGGGATTTGTTGATCAATAAGATGCTTAAAGACATTCCCTACTATCTGGCTTTTAAGTATCACGCTTTTGCGTCCGAACAAGAAGTTGAGATGATCAAATCAAAATTAATGACACTTCAAAGTAAGGATATCGATCTGGTAAACTATACTTCTATTGTTGAACAGATCAACCGGAGATCAAAAGTTAAATTAGACAACCAGGATTTTTATAGAGAGATCGACCAACTTTTATTAGGATAACATATGAAGACCATTAAATCAGCTTTATTAGGAGCAAAATCTCTTATCGATACAAATGAAAATGTATTGTTCGTTCAGCTAGGTGAGCTCTTAAAAGAACATCGCCAGTTAATTATTAACCGGTTGCTCAGCGATCTGCCAACCTACCTGGATTACAAGTTCAACGTTAGGGCCAGCAAACAATTAAATGAAACGGTTAAGCAGCAGTTGCTGGATTTGAAGAACTCGAAAGTTGACCTTGATCAATACAAATCATTTGTCAACCAGGTATTGGCCAATCCGGTAACTCATCTTACCAATGAGCCATTCTATATTGAAATTGATGCCTATCTGACTCCCTATATCACTGCGAAAGAATTGAAGTTTATGTGACAGGAGGATAATTTGGCAACGTTCGTGCTTAAAATATGAAGACACTCAATAAAAGGAAGAGGAAGATTAATCTCTTCCTCTTTTATGTGTACTTGATTTATTACCACCTCCATTAGTATGACTACCAGCACCCGACCGCTGCATGGCAGGGTTTCCAGAAGATCCTCTTTGTTCAGTATGAACAGCCGAGCGTTGCGAGCCTCGCGTGTCATAGTTGGGTTGTCTGGTCTCACGCTGTTGCGAGCCCATATTTGAGTTTACTGGATTCGACCTTCTTTCCACGTTCTGTCTTTGCATGCCACTGCTGGAATTGCGCTGCCATCCAGAGGGCATTCGGTTTATGTTCTGGTTCGATTGATTTCCGTAGGAAGTTTCATTTCGCTGTCGTGGAACTGAATTGGAGTTTACATTATTCGATCTCTTTTCCGAATCCTGTCTTGGTATGCTACCAGCATTTCGCTGCCAACCGGATGGTGCTTTGTTAGCATCGTTGGTAGAACGATTTCCATATGATGATTCATCCCGTGTTGTTGAAGATCTTCCACGGTTACCATAGTTATTGTAATCACTTCGGTTATTGTAGGATGATCTGGAATTTCCACGTGGCGTGGTAGCAGCATGTTGCCTATCATCGTTATCGCGCTGATACGTGTTGTTGTTTTGATGGCTTGCATGATCTCTGCCACGATTTAATTCCGAACTACCTCTTGATGATCGGTAGTTTGTAATTTGTGTGTGATGCCTGTTGTACACAATGACCGATGTATTCCGGTAAGGCCTGTAAATCTGTGGTGCATACACGACCCGGTGTGTATAGCATATGGAGTAGTAGGGACGGTATGATTCCCACCAGGGATTATATACATAATAGGATACGGGCCTCCAGGGACTCCACCAAACCGGACGCAAACTCCATCTCCATGGTGATATCCATCCTGCATAGTAAGGACTATAAACATATTGTACCGATGGCCATGTCCATACGTTAACAATCACACGCGCAGTGCTCGTGCCCGCATTGATTCGTACTTCTTCGGTGGGCTCGATGATCGTTTCAATACCATAGATGTCGGCATCGCCCGTGATCTGCAAAACCGCTTTACCATCGGCTAATTTTTCCAATTCAATAACCGCTATATCCTGACTTTCCGTTTCGGATATAATAGCTTGAAGAATAAAGGCGTGAACAGAGCCTTCATTATGGTCGATTACTTTTATATAATCAATGTCTCCATCTCCGTTCAGATCGAGGTTGTTTACTTTCGATTCCGAGGAGTTGAGCATCTGTTCAAACTCTTCCGGAGACGCTGACTTCTTAAAAAGTTCCAGTGCACCTTCCAGGCTGAAATGATCACCTGGCACCTCTACGCGATTTTCTTGTGCATTTACTGTTATCCACCCTATTATCAGGAAAAATAACAACCGCATCCTGTTTACTCTTAGCGTTTTCATAAGGTTCATTGTTTGATGATAGGTTAAAGTTAACAAAGAGCGAGCCATTGATTGCAGCGTGGCATAACTACCCTAACTGCCAGAAGTAATTTTAATTCAAGTGGATCTTTCATCTAAAAGTAGTAGTGGGTCATACGACCCACTACGTTTAACTCTTTCCCCTTTGGCATATCATTATCTCAAAGATTGGGTGCATTTCAATTTGTCGCTATAAAACTTACCTCCCAATCAACTCTTTAAGAATTTGGTTTGTGGTTTAAGGATAAAAGGATTCCTTTATAACTCTTGGAGAGTTTAAAACGAAGGCCGGCCGCGATAAATTGAAATGCACTTCAAAGATTATACACGTTACCGTATTGCAAACTTGCAGGTCAGACGACCTGAAAGAACGAAGTTATCGAGGGGGCATTAATTTTTAGACAACCTTATTAACTTCCTATACGAGTAAACGGAGAATGATTTTTTATGTGTCTGTATGATTCGTAGCGAACATAGGAGAATTGTCAAAGAAAATGCCCATTTGACGTGCCAACTAAATTAGGTACTTTTATTATACCCCATTCATCCGTAACAGAAAATTTTAATATGCCGCTATTTATTGATCTCCATATTGACCATAACTTAACGCCCGATTTAATAAAGCAATGCCATGTTGCAGACAAAGCTATTCAAGCTAAATATGGAGTACGATATTTACAGATCTTATTGAACCAGCCGCAAGGATATCTGTTTTGTTTGGTAGAGGGCCCCGATAAGGAATCGTGCGCCAAAGTTCATCAGGAAGCACATGGAAACATTGCTTGTAATATTCTTGAAATTACCCAGAGTGATTTCAGTTCCTTGTTGGCGAACAAACAGAAAGATGGATTGGATTTTACACTTAATGCTGACGGAACAATGGATTCCGGAAACAGAGTCATACTGACTCTGAACCTTCTTGGTTCACCTGAAAAATATCACGTAGCAAAAGAGATCATCAACAAGGTACTCTACCAATATGACGGGCGAATACCTGAACGTTATAATAATGAAATGGGATTGGTGGCTATTTTCGATTCATGTACATCCGCGATTGATGCAGGGATCATCTGTAGCAATAAAATTCTTGAACAGGCAATACCCATTGAAATAAGGATGGGTGTAAGCATCGGACCACCCCTTGAGGAAAAAGGTAATTTTTTTGAGGACGCACGTAAATCATCTCGCCATTTTTCTTTTGTATCGATGAATGGTCAGCTTACCGTTTCTTCAAAAGTAATGCAACTCTACACAGGCGATAGTAAATCGATCGCTCACCAGGTAAAAGTCATTAGCCTACCTGATGAGAAATTTCTACGCCAGGTATTGGAGTGTACCGAAAAGGTTTGGGATAAAAGTGACCTTACCATGACCAGATTTGCTCGAGTATTGGGGATGAGTAAATCTCAACTTGGCCGTAAGCTTAAGGTGCTATCACCCTTATCTCCTAATGATTTTATTAAAGAATATAGATTGTGGAAATCCATTTCCTTACTGCAAACCCACAGTATGAATGTGGCTGAAATCACCATGTCCATTGGTTTCAGTAACCCCTCTTATTTTACAAAATGCTTCCGCAAACGGTTTGGTATGGCCCCTTCCGATTACATGGCAACTACCTAGCGCCTCCTAGCCAATTGAGAAGTGCATGCGTCAATTTTGCTGATAATTGGTTCAAACGTGGTAGAAAACTTAGTGGGCTAGATTTACTTTTGATCAGTCATCAACGTTGATGAAAATTCATTATTAAAAACCTAATCCCCATTATCTATGAAAACAAAACAGGTTGTAGTATCTATTGGATTGATTGTAATGCTATTTGGATGTGGTCAAAAAGAAAACAAGATTACAGAAACGGCATCTAATCAAAAAAAACTTTTTCTTGATGTACATGACATAGGACCAGGTAAAGTCACTTTTGAAGCCGTGGCAGAAGCACATAAGAAAGACCTCGCCACTCAAAATGAATTTGGTGTGAGTTTTATAAAATATTGGGTGGATGAGTCCGCTGGTAAAGTTTATTGTCTGGCAGAATCCTCATCCGAAGCCAATTTATTTAAAACACATAGTAAGGCACATGGCTTGGTGCCTGATAATATTATGCAGGTTACCGATGGCCCAGAGGCAAAATTAAATGGTCGTCAATTATTCCTTGATATTCACCATCTTGAACCCGGTGGCGTAACGGCAGAAGCCGTGGCTGGCGCACACGAAAAAGATCTTGCCGTACAAGGAAAGTATGATGTGAACTTTATTAACTACTGGGTGGATGAAAGATTGGGAACAGTTGTGTGTTTATCCGAAGCGCCCGATTCACTGGCGGTCATTCATACCCATACTGAAGCGCACGGATTGGTTCCATCTAAAGTGGAGCGTGTTCAGCAAGGGAATTGATTGGTGATAATCCGGATAAAATGTAACGGGTTTCCAATCTTCAGAACCATCTTCCGCTTCGAGGATACACTTGATATCAAAATTTGAACTATTTAATCCGAAAAGATCAGCGTAGAGAAGGTATCGCGTCTTCTTTTATAACGGTTGATTGAATCCCCAATCTGCCTATTGATTAGTTATCTTACTTTCCTATATTCTTCAGGGTATTCGTTTTTAAGAAATGTAATACGAAGGAAGAATAGATTAATCCCCAACCCTCCAAGAGCTTAATTCGTAGGCAAACAGATCTTGGAGGGTTTCATTAGGAAAACAGGTACTGAAAAGTTAAAAGTGATTTTTCTGCTTTATACCCAATGTCCTTAATGAAAGCCTGGTTTTTTAGACCTTATCCGTCCGATCCAAAGGAGAGGTGTAGTAGGGAGCTTACGTTAATGACCTTTCCTTGATACCTCTAAATCAGACATAAATGATATATAATTCAGTTAACTTCGGGTTTAATTGGCAAATGTTTTGCATTGGTCAATCGAATCCAAATATCATCAGGTATGAAATCAAGAGTACAATTTCTTCTTATATTACTTTTAGTATCCATGACAATAACTACGTATTGTCAAACCACCGGTGTAGCGCTTGACAACGATCGAAAGGCCTGGTTGGGGATAAACGTTGGTGCCTTTTGGCAAAACAGCGATGTGAAATCGGCCTTCGGATCAGGATCAGGACTTACTTTTGACTACTACTTTATCCGAAACACAACCAGCATTTTCGGTATTGGGCTTCGAGGTCAATATTTGAAAGCCACTTCGCTTGGCTTGGGCGTTACGAAAGACTACAATATTCAAAGTAACACTTCCCTGAACGGTTCTTTTGGAAATCCGGATTACGCTTCATTAGCTACCGGAAAAAATTATGTGTATCAAAATCACTCAACCGACATATCCGATCTTTCCGGAAATGTGATCCTATCGCTCAATAGGTTGCGGGCAATCTCCAGGATACATTTGTATGTGTTCGGTGGAATCGGGGGTACCGGGTATATCGCTAAAATGGACCAACTTGATGGTGCTGGATTACTGTATAATTATGATGGAGCCGTCAACAGTTCGATGAACACGTTCATCAAAAAAGATCTTCGCAAGTTTAGAGATGGAACGTACGAAACCTTCAGTGAAAAAGGGAATAAACGAGCCTGGACATTAACACCCACCTTAGGTGCAGGATTTAGTATTCAACTAAGTAGCAGGGTTCAACTTGGCCTTGAGCATAAGATTGGATTCACCAGGACTGATTTGTTAGATGGTAATCGCTGGGGCACTGCCAATTCCAGAAATGATGTTTATCATTATTCTTCCCTGGGGGTGAATATCAGTTTCGGGCCATTAGTGAATGGAAGACTCACCGGCAGGAATAGGAATAATGTTAATTCAACCTATACCTACCAATCTACTAATCCACAGGTGATACAGCCTAGCACTAATGCTCCGGTAATCAGGATTACTTCGCCTGCTTCCCCACAAGTCACACTGGAAAATTGTGTGGCATCCATCACCGCACTTATCGAAAACATACAGACCAGGCAAGCCATCACGGTAACACAAAATGGTTTTCCCATTGCATTTACATTGAATGGAAATGCCGTTACCGTTTCCGATATCAGCTTCACAGGCACGGCCAACTTTGTCATCACCGCAACCAATGCTTCGGGGACGGCAACAAAAAGCGTTTCGTTTGTGTGTCAACTACCAAGACCAGAAAAGCATCAAATGATCACCATTTGTCATCGTACCCGAGGAACAGAAAATCAATCTATAAACATCCCCCTCACCGATTGGCCTGTTCATGCCTCGCATGGCGACACACAAGGTGCTTGCCCCGCTATCTTACCTCCGGTAGTTACGATTACCTCTCCAACCACTTCCCCTCGCACATTGGAAAATTGTGTGGCATCCGCAACGGCTAACGTGGAAAATATCAAAGACAAAAAAGATATTTCCGTAACACAAAATGGATCTGCTGTTGACTTTGAATTCGATGGCAACAAGGTCTTGGTTTCCAACATTGCATTTACCGAGACTGCTGAAATTATCATTGCAGCAACCAACTCCGCAGGCACTACCTCACAGTATGTTTCCTTTATCTGCAAACCTAAAATGATCACCATTTGCCACCTCCCACCTGGCAATAATGAAAACCCACAAACCATTACCATTCCCGAATCAGCCTGGGATGCCCACGCTGCCCATGGTGATACACAGGGAGTTTGTCCGGTTATTCAAACACCTGAGGATGAGGAAAAAAAACGTCAGGAAGACGAATTAAAGAAACAGAGAGAAGCGGAGGAGAAGAGAAGACAATTGGGAACCGGATTGAAGAAACTCCTGGGAGAAGAAATGAAGATACTTATCAATGAGGGATTGAAGCGACAGAGAGAAGATGGGGAGAAGAATCGCCAGGCAGAGGAAATGAAGAAACAGCGGGAAGATCAGGATAGGAAACGCCAGGCTGAAGAAGTGAAGAAACAGCAGGAGGAGGATTACAAGAAGTCGCAGGCTGAGGAACTGAAGAAGCGGAAGGATGAAGAAGAAAAGAAACGGCAAGAGGATGAACTGAAGAAAAATGAAAATGAAGACAAGATACGGCAGGCCGAAGAACTCAAGAAGAAAGAAGACGAAGAAAAGAAACGGCAAGAGGATGAACTGAAGAAAAATGAAAATGAAGACAAGATACGGCAGGCCGAGGAACTCAGGAAGAAGGAAGACGAAGACAAAAAACGTCAGGAAGATGAACTGAAGAAGAAGGAAGATGAAGACAAGAAACGTCAGGAAGAGGAATTGAAGAAGAAGGAAGACGAAGACAAGAAACGACAGGAAGAAGAACTAAAGAAGAAAGAAGACAAGAAGCATC
>CAYGGY010000028.1:0-60199 GCA_964349405.1 uncultured Ohtaekwangia sp. | reverse complement strand
CATCACTTTTATACGTGTTATGATTGGGATTAACCTCGTACTTCAACCCGACATACTCAACCCGCAACCCAATTTCGGATTCAAATTTTTGATTCTCAAAAACATAATTTCCATATATGGCTGGAATGGTTTCTTTGTATGTGGCCCAACCACCGGCATTCACGTCAATGGGTGAATTTAGACCAGGAAAGAATTGCATGTTGGTGGGGATGGTTCTTTTCCGAAACTTTAATCCACCCTCCATACGTCCGTATTTTAATGGGCGCACATAATCCAGGTTGAAGTCAGCAACCTTCTCATCCGAAAGTAATTTGAAAGCGTCTTTTCCGGTGTACGCTGGCAAAATGTTATCGAAGAAATATTTTTCATCTTCTCTGTGAAAGGTATAGTTAAACCCGACATTCAGGGTGCGTCCTGCCTCTTTATATTTGTGCTGCCAGGTGGTAGTAGCCACTACGGTAGTCTTTAATTCATCTTCCAGAAATTGCCATAACCGGTTTCGTACAGAAAAATCTGAATTGAAAAAAGGCTCATCGCCTCGGTCAATTATTTGTTCACTGCCAAACAAACCTGATACGGTTAAAAGATCAAACTCATTAATGCTCCAATCGATGCCGGCTTTCGTGGTGATGAACGTGGTGTTTCTGTTTCTTTTTGTTTGTTGATTGATAATGGTTCCGTCATTGTATGTACGGGTTACAAATTCATTTTTGTTTAGTGTTTCTGTGTATAGATAGTCTCCCTGAAAAAAGGCATTTATTTTATGGTGACGGTAGTTGAGCGATAAGGAAGGATTTATTTTGGGAGTCATTTGATATTGCGGCCGTATGGTTGGAAAGTTTTCTTTCTTTACCCACAGAGCACCCATCCCCGATGCGACACCAACCTTTCCATTAAAACCTTCTTGTTTATTTTTTTTATAAATGATATTGATAATGCCGGCATTTCCGTTTGCATCATATTTTGCAGACGGATTATTAATGATTTCAATTTTCTCGATGGCAGAGGCGGGAATATTATCCAGGCCCGTTTGATTTCCAAATCCAGTAAGCGCAGTTTGTTTGCCATCCATTAATACAGTAACACGATCGCTACCACGTAAATTAACTTTGCCATCTTGAATAGTAACGCCAGGCAGGTTTTGCATAGCTTGCAAAACTGACCCACCACTTTGACTAATGTTATCAGCTACAGAAAATGTTTTTTTATCCAATTTAGAAGATACTCCTTCCTGTACGGCAATCACCACCACTTCATTTAGCGTTTGGATATTCTCTGCTAGTTCAATCGTAGTGAGATCCAAAAACGCAGTGAGACTACCCACATAAAGCGATTGCCTTTTAGGATGGTAACCCACAAAAGACAGATCTAAAATATAATTCCCTGGCTTGATGCTTGAAATAGTAAACCGTCCATCTTCATTAGTAACAGTTCCGACTACAAAGGAGGTGTCTTTCTCGGCCAGCAGTACTACATTCACGTAAGGTATAGCAGTTTTCTCTTTTTGTTCCTTTACTATTCCTGAAATGGTGACTGTGTTATTTTGAGCAAAGAGTATTGATGATATTAACAGTAGAAGCACAAAGAGACATACGGTTTTTATACGCATGATGGTGGGAGAATGATTATTCAACGTTAAAGATAGACGCCTGATTACCGGTATATGAAATTAATTTTAGAGACAATCAACTAATCTGTGGTAAGGGCCCATGGAGTTGGGTTCGCCATGATGAGCGTGCTTGATGATTAGCTTTGCTTGTTAATGTGAAATATCAATTGGCGAGGTTAAAATCAGCAAAAATGATTTTATTCGGTAATAGCTACGAGAGTGCAACAAACAAATGCTTAGTGATTTTCATCCAGCCCTACCACTTCAATTTCTGTTCTGCGATTTATTTCGCGTCCTTCCTGCTCGTCATCGTTCGATACAATAGGCCTGTCAGACCCATAGCCTTTAGCCAAAACCCTTGACTTGTCAATGCCTTTAGAAATCAAATAATCAATCACAGCCGTTGCCCTTTTTAACGACAACGCTTTGTCGTTTTTCTTATCCTCGATATTATCGGTATGGCCGTTAATCTGTACTTTTAATTGAGGGTTTGTAATAAGCAGGTCATAGACTTTATCAACCTCAGAAATGGATTGATCTTTCAAACTGAATTTCCCGATATCAAAAAAGATATTTCGAAGTACAACTTTTGAACCTACCTCAGTTCGTACCATGATGATATGGGTATCTATTTCTTGATATTCTGTGAATTTTGGCAGGCTAAAGTTAATGGAGTTAAAAAGATACCCAACGCTTTCTGTGGTAACCCCGTAGTTTCCACCATGAGGAATAATTAGTTCAAAATCACCCGAAGTAGAATCAGAATATACTTTTGAAAGTACTTTCCCGGTTTCATTATCAACCAATGAGATCGTTGCACTGAGCAATGTAGCATCGGACTCATCAATTACCTTTCCTTTTAAAATGGTAACACTTTTCTGTTCTCTGAGTTTCTGCACCGAAGAGTCAATAAAATTTTCGTTGGCTGGTTTTTTCTTTTCAACCACTACGACTGGTGGTGGTGGCTTTGGTTTGTATTTAGGCTCCAGGAATTTTATCGAATAAATGTCCACTCCGCCCAAACCACTTTCCTTTACTGTGGAATAGTAACCAATTTTCTTATCAGGAGAAATGGCAAAGAATCCATCATATTCCCATGAATTAATCGGATAGCCTATGTTTTCAGGCATAGACCACGCACGATTTTTAAATTCACTGACAAAAATGTCGCTGTTGCCAAGGCCTCGATGGCCGTCAGATGAAAAGTAAAGTGTAACCCCATCGCGATGAATAAGTGGTGAATCTTCGTTGCCGGCCGTATTAATCTTTTCTCCAAGATTAACGGCTTTGCCCCACTGGCCGCGGGAATCCAATTCACTCACATAGATATCAAGCTCGCCAAAACCACCATCCCGATTACTGGCAAAATATAATTTCTTTCCATCAGGAGACAAGCTGGCGCATGTTTCCCAATATTGAAAAGTATTAATGTTCTTATTAAGCGGAGCGGGAATTGTCCAATCTTTACCATCAAAGGTAGAAGTATAGATATCGCCACCACCTAATTCTGAATATAGAAATAATGTTTTCCCATCGGGCGAAAGAGAGGCAGCGGCATCATTATACTTAGTGTTGATGTTAGTACTGATACGCTTGGGTGTACTCCAACGGTTATTGACCTTATTAACCACGTAAACATCTTCAAGACCAGCGGGAATTTTTGGGTCCTCAGACCGGTCGGATGTAAAAATCAATGTGTTCCCATCAGCAGAAAGAATAGGCGAGTGTTCATTGAAAGGCGTATTTACTTCCGGCCCCAAATTTTCGATGATTACATTAAGCTCATGTCCGGCAAGTGAATCTGCTATCTGGCATTCTGCAATTTTGGTGTTGGCAATCTCGGCAAGGTTTGGGTTGTTTTTTTTGAAACTCTCAAAATGTAGAATCGCCTTTTTAAACTCGTTTGTATTTTGGAATGCTGTTCCTAAGTGATAGTCAATTTTTGGATTGACAGAAGGATTAAGGCGATAGGCTTTGTCGATGAAGGCGGCTGCTTTTGATTTGGTATCCGAATACAAATAGGCCAGGCCTAACTTATAATTAAGTGACGCTTCATCCGGGTTTATGGCAAGCGCCTGAGTATAAGCAGTGATGGCACTTTTATACTCTTTTCTAGCGGCATACTTATCACCGGAAGCAATCAGATTTTGGATCGACTGACCGTATCCCGCAGTAGCGGCTATTAACAACATAAAAGTGACCCTTAGAATAGTTTTGCCCACAGCTGTAAGTGACAAGATTATTGATGTTGGCAATTTACAAAATAATATCCTAGTGAGGCAATTCTAGGCTAACGTGAAGGAAGCAAGGTGCAGCTTATTACTTCAGCGGCAAAAGAATTGTAAAAGGCTGTAATCATAGCCGAGCTGTTTATTTTCGGGACAACTATATTTTTTTATTGCTATCGAAGTTTTTTGAACAGCCAAACAACCATCTTCTTTCACTAGAATCATCTTGTTTTTATAAAACTATTACAATGTATTCCACATGCGGGGTCAGGCGACCCGCAAGAACTAGTGGATCAATTTATTAAATACTTCAAGGAAGGGGTCTCTGTTCACTACAGTGTAATAAAATAACCCACCTAGCCACCCATGAAACAAACCCATAGCGTATATATTTCTTACTTTTAGAAATACATAGCCATATAGAAGGGCTAGAATAAATGTGCCGAACATTAACCAGTAGTAAGGATAATGGACTAGCCCAAATAAAAGAGCTGAAAGAGTAATAATTATTGGCTTACTAACTTGATTTAGTTTCAAGTCCTGAAGATTCCCCCCAAAAAGGCTAATGACTAAAAACTGTTGGATAGTGCCCCACAAAGGATAAATAAAGAGTATAGGAATAATATGCCAAGTAATATTAATGGAGTTATTGACGTATCCAATAATGAGAAATATTAATAGAGCGCCTATTCCGAATGGAAGGAGAATTTTAACAACGCTCCTAAAGGTATCAGTTCGAAAGCCCCAATAGTGTAGAATGTCTGGGTGTTGATTGCTGCGATATAAAATGTAGATACCCCAACCTACTAATGCGGAAAGAATGAAAAAAAGTTTCCATTCTAAATAATCCATAAAAACAATTTTGCCAATACCAGTTACCGCGACAAAAAAAATTTCTATAATTTTTCTCCTCTTGGAAATATTATTCATTCGATGATCACACATCGCAAATACTCACCCCCTGTTTCAATGACGCCAGTTTATCAGGTCGCTTGGGAATAAACTCCTGTGCTACAAAACCTTTAAAGCCGGTTTCAACTATGGCGCGCATGATGATAGGGTAATAGATCTCTTGCGTTTCGTCAATTTCATTTCTGCCGGGCACGCCACCGGTGTGATAGTGACCAATGTATTTGGAGTACTTTCGTATGGTAGCAATGATGTCCCCTTCCATGATTTGCATATGGTAGATGTCGTAGAGTAATTTAAAGTTTGGCGAGCCAAGTTTTTCGCAAAGCTGAACACCCCACTCGGTGTGATCGCACTGATAGTCTTTGTGATTCACCTTGCTGTTGAGCAATTCCATTTGAACGAGTATGTTATATTTTTCAGCTACTTTCATGACAGGCTCCAGTCCGCGTGCACAGTTCTCCAATCCCTTTTCAGAACTCAGACCGTTGGCATTACCGCTGAAACAGATAACACTTTTTAGTCCGGCTTCGGCTGCTTTTGGAATGTTGGCAGAGTAATCCTTTAAAAGTTTCTCGTGAAGTGTAGGATCATTGAACCCTTTGGTGAGGCCCAGGTCACTGACATAGGCCATCGCACAGGTGAGACCGTGTTTTTGCACCGTGGCCCATTGATCTGGGCCTAGTAGTTCAATGGATTTTAACCCAATCTCTTTGGCGGCTTTGGCCAGGTCTTCTAATGGCATGGGGTTATAGCACCACTGACACACGGAGTGGTTGATATTATTTTTTAATTCGGCAGGAAGCGTGTTCATAGCTTTTGCGATTTCAGGTAGGGCTACTGCGCTGGCAGCGGTAGCAGCGATGGTTTTTAATGCTTGTTTGCGATTCATATATAAATAAATTTTTTGCCCTTGTAGAACGCAAAGTTGAACAGTGAATTTTTATTTGCGTTTACACCAATCATTCTAATTTTCTAAACTACAAATATTTACTTCTCATTCCGATACACCACACCATCTTTCATCACAAATTTAATTTTACGCAGATCAGAAATATTTTTGGAAGGATCACCCGTTACAATCACGAGATCCGCTTTCAATCCCTCTTTTACAAAGCCGACCTGATTATCCAAATGAAAGGCTCTTGCGTTTACACTGGTGGCAGCTTTCAACACATCATAGGTTTTCATCCCGTATTCAACCATCAATTCCATCTCAAGTACATTTTCGCCATGAGGATATACGCCCACATCGCCACCCATCCCGATGGTAACACCAGAGGCGAGGGCTTCTTTAAAACTCTTTTTCTTATTGGTGACATTGGCAGGTTCGGCAGTCACACCTTTTTTCCAGCCACGATATTGCGAGATTACATCCACTGCAGAAACGGTTGGGATGTACGTCACATTGTGTTCTTTCATCAGTTTGCCTATTTCCACATCAATAAAATCACCGTGTTCGATTGTTTCGGCACCGGCCATCACCGCGCGCCTGATGGCTTCTTTTGATTTTGCATGGCACACCATCATGCGTCCGCTACTGCGGGTTACTTCGTTGATCAGTTTCAATTCATCTAAGGTGAAAGAAGGTTGATCTTCACCGTTGATTCCCCAACGGTAGTCGGCATAAATTTTTATGAAGTCGGCACCTTTGCCAATCTGATCACGCACTACGCGCACCAAATCATTACCATCGGCCGGTTCGGCACCTAACATTATTTGTTGGTCAAGGTCATATCCTTTTGGTCCGTACGAACCAGTGGAAACAATGGCTCTTCCGGCCACCATCAATCGTGGTCCGGGAATAATACCTTCATTGATGGCACGCTTGAGCGCTACATCAGAATAACCGGCCCCCTCTGTGCCAAGATCACGCGCGGAAGTAAAGCCTGCCATGAGTGTATTCTTGGCGTGCACGGTTGCGCGGGCAGTGCGATAGGAATCTGTTTCCTTCAATACTTGTGTATCCCAATCAGTGATGTTGTAAGGATAAAGTAACAAGTGTGAATGACCTTCGATCAATCCTGGGGTGAGTGTCGAGTTTGGAAAATTAATTTTAGTAGCGCCCGCAGGTTCTTTCACTTTATCTTTTGATCCGGCACTGATGATTTTGTCACCCTCCACGATTACGGCCCACCCTTCGTGCATATTTTCTCCATCAAATATGCGGTCTGCGGTGAGGTAATATTTTATTGGGGTCTGCGCCCAAAGGCTTAGAGAAATTAAGAAAGAAGCACCAAGGAGAAAACACCTTTTCATTGTTAACTAGTTTAGAATTGAAAAGATACTTGAAAAAGTGGCGTTACAAAAACAAAACCCCTTCCGTTACGGAAAGGGTTTTAAAGTAATGTTAAAGGCAAATAAGCGAAACACTAAAACACCTTGACGGTGTCAGCGACCATTAGATTGCTTTCAACGCAGCTTCATAATTTGGTTCCTGGCCAATTTGCGGAACCAGCTCCGTATATTTTACTTTTCCGGCTGGGTCAATCACCACTACCGTACGTGCAAATAAACCTGCCCAGTTAGAATCCTTTAATTCCACTCCATAATTTTTTCCGAAACCACGACCGCGAAAATCGGATAAGGTAACGGCACGATCAATTCCTTCAGCCCCACAAAATTTCTTTAAGGTCATGGGCAAGTCTTTAGAAATACACAACACCACGGTATTGTCAATAGTAGCTACGCGTTTGTTAAATTCTCTCACGGAGGTTGAACAGATACCAGTCTCAACGCTGGGAAAAATATTGAGCACTACATTTTTGCCCACAAAATCTTTTAAGCTAACATCTTTCATGTCATTTGCGGTTAAAATAAAATCCGCAGCCATTGTGCCTACCGCAGGAAGTTCGCCTACGGTATTTGCATCATTCGTTCCAAGTTTAGTAGTCGCCATTTTTTAATTTTTATAAGAGTTAGAATTCGTGAAAAAACAATTGAAATTATCGAATGCGATCCGAATCACGCACTAGTTTTTCATCTCTGCGAATGAAGCGAATGGCAAGCCAGTTGCTGGCCACTCCAACAAAAGGAATCCATAAGCTTAAGCCATAGCGACCATAACCATATTCTTTGGTAACATTATTATAAAATAAAACCACGCAAATCATCACACCAGCCAATATCAGCGAGTTGAGTGTCCCTAGTTTTATTTGGGTCAGGCGGTTATCAAATCTTTTGATTTCCATGATGGCGATCGTAGCAGCGGCAATCATTAAAATAGCAGTAATGCTGTAGGGGAAATAGGTAGTAATGCGTTGATCATTTTCAACCGTAGTAAAATGAAGCGGATAAAGTTGAAATTCTTTTGCTCCCTCGGTAAACTTCCAGATTGGTAAAAAAAGGCTTACCACCATACTCACTACTACCAAAACCAGAAACAATGTTTGTATTCTTTGCCACATAAAAGGGTTGCGTTAACTTGCTGCGTAAAACTACTAAAATGTAGTTGTTGACTGATACCCGGCCGGACATTTATATGATAAAATCAGCTTATATTATTGATATACTTCGCACACCGGTTGGAAAATACGGAGGTACACTTGCCACGGTGCGACCGGATGACCTCGCAGCCTGGGTGATTAAAAAATTACTGGAGCGAAATCCGAAAATAGATCCATCCCAAATTGAAGATGTTGTGTTTGGTGCCGCTAATCAGGCCGGTGAAGATAATCGCAATGTGGCGCGCATGGCGTTGCTGTTGGCCGGATTACCGGTAGCAATTGGAGGAATTACGGTAAATCGGTTATGTGCTTCCGGGTTGCAGGCCATCATGGATGCTTCTCGTGGTGTGCTGAATGGCGATGGAGAATGTTATTTGGCAGGAGGCGTGGAGAGCATGAGTCGGGCTCCGTTTGTAATGGCAAAGGCAGACGAAGCATTTTCCCGCAAAGGAGAAATGTATGACACGACCATCGGCTGGCGATTTGTTAACTCATCTCTTTCGAAGTTGTATCATCCTTATTCAATGGGAGAAACGGCAGAGAATGTCGCAGAGAAGTGGAAGATCAGTCGCGAAGAGCAAGATGAATTCGGACTTTCATCACAACAAAAATATTTTGCCGCCCATCAATTAAATAGATTTAACGAAGAGTTGGTTTCGATCACTGTTCAAAAAGGAAAGGACACCATCGAATTCAATAAAGATGAATATCCACGCGAAACATCGCTCGAAAAATTAGCAGCATTAAAACCAGCCTTCAAAGAGAAAGGTACCATAACAGCCGGAAACTCTTCGGGCATTAATGATGGTGCCGCTGCATGCCTGATTGCCAGTGATGAGTTTGTAACAAAATCAAACCTGAACCCCATGGTTCGCGTGATGTCTATGGCTATTGCAGGAGTAGAGCCAGCCTACATGGGCGTGGGGCCGGTGCCTGCAGTACAAAAAGCGTTGAAGCGTGCCGGATTAAAAATTTCAGATATTGGATTGGTAGAACTGAATGAAGCGTTTGCCTCACAATCCATTGCCTGCCTACGTGATTTGAATGTAGATCCTTCCATAGTGAATGTAAATGGAGGCGCCATCGCCATTGGTCATCCATTAGGGTGCAGTGGTGTGCGCATCAGCGCTACATTGATACATGAGATGCAAAAGCGAAAGGTAAAATATGGACTGGCTACCATGTGTGTTGGCGTGGGGCAAGGGGCAGCGGTGATTTATGAAATCATTAATTGACAATTAACAGTAAAAATTGACAATTAAGATGAGGTACTTCTTCGAAATCAGTTATAACGGCACACAGTATCATGGTTGGCAAAATCAAAAGAATGCCATTGGTGTTCAGCAAGTGGTGGAGGATGCGCTGAGTAAACTCTTCAGACAGGAAATCTCCATTGTAGGAAGTGGCCGCACGGATGCAGGCGTACATTGTGTCCAGCAGTTTTTTCATGCCGATATAGAAAAGGATTTTGCGTTGGCAGATTTAGTTCATCGCCTCAATGCCTTTCTTCCCAAAGACATTGCCATTAAAAATATACAGTCAGTCAAAGCCGATGCGCACGCCCGTTATAATGCCATAGAGCGCTCCTATCAGTATAAAATTACTCGAGTAAAAGACCCTCTATTGGTTGGATATGCCCATTATTTTTTTCGCGATCTGAATTTGGTGAACATGGAGCGGGCATCAGTGTTACTGATTGGGGAGCATGACTTTGAATGTTTCAGTAAAGTAAAAACGGATGTGAATCACTTTATTTGCGACATTAAACAAGCCACATGGAATCAAAAGGGTGATGTTTTGGTTTTTACGATCACCGCCAATCGGTTTTTAAGGGGTATGGTGAGGGCAATTGTTGGAACTTTATTGGATGTGGGCAATGAAAAGTTAACGGTAAAACAATTTCAGGATATTTTAAAGAGTAAAGACAGAAAGAAAGCCGGTATGAATGCGCCACCGGAAGGCTTGTACCTGACGCACGTAAAATACCCCAAATCAATTTTTAATTAATAGTTCCTCTTCAGGAGGATAAAGAATGGAAAAGGAGAAAGTTAAAAGCGGAAATATTATCGACTGGACGGTGTTGAGCCGTATCATGCAATTTATAAAGCCTTATAAGGGAAGATTTTACCTGGTGGTTTTCCTTACCATACTTCTTGGATTTCTTACTCCGGTGAGGGCAAAGCTTATTCAATATACACTGGACGAACATGTGGCGTTAGGAAAATACTGGAGTATGGTAAATGTTATCATACTACTGCTGGTGTTGTTGGTCATTCAGTCCGTAGCCCAATATGCACACACGTATGTTTCAGGTCGTATAGGCCAGTTTGTTATTCGCGATATTCGAATTAAACTTTATGAGCATATCATTAGTCTGCGCCTGAAGTTTTTTGATAAAACACCTATTGGTCGGTTGGTAACAAGAACCATTTCGGATGTTGAAACATTAGCCGATGTATTTAGCGAAGGGCTTGCTGCCATGGCGGGTGACCTTCTTCAGATCGTATTTATTCTTGCCTTTATGTTCTGGGAAGATTGGAGACTAGCTTTGGTATCTCTTTCCTCGATACCACTTATGGTATTGTCCACCTATGTGTTTAAAGAAAAAATAAAGGTGGCATTCAACGATGTGCGCAATGCTGTAGCGAATTTGAATTCATTTGTACAAGAGCATCTTACGGGAATGAACATTGTTCAAATGTTCGGTAGCGAAAAGAAGGAATTTGAAAAATTTGACGAGATCAATCGGGAGCATCGGGACGCAAACCTGCGTTCCGTGTTGTATTATTCTATCTATTTTCCGGTGGCAGAAATTATTGCCGCTATGGGTATAGGGTTGTTGGTGTGGTATGGGGCAAAGGGAGTAATCCACTTTGAACAAACCGGCATCACCGTAGGTAAGCTAACAGCCTTTATCATGTACATTCAAATGTTTTTCCGTCCTATTAGAATGGTGGCGGATCGTTACAATACCTTACAGATGGGAATTGTTAGTTCCGCTCGTATTATCGATTTATTGGATGACAAAACGGACATAATGACTAACGGCCCACATAAAACAGATCATGTAAAAGGTGAGGTTACATTTGATCATGTTTGGTTTGCCTACAATGATGCCGACTATGTATTGAAAGATATAAACTTACAAATCAAAGCAGGAGAAACCATTGCCTTGGTGGGGGCTACCGGAGCAGGTAAGTCATCGATCATCAATTTACTAAACCGCTTCTACGAAATAAATAGAGGGGCTATTCGTGTGGATGAGGTAGATATTAAGGAGTACGACCTGGGCAGTTTACGTAAAAATATTGGTGTTGTTTTGCAAGACGTATTTTTGTTTAGTGATACGATCCGTAACAACATCACGCTTGGCAATCCGGAAGTAACCGATGAAATGATTTTAAATGCGGCCAATCAGGTTGGTGCCCGCACGTTCATCGACCGCTTGCCCGGGGGGCTAAATTATAATGTGATGGAGCGAGGATCTACACTATCGGTTGGACAACGACAACTTCTTTCATTTATTAGAGCCATGGTGTATGATCCTAAGATTTTGGTATTGGATGAAGCCACCTCTTCTGTCGATAGTGAGACGGAAGAAATGATTCAGGAAGCAATTTCAAAGATGATGCGTAACCGAACCTCCATTGTGATCGCACATAGGTTGTCAACTATTCAGAAAGCAAATAAAATCCTTGTGTTGGACCATGGCGAAATCAAGGAGCAAGGTACTCATGAAACCCTTTTATTAAAAGAAGGCCACTACGCCCAACTCCATAAGATGCAATACAAAGAAGTGGTTTAATATTTTACCCCGGCACTACCGTTCATCCAAACGTTTGGCTAAAACAGTTATATTTGCTTTGATGCGTTTTGCTATTGCACTCATGTTTTTAATTGCCGGAGGTCTGGGTATGACACAATCTGGTTATGCTCAATCAAAAAAGCACCCGAAGAGCAAATTTTCTCATGCTCCAAATTCAAGACCCAATAAAGCTTCCATTATTTGCCCCATTTTTAATGAAAGCCGATATCCCTACCAGGGAATTGGCATTAAACTAGGAGACCCATTTGCCCTCACGTATAAATTTTATGCCAGCAGGAGTTTAGCGCTATCGCTGGATGTAGGCAAAACAGCCAGTGGGCTATACAGCGAATATTATAGCAATTCATTCATAGATTATATGCCTGATACGCTTACAGCCTTTCAAACCATTCAGCAGCTATCTCATAAGGTAACATCGAATATATTTATGGAAGGCAAGTTTCTCTATCAATGGGACGCTGAAAAAATATCTAAAGGGCTTCAGGTTTATGCCGGATTAGGCTGGCAGTGGAGGAGCGCCAACATCAAGTATGATTATTTATTCATTGATGCCTCGCCAGGCGGAGGTGGACCTAAAACTGGAACGGTTATTTATAATCGCTATACGCATGGCCCTGTAGGGGTATTGGGTTTTGAATATGCCTATTTCTCGATACCTATTTCTGCCTTTATAGAAATAGAATGGTTTTCTGACGTGTCATTAGATCCGGGCTACAATAGATTTCAGGGTGGCGTAGGCTTACGGTATGTCTTTTAAGATCTGTAAATCAATTAAAAACGCTAAAACCTATTCGACTTCATCCACCTGCATTTGCTTATCGTACAATTCCTGATAAGCACCTTTTTTCAGTAACAGATTTTCATGTGTTCCTTCTTCAATGATCGCCCCATCGTGAAGCACAATTATTTTGTTAGCCAATTTGGCAGAAGAAACCCGGTGTGAAATAATGATACTCGTACGATTCTGCATGATTCTTTTCATGCTGTTGAGAATGGTGTTTTCTGTTTTGGTATCCACGGCTGATAAGGCGTCATCTAAAATTAAAATTTTAGGCTCGCGAGCCACCGCCCGTGCAATTGACACGCGCTGCTTTTGTCCGCCAGAAAGTGTGATACCGCGCTCACCCACGCGTGTATTAAAGCCAAGTGGAAAAGCGGTGATATTGGTATAAACGTCTGAGTCCTTGGCCGCTTGAATCACTTTACTCTCATCGGGGGAAGTAAGACCAAAGGCGATATTATTGAAGATGGTATCGCTAAAAAGAAAAACATCTTGTGGCACAACTCCCGTTTGGCTTCTCAAATTTTGCAGGCTATAATCTTTTAGAGGAATATTATCAATTCTGATCTCACCTTCGGTAACATCATACAAGCGACTGATCAGATTGGCTATTGTACTTTTCCCTGAACCGGTAGTTCCGATAATGGCAAGGGATTCTCCCTGTTCAATTTTAAATGAGATTTTTTTCAACGCTTGAATACCTGTGTCAGGATACACCATTGAGACATTATCAAATTCAATTTTTCCCTGTATTACTTTGGATAGGTTCTTTTCTGAAATGATGTCTGTCTTGATTTTAAGAAATTCGTTGATTCTTTTTTGAGAAGCTTCTGCCCGTTGCACAAGGCTGATTGTCCAGCCCAAGGAAGCAACGGGCCATGTGAGTAAGTTTACATAGATGATAAATTCTGCAATATTGCCAAACGTGAGGGAGCCGTTTATCACTTCTACACTACCGGCATACACGGTAAGGATGGTGCTTAATCCAATCAATCCCATGATGAGCGGAAAGAATAAAGCCTGAACACGTGTAAGTTTTAGCGATTGCCTTTTATACTCATTGCTTTCATTGGCGAAATTCTTCACAGACTCATTTTCCCGTGTGAACGATTTCAACACACGAATTCCTGAAAAAGCCTCCTGCACAAAGGTGCTCAATCGCGATTGGCTCTTCTGAATTTCTTCCGAACGATATTCTATGATGGTGTTTACATAAAAGATACTGATGGATAGGATCGGCAATGGAAGAAGTGCATACCAGGTTAGTTTGGAGCTAATTGAAAACATGATGGGTATCAACATGGCAAACAAGGTTACCAACTGAAGGCCGTACATGATGGATGGCCCGAGATACATGCGCACGCGACTGACATCTTCGCTAATGCGATTCATTAAATCACCGGTATTGTTTCTGCGATAAAAACTGAGGGGAAGTATCTGATAATGATCAAAGATTTCATTCTTTAAATCATATTCTATCAATCGACTCATTACAATTAAGGTTTGCCTCACAAAATAAAGGAACAACCCACGTAAAAGAGCCATGGCCAATATTAACCCGGCATACAATAGAATGCCGCTCGCAAAAATTTTAAAGAAATCATTTTGAATATTACTTTCTGTAAAAGACCGGTAAACGCGGATATTATCCACTACCAGGTCAATAGAATAGCGTACCATTTGTGCCGGAAAAATCTGGAACAAGTTGGAGATAATTACAAACAAAAGCCCCAGGATCAGGTGCCACTTGTATTTAACTAAATATTTGTTGAGGTATTTAAGCTCCTTCATGAAGGATTATTGTTTCGTCTATCTGGCTTTAATAAGAATAATATGAGGCTCCTATTTGGTGACGCGAAAGAATATTGTTTTGATCACCATCCTTTCAACCGTTAGTTTATTCAAAGAGTTATTAATAACAGGTAACTATATTATTGAAAATAAAGCGAACAAAAGTAGTTAATCCCAAGTGAATTTGGGTCGTCTTTTCTTGTTTCAATTGGTATGTGTAATTTTGTAGCTACTAACTACGTTCTTTACACATGCTTAACAGACGCACCCTCCGGATCAAGATCATGCAAACGCTCTTTGCTTTTGATCAATGCAAGGAAGCCAACCATACATTAGCGCTTGATTTCATCGATGAGCGATTCGCACCCGATTTAAATTCTATGGAGGTGCAAGACAAAGACCTGCTGCGAAAGCAGAAAAAAGAGTCCATTCAATATTTTGAAAAAATTTTTAAAGGAGATACTCCACCTTCTGAAGCTGAAGAAAAAGTAAGCAAGGTGGCAGAAGAAGCGTTGCGTATTTTCCATCAGCAGGTAAAAAAAGATCAAGACTTTCTTGCCAAAAACAGCCTCCTTGAAATAGAGAAACTCTCTCATCTATATCACAGCGTACTGAGCCTGCTCACCGAATTTGCCGAACTAGCGGCAGTGGAAAAAAAAGTGAATCATTCCAATTTTGTAAATCACCCCTGGATAGCCGCGATATCAAAAAACGAAGAATTACAACGGGAGTTGCTTCGTTCTGACTCGGGCTGGCTGAAAAATAAAGACAAGGTGAGGAGCTGGTTTCGCGAAATCTTAAAAGATGATAAACAGTATTTGGAATTTATTGCCTCTAAAGAGGTCAATGAGGAAGGTCAGAAGGAGTTGATGCGTCACGTGGTAAAGAAATTGATTCTGGGTGCAGGACCCATCAATGATTTCTTCGAAGAACAAGATATCCGGTGGGCTGAGGATAAAATTATTGTTCGCAGCTTGGTTGACAAAACAATCAAGTCCTTCGTGGATGGCAAAATTGAAATTCAAAAACTTTCTCTGGATTGGGAAGATGATAAAAGCTTCATTGAAAGACTGTTTAAGTATACCATCGAATTGGATGAAAAATACAAACAGTTAATTGCCAAAAACACAAAAAACTGGGAAGTTGACCGATTACCTCTTACAGACCGGGTGATCATAGAAATGGCAATGACCGAAATGATACACTTCCCGAACATACCCATAAAAGTTACGATCAATGAATATATTGAACTAACAAAAGAATACAGTACACCCAAAAGCAGGCAGTTTATTAATGGGATATTGGATGTGATCTCTAAATCCATGAAGGAAACTGGTGATATTAAAAAGAGTGGCCGCGGACTTATAGACAATAAATAACCGGCATTAATCTTTGACGGATGGTTGCGCAATTGTCTATTAATTTAGTGTTGGAAATTATATCTTTGCATTCGATTAATGGTATAGGCTATGAGCAAAAAAGGAAGTAATGCATTAATGGCTTTTCTTGCCGGTGCGGCAGCGGGAGCAATTTTAGGGATCTTGTATGCTCCCGACAAGGGAACAAACACACGGGAGAAACTTTCCTTTCAATTGGATAAGTATAAAAAGATTCTGGAAGAATTTGTGGCTGATGTAGTTTCAGGGAAGGAATCACCACTGACCTCGGAGGCCAAATCACAAGGCCAAAAGGTTGTGTCAGAAGCCAAAGATAAAGCGCAACGCCTGTTGGATGATGTGGATGAACTTTTAGAGCAAATCCGTGGAACCAAGAACAGTTAATGAAATGTTAAGGTTGACAGGAAAATAGAAAAACACCTGTCTTACTTATAGTTTTGATTCCAAATACTTTTTGAAAAAAATTAATAGCAAGTATATGAAGGTAGCAATCAAATTAATGTCTGTATTGGCTCTGGCTGTTTTGATAATGAGTTGCAAAGATCGAGCATCTGAAAAGAGGATCGCTGAATTGGAGAGTCGTCTTGCACAAATTGAAGGAAACAAAAACATAGCGGCCACCCCGACACCCAGTGTAACTCCGGAAGCAACTCCTGAACAAAAGCCTGAAGGGCCATTGCCTGTAATCAATTTTGAAAAAACTGACCACGACTTTGGTACTGTAGCCGAAGGGCAAAAGGTTAGTTATACCTATAAAGTTACTAACTCTGGCGAGGCGCCTTTAATTATTCAAAATGCACAACCATCTTGTGGATGTACCGTGCCTACCTGGACTAAAGATCCCATTCCTGTAGGAGGAACGGGCTTTGTAACAGCAGAATTTGACAGTAACGGAAAACCAGGTATAGCCAATAAAACGATTACAGTTACTGCCAACACATGGCCAAAAGTGACAACCCTTAGGTTTAAGGCAATGGTAACGCCTAAAGCAGAGACCGCAGGCCCCTTAAAGTAACAACTGAATATTACGGCATTGACAAGTCATCCCAAATCCTGATCAGGGTTTGGGATGATTGTTTTAATAGAATAACTTGCAGCCCAAATTTCTAACTATGAACTCAATTTTATTACAAGCACAACCAGGCAACTCAATGACCATGCAATTGCTCTTTATGGGTGCCATCATTGCCGTATTTTACTTTTTCATGATTCGACCTCAGCAGAAAAAAGCTAAAGACCAAAAGAAGTTTACGGAAGAAATTAAAAAAGGTGATTATGTGGTTACAATTGGTGGTATGCATGGCCGCATTGCAGAAATAGAAGACGACACATTTATTCTTGAAGTAGAACGTGGAGGAAGAATTAAATTCTCAAAATCCTCCATTTCAATGGACTCTACAAAAGCGGCAGCTGGCAAGAAGCCGGACTAGGTTTTTTTATCAATCAACGCTCGCAGTTGATGCGGATATTCTGGTATGGGTATGAACTTCGTTCGGGTTTTTATTAATCTTTTTCAATTCAACCGGACAAACTGGAAGGCGGTCGTTCTATGTTTATTGGCAGCGGCAATTTTTTGGATATTTAATGCCTTTAATAAAAACCATTCTTCAACCATTCGGTTCCCACTGCATTTTGAATATGATAGCCAACGATTTGCAGAAGTCACGCCACTCCCTCATCATATTAGCATTAATGTAAGCGGCAGTGGCTGGGATTTAGTTCGAAAGTCATTAGGCATCAAACTTCCAGATTTGGCAATCCCATTAGAAAGACCTCTGGAAACACGAAAAATTCTGACGAGTTCATTAACACACATTGTTTCCAGTCAGCTGGGGGGGCTACAAATTAACTACATGGTTACCGATACCCTGCGCATACACCTGGATGAAAAAACCTCTAAAACTTTCAAACTTTCTATCGATTTAAGTAAGATAAAATTCCGGGAAGGATTTGTAAATACTGGAGTAATAGATATTAGGCCAGATTCACTAGTGATCGATGGCCCCAAAACCATTGTTAACTCACTACCGGATACCATCGTTTTACCTGTGAATGGAACACAGGTAAGTAAATCATTTCAGGATGAAATCGAAGTGCCTTTATTTAATAGTGTATCGATAACCCGTAATCCTTCGGTAGTGCGGATAAAAGTTGAAGTAGGCCCTGTTGAGATGATCGAAACGAAGATCAAAGTCAGAGTAGTAAATCAACCCCGTAGATTGAAGTCTTTCTTTACCGACAGTGTAAAAGTATTAATTCAAATTCCTGCTGCTCAAAGCGGAGATTTAAGAAGCAGGCTATCACAGGTAAATGCAATTCTCGATTTAAAAAATACGGTGAAAGGATCGTATCAGATATACCCATCACTAGCTGGGTTGCCAATCTATGCGCGGGTAGTTTCTATCGATTCAGTGAGTTTTAAAATCGATAAACCCAATTGACTTATTGATGCATTCACCCATCCAAATAGGAATTACCGGAGGTATCGGATCAGGCAAAAGTCTTGTTTGCAGAATCTTTCAGGTGTTGGGTGTGCCGGTATATGATGCTGACAGTCGGGCTAAAAAATTAATGACCACTGACGGAATATTGATCGATCAGATCAAAAGAGAATTCGGATCATTGTCCTATGATGATGAGGGTGCGCTTAACCGCAAGTTGCTCAGTGAAACGGTTTTTAATATACCAGAGAAGTTAGCTAAACTGAATTCATTGGTACATCCCCGAGTGGCAGTGGATTATGATCAGTGGGTGCAAGCACAAACAGGATCAACGTATTGCCTTAAAGAAGCGGCTCTGTTATTTGAAGCAGGATCATATCAAATGTTGGATGCAATTATTGTGGTGATTGCTCCGGATGAACTAAGAATGAAAAGGGTATTGCAGCGTGACCCTCATCGAAGCAGAGCGGAAGTGGAAAAGATTTTTAAAAATCAGATGTCGCAGGAAGAGAAAATCAAAAAAGCAGATCTTGTAATTATGAATGACGAATCAGAACTGGTTGTTCCGCAAGTGTTGAAATTACATGAACGGTTCAACTCAATGAACTAAAAAAACGTTTTCTATATTCATTCAAATACTTTCTATTAAATCAATGAAAAAGACACTTATTACCGTTGCCGTTGTGGCGGTTGTCATAATCCTGCTTGCGTTACCTAAACTAAACTTATTTAAAGGTAAAGACCAACCTCAATCTGCACTAGGAAAGTCGCAAACTGGTGGCCGTGGCGGTAAGCTTTCTGTGGACGCACTGATCATCAAACCTGCCCTGCTTGATAATAAACTAAACGTGACTGGCTCGGTGTTGCCAAATGAATCCTTGGAGCTAAGGAGTGAAGTGTCCGGTAAAATAACAGCCATTTACTTTCGCGAAGGAAAGAAAGTACGTAAAGGGGAATTGTTGATCAGCACCAATGATGATGAGATTGAGGCCCAGCTTGAAAAACAGAAGTATAATCGCAAGTTGAATGAAGACAATGAATTCCGTCAGCGCAAACTTTTAGAAAAGGATGCTATCAGTCAGGAAGAATACGACAATGCTTTGAACCGATTAAATACAACTGTTGCCGATATTCGCCTCCTTGAAACACAACTTGCCAAGACTAAGATCAGGGCACCCTTTGATGGCGTAATTGGGTTACGTTTTGTTAGTGAGGGAGCTTATATTTCACCAAGCACAGCTATTGCAACCTTGTATAACATCTCACCAGCAAAAATTGAGTTTGCTATACCGGGCCGATACAGTACACAAGTAGCCCCTGGAAGGAGAATCCGGTTTACGATCGAGAGTGACTTGATCGTATACGAAGGTCAGGTGTATGCCATTGAGCCACGTATCGACCCCGCTACGAGAACATTGAAGATCAGAGCAATGGCAGAAAATAAAGGAGGCAATCTGTTACCGGGTCAGTTTGTTAAAGTGGAGCTAATCCTGGAGTCGATCAAAAACGCAATTTTAGTTCCCACGGAGGCTGTAATTCCAGAGCAGGCAGGCAAAAAAGTATATATTCTGGAAAACGGAAAAGCAAAAGAGGTGTTTATTGAAACAGGCATTCGCACGGCTAATTCATTAGAAGTGTTGACTGGATTGAAACCGAATGACACACTCCTCACTACAGGTATTTTGCAATTGCGTCCGGGAATGGAAATACAGATTTCGAAATTAGATTAGATTGAGTGTTGAGGACTAAAAAAATATAACCATGGCAAGTTTATCGATTACCAGCATTAACAGACCTGTTCTGGCCATTGTAATGTCTTTAGTCATTATACTTTTTGGCATCATTGGTTTTTCTTTTTTGGGTGTTCGCGAGTTCCCCAGTGTTGATCCACCCGTTGTTACGGTATCAACCACATATGTAGGGGCTAACTCAGATGTAATTGAATCACAGATAACCGAACCACTTGAAGAAGCGGTAAATGGGGTGCCTGGTGTGCGCACGATCACGTCTGTAAGCCGGGAAGGCAGAAGCAATATTACCGTTGAATTTGAATTAGGAGTAGATCTGGAAACTGCCGCCAATGATGTGCGGGATAAAGTATCGGGTGCTCTTAACCGACTTCCTCCCGATGTAGATCCTCCTCGCGTTGAAAAAGCTGATGCGGACTCAAGCCCGATTATTTTCCTTACGGTGGGGAGTGATAAAAGAGATCTTTTAGAAATGTCGCGCATTGCCGAGTTGTACTTTAAGGAACGGATTCAAACTATACCTGGTGTTAGTTCTGTAAACATTTGGGGGCAGCGCAGGTATTCGATGCGCTTGTGGATGGACCCAATCAAACTGGCTTCACTCAAACTTGCTCCCTCGGATGTTCTTCAGGCAGTGAGCCGCGAAAACGTAGAGCTACCTTCAGGAAGGGTAGAGGGTCAATCAACAGAACTCACCGTTCGCACAATGGGACGGTTAATTTCCGAAGAAGACTTCAACAATTTGATCATTAAGGAAGATGGTGATAACATCGTTCGGTTCAGTGATGTAGGATATGCCAAACTGGGTGCCGAAAATGACCGCACCATTCTCAGAAGAGATGGAGTGCCTGCCTGTGCGGTTGCCATTACAGCCCAGCCTGGGGCAAACAATATTGATATATCAGAACGCTTGTATAAAAAGCTAGAACAAATTAAAAGAGATCTGCCTCCTGATGTCACCTACCAGATGAGCTTTGATTCCACCGAATACATTCGGGCTTCCATCGCTGAGGTGGAGGAAACAATCATCATTGCCTTTTGCCTGGTATTGGCTATCATCTTTTTATTCCTTCGTGACTGGCGCACAACGATAATTCCGATTGCTACCATTCCCATCTCGCTGATCGGTGCATTCTTTGTCATGTATTTGCTTGGCTTCACCATTAATGTGCTTACCCTGTTGGGTATCGTGCTCGCCATTGGTCTTGTCGTTGACGATGCCATTGTGGTGTTGGAAAATATATATGTAAAAATTGAAGAGGGGGAAGATCCAATAGAAGCTGCCAAGAAAGGATCAACCGAAATTTATTTTGCGGTAATTTCAACAACGGTATCTGTTGTGGCAGTGTTTCTGCCTGTAATTTTTCTTCAGGGCCTCACGGGCCGATTATTCAGAGAATTTGGATTAGTGGTAGCAAGTTCCGTTGCAATTTCCGCTTTTGTATCGCTTACACTTACACCTATGATGAGTGCTAAGATTTTAAAGCGAAGAGCAACTCAACCCTGGCTGTATCGGGTAACGGAGCCTTTCTTCGATTCGCTTACCCATACGTACAGCAAATCCCTAAAGGGTTTCATGAAACATAGATGGTTGGCGTTTGTAATTATTGCAGTGGCTGGTGGACTGATATATTTACTTGGAACATCACTACCCTCTGAACTTGCCCCAATGGAAGATCGCGGTGAGTTCCGTCTTCAGGCCCAGGCCCAGGAGGGCGCTACTTTTGAGTATATGGATAAGTATGTGGTGGAGCTTACTGATTTTGTTTCGGAAGAAGTACCGGAGAAAATGGGATTGGTAAGTGTGACGGCACCTGGTTTTGGAGGCGCTGGAGCTAATTCAGGTTTTGTTAGAGTAATTCTCTCTGGCCCGCAAGACCGCAAACGCACGCAGCAACAGATTGTAGATGATGTTACAGCTAAAGTTCGTAAATACTCTGGCGTAAGATCGTTTATTACGCAAGCTCAGACAATCGGTGATCGCAGAGGAGGATTTCCTCTTCAATTTGTAATTCAGGCCGGGGAGATTGAAAAACTTAAAAAGGTTTTGCCGGATTTCATGGCCAAAGCGAATGCAAGTCCGAAATTCTCTTTTGTTGATTTAGATTTAAAATTCAATAAACCTGAAATAAACATCACCATCGATCGTGATAAGGCGCGAAACCTCGGTGTGAATGTTCTGGACATCGCTCAAACGTTACAACTCGGCTTAAGTGGATCTCGTTTTGGCAATTTCATTATGGACGGAAAACAATATCTGATTATAGGTCAGGTAGAAAGAGCCGACCGTAATGAGCCGTTAGATTTGAAAACACTCTACGTAAAAAACAAAAGAGGAGAATTAATTCAGATGGATAACCTCGTTACGTTTGAAGAGCTAAGCAGTCCCCCACAATTGTATCGCTTCAATCGCTACTCTTCGGCAAAGGTGAGTGCGCAACTTGCCAATGGTGTTGCCTTGGGTGAAGGCATCAAAGAAATGGAACGTATTGCCGATGAAGTGCTGGATGAATCATATACCACCAGTTTGGATGGGGCTTCGCGTGAATTTTCTGAAAGTTCTTCCAGTATTTATGTAGCCTTTTTAATTGCCTTAGCGATCATCTATTTAATTCTGGCAGGACAGTTCGAAAGTTTCAAAGATCCACTTATTATTATGTTTACTGTACCGCTCGCGTTAGCGGGTGCATTGATCTCTCTGTGGTACTTCAGCCAAACATTAAATATTTTCAGTCAGATCGGTATTATCATGCTGATTGGTCTGGTAACAAAAAACGGAATTTTGATTGTGGAGTTTGCCAATCAACGCAAAGAACAAGGTAAGAAATTGATGGAAGCGGTTACGGATGCTGCCGAGTCGCGCTTCCGCCCTATTCTTATGACAAGTCTTTCAACCATACTTGGGATCCTTCCGATTGCGTTGGCCTTGGGTGCCGGTTCTGAAAGTCGTGTATCAATGGGTATTGCCGTAATTGGGGGAATGGCATTCGCCACTGTGCTTACACTGTATGTTATTCCAGCTATATATTCATACGTCAGCAGTAAGGATGCCAACGTGTCAACTCATTAAGTTCAATCTCATTTTATCTATGAATCGATTTATTGCTGTCATATTTTTTGTTTGCGCCATCTCAATATCCCATGCACAAGACACATTAAGCCTGGCACGTGCCATTCAGATTGGATTGCAAAATAATTTTGATGTGCAGATAGGGAAACTGAATGTTGATATTGCGAAGAACAACAATAACTGGGGACAGGCGGGTATGTTTCCTACCATTAACTTGATTGGAGGCCAACCCAATAGCATTGTACAACGTAAGCCGGCAAACCCTTTCGCGGTAGCAGGTAGAAATATTTCAGATAACGTAAACGGTCAGTTAGATGTACAGTTCACGTTGTTTGATGGATTCTTTGTTCGGCTGTCCAAACAACGATTGGATAAACTCGAAGAACTTAGTAGTGGCCATGCGCGGTTTGTTATGGAAAATACGGTGCAAGCTATTATTCTTGGATACTACACGGTGCTGTTACAAAAAGAACAACTTCAGGTACTTATCAAAAACAAGGGATTTTCAAAAGAGCGTTATGACTATGTGAAGCTGCGAAAAGAATTAGGAGGCGCTATTACATTTGATGTGCTGCAGGAGCAAAATAATTACCTGACCGACTCAGCCAGTGTTTTGCTCCAGGAAATTATCCTTAAAAATTCCATGCGTGATCTCAATCTCTTGCTAAATGAAAATATAAATAAGACATACGAACTCACCGATATACTTCCTTTCGAGAATGAAGAATATCGCTATGAAGATTTGCGCGATAAAATGATCCGCTCCAATACAAATTTGAGAAATCAGTATGTCAGCCAGGAGCTTTTCCGCAATGCCACCCGGCAGGCTGAATCCAATTATTCACCCACCGTCTTACTGAACATAGGCGCCAATGGAAGTTTAGATAGGTTGAATGCGAACTTTAGAACCACCACTGGTAATACGATTGAGAATACCGTTGGTTTTGTGAACCGAGATACGAATCAGCCGGTTTATAATACGGTAAACGAAACGGCACTGAAGCCGCTTACACAAACGGGTAATAGTTATGGCGCTTATGCGAATTTTGGTTTGCGCTTTACCTTATTCAATGGTGGTCAGATCAGGCGGGCAGTAGAGAATTCACAGATACAGGAAAAGATTGCTCAAATCACCACCGATCAACTTAAGTTATCCTTGGAAAACGATTTGCTAGCCAGTTTCGATTTATACAATCTGCGCAGACAATTAGTGCAAATTACTCAGGTACGCTTGCAGGCTGCCGAATTAAACCTTTCATTGGCCAATGAACGCTATAAGAATGGCGCATTGAGTGCTATTGATTTACGTATTGTGCAAGACAGCTATCAGCGTGCTGCCCTTGAAAACTATCTTGCCATGTACAACAGCATTGCTACGCGTGTAGATCTGGTGCGACTTACGGGTGGATTGGTGGATAATGGCAACACTTCAAAATAAGAAACACTACCTAAAATCCTTCTCGGCAATCATGCCTTAAAAACCAATCCGACAGTCGGATTGGTTTTTTTATTTACTTTTGAATAATGAAGAAAATTTTAAAGAGAGCCCTTAAACGCAACACACGAAATGTTTTTTTTAAGTCCCTTGCCGGTTTTGGACGTTCGATGAACCGGTTATATGAAAACCGAAATCACGATATTCAAAGTAATGGAGAAGCTTTTGTTTTGAAACAACTCAGCAAACTAAACCCTTCAATTATTCTCGATGTGGGTTCGAATGTTGGTAACTGGGCAAAGGCAGCCTCAGCAAGTTGTAAAAGTGCCAGAATATACTCCTTTGAACCCGTTCCGTCTACGCACCAAAAAATGATTGATGCTTTCCAACAATCAGGCATCGATAATATTATGCCGGTGAAAGGTGGCTTATATAAAGAGACAACTACGGCCTTCATTAATCAATATGCTTCTGATGAACACGCTTCGATTTATGATGTAAAGGGGGCGGGTTATATGTCCACTAACACTATTGAAATTAAACTTTTAAAAGGAGACGAGTTTATAGAACAGAATAACCTCAATTTTATAGACTTTGTTAAGCTGGATGTAGAAGGGGCTGAAATGGATGCATTATTAGGTCTTGAAAAAGCTTTGAGCGAAAACAAAATCAGGTTGGTGCAATTTGAGTATGGGTATATAAACATTACCACCAAAGTTCTTCTGCTCGATTTTTATGATTTGCTTATGAAGCATGGTTATATCGTAGGGAAGTTGTATCCGAAAGAAGTGGACTTCAGAGAATACTCTTTCAAGCACGAAGATTTCATCGGTCCTAATTTCATTGCCGTAAGAAAATCTGATAGCGAGTTAATTAATTTATTAAAATGATTGCTTGATAAAATCCTAAAAAAACTAATATAAAATCAAGTGAAGCATTCGCCCCATTAAGATTCTTCCATCACAAAAAACAATGAAGCAATTACAGGACCTACTCTTACTCGGTCATCCTCAACTTTATCAGGTTTCAGAACCTGTTTTGCAGTCAGACCTTTCACAGGTATCAGGTTGGGTGGCCGACTTGGATAATGTGATGAAAGAAATTCGCGCTAAATATAATTTTGGTCGTGCCATTGCCGCACCCCAACTGGGCATTATGAAACGGTTGATTTATATGAACATCGATAAACCAGTTGTTTTCATCAATCCTGAATTCACTTTCCTCAGTGATGAAATGTTTGAAGTGTGGGATGATTGCATGTGTTTCCCCAATCTTTTGGTGAAAGTGAAAAGACATAAAGATTTAACGATTAAATACGTGGACGAAAATTGGCAACCGTGCGAATGGAAGATGAGCGGTGATCTTTCAGAATTGCTTCAACACGAATATGACCACCTCGATGGAATTCTTTGTACAATGCGGGCTATTGATGGTAAGTCATTTAAATGGAGGGCAGTATAATAGAAGCCTGAGTAAGGTCACAGCCTGTTGTTTGTGAATTTCATCTTTCCTATTTTTAGACACACTAAAAACACACATTAAGCCATCAGTTATTTTTTGACCCCCCAAAATGTTGAACGGCTTAGATAAATTTATCAGAACATTTGAAAAGAGGGAGATACGTTTTGGGCTACTAACCAATCATGCTGCCTTAGCGCAAAGCGGAAATCCTGCAGCACTTGAGTTATTACAAAATGGGTTTTCTATTCAGAAAATATTTTCACCCGAGCATGGTGTTTCTTCACAGGCAGAAGATGGGCAGAAGCAACTTAACGGAATAGACCTTTTTACACAACTTCCGGTAATAAGTTTATATGGCGACAAAGTAGCTCCGGATCAAAACGATCTTAGCGATATTGACATCTTACTTATTGATTTGCCCAATATCGGTTGTCGGTTTTACACTTATTTATGGTCTCTCAGCTATGCGCTGGAGGCTTGTAGCAAATATTCGAAGGAAGTAATAATTCTTGATCGACCGAACCAAAGAAGCGGTAATACTCAACTAGCCGAAGGGCCGTTGTTAGAGGAAAGCTGTTGTTCATCGTTTTTAGGAAGGTGGAGGATGCCACTGACGCATGGGTTTAGTTATGGGCAACTGGCAAAATGGTTTAATCATGAACGTTGTCTGAATTTAAACCTTGAAGTTTTCTCATACGAAAAAGGTTCGCTCTCTTTTACGGTTCCGCCTTCCCCTGCGTTGGCTGATCAACAGTCTATTTGGTTGTATCCGTTTACTGGATTATTCGAGGGAGTGAATGTAAGTATTGGGCGTGGCACTTCTTTTCCGTTTCGTGTTATTGGGGCACCGTGGATTGATCCCGCAAAAGTACATGCGGATTTCAAAGCCATGGCTATTCCTGGAGTCACGGCATACCCTTATGTTTTTAAGCCTATGTGGAGCAGTCATGCAGGAAAATTTTGTAATGGGCTTTATTTTTCAGTAGATGATCCTGATTTGTTTTCGCCTGTGACTACCGGGTTGTTAATGCTTCGCTATTTTGGTCAGCATTACGAACAACTTCAGCCGGGTACTTATCCCACCATTATTAATCCAACGGGTCAACAGCACCTGGACTTTTTACTGGGCATAGAAAATTCGTACAGAAAGATATGCATGGAACATAAGGTATCAACAGAGACTCTTTCGCAGCATGATAAAGTTTCAAGCTGGATAAAAGATGTTAACTCTTTTCTAGGCCTTTAAATTTTGACCATACTTGTCATCACACAACATGGATATTATAAATCACACAAATAAATTTTAGCAAAGTGAAAAATGTAGTTCTTATCCTGATTTTTTTGACTTTTTCATCAATAGGTTTTACACAAACCGGGAACAAACCATTGAAAGTTAAACCCCCCAAAAAAACAATTAAATTGTTTAACAAAAACAATCTCGATGGCTGGTATACTTTTCTCAAAAGCAGGGGACGTAACAATGACCCTAAGAACGTATTCAGCGTAAGCAACGGAATGATTCGCATTTCAGGAGAAGAGTGGGGTTGTATCACCACTGAAAAAGAATTTGAAAACTACAGACTTATCCTGGAATTCAAATGGGGTGAAAAAACGTTCGAGCCCAGGGTAAACAATGCCCGTGATTGTGGCGTACTCTTGCACTCGATTGGTGAGGATGGAGGTTCCGAAGGGATCTGGATGCACTCCATTGAATGTCAGATAATAGAAGGAGGTACCGGGGACTTTATTGTAGTGGGAGATGGAAGTGAAAATTTCAGCATTACTTGTCCGGTGGCCCCTGAAAAACAAGGAGACAGTCCCGTCTTTCAGAAAGGTGGCGAACCTGTAACAATCCATAGCAATCGGATCAACTGGTATGGTCGTGATCCAAACTGGAAAGATGTGATTGGCTTCCGTGGCGCAAAGGATATAGAAAAACCGGTTGGGGAATGGAACATACTTGAGTGTCTTGTGAATAGAGGCGAAATTTCAATTTATTTGAATGGTGTTTTAGTAAACCAGGCATTCCAGGTTCAGCCTGCCAAAGGCCGCATACAAATCCAATCAGAAGGAGCTGAAATATTTTTTAGACGCGTTGATCTCACACCGTTGCCAGGAAAATAAATGTGCGCTTCGAAGAAGCTTAATTCACTATTGGTGCTGCCTCTGGCCTCATCACCCAAAAGTTATTAAATCCTTCCCCTACCTGAATGCTCAATAAGCCATTGGCAAGCATTTCGAGGATGGCAAGAAAATTAAATATTAATGAAATCCGTGTGTGGGTGTGCTCAAATAATTCCGTAAAGGCAACACGGGGTTTTATGGTCACTTCATTTAGGATAAATTCTTTTTGTCCTTCTATGGTATAGGGGTATTGTATAACCTGATGAATTGGACGATATTTTTCTTCTTCGGCACGCTTCAAAACTTTTTCAAATACAGTCAATAATTTGAAAAGATCTACATCTTGAAGTTCGGCTTCTACGTTGGTTGATTCAGCAAGCGAACGAAGTTCCTTCATCAGGTTGCCACGCTTTTCTTTCATCAACTCAGTTTCCTCAATCTTATGGAATTCTTCAACCACCGACTTGTATTTTTTATATTCCATCAGGTGTTTTATCAATTCTTCGCGCGGGTCGATCTCATTGCCTTGTTCGTCCAACTGCGGGCGTGGCAATAGCATTTTGGATTTAATCCGCATCAGGGTGGCTGCAACCAAAATGAATTCGCTGGCTACTTCTATATTCAACGTCTCAAGACGCCTGATGTATTCAAGAAAATCATTGGCGATTTTAGAAATAGGGATGTCATTAATGTCTACGTTGGTTGATTCAGCAAGCGAACGAAGTTCCTTCATCAGGTTGCCACGCTTTTCTTTCATCAACTCAGTTTCCTCAATCTTATGGAATTCTTCAACCACCGACTTGTATTTTTTATATTCCATCAGGTGTTTTATCAATTCTTCGCGCGGGTCGATCTCATTGCCTTGTTCGTCCAACTGCGGGCGTGGCAATAGCATTTTGGATTTAATCCGCATCAGGGTGGCTGCAACCAAAATGAATTCGCTGGCTACTTCTATATTCAACGTCTCAAGACGCCTGATGTATTCAAGAAAATCATTGGCGATTTTAGAAATAGGGATGTCATTAATGTCTAGCTCATCACGTTCAATAAAAAATAGAAGAAGGTCAAAGGGACCTTCAAAAAGGGGGAGCCGTATTTCAAAACTTTCTTGTTCCATAATCATAATTCGAGGGTAAAAATAAACATGATTTGAGGATTTTATGGCTTTTAATTTGGGCATGAACGTACAAATTCCAGCAGACAGCAGAATTGCCTAAATTTGCTATCATTGTGAGCTAAAAAATCATTCAAAACAGTTACCTTTTGAAGTTGTTTATAGGATTATCAATGGCAAATCCCAATAATAAATGCTTATAACACCCGGAAAACTGCTGGCGCAGATAAATAGTCCTGACGATCTTAAAAAATTAGATCAGGCCCAATTGGTGCAATTGTGCGCTGAGTTACGACACTTTATTATTGATAATGTGTCAGTTTACGGTGGTCATTTTGGGGCCAGTTTGGGTGTAGTAGAATTGACGGTAGCTCTTCACTATGTATTTAATACGCCCACCGACCAACTCGTTTGGGATGTGGGGCACCAGGCATACGGCCATAAAATCCTGACGGGAAGGAGAGACGATTTTCACACCAACCGTTTTTATAAAGGTATTTCCGGGTTTCCTAAAAGAAGCGAAAGTGAGTATGATGCGTTTGGTGTAGGGCATTCCTCCACTTCGGTATCTGCTGCATTGGGAATGGCAACCGCGTCAAAGTATTTAGGGTTAGACGACAAACAACACATTGCAGTAATTGGTGATGGGGCACTTACGGGAGGTATGGCCTTTGAAGGGCTTAATCATGCAGGAGTGTCAGATACTAATTTACTGATCATTCTCAACGACAACTGTATGTCAATCGATCCCAACGTTGGGGCGCTCAAAGATTACTTGACTGACATCACCACATCCAAGACATACAATCGACTGAAAGACGATGTCTGGAATTTGTTGGGCAAACTTTCGCACTTTGGAAAGAATGCACAGGAAATTGTTTCGAAATTGGAGAATGGCATTAAGTCTACTTTACTTAGTCAGAGCAACCTTTTTGAGTCACTCAACCTCCGCTACTTCGGTCCGGTAGATGGTCATGATGTTGATCATTTGGTTGCTGTAATGCGTGATCTAAAAGATATAAAGGGTCCTAAGATATTGCATTGTGTTACTGTAAAAGGTAAGGGTTATGGACCAGCAGAAACCGGAAATGCCACCACCTGGCATGCTCCTGGCACATTTGACAAGATTTCGGGAGAAATACACAAGAAGGTCCATGAAACTCCTCAAGCACCAAAATATCAAGATGTTTTTGGGCATACGTTGGTAGAGTTGGCCAAACAAAATGAAAAGATTTTAGGGATAACGCCTGCTATGCCCTCCGGGTCTTCCATGAATATCATGATGAAAGAAATGCCCACGCGCGCATTTGATGTAGGAATTGCCGAGCAACATGCCGTCACATTCTCGGCAGGACTTGCCACCCAGGGTCTTGTGCCATTTTGCAATATATATAGCTCGTTTATGCAGCGGGCCTACGATCAGGTGATTCACGATGTGTGTATTCAAAACCTGCCGGTTAATTTTTGTTTGGATCGTGCTGGTTTTGCCGGTGCCGATGGGCCAACTCATCATGGGGCATATGACATTGCGTATTTCAGGTGCATCCCTAACATGATCGTTGCCGCACCCATGAACGAAAAAGAATTGCGCAATTTAATGTTCACCGCGCAGCTCCCCCGAACCGAAAAGGCATTCTCGATACGATACCCAAGGGGGCAAGGCGTAATGCCTCACTGGCGAACACCATTTGAAGAAATAAAAATTGGGAAAGGAAGAAAAATCAAAGACGGAGAAGACATAGCAATATTAACATTTGGCCATATCGGCAACTATGCCATTGAGGCATGCAATGAATTGGAAAAGCAGGGCATTAGTCCAGCCCATTATGATCTAAGGTTTGCCAAACCGTTGGATGAGGAAATGCTTCATGAAATATTCTCGACTTTCAAAAAAGTAATTACGATCGAAGATGGATGCATTCAGGGTGGGATAGGCAGTGCGGTACTTGAATTTATGGCCGACAATAATTACACAGCAGAGATAAAAAGGCTCGGGATCCCAGACGAGATTGTTGAGCATGGAGAGCAAATTGATCTTCATCGTGAGTGTGGGTTTGACCCTGATGGAATTGTGCGGACAGTGAAGCAGATGTGCGTTTCTGTGCAAGCGGTAGTTTGAAATGAATATATTTTTTCGCGAACAGGGAGAAGGCACACCGATCCTTCTAATTCATGGATTTTGTGAAACACATGAGATTTGGGATGGGTTTGATAAAAAGCTATCAAATTATGGCCGTGTTATTTCAATTGACCTTCCTGGGTTTGGGAATAGCCCATTGCCAACTGAGCCTGTGGCTATCGATTTGATTGCTGATATTTTATTGAGTTGGTTAAAAGAAAACAAAATTGAAGAGCCGGCTTTGGTGGGCCACTCGTTGGGTGGCTATGTGGTTCTGGCTATGGCGGAAAGAGATCCTGAATTGTGTAAAAAAATAGTATTATTTCACTCGTCTGTTTTTGCCGATAGTGAAGAGAAAAAAGCGAATAGGGATAAGATAGTGGATTTTGTGACAAAAAATGGAGTAGCACCGTTTATTCAGACTTTTGTGCCATCTCTATTTTATAATAAACAGAATACCCAAATCGATAGGGTTAAATCCATCTCCTCCCAAACTCAAATTAAAACCTTGATTGAGTACACAAAAGCAATGCGCGATCGGCCTTCCAGGGAGGAGTTTTTTAAGAGATATCCCTACCAAACATTTATCATTGCCGGAGAGAAGGATGAAATTATTCAATTGGAGACTTCAGAAAAGATGGCGTCAATGTCCTTAAAATCAGTATTTTTAGCCCTTCCTCAGACAGGTCATATGGGAATGATTGAATCTGAGTCCTTGGCTCTGGATAAAATAGCTTGGTTTATCGGGGTAACGAGAGATTAGGAATTTGAATATTTACTCAACGCATCCTAAATTGTGGTTAATTGTATATATTTGAGAAGTTGGAGAACCCCAATAGAAACAAATAACTTATTTATATTAATTGAAATCCTGAATTAAACTGAAAAATGTCATGAATGATTTAGAATTGGCAGTTGATCCCCACAAGTATGATGCTTGGAACAACTTGGCTTTAAACCTGGCCTTTGGATTCTGGGGCTTAGGATTGCTTATCGTTTTAGGGTACATCATTAAGCTTTCCTCCGTCAGTGGAAGCAAAAACAAGTATGATTTTATTAATCGTCATGAGATCAATTATCTTTGGATTGCAGCAGTCATCTTAGTTATTGGCGCATGCTTTTTTGTGAATGCTAACGTGGTAGAATTAACTACCCTATGGGTGTTCGTGCGCATATTTACTACTGCAATGATGGGTATCTTGGTAGCTCTGATCATTCAGAATCTTCTTAAATTTTACTATCCATTCTTTATTGAGAAACGACTTAAATTGCTTCGTTACAAGCCAAGGATTTCTCCTAAAACAGGCAAGCCAATGAAGCTTTTAAGTGAAGAAGAGGAAGATGCTCACTTAGATGAAGGTATGATCGCGGAAGAGAATGTGTTTTCTGTCGACTATGATGTGTGGATGGATGAAGAAACAGGCTTTAAGCAAATTGAAAAGTACTCTGGCCACCTACATGCAATTCAATGTCCTGAATGTAATTACCAAACATTTAAAGTAATGCGGGAGGAAATCATTAAAACCCCATCATATACTGAAGAAGGTGAATTGATGAAGCACTACCAATGTTCCTATTGTGGATATAAAGCCAGAAAGACCGTTACCTTAAAACAGCAGGTTAAACTTGAAGAGGCTTCTTCTGCCGCAACCGCCTAAATTAGGCTAGCTTCTGAAAAAAGCCTGATCGACATTCGATCAGGCTTTTTTCGTTACAGGCAAGAAAACGCATGTCTCATACTGTTGGACGGAGGCACAAAGATAAACCTCACTTTTTTCAGGGGATGGCTATTTTAGCCCTAACAGAATAGTTCGCCTTTAATAATACTTGATGATTTTCGTGTCGATTCTTACAATCGTTTTGTTCAAAGTGCGGGATAGAAATCTTCTTGAAAATTTAGTGCGAGTAATAACAACCATTTGCGGGTCATATTCCTATCATGTATACAGGCAGCTCCATTTAAAATAAGTTGAATACTCTACTTTAATTCACTTGTTATTTTAGGGCCAGGCTAAATGAATATTTATAAAAAAGCCCCAGCATGTCATGCCGAGGCTTTTTATTTATCAAGATCCTATCTTACAACTATTTGTTGAAAGCATCCTGCACGCTAGGCGCATTCTCTGAACCGGCAGCCGCTTCAAATCCTTTGCGAGGAGTAAAATCTTCGTCTCCACCAAACATGTTCAAGGCCATCTTTTTGAAGAAACCTCTTACATAAGAATTATATTCTTTAATGGTTTCGTTGTAACGCTGACGCGCAACATTGATCCTGTTTTCCGTACCCTCAAGTTGAGATTGAAGTTCTTGAAAATTTTCAGTAGAGCGAATTTGTGGGTACGCTTCAAAGGCAAGGTTGATAGCTGTATTGATTTTCCTTCCAGCTATATCCAGATCCTCAGGTGTTTTTGCTCCCACAATTCCCGCTCTCGCTTCGGTTACGGCTGTTAAAATACCTCTTTCATTTTCGGCTGCCTCCTTTACGGTGGCTACTAAGTTTGGAATCAGGTCGGCTCTTCTTTGATAAGTAGCCTGCACATTACCAAACGCCTCATTTACATTCTCCTGTGACCGTACAGCACTGTCATAGACACCTGTTCCCCACATGAAAAATCCGCCTACGATTACGATGATACCTCCTACAATAGCCAGGGTTGTTATTAATCCTTTACTCATAGTTTTCAATATTTTATTTGGTTGGCAAAATTAAGTATTTAAGATGAAGAGGCATAACAAACACGGATCACCTATTTAAACAGATAGGTAGGGCTCCGTTTACAACTCATGATAGCTTGAGTAAAAAGGGTGGTTGGTACTTGAAATGAAAAAGGAAGAAACCGCGCTGCAATTTCTTCCTTTTACAAGTTATGTAATAAGCCGTCTTTATAAATTAAGACACCATGTTTTTTTCCATCAAAAATTCTGCAATCTGTACGGCATTGGTAGCCGCTCCTTTGCGGAGATTGTCGGAAACCACCCACATGTTTAAGGTATTAGGCTGAGACTCATCTCTGCGCAAGCGACCAACAAAGACTTCATCTTTCCCCTGAGAAAGTATGGGCATAGGATAAACATTATTTTTTACGTCATCCTGAACAATTACACCAGAAGTGTTCTCCAGAATTTCACGTACTTCTTTCAAATCATAATCCCTCTCAAACTCAACATTCACGGCTTCAGAATGTCCTCCAATGGTAGGAATGCGTACCGTAGTGGCGGTTACACCGATTGTCTGGTCATTAAGAATCTTTCTGGTTTCATTCACCATTTTCATTTCCTCTTTGGTATATCCGTTATCCAAAAATGAATCGATGTGTGGCAAGGCATTCATGTCAATCTTGTGCGGATATACCTTTATACCATTGGTAATACCCTGGCGCTCTTCCATCATTTGTTGCACCGCGTCTTTTCCCGTGCCCGTTACCGATTGGTATGTAGATACTACGATGCGCTTGATTTTATATTTTTGGTGCAGAGGCGCCAAAGCCATCACCATTTGTATGGTGGAGCAATTTGGATTTGCTATAATGAGGTCCTCACGAGTAAGAACCTGACCATTTATTTCAGGAACAATTAATTTTTTTGTAGGGTCCATTCTCCACGCAGAAGAATTGTCGATTACAACAGTACCCTTCTCTGCAAACTTGGGTGCCCACTCCAGGGAGGTTCCACCACCAGCTGAGAAGATGGCAATGTCCGGTGCAATGGCTACCGCTTCCTCCATGCCAATAATTACATACTCCTTGCCTTTAAATTTTATTTTCTGACCTACCGATTTGGCAGAGGCTACTAAATACAATTCATTGAACTCAACGTTGCGCTCTTCGAGCACTTTCAGGATTTCCTGGCCCACCAGGCCGGTTGCACCGACTACAGCTAATTTCATTTTATTTTTTAATTTAAGAGGCGCAAAAATACTTTATTGACATCACCCAATGAAGAAAATATTTATCATACTATCACAGATTTGTTTCGCATACGTTTGCTGTGCTCAAGTATCAGATGATTTTTTGGACGGAGATCTCTTAAATAACCCAACCTGGTCGCCTGACAACACTAACAACTGGACGGTTGCCAATGGTCAGCTCAGATCAAATTCGGCTACCGCCAGTTCATCGTTTTACATTACTACCCCATCAGCACAAGCATTAAATACACAATGGGATTTTTATGTGCAGCTTCAATTCAATACATCCAGCGCCAACTTTGTTGATGTCTATCTTGTTTCAGAACAGGCCGATCTGTTGAGCGCAACAAACAATGGTTACTTTGTGCGCATCGGTGGCACACCGGATGAAATCAGTTTATATAAAATCACCTCAGGAGTGGTGAGTATTCTCATCAATGGAACAGATGGCGTTACCAATCGCACCAATAATCCTCTGCGCATAAAAGTAGTTCGTGATATAAACGATACCTGGTCGCTCCAACGAGATGCCTCAGGAGGAACAAATTATACATTGGAAGGAACCGTTACGGATAATTCATTTTCCACCAGTAGTTTTTTTGGCATTCGAATTCAACAATCGACTTCCACATTTTTCAACAAACACTTCTTTGATGACATCTATGCAGGAGAAATTATGGTTGAGAAGGATCCTCCAGTGTTGAATTCCTTACTGGTTTTGTCAAACACACAGTTGTCTTTGCTGTTCAATGAACCCATTACAATCACTTCGGCACAAACCACCACACATTACATCGCATCTAACAATCTTGGTAACCCAATAGTGGCCGAACTTCAACCTGATGAGAAAACCGTGCTGCTTATTTTTCCACAACCTTTCCCCAACGGAGTTACCAATGTGCTTGAAATTGCTGATGTGCAAGACTTGGTAGGCAACACGATGGTGCCGGCAAGTCAAACATTCTTATTTTTTCAGCCTATGCCGGTGAATACAAAAGATATTATTCTGACAGAAATTTTAGCTGACCCAAGTCCTCAGGTTGGTCTGCCGGAAGCAGAGTTCATTGAGATTTTTAATCGTAGTGCAAACCCCATTGACGTAAATGGATGGAAATTTTCGGATGGTAATTCTGTAGCCATATTCCCTTCGAAGATTATTCTACCCAACGAGTATTGGGTGGTCTGTGCTAATGCAAATGCTTCGTCATTTTCTGCATCAGCAAACACATTGGGTGTTTCAAATTTTCCAACACTCAACAACAGTGGAGAGTCGGTCACACTCAAGAACAACAACGGACTATTAATTGATTCGCTGAATTATTCATTAGGGTGGTATCGTGATGTAGATAAGCAAGAAGGAGGCTGGACGTTAGAATTAATCGACACGAACAATCCCTGTGGCGAAGATGACAACTGGGTTGCTTCGGAAGATGCCATGGGGGGAACGCCCGGAAAAACAAATTCGGTGAGTGCCAATAAACCTGACCTCACCGGGCCAAAATTGTTGTCGGTTTCTGCCGTGAACCTCAACGAACTTATACTTCGCTTCGATGAAAAGCTGGAGAAGACATTGAGCACAGTTATCTTTAGTTTCACTCCACAACTAAATGTGGTAACATCATCATTCACGTCAAGTTCCTTGCGGGAAATAAAATTAATAGTACTTCAAGACTTGAGCCCACGGCAGCTTTATAGTCTTAACGTAACCAACCTTCGTGATTGCAATGGAAATTTTATTCAGGAAGATTTTAATCAACAAACTTTTGCGGTTCCGGAGGTTGCCGAGCATGGTGATGTGTTGATTAACGAGATCTTGTTTAACCCACGACCGGGTGGAGTAGATTTTGTTGAGATCATCAATGTGTCGCCCAAATATATCAACCTAAAGGACTGGTCATTGGCAAATCGTGAAGAAGAAATTGTGACCAACAAGAAAATAATTACCACCAGCGATTTCATTCTGTCACCGAACAATTACCTGGTATTTACATCCAATGGAGCCGTGATAAAAAATGAATATCCAAATACTCACGAGGAAGCTATTCATAACACATCACTACCCTCTTTAAATGATCAGGAAGGCTCAATCGCTGTGCTTTCGGATAAAGGTGAATGGATAGATTCGTTTATCTACAAAGACGACTATCATTCTAAACTCCTCAAAGACACAGAAGGAGTGTCCTTGGAACGAATTTCATTGACCGAACATACCAACAATCCGGATAATTGGAAGTCAGCCAACTCAGCGGCTGGATTTGCCACACCCGGATATATTAACTCCAATTCACGCACTCAAAATGTGATTGATGAAAATGCCGTGAACATTGAACCTGAAATCTTTGCACCAACAGTACCCGGTCAGGATTTTGCCAGGATAAATTACCATTTCGATCAAAGTGCTCTTGTCGCCAATGTCAAAATTGTGGACCAACAGGGCAGACTTATTAAAGGAATTGCCAACAATGAAACGCTGGGTTTTGAAGGGTTCTTTCGTTGGGATGGAGACCGCGATGACGGCAGCAAAGCCAGGATGGGTTATTATTTTGTGTGGTTCGAGGTTTTTGACCTTGGCGGGATGGTAAAGACCTATCGAAAAGGGGTTGTGGTGGGCCGCTAAAAGTAAAGCCGGAATTAATTCAATTACATTTTTAGTTTAGGGCCTTACCCTGTATTTTTGCGCATCTTTTTCAAAACCTTAAAAGGAATATTTTTATGGCTAAATCGAAGAAAAAACCTGCTGCAAAACCTACCAAGAAAGTTGTAGCAAAGGCAAAGTCGGCTTCCAAGGCAAAGAAAGCAGCTCCTGCGAAGGCAAAAAAACCTGCTAAAAAGAAGGCTGAACCAAAGAAGGCAATAGCTAAGAAAGTCGTTGCCAAGAAGCCAGCTGCTAAGAAAGTGGTCGCAAAAGTAGCTCCTAAAAAAATTGTTAAAGTAGCCAAAAAAGTAGCCCCTAAGGTTAAGGTGGCTAAACCCGTTGTTAAAAAAGAAGCGCCAAAAGCTATCGTAGCTAAAAAGGCATCAGAGCCAAAAATAAAAAAAGTTGAACCCAAACCTGTTGTTGTTTCCGCAAAACCAGCAAAACCAATTCCGCAGTTAACTATTTTTCCTATAGTAAATCAACGGCCGATTGCTCACAAGCAAATCAATCCTTCAACCACCTCTGAAGACAAAACGCGTTACAGCGAAGATGAATTGAAGGAATTTGAAATATTGATTTTAGGTAAACTTGAGAAGGCGCGTGACGAATTTCGCATCTTGAAGGACACATTAAACCGCACAAACGATGCTGGTACAGATGCGACTTCAGGAGGAAACACGAAAGTATTGGAAGATGGTGCTGAAACAGCTGAGAAAGAAAACCTCAGCCAGTTGGCAGCGCGCCAACTGAAATATATCACTAATCTTGAAAATGCGTTGGTGCGTATCAAGAACGGTACGTACGGGATTTGCTCAGTTACAGGCAAACTTATCCCTAAAGATAGATTGATAGCGGTGCCTCACACCACACAGTCGATCGAGGCTAAAATGATGAAGAAAGACTAACCCGCACAAAAAATCTCTCTTTATTAAAGTGGAGAGAGACTTATGTTAATACAATGGATTTTTTACAGAACCACATCGAAGCATTAATTTTTTGTTCTCCCTCACCTACCAAGGTGGCGGATATTAAAGCCTGTTTATCCGAAATGTTTAATGCCGATGTGCCTGATGAAGATATTGCTGGTGCCTTGAAACAATTAGAAGAAAAATTTCAGGGTGATGGCTTTGCATTCATGTTGTATAAAGCGGGTGGTGGATACCAATTTTTGACCAAGCCGGCCTATCAGGCAAGCATTGGCATCATGCTGAAACAGCAATCCAAAAAAAGATTGTCCACCTCAGCGATGGAGACGCTTTCAATCATTGCATACAAGCAACCGATCTCAAAAACTGAAGTAGAAAATATTCGTGGTGTTAACTGTGATTACGCTATTCAAAAATTACTTGATAAAGGTTTGATAGAAATTCTGGGCAAGGCGGAAACCATCGGCAGACCATTGTTATATGGAACGAGTCCAAAATTTATGGAATACTTTGGCATCAATGATATCAATGAATTACCTACCCCCAAAGATTTCACAAACGAAGTAAATACCATCGGAGAAACTCCTGAAAATCAATAATCCAAATTAGTCGATCCGACCGTTCACTGACTGATTTGGGTTTTTCTTATACCACACTTGATAATTAAAAACGACCTTTAACATGAGGCTGATTGTCTCATCGATTACCTCATTAAACAGAAAATATTATGGCACGTCCTAGAAAAACAACCGGAACTAAAACATCCTTTGGAAAACGTTCAGAAGCAGAGAAATCCTTCCGGGATAAAAAGAAAAGATCAGGCAGGGGTGATGATGAGCGTCCCCGCAGTAGTTTCACACGTAGTGGTGACTCTGAAAGCCGCCCACGACCTTCACGCTTTGGTGGGCCGGCAAGCAAGCCCTCCTTTGGCAAAAGAGATGGAGACTCCAGCGATCGCCCTAAAAGATTTTCAAAGCCATTCGAAAAAAGAGAAGGGGGCACAGACGGACCCTTTAGAAAAAAATCTTCCGACTCATTTCAATCACGCGCAGACGGTCCTTCGCGATTTGGTAAAAGACCTTTTCAAAAAAGAGACGAAAGCTCCGGTAGCGAAAGACCTTTTAAGAAAAGAGAATCGGGCCCATTCGATTCGCGTTCGGAGCGGCCTTCAGGTTTCGGTAAGAAACCTTTTGTAAAACGGGAGGGCAGTGGTGAAGAAAGGCCTTTTAGAAAAAGTGGCACGCGTCCATTTAGCTCAAGACCAGGAAGCTCTCCACGATTCGAAAAAAAATCCTTTGATCGCAAAGAGGAAGGTGGTGAAAGGCCTTTTAAAAACAGAGATTCCAGCTCTTTTGATTCACGCGGCTCACGACCAGAAAGACCATCAGGGTTCACCAAGAAGCCATTTGCAAAACGTGAAGAAGGCAGTGAGGAGAAACCATTCAAAAAAACGATTACGCACTCTTTTGATTCTAATGCAGGTGACAAACCACGATTTGAAAAAAAATCATTTCAAAAAAGAGATGCTGAAGGTGGTGAGAAAAAATCATTTGCAAGAAAAGAAGGTGACGAAAAACCATTTCGTAAGACTAGCGAATTTGGGCTTCCTTATAAGAGAAAACCATATGATAAGGAGCGCAGTGAAAAAACTCCCTCCCGCCCCAAACCAGAACCAAAACAAAAGTCTGATCCAGACATGATCCGATTGAACAGGTTCATGGCTAATAGTGGGGTCGGCAGCCGCAGAGAGGCCGATGAACTCATTAAAATGGGATTAGTGACGGTGAACGGTGAGACCATCACCGAGATGGGTCATAAGGTAAAGATTACCGATGATGTGCGTTATGAAGGAAAGAAATTAAAAGCTGAAAAACCGGTATACATCTTATTAAATAAACCGAAAGGATTTATTACTACTACCGCAGATCCGCAGGAGCGTAACACCGTGATGAACTTAGTAGCGAGTGCCGGTAAAGAAAGAATTTATCCAGTGGGCCGTTTAGATAGAAACACCACAGGGTTGTTATTACTTACAAACGATGGAGATCTTGCGGATAAACTCACGCATCCTTCCTACAATGTGAAGAAAATTTATCAGGTAGAGTTGGATAAGCCTATTTCAAAAAATGACTTCTTGAAAATTAAAGAAGGAGTGAGATTGGAAGAAGGACGTGCCATGGTAGACGATCTGGCAATTGTTGGTGACGACAACAAAATACTGGGCATTGAAATACACATTGGATGGAACCGCATTGTGCGAAGAATTTTTGAATCCTTAGGTTACGAAGTTGTAAAACTTGATCGTGTGGCCTATGCAGGATTAGATAAAAAAGAACTTACCCGTGGGCAATGGAGATTCTTAAAGCCTGAAGAGATTGTGATGCTGAAGCATTTTAAATAATCACACTTGAAATCATAGTGGCGAAGGATATAAAATTTGCAATTAAGTATAATAGATTGATTCAGGAGATAAACTATTCGAACAGAAAACAACTCGTTGAGCCTTCTACAAATAGTTCTTACTGAAAACAATTAATGATAGGGACGAATTACAACTTTGCAATTTTGAGTTCATTGAATGTTCTATAACGATACCCCAACGATAGCGATGGTATTTACAGAGATATAATTGACAGTAATGGAAATCATGGGTAAGTGCCTGCCTACCCAAAGTAAATTACGTTTAACATTTTAATACGGGTTTACTTAACAAAACCCTCCAAGGTCTTAATACTTAAGCAATAGGGCCTTGGAGGGTTTGGTATTAAGCCATGGCTCTTCGCACGCATTCAAGTTCTTAAAGACGATTTCCCTTCTGCTTACCCCTGAAAATATTTTTATGCTTGGCTTTTTTATTAACTTGTTTAAAGTATTATAAATTATAACCCGTTGCTTTTACGGTTTACCCCTATCAATTTACTTTCACTGAAGAAAAACAAGAAAGAACAATTTAAATGATCAAAAATCAATCCTGATAAGCACCAGATAATACCGTTTGATGGTTCACTCAATAAACCATATTTTAAATACAATATTTAACCTGGGCACAAAACATGCCCGATCGGTTTCGGAACAAAATGCACTAATTCTAAGCAACAGACTTAGCATTTTTTATTCATTTGTACCCTTGATATTTATTGTTTTCACTTGGACTGTTGTTGGCAAGCAGCATATTGATATCATGGGCCTAATTGTTCAATCTACAATCATATGGCTGCCGATCTTAATTAACGCCTTTGGATTTATTACGGTAAGTCGAGTGGTTCAATCGTGGCTGTTTCCGATCATAGTGGTAAGCTATTCTATCTACGCCAAGAGCCAGGGGATTGGACTTGAAACGACCACTTATGTTGGCTATCGAGTAAACCTGCTATCATATATTATCATTCCTATCCTGGTTTTTTCGCTAAGCCAAAGAAAGTTGATTTTTATTTCACTGTTGATTCCATTTCTTATACTGGCGGGATATGATGTCATCCATAATTTTTTTGGTTATGGTTACTATCAGGTAGGATTAAACGATGCTTCCTACCCACTTACCAACGTCAGGTTTGTTATTGTGGGTTCTATTCTGGTAGTCACGGCTATCGTATTGAAGAGGATGGTTGAAAAAAATGAAGAGTCTAAAGACAATCTAATAGCAAAACTGAAGGTACAAGGCAAAACACTTGAATTAAAAACCTTGACGATTGAAAGTGTTTCTGATACCATTATCTGGATAACACCCGATGGTCACATTGTGAATTCCAATGAAGCAGCCAGCAGATTGTTGGGCTATTCACGGGAAGTGCTTCTACAGTTAAGTGTTCAGGATATTATTCCGGATTATGATTTGTCTGAAACATCGAGAATCATTCAGCATCTTAAAAAGTTTGGATCATTCAAATTCGAATCGAAGAATCTCAGCAGAAACGGTGAAATTATCCCGGTGGAGATAACATCAAACTTAATAAAATTCGATGGTGAAGAATACGTCTGCGCCATTATTCGGGATATCACTAGTCGTAAAAAGGAAGAGGCGGAAATCATCCAGGCTAAAGAGCAGGCTGAACAAGCCAACAGCGCGAAGTCAGAATTTTTGGCAAACATGAGTCATGAGATTCGTACGCCACTAAATGGTGTGATCGGATTTTCTGATCTGCTGCAGAAAACCCAACTCAGCAACACCCAGCAGTTGTATATTAATACCGTATCTCAATCGGCACATTCTCTGATGGATATCATCAACGATATTCTCGATTTTTCCAAAATCGAAGCTGGTAAACTCGAACTTGTAATCGAAAAGACCGATGTGCTGGAGATCTGTGATCAGGTAACTGATATGGTTAAATTTCAGGCACATGGAAAACAGTTGGAGATGCTACTTAATATCTCCCATAATGTGCCTCGGTTCATCTGGACGGATGAAATCCGCCTGCGACAAATTCTGGTTAACCTTTTGGCCAACGCTATCAAGTTTACCCAGCAAGGGGAGGTTGAACTAAAAGTAGAAACGCTCTCTTCCGAAAATGAAGAAACACTGTTTCGTTTTTCAGTTCGTGATACCGGCATTGGGGTGGATCCGAAAAATCAACAAAAAATATTCGAGGCCTTTTCACAAGAAGATTCTTCCACCACTAAGCGATTTGGAGGCACAGGCCTCGGCCTAACCATTGCCAATAGTTTGCTTTCCCTCATGGGTAGTAAACTTAGGCTGCAAAGTGAAGTCGGAAAAGGAAGTACTTTTTATTTCGATGCAGCTTTTAGGGCTCAAGTTGGTCAACCAGTTCAGTGGGAAAATCTTGAACAAATAAAAAACGTACTTCTGGTCGATGACAATAGCAACAACCGGCATATACTTAAGGATATGCTCGCCCTCAAAAATATTGAATCCGAAGAAGCACAATCAGGGACGGAGGCTGTTGAGAAAATAAAATCAGGGAAATTATACGATGTTATCATCATGGATTACCATATGCCTGATATCAATGGCATTGAAACCATACGGAATATCCGATCTCTTTTTCCAACAGAGAAACAACCGGTGATCCTGCTATGCAGTTCATCTGATGATACCTACCTAAATGCCGCCTGCGAGGAATTGGAAATTCAACAGCGCCTTGCAAAGCCGGTGAAAATGGCGCAGCTCTTCAATTCATTATCCAGGCTATCAAATCCTCCAACAAGTCAAGAAAGATCAACTCCTGTTGAAAATGAAAAACTTTCAGCTAAAGAAAAAATCATTATACTTCTTGCTGAAGACAATCCGGTAAACATGTTATTGGCAACAACTATTTTCCAGAATATTTTGCCAGGCGCTAGAATCATTGAAGCGGTAAACGGATTGCAGGCAGTTGAAAAATTTATAGCTGATGTGCCAGATATCATTTTTATGGATGTCAGAATGCCCGGAAAAAATGGGTACGAAGCTTCTGAAGAAATTAGAAAAATAGAAGCAAATACGGGAACACATGTACCCATCATTGCTTTAACAGCCGGCACAGCAAAAGGTGAACAGGAACGATGCTTGCAGGCAGGGATGGATGCTTACATAACAAAGCCGGTGGTAAAGGATACGCTCCTGCAAGTTTTTAAAAAATGGCTTGCCGTGAAATTGATAAATGACGAGGAGGGACCGGTTGCGCTGCATTCAGATATCCACTTTAATGCTAACCAACTTAAAGGTTTGATCAATGGAAATGAGGTGATGTTCACGAAAATAGTATTGGCTTCAAAAGAAAGCATAGGCCAGTGTCTGGCTGATCTGCATAAACATTTTGAGGAAAAGAACTTTCAAGCACTGGCAGATACAATCCATCAATTGAAAGGTACGGCTCTTAATGCCTGCTTCAATAAACTCGCTGATCAAACCCGACAATTGGAGCATCTTGAAACCACTAAACCGGAATTAATACTCCAACTTATTAAGGATATTGAATCTGAAATAAACTACTTAAAAGAAAGAGTCTGATTTCAATTAATGAATTTCCTCACAAAGGAATTTCAAAGTGCCTGTTTTGTTAATATCTAGCTGGTCATTTTCAATCTTAAAATCCCTTTTGCCGGTTTATCCCATTTGAAAGTGTTCACTATTCGGTAAGTATGTATCGTGACATAAAATACCTTAACTCTTTGTAAGATTTGTGTAATCTTCCGATTGGAATAAAATTATATGTTTGAAAAAAGTAACTTAGTTTTGTTTATGAAAATCATAATATGCCATGTCAAAAGTTATGTTGGACAAGTTTACAGATGCCACTGACGAATGTGGCGCTAATGGAGTGAACCATGGGGTATTTCATGTTAGCATTAAAGATGATTCATTAAATAGCCGCAACATTGCCAACAAAGGGAAGAAGGTTGTCAACGTTGATTTATGCGCCTATTTTGGCCTTGAAGTTGAAAAACAATTGCAGCAAAAGGCCATAGATGATACCAAATGTTTCGGTACTCAATATTCTGCGTTATGGGCATTTTCGGCCTGTTCGCTTTATGAAAAAGTGGAGAACATATTTTACAATACCTTCGGGAAGGACCATGTTATTTTAGCGGCTACCACTACATTAACGGATATTGAAGCCATGCCTTCGGTTGAGAAACAAAGATTGGAGTCACAGCAGTTAAAAAGGCGTATATGTTCAGGCGAATGATAAAATTAATTTGGAATTGAAGGGTGTATTGAAATCCGGAGTTAGACCATAATAGCACAAATGATAAATGAGTAACCCGATGAAGAGAAGAGATTTGAAAGAATACCCATTTGCTACATTCTGGAAAGAGAGTGAAGCCGAAGACGTTATTTGCAATTCTTATTCGGCTAACCTCAATATGAACCTTGATCTTGCAAAAGATATTGTTAACAGCCGACTCGAATACACACGCCATAAACCTGCCTACCTTTTAATAGATGTCACCAATATAATTTCTGGCACAAAGGAAGCCCGTGAGTACATGAGCGACCCTGAGGGGGGATTAAAAGGAATATTGGCAGGTGCTTTTATCTCCAATAAAGTATTGACGACCGTTCTTATCAATCTCTTCTTTAAAATCAACAAGCCAAAAGTTCCTGCTCGATTCTTTACCAAAAAAGAAGATGCTATGGCCTGGTTGTTGAAGGTAAAGCAGGCTAACGAAAATAATCCTTAACTTCACAAGCAGTGGGCCTATTAATTACTAAACACTAGCATGGATACGGACGAAAATAGTTTAAACAAAATACTTCAATTAAGTGAAGCATTATTGCGTAGAGATTACTCCAGGCGTATCACGGTTGACTTTGAAGATTCTGTATTGAATAACATTATTCAAAATCTGAACACACTCGCAGATAGGCTTCAAACGGAAGCACCTTTAGCTAGTGCCTTGGAATCCAACGATTATTTAGTGAATTCATTTCTGGAAGTAATCAGTTCATTTGCAAATCACGACTTTGGAAAACGGTTGGAAATTTCAGAAGCTGGAACTTTGCTGGATGCCATCGCTACGGGCATTAATGTGTTAGGTGATGAACTTCAAAACACTACCGTGTCAAGTGAAGCCTTGCGTGTTGAAAGAGACCGATTGGATGAGGCTCAGGTCATTGCCAAAATAGGCAGCTGGGAATTTAATTTGCAAACCAATGAAGTTTTGTGGTCGCGAGAAACATTTCAAATTTTTGACATGGAGGAAACTTCTCCAAAGGAGTTATTAAACGCTTATCAAAAGAAAATTCATCCTGAAGATGTGCCTTTGGTTGAGCAGGCGATACGAAGAGCTATTCGGACTGGATATGATTTGTCTTTCGAAAACCGGATTATCCGAAATAATGGAGTAGAATGTTATGTGCATAATATTTTTAAAGTAGTGGTGGATGCAAACGGAGATGCGATAAAATTGAAAGGAACCGTGCAGGACATTACGGAAAGAAAAAAAGCAGAAAGAGAACTTACCATCGCAAAAGAACAAGCTGAAAGCGCTAATGCTGCTAAGTCGGAATTTTTATCAAATGTAAGCCATGAGTTGCGAACGCCATTAAATGGAGTTATCGGCTTTATCGATCTGCTCTCATCCACACCACTAAACGAAACGCAACAAAAATATGTTGGTATCGCCTCACAATCTGCCAATACTTTGCTCACGTTAATTAATGACATTCTTGATATTGCAAAACTGGAAACTGGAAAACTTAAACTTAATGTTGAAAAAGTAAGTTTATCCACGCTATGCAGTCAGGTAGCAGACATGGTAAGATACCAAGCGCAACAAAAAGGATTTGATTTGCGTATGGCAATTCAACCTTCGTTGCCGCAATGGGTAATGGCAGATGAAATAAGGTTGAAACAAGTGCTCACCAATTTATTGGGTAACGCAGTTAAGTTTACTGCTGAAGGTTTTGTTTCCCTCACTGTTATGCAAAGGGAAAAAACAGATCGGGAGTATGTAAATGTTCATTTTGAAGTAAAAGATTCAGGCATTGGCATTGATCCAAAAAATCAACAAAAAATATTTGAAGCGTTTGTGCAGGAAGATATTTCAAACACGAAAAAATTTGGAGGCACAGGCCTGGGGTTAACCATTTCAAATAAATTACTCGCATTGATGAATAGCACGCTTACATTAAAAAGTGAAGTGAGTAAAGGAAGCGAGTTCTCATTTGATATTCAATTTCGATTACCTTAATAATATTTTTTGACTTTATCGATGTCAGGCAAATCAGTGCCTACGCTGACACTTTCATTATTCGCTCTTTAAATTATCAACAGGTTTTATAAACGTAGCGCGCCATGTTTGTGAACCAATGGTAATTACTCCAAAGAATATCAGGATTAAGACGCCTAACACAATTATTGAAATATCTACGGCCACATGGTTAGCAAGTTTTTCCAACCAAAGATTGTTAATAAAGTAAGAAGCAGGAACAGCCAGTATAATTGCTAGCAGCAAAACACTTAAAAACCCCTTTGATAAAAGAAATACCAATGAACCATCGCTGCTGCCAAGCACTTTGCGAATGGAAATTTCTTTGACACGTGTTTCAGTTGTATAGGTAGCCATTCCTAACAGGCCCAGGCAAGAGATGAGAATCGCCAGGATGGATACTACGGTAAGCACGCTAACCAAATCACCAAAGAAGATGTCGTAAAGCTTATGGACTTCCTGATTAAAATCCTTGTAATCCACTTTTAGTGCTGGATTAATCTTTGCCCATGCAGTTTCAATAGACTCACCTGCTTTTGCATAGGTACCAGTGTATTTTACCTGAAGTATATTAAACTGCTTCGGATTGTAAATCAATGCCATGGATTCCATTTTTTGCATAAGCAGTTGATGGTTATAATTTTTTACAACGCCTATAATCTGAATTTTTGATGAGTCTTTTTGGAAAATAATCTCCTGACCTATTGCGTCCATAGGACTCTCGAAATGGAAACGCTCAACGGCCATTTCACTGATGACGATGAATTTACTATTTGCTTCGCCTGCCTTTGGATCAAAGAATCGTCCGGCCACCAAAGAAACGTTAATGTTATTTAGATAATCTTCGTCTACGCTGAAATAATCAAGATTCATCCAATCTTTATCATCGAGTGATCGCTTGTAGCTATCGCCATAACTGGTGCCTGCAGCGGGAATATGAGAAGCTGCTGTCACACTTTCAATGTTACTGTATGTTAATAATTCTGTTTTAAGCGTTTCCGCAGAAGTATCATTTAGTTGAACAACCACCTTGTTGTCCATATCAAATCCATGATCAGCTTTCAAAAACAATTGCAATTGATTGAATACTACAATTACGGTAATAATAAAAATCAGTGAGAAGGTAAACTGTGTCACCAATAATCCTCTGCGCAAACCCATTCTTGAAAAGAGTTTCATGCTTGAGAATCCTTTCAACACTTTCACCGGTTGAAATCCACTCATCACTACGGCAGGGAATAATCCCGCTAAAATTCCAACGAGTAATGCAAAAGCAATGAATGTCGCATACACAATGTAATTAAGTTCCATATCCCAATTCAATATGTGGGCAAAGCTTAATTCTAACATTAACGGTTTTAGTGCAATCATAAATAATAAGGCTACGCCCAAAGCAAACAGGGCAACGATAATAGACTCCGAAAGGAACTGCGTAAAAATCTGCCACCGCATGGCGCCCGTTACCTTACGCACTCCTATTTCACGCGCACGCGTAAGTGATCGGGCAATAGAAAGATTGGTGAAGTTGAAGCAGGAGGTAAGCATGACTACACCAGCCAAACCAGCAAAAAAATAAATGAACATCCAGGGGAGAAATGGGCCTATTGGATTATTAATAAACGGACCCGGTGTAATGCTCATCAATGACTGCATTGAGTATTTTATTTTTTTCTGCGTGTCTGGATTTGGTAATTGGGAAAAGTGTTCTTTTTGAATTATTTCAAGATGTGGTAAAATATCTTCAGACTGCTTGTTCTCGTCCAATAAAATATAAACCCAACCTGCTGTGTATTGATGCCAATTTTCCAAATCCTTACCGCGTCTTTCTAAAGCTTCCAGGCTTTTTACTGTGGCCAGACTAGCCAACGCATCAAAGACTATGTGTGATTTATGAGTCGTTTCTTTCATTATGCCGGTAACTTTGTACGTACCTAATTCCCCCACCTTAAAAGTTTCGCCAAGCGGATTTTCCTGTTGGAATAATTTCTTTGCGGCATTTTTGGTAAGCACTACTGAATACGGTTCAACAAGTGCGGTGCGACTATCTCCATATTCCAATTCATATTCAAAGACATCCAGGATTTCCGGATCGGCAAAAAAACCAGCCACGGGAATATTTACATTTTGAGCGAGCTCAATCCATGGATTACCAAAACCACGAACGATGCGAACAGCCTTTTCAACACCTGTGTAACGATCGAGTAATTCCTGTCGTATGGGCAATGTAGTGGTGGCTGTTTCATTGTGCATGACTCCATTATCATTATACGGAATACTATTCAATCGATAAATACGATCGCGTTTTGTATTATATCGATCATAGGTCATCTGATCGGCCACCAGCATGATAATGCCCATACAGATGGTTAGAGCGATTGACAAACCAAAAATATTGATGAAAGAAAAGAAACGATGTCTCGCTAAACTGCGTAGTGCTGTTTTGAGGTAATTTCTAAACATGGCGATTCCGTTTTAGTAGTTTACTAATTTAAAAGTGTGATCAAATGTGGTTTTGTGTTAAACAGTTGAGCGTTCAATTTTCATCAACCAGGTAAAGTGGGTCGAATTTTTTCACTGTCGACAATTAAGTTCGTTGCTTGTCAGATAGGGAGTCCAATACGTTGATTCTTTCTTTTCAATCTACATTACCAGGTGGCCTACATTATTATTCTTTCCCAATCTCTTTTTTTATCAGGAAATAATAAATCAAAAAGCCCAGTGATACTGATACCGCAAACAAACCATAAGGGAGCGGAGATTCAGGTGAAGCAGGAATATATTCCATAATAATTAATGAAAGCCCGGCAAATAAAATAATCAAACCCCATTTAAGCGAACTGTATTTATTTTCACCCGTCTGGTTTTTAAAAATTGCCTGCGTGTCATCATTAACAAATCCCTTGTCGATCATTTTCTTCTTTAAAATATAATCTGTCATCGTTTTAGTAAAGAAAAAAATGGTTGCGCCAAAACTCCCTATGATCGTTAGTGGCATTAATACGTCTCTTAAATCTGCGTTCATAATTAGTGAGTTTAAAGATTTCAATTTTGGTTCTAACGCGTAAGACACAGGCACTTTGCTGGATGTTGCAAAATATTTAAATATTTTCAACAAGATCCACTTTCATTATCAAGTTACCGGTTTCCGGTAGCCAGAGTCTTGTAAAGAAAACGAACAACCAATTTTTAACTAAATTCCTGCAACATCCGTATTAGGTATCGTGTCTAACCCCAAAATGATCGATGACAAATCCCTGGCCTTACAGGTAATAAGTGGAGATAAGCAGGCATTTCGTATGTTAATCAAGCAAAACGAAAGGCTGGTGGGGCACATGATCGCTCGCCTTATCGACAGCCATGAGGATCGTGAAGAACTTTGTCAGGATGTGTTTTTGAAAGTATATGAAAAGTTAGGGGAGTTTACCTTTCAATCGAAATTGAGCACATGGATCGCCACTATCGCCTATCGGCATGGAATCAATCACCTGAGAAAGAAGAAAATTGAAATACGTGAATTGCCGGATGAAGACGAAAAAGAACAATTTATTTCAACTGAAAATGTAGAAGAAAATTACTCTAATCGGCAATTAGATATAATGGTGATGAACCTGATTGACCAACTACCTCCACAATATAAAGCGATACTTACCTTGTATCATGTGCAGGAAATGAGTTATTCGGAGATTGTTGAGATAACCGGATTACCTGAAGGAACAGTAAAAAATTATTTATTCCGGGCTCGGCAGTTGTTGAAAGAAAAGGTAAGGAAGTATCTTGGTAAAGAAGAAGTACTATGAAGCGCACACAAGAAGAATTACAAGACCTAATTGAGAAAGGATTGTTTAACGAATGGGATGATGAAGCGCAGGCCTACCAACGCGTGTATGATGTGTTAAAAAAAGAACCTGACTTTCACGTTTCTCCTCCTTTTGCTGATCGCATAGTTGCCATCATTGAAAAGAAAGAAGAGAACCGTGCCTATTGGTGGATGGTTGCCGGAATTTTTCTTATGGTATTAGCTTTGATTGTTTCCTTTGCCCTTACAAATACTCATTGGACTGCCGGAGTGTTTACATTCATATCTTCCTACGCTGGCCTGGTTGTTTTTGGTGTTGCCTTCATTCTTTTGTTGCAATGGGTAGACCGAAAGGTGACTAAAAAACAAACGAGTTTGTAGTAAATTACGCCACTCAGATTTCACAGATCTCTAAATTTAGGAGAATTTAAAGATCAAACTAACAAAACATTATACCGTGGCGGAGAGTTGATGTTATGCACTCGAGCTTCCTTTTCACCACTCATAGAAATTCGGTAACCTTTTCTATCTTGGGTAGTTAAATCATTCTTATCAAGATAAATTTACCCTCCATGAAGAAACAATATATTTTGCTGGTTTCGCTGTTTTTACTGGGAACAGTTCAACTACATGCACAAGAACCTAAAAAGAAAGAAAAGGCCGATACTGTAAAAAAAGAAAAACCTAAAAAGAAAAAAGACCTTCCTCTGGAAGTAGCGAGGCGTGTGTCTATCAAAACAAATGAAGGCACCTGGATGTCGTTGGATGTAAGCCCGGATGGAAAAACCATTGCCTTCGATTTCATGGGTGATATTTTTACCATGCCCATCTCCGGGGGTAAGCCTACACAATTCACTAGTGGTATGGCCTTTGATTCACATCCGAAATTCAGCCCGGATGGAACAAAACTATTATTTATTACTGATCGAAGTGGTGGTGAAAACATCTGGTGGGTTTCATTAGATAAAAAAGACTCTTTGCAGATAACCAAGGCAAATATTGACCACTATCAATCTGCTGAATGGACACCAGATGGAAATTATATCATCGGCTCACGGGGTACACGCAACTTTAAGTTATGGATGTTTCATAAAGATGGCGGTTCGGGCGCAGAGTTGATTAGCAAGCCAGACAATTTGAAAACGGTGGAACCAGCCTTTGGTGCCGATGGCAGATATATCTGGTATTCGCAACGGACAAACGCATGGAATTACAATGCACAACTTCCACAATATCAATTGGCAGTTTATGATCGCGAAACCGGTGAGGCAGAAGTAAAGACTGCTCGTTATGGTTCTGCTTTTGCTCCTACACTTTCTCCTGATGGAAAATGGTTAGTGTATGGCTCAAGACATAACGATCAAACTGGTTTAATCATTCGTGATTTAAAAAGTGGTGACGAAAAGTGGTTGGCCTATCCGGTACAGCGCGATGAGCAGGAATCCATTGCTCCACTTGGTGTATTACCAGCGATGTCATTCACACCTGATAGCAAACATCTGATCGCCTCGTATGGCGGCAAGTTTTATAGCATCCCGGTAGCCGGAGGAAAAGCGGTTAACATTCCATTTGAAATGGAAACCGAATTTTTGCTGGGACCAAGTGTAGCCGACTTTAAATATCCCATCAAGGATGATAAGGATATGGTGGTTACACAAGTCCGTGATGCGGTAGTTTCACCCAATGGAAAACAAGTTGCCTTCACTGCCTTGAACAGGCTTTACACAATGGAATTGCCGATGGGCACTCCAAAGCGAGTTACCGACAATAACTTCACGGAAGCATTACCTGCATGGAGTACTGATGGAGCACAACTTGCCTGGGTAACGTGGGAAGGCGAAGGCGGACACATCTACAAAATCAATTATAAAACAAAAGCACCTAAGCCAGTGAGGCTTACCAACGTGCCAGCCCTTTATTCTGATATTGTGTGGAGCTATCAAGGTAATAAGATCGTGTTTATGCAAGGCAGCGCACATAATTTCAAAGAAGATGATGGACCTGTCTCATTTGCTAATCAGGAAGAAATAGCGTGGATCAATGGTGATGGCGGACCGATAACAATTATTGAAAAGGCAAGGGGAAGAAGCAATCCTCATTTCACAAAAGCAAGTAATCGCATCTACTTATATAGCAGACAAAAAGGATTGATATCCATTCGATGGGATGGCACAGATGAAAAAGAACACCTGAAAGTAACCGGCATCATGACATATGGATCCGTTGCCGATGAGAACCATTGTATGTTGGTCGAATCGGCCACCGAACCAAAGCAAGAGCCTTCAAATGCTGCTGTAATTTTGATTGCTCCAGAGGGAGATCGGGCATTAGCAAAAATCAACAATGATGTGTATGTGGTCACCATACCTAAAATTGGAGGTGAAGTTCCTAAGATTTCAGTGGCGGAGGCGGATAAGGCTCAATTTCCCGCTCGTAAACTCACAAAACTTGGTGGCGAATTCCCTAGCTGGAGCAGTCAAGGCAAAACAGTTTACTACTCATTAGGCAATGCTTTTTTCACTTACAATCTCGATGAAGCAAAAGCCAAAGAAGAAGAATTGAAAAAGAAAAAAGCTGAAGAAGAGAAAGCGAAAGAAACCGGCACCGCAAAGAAAGAAGAAGATAACAAGGAAGGCGAAAAGAAAGTGGATGACAAAAAAGATGAGGGCTATAAGCCAGGGGAAATAAGAATTAAAGTGACCGTACAGAAAGATATTCCTAATGGAAAAGTTCTTCTTCAAAATGCACGCATCATTACCATGAAGGGTGATGAAGTTATTGAGCGCGGTGATCTACTCATTGAAAACGCACGCATCAAGCAAGTGGGCACGTCTGGTTCAATTTCTGTGGATGCATCTGTTCAGAAAATGGATATGAGTGGCAAGACCATTATGCCAGGTTTTGTAGATACACACGCGCACATGTGGCCAGCATGGGGCATTCATAAAAATCAGGTGTGGGTGTATGCCGCCAACCTTGCTTACGGTGTAACTACCACCCGCGATCCTCAAACCGCCACAACGGATGTATTAACCTATAGCGACATGGTAGAAACCGGTGAGATTTATGGGCCTCGTATCTATAGTACCGGACCCGGTGTTGGTTATTGGATGTATAATCTGAAAGATGCCGATCAGGCAAAAGATATCTTGAAACAATATTCAGAGTATTACAATACCAAAACGATCAAGATGTATCTCACTGGCAATCGTCAGCACCGTCAGTGGATTATACAAGCAGCAAAAGAACAACAGCTGATGCCAACCACCGAAGGAGGGTTGGATTTCAAACTTAACATGACCAACCTCATCGATGGATATCCGGGGCATGAACATGCATTTCCAATCTACCCATTATTTAAAGATTTTATCACGGCTGTAGCTGCATCTAAAATGACCTATACCCCTACATTGCTTGTGTCCTATGGTGGTCCGTGGGCGGAGAATTTTTATTATGCCACCGAAAATGTAAACGGAGATCCAAAGCTTAATCACTTTTTCGCAAAATCTGAACTCGATCAAAAATCAAGGAGAAGGCCAGCGTGGTTTATGAAAGAAGAGCATGTGTTCGATGACCACGCGCGCTTTGTAAATGATTTAGTGAAGGCAGATGGTAATGCAGGTGTTGGTTCGCACGGACAATTGCAAGGCTTGGGTTATCATTGGGAATTGTGGAGCATTGCTTCGGGGGGTATCAGCACTCATAATGCGCTGAAAGTGGCAACTATTCAAGGTGCAAAAGCAATTGGGTTGGATGGAGATTTGGGAAGCATAGAAACTGGTAAGTTGGCTGACCTGGTTATCCTAGACAAAAACCCATTGGAAAATATTCGTAATACCAATACAGTCAATAAGGTAATGAAGAATGGAAGGTTGTATGATGGAAATACGTTGGATGAAGTTTATCCGACAGTAAGAAAAGCACCTTCTTTCGCTAAGGATCAGCAAATGCCAACACCCGGCTTACCCGGAGTAAATAAATAAATCACTTTAAAAATGAAAAAGGCCTGATCGAATTTCGGTCAGGCCTTTTTTTCACTTGGGATTTTAAAATTAACTCTTTTTCACCTCGCGGTTTTCATAGCTTTCGATCACATCGCCAACTTCAATGTCATTGAGGTTCTTAATGCTCATACCGCAATCAAAACCAGATCTTACTTCAGCCGCATCGTCTTTGAAACGCTTCAACGCGGTCATCTCACCGGAATAAACCACGATGCCCTGACGGATCAAACGGATTGGATTGCTACGCTTGATGTAGCCATCTGTTACCATACAACCGGCCACAGTTCCTATTTTTGAAATCTTAAACACTTCGCGTACTTCGGCATTACCTACGATCACCTCTTCCATCTCCTTCTCAAGCATACCTTCCATGGCAGCCTTGATCTCGTTGATAGCGTCATAGATGATTGAATATAATCTGATTTCAATTTCTTCATTATCAGCAATTCTTCTTGCTGCTGGTGAAGGTCTCACCTGGAATCCGATAATAATCGCATCAGAGGCCGAAGCCAGCAAGACATCAGATTCTGAAATCTGGCCTACGGCTTTGTGAATAATGCTTACGGCTACTTTTTCAGTAGAGAGTTTCAACAACGAGTCGGATAAGGCTTCAACGGATCCATCCACATCACCTTTTACGATTACGTTAAGCTGCTTGAATGAACCGATCGCCAAGCGTCTTCCGATTTCATCCAGGGTAATATGTTTCTTCGTGCGAATACTTTGTTCTCGAATTATCTGTCCACGCTTGTTAGCAAGTTCTCGTGCTTCCCTGTCGCTTTCCATCACCTGGAATTTTTCACCAGCTTGTGGGGCGCCATCCAAGCCTAATACCAAAACAGGGGTCGATGGTCCTACCTCTGAAACTTTTTTCCCGGTATCGTCAAACATCGCTTTAACACGGCCATGGTTTGAGCCGGCCACCATCACATCACCCACTTTCAAGGTTCCGGCTTGTACCATCAAAGTAGTAACATAGCCGCGACCTTTATCCAACGAGGCTTCAATGATTGATCCTACCGCTTGCTTATCAGGATTTGCTTTCAGGTTAAGGATTTCTGATTCCAGAAGTACCTTTTCCAGAAGATCTTCAATTCCTTGACCGGTTTTTGCTGAGATTGCCTGGCATTGATATTTTCCTCCCCAATCTTCAACTAAGATATTAATTTTGGAAAGAGAGTCTTTTACTTTTTCAAGATTAGCACCCGGCTTATCGATTTTGTTGATGGCGATAATAATAGGCACACCGGCTACCTGGGCATGATTGATTGCTTCTTTCGTCTGAGGCATTACATCATCATCAGCGGCCACCACGATGATGGCAATATCCGTTATTTTGGCACCACGTGCACGCATCGCTGTAAAGGCTTCGTGACCTGGCGTATCAAGGAAGGCAATCTTATTTCCACCTTTTGTAGTTACTGAATAAGCACCTATGTGCTGAGTAATACCTCCGGCTTCGGAATCGGTTACTTTTGTATGACGAATATAATCCAACAACGAAGTTTTACCGTGATCTACGTGACCCATGATGGTAACAATGGGGGCGCGTTCTTTCAAGTCTTCCTCTGCTTCTTCTTCTTGTTCTTGCAGTTCTTCTTCTTCTGTTGACGATGTGAATTGCACATCATAGCCAAACTCATCGGAAATTACGGTAATGGCCTCTGCGTCTAATCTCTGGTTGATAGAGACAAACATGCCTAATCCCATACAGGTAGAGATGACATCATTTACTGACACGTTCATCATCGAAGCCAAATCATTGGCTGAGATGAATTCAGTTACTTTCAGTATTTTCGATGACTCCTGTTCCTGCAACAAACGTTCTTCTTCCGCTTCAGAAATGGCTTGACGTTTTTCTTTTCTATACTTGGCGCCTGTTGTCTTTTTCTGTCCACCACTTAGCTTGGCTAATGTGGCGCGTATCTGATCCTGAATTTCTTTGTCTGTAGGTTCTGCTTTTGGTTGACGCGGAGGAAAAGGTTTTTGAGGTGGACGGTGTGTGCCGCCACCACCCGGTCCTGGTGCAGGACGAGGGCCTTTTTGATCGTTAAAGTTTGGAAGTCGCTTACGCGGTCTTTTCTGAGCAGCAGATTTACTTAGGTCGGAAGAGGCTACTGGTTGTTCTTTTTTCCGCTCGACCGGCAATTCTATTTTATCTACTACTTTTAATCCTTGCAACCTGCCTGCCCTTGCTTTGATCAATTCCATTTCTTGCTCAACAGGAGGGGTAGGTTTCTCTGGAGCTAGCGGTTTTTCCGGGATGATTTCTTGTACAACAACGGGCTCAACTGGTTTAATTGGCTCAACCACTTTAACAGGCTCAACCGGTTCCGGTATGGGCTCCGGTTTAACTTCAATCTCAGCTACCTTTTCAATTTTCTTTTCCGGCTCTGGTTCCTTCTCCTTCGTTTTTTTCTTGGCTTTATCTTTTTCAAGTTCAATTTTACCAAGCACCTTAATGCCTTCGAGTTTAGGCTTTTCTAATTCTACCTTTTCTGGCTTGGATTCTTCTTTTGCTTTTAAAATCTCTTTTGAACCAAGATTTTTAATGAGAACGCTTTCCTCTTCTTCAGTTTTTTTGCGATGTGTCTCCGGCTCAGGTTTGGTTGGAAGCACTTCAATGTGCTTTACGCCAATGGTAAGTTCAGAGGCTTCTGCTTTTTCTGAAGCAGAGGAGGCAAACTCCTTTGAAAGCATGGCAAATTGCTCCGGTGTAAGTTTGGCGTTGGGGTTATTATCTACGCTAAACCCCTTTTTGGCTAGAAAATCCAGAATGGTATTATGGCCCACATTGAGTTTGCGAGATGCTTGTCCTAACCGTATCAACTTTTCTTCTGCCATGCCCAAATATCGCTATTTAAATGATTTTATTAATGTTCTGATTATTCAAACTCACGCTTTAACACAGTGAGGATTCCATCAACGGTTTCTTCTTCCAGATCGGTTCTGCGCACAAGCTCCTCTTTATTGAGGTTTAATACACTTTTTGCCGTATCTAAACCAATGCGCTTTAGCTCATCAATAACCCAGCTTTCGATTTCATCGCTAAATTCCTCAAGATCAACATCCTCCTCCTGCAATTCATCTGTTTCTCTGAATACATCGATTTCCATATTGACCAATCTACTGGCGAGCTTAATATTCAAGCCTCCTTTTCCGATTGCCAGTGACACTTGATCGGGCTTTAAGTAAACGGCTACCCTGCTTTTCTCTTTATCTATCTTGACGCTTACAATTTTTGCCGGGCTAAGTGCTCGCTGAATATAAAGCTCGAGATTTTCTGTGTAGTTAATTACGTCAATGTTTTCATTCTGTAATTCGCGCACTACGGCATGTATACGGGAACCTTTCATTCCCACACATGCACCTACCGGATCAATGCGGTCATCATATGACTCTACCGCAACTTTGGCTCTCTCACCGGGCTCCCTTTCCACTTTCTTAATGGTGATTAATCCATCATACACTTCCGGCACCTCTTGTTCAAATAATCGCTCAAGAAAAACAGGGGATGTTCGCGACAAAATGATCTTGGGGCTGCCATTCACCATGTCCACTTTGTGAACCACAGCTTTAACATTTTCACCTTTTCGGTAACGGTCTTTTGGAATCTGTTCTCCGCGAGGAATAGAAATTTCATTCCCTTCAGAGTCCGTTAATAGCACCTCCCTGCTCAACACCTGATAAACCTCACCGGTGATAATTTCCCCTACGATGTCTTTATATTTCTGATATAAAATATCTTTTTCAAGATCTTTTACCTTTTGCATCAGTGTTTGACGGGCGGTGGTCACAGCTCTACGGCCAAAATCCTCTAGATGAACTTCTTCGGCCACCTCTTCACCCACTTCAAAATCGGATTCTATTTTGCGTGCTTCGCTCAAACTTATTTTATCGTGATCCCAGATGTCTTCAGAATCATCGTCTACAATTTCGCGGAAGCGCCAGATTTCGAGGTCACCCTTATCGGCATTTACGATTATATCGAAATTATCATCTTCGATATATTTTTTCCGGATCATGTTGCGAAACACGTCCTCCAAAATCCTGATCATTGTAGGCCGATCAATGTTTTTTTGTTTGGCAAAATCGGCAAACGATTCAATAAGTGTTGAAGTATCCATAGCTGTCACTATTTAAAAGAAACCATTACAATTGCTTTTTCTATTTCACTAAAAGGTATTTCTGTTAGGGCAAATTCTTTATTCTTACCTGCCTTTACTTTTAATTCTGTTTCCATCACGATTTTGTCCTCGGCAAATTCTTTTAACCTGCCCTGCATGATGGTTTTATCTTTCCTATGAACTTTCAATTCACGACCTACATTCTTGGCAAATTGCCTTTTTAACTTCAAGGGCTGATCCAAGCCGGGAGTCCCTACCTCCAGCGTGTAATTGTCTTTGATTAAATCGATGTTATCCAAATCCTCCGACAAGGCCCGACTTAGTAAAGAGCAGTCATCAATGGTTATTCCATTGTCGCCATCTAAGATTACGGTAACCTTAAAAGGCTTGTGTTTGCTCAATATTACATCCACCACAAAATGACTGGGATCATTCAGGTGTGTTTGCGCTAACGCCTTTATTTTTTCAACAACGTCCATCAAATTTCTATAAACAAAGAGGGGACTTTTAGGTCCCCTCTTTTGAATTTTTCCAAGAAGTGATGCAAAGGTAATTGATTTTTACTTTATAACAAATTATTACGTTAATTGGATATTATGAATAGCTCGAAAAGGATAAGGACCTTTTTATTATGGTTTATTATTTTA
>CAYGGY010000027.1:0-61589 GCA_964349405.1 uncultured Ohtaekwangia sp. | reverse complement strand
CATAAAATTTAATGTTTAGTGATTATTAAAAAAATCAAACTCTCCTTATTGAAGTTTGAAAGTCGAAAACATTACTTTACAAAAAAATGATCTTAATCACTTTTAAGAAATAATAATCTATATTCTCATCATACTGCCCCTGTGCGGAGTGTTGTGTTGTGGAAAAGCAGTATCTTAAAGAACAAATTAGGCTTACATTCTAAATTTAATCTTGATAGTGATTCAATAAATCACACCTTCTCCCATTCAATTCATAAAATCCGGCACTGGAATATTCATACTTTTCTGGCAACTTACTTAACCCCGCTCTGCCCTGGTTTGAATGTATAAATTCTACCTTTTACTTAAATACATGCTCACTTCTTAACTCAATACTTAATGAATTCCGTTCCCACACGTGATGCGTTCTGTCTTTAGCGTTTACCCGTAATTCTTCCGGTGTGCTTGTTGGTGAAGAACACCAACAAGGGCAAGAACCGGTGCTGGAAATGAGAGATCTTAAAATTCAATATGGCGAAAAGGTGATCTTGAAAAATCTGAACTGGAAAATTAACCGGGGTGAACGGTGGGCACTCACCGGAAGAAATGGCTCGGGTAAAACCACGCTCTTCAGTTTGATCTATGCCGATCATCCCATGGCCTACAGTGAAAAAGTGTTTCTTTTTGGAAAGCGAAGAGGTACGGGCGAATCGATATGGGACATTAAAAAACGCATCAGCTATCTCGGTCCGGAGCAATTGCCTTTTCTTGACCACAGTACGTTGTCATTAACCGTATTTGATTTTCTCTCCACCAGGAATGAATCAGGAAAAGACCATATGAATGTGATGGTTCGCTTCTTTGTTATGGAGCGCCTGTTAACCAGTCGCTTACAAGAACTCTCTAACGGCCAGCTTCAGCTCGTTTTGCTGATCTCCCTGTTCCTTGCACAGAAAGAACTGTGGCTGCTGGACGAACCTTTTCAATTCCTCGATCCTGTGCAGAAGGAACGGGTGAATGAATACCTCGAATTACATCTGAATGAATCCGTCACACTCATACTCATCACCCATTATGAAAGGGATGTAGAGAAGTGGACCAATCACCGGCTTCGACTTTAAGACCACCTAAAGCCGGGGATAAGGCGAACATAAGGCGGGGATAAAGCGGAGATAGTGTGGGTGCAGGGTAGCATCTTGATCTGGCTACCTTAAGTTATTAAGTTTGAAAGCTTCCTGTTACATTTAAAATTCAATACATGAAAAGCAACTCACACAAACAACTCACCATAAAAAACCGACTATGAAAAAAAAGTATAGAACCCTCCTGGTATGGATCGCACTTTCTTTTGCTTTTAGCGGATGCTCCAATGATCCGATTGAAGGTTCATGGGACTATACCATTACCCAGGAAAAGCAAGAGTTGACGGGCACCATGAAATTAACCAGGAAAAACGCTTCCTATACAGGGATTTTAAATTCATTCAACAGCGGAATAATTGAATTACAAAATTTAGTCGTTGATGGTAATGCATTGAATGCCCGCTTTACCATGTGGGGAAGGGAACATGTGATTAAAGGTGAATTTCATGGGGAAGATTTTACCGGAACAGTTTTACAGGGACAGAAAGAATTTGCCATGGCAGCCCATAAGTTTTCAGAATCTGCAGATGCTTATGTTCCGCCTGTTGTTCAGTACATCTTGTCTGATGATGATGTAAAAGATAATGAAGCCAGCATTGATCATGCAGGATTAATCGATGGCTTTAACATGGGTGGCTACGAACGTGGCGAGCTGATCTACAATAACAATTGCATCACCTGTCATGGCAATCCGGATTTTGAAGGCTCGATTCCTATGTCGCGCAAATTCTGGTCGGAATCTTTCAAGGCAGGCTACGATCCTTACTCGATGTATAAAATACTCACAAAAGGCTATGGTTCCATGCCTGCTCAGATGACTCTCACGCCCCAGGAGAAATATGACGTGATTGTGTACATTCGCGAGAACTTCATCAAGAAGAATAATGACAGCCAGTATTTTAAAGTAACGCCAGGCTACCTTGCCAAACTTCCGATAGGAACTTCGAAAGGCCCCGAGGCAAAGCCCTGGCATCCGTGGTCGGATATGGATTATGGTAACTTCTTTATCAACACCTATGAACTGGCCGATGAGAAAACAGGTATAAAACGGTATCATTCGCCAAGACCCGCGCCATTCAAGGACGAAGATTATCGGAAAAATAATTTTGCTTATAAAGGAATTGCGGTGCGACTGGATGAAGGTCCCGGAGGCGTATCCGCGGGAAACTCCTGGATGATTTTTGACCATGACGTGATGCGCGTTGCCGGTGGGTGGACTGGTGAAGGCTTCATTGACTGGGAAGGCATTCTGCTCAACGACCAGCACGAAACCTATCCCCGGAATATTGGTCAACTGCATTTTGAAACGCCTGTCGGACCAGGCTGGGCTAATCCCGTCACAGGCACATTTGATGATCCGAGGTTTACGGCACGCGATGGACGACAGTTTGGTCCTCTGCCAAAATCATGGGCCAACTACAAAGGGCTATATCATTATGGAAATGAGGTGATTATCTCCTACTCGGTGGGCAATGCGAACATTCTGGAAAAGCTGGGTGTGGAAAAAAATAATGAACAGACTGTATTCACAAGAACATTGAATATCAGTCCCTCACAAAAGACTCTCAAAATGAGAGTGGCCGCTGCCGGAACGAATGTAGCCTTATCAGGAAAAGGTGCTTTGCTGAAAGAAGAAGATGGCTATGTGATGTTGCATATTTCAAGCTCCACCAAAACAAACCTTAAACTCTTCATTGCGCAGACGGGAAGTAAAGACCTTACTGATTTTGCACAACGTTCTCCTGCGCCAGAATCACTGGATCAATACACCAAGGGTGGTGAAACTCACTATCCACAGACCATTACAACAACGGTGACCAAAGGTAATGAGGATGGTTTATTTGCCGTGGATCAGCTCACGGCTCCGTATGAAAATCCCTGGAAATCGAGAATGAAATTCAGCGGTATTGATTTTATGAAAGACCCTGATGTAGCCGTGATGTGCACGACCGATGGTGACGTATGGAAAGTTTCTGGCTTAACGAACGACTCAGGAACGCTGACGTGGAAAAGAATTGCTTCAGGGCTTTTTCAACCGTTGGGCATAAAAGTGCTGAGCGAAAAAATCTACATCACCTGCCGCGATCAGCTGGTGTTGCTCCGCGATTTAAATGGAGATGGGGAAACAGACTATTACGAAAGTTTCAATCATGATCACCAGGTGACAGATCACTTCCACGAATTCGCTATGGGCCTGCAGGCAGATAAAGAAGGGAATTTGTATTACGCCAAAAGTGGCCGTCATGCGAGGGAATCTCTGATACCGCAGCACGGCACCTTGTTGAAAGTGAGCAAAGATGGTTCCAGGACTGATATCATTGCCACCGGGTTCAGGGCAGCCAACGGAGTTTGTATTAACCCCGATGGAAGTTTCATTGTCACCGATCAGCAAGGCTACTGGAATCCGATGAACCGCGTAAACTGGATTGAGGGCAGAGGAAAGTTCTATGGAAACATGTGGGGTTATAATCCTCCCAAAGACTCCAGCAACGAAGGCATGGAACCACCTATGGTCTGGATTGATATGGAATTTGATCGCTCACCATCAGAACTCTTGTGGGTGGACAGTAAAAAGTGGGGGCCGCTGGATGGCAGCCTGCTCAGTTTCTCTTATGGGTATGGTAAAATTCAACTCGTGCTGACCGAAGAAGTGAACGGACAGAAACAAGCGGGTGTGATTGACTTACCCGGTGTTAAATTTCGCAGTGGCGTGATGCGCGGACGTTTCAATCCGGCAGATGGTCAACTCTATGCGTGTGGAATGTCAGCGTGGGGAACGTCACAAACCATGCGGGGTGGAGATTTCTACCGCCTTCGTTATACCGGCAAGCCTGTATCACTTCCCGTTAAACTGGGTGCAGAAGAAGATGGAATCACCTTGTCGTTTGCAAGTGAACTTGATCCGGAAAAATCTAAAGTTATTTCAAATTTCGAAGTACAGACCTGGGATATTAAGAGAAGCAGGAAGTATGGATCAGAACGATACAACACCCAAACACTGGTAGTGAGTGAAGTCCGGATAAGCGAGGATATGAAGTCGGTGAAGCTGGTCATACCTGGAATAAAACCCATTGATGTGATGACGATCTCCTACGAAGTGATAGACACAAAGGGTAATGCCTTTAAAGGCAAGGTGCAAAATACCATTCACCATTTGAAAAAAGCTGGTGAAAACAAAAACGCACCGATTTAAAGGAAAAGAAAATCAGGATTGCTCCTACCTTCTTCAGGGTATAACTGTTCTGATTTAATTTTCATGGCGAATATCCTTTAGTTATTACAGGTTTTGTTGTTGCGGGTCGCCTGACCACCCAACATTTGAGAAGTAAAATTTTATAGGGAAGACGTGAAATCTTATTGGTCAGCGACCGACAAGAACTAAGGGTTACAGAAATTCAGTCTGAGCTTTTGTTCATAACAACCGCTCAGGCGGCCAACTCCCCGCCATTGTTGGTGTTCTTCACCAACAATTAATTTAAATCTCCCAGCCTGTGGGTAATCAGTGACTACACCAACCACAGGCAGGAAATCATAAAAGCATACTCCATAAATTACAAATCGCTATGAGTATGTTTACGGAAACGACCTTGATTCACCATACGTAATAAAATCAGATACCCAGTTCAATCTGTAACACAGCAGACCAATATCCATCAAAGTAGGTATCTGTTCTCAAGTCAGTCAACTTACTGTACATCAAACCACCTTGCACCTTCAACCGATGACCGTTGAGATAACGAGTAACACCAATCTCATAATTTTCCAGTTGTCTTTCATTCAGATTGGGAGCATTGGGATTATTAAATATTTTAGAAGATGGTTTGGTCATCGCATAGCGGCTGGCTATTTCAAAATTATTTTTAAACAGGTAGCTGATCTGGCTCAGGAACCCACTTCCGTCATAAATTATGCGTAATTGATTGGCATTGGCCGGATTAACGGTGACTGGATCATTAACTACCCGCTCGGCATACTCAGAATACCAAGCCCATCCTGAATATTTCATCAGCATGTCCACTTCATAATTATTGAGCGATCGTGAGGCATATAAATCATTTCCCAGCTGCCCAGCCTGACGCAGTGCATTTTCATTATAGGAATAGGATGCCGCTATGGAAATTTTTACGCTTTCTTCCCGCTCCAAATCTCCCTCGATGTAATCATTGTTGCCTTTAAACTTGCCAAGCGGCAGATACTCCATACGGCCAGTGTAGGCAAGGCCGTTGTTCGACATTTCAGAATTCCGTCCTTCACCAGAGGTAAGGGCTCCTCTAAAAATCAATTTAGGGGTCGTATAGTGTGCGAAAAAACCAAAATCACGGTCCACATTAAACCGGGCATTTACAATAGAGCGATCGAAAAATTGCAGGTCACCGGAAGAAACAACCCGCTGCCGGTTGCCCGGAAGTTTAGTCTGACCAAAACCCAAACGCAACTTCGGGTTGGGGTTATAATAAATCACGGCATCGCGAATCACATTGGGACTTGAATTTATTGTGGCGTTCTCCGTGCCTCGCCAATCCATATCGCCACGTGACATCGACAATTGGATGTAATAGGTTAGCTTAGGGTTATATACAAATCCTTCAAACTTAAATCGCAATCTGCGCACGCGCATTTCAAAACTTTCCGGTGCCAAGTCAGTATCGGTCTTGCTGGTATAGAGCGCTCTGTTTTGCATACGAAATTGAAAATTGAGCGAAAACGAACTATCTGAAGTGACAAAACCAACACCCTTTTGCTTTTTAGTGAATACGTGAATGGCAGCCTTACTTTGCGCTGAACTTTGAAACGTAACCATTGAGAAAAAAAACAGGGTGGTCAAAATGACAAGCAACCGATACGGATGCGTAGCTAGCTTTTTCATATATTATTGAGAGGATAGGATTGTATAAAATAAGACCATAGGTTTTTTATACCTACATAAAGTTGCGCAATATTCTCAAATTGTTACTCATTGGCTATAAAAAATCAGTAGCGTCAAAGTAACTGTGTAAAGGCCCGATTCTCCCTAACCTTGGTTGGCGTTTCCCCGCCTTTATTGGTGTGCTTCACCAACAATTAAGTTAAATCTCCCCGCCTGTGGGTGGATCGGTGATAACTTCGACCACAGGCAAATGAACAGGTTGCGGGTCAGGCGACCCGCAACAACAATGGAAAATACGAGCAAGGGCAACGAGTCAAACTACTTACGAATTTACTATAACTAAATGCTTCCCGTGTGCTTGTTGGTGAAGAACACCAACAAGGGCAAAGGACTACACCCTCCGCAGGCAAATTATTTTTTTGACTGCTCATGTAGTTGTGCGTTCTCTGATTTTATGTCCACCCCATTTTGAAAGATTTTTTCAAATACTGCCACGGCCGTAGCAACAACGAGAGAAACAAAAGTAGCAATGATACACATGGCAAGAAAACCCGCAGGGTCGTCATCTTTATGATGAAATATCATTATGTATAGTCCTGCCATTACAATGAAGATGCTCAGGCTTATTGCGCAATATTTTATACTCTTTAAAGTCCTCACCGAGTTTAGTGAGAATGCTTTATTTTGTCCGATATATCCGAGTAATGTGAACGCCTTATACAGCGCAATAAAAAATGGGATAGACGCGGCATAGCCATACAAGATGAACGGATCAGCGTAAATGCTGAACCAATCTAAGTTTGCGGCTCTCCCTTCAGTCAAGGGAAACCGAATCATAATGGCTAGTGCCACCATGCCCATAAGCACAACGGCTCCCTGAAGAAATAGTATTGACCTTTGTTTCATAAAAGAGTTTTATTAATTGTTACCGTTACCGGATACTACTGCCCTCTGCCATGGCTGGTGTTTTTCACCAACAATTAAGTTAATCTAAGTTAATCTTCATAATGAAAAACACCAATAAGGGCAACGAGTCAAACTACTTACGAATTTACAACCATTGAATGCTTCCGGTGTGCTTGTTGGTGAAAAACACCAACAAGGGCAAAGTATTTTCTGTTTTAAAATTGCTGGTAACTTCCTTATACCCGATATAAACCTTCGCCAATCCACCCACCGTTGGTGGTATATACGAAGGTTTTGCTACTTTCTAATTCTATTAATTTATCCACTTATTACACATGTGCCAACATGCGTAATATCATTAGTCAAGTTTTTCAATCTGCTGTTTTAGTTCGGTCAAAGTCGTTTCCTTAAACGTTAATGTCTGAAGAGGTTTGTCTGAAATTGTCACCTCCTGAAATGCCGTCTGAAATTGACCATCTGTGTTTTTAATCGCAAAAATGGTAACCTGTTTACCTAAAGGCACTTTGGAAAATACAAATCCTCCATCTGTCGAATCTGCCATTAACACTCCGTCTATATCTTTAAAGATCATTTTGATTTTAGTGCCTTTGCTTGCAGGTGTCTGCACGAAATAATCTATTGTTTTTTCCAATTCTAAAAATATATCACAATTTATCCAGCCTAATTTTACCACGCTGAATATGTAATAATTAAGCTCCGCGTCATTCATGCTTTTAATAGGTTGTTTTTCAAAGCTGGAGTATTTTCTATCAAAAGATTTTAAATACTCTTCTCTGGATTTGTACAATGGAATTATCTGGCCCTCTGAAATACTAAGGATACCTACACGTTCAACGATATTTCCGTCTTTATCCTTCCCGGGATTTAATTCAGGAAGGTTATTCAGGAAGGTCAATATCTCCTTTTTTGTATTCTTAGTCGTTTTATCTATTATATAAGGATTTCTGATTTTTCCGTTTTCGCCAATGATAAATTTCATTTCAACCCCATTAACACTAACCTCTTCAATAGCAGATTTTGAGAAATTAAATGCATTAACATAAACATCCAATGGATTCCAATAGTAGCCTGTATCAACAAAATTCTTAGGAATATATTCGAATTCGGTAGAGTCGTAAAGACTTAGCCAGTAGTACCCCCAACTTGACAATTGCATGGTTGTCTTTACAAGTGACACTGTATCAATCGCCCAGTTATTGACTGAAGAATCAGTCGATTCTTTGTCAGCAAAAAACAGATTCATCTGCTTAAAATCATCTTTTGCTTTCGGGAAATGCACAACAATTCTCTTGTCACTTTTTATTTCAATTTCTTTACCCTTAGAGGTCGCCATAATATTTAACATTCCTCCCGTCTCAAGAAGTCTACCATCTGATTCGGTGGAAAGGTCGGCAAGCGCTATGTCAGATTTTTTATAAAACTCTTTTAGAGTGATTTTTATTGACTCTGTAACAGGCGTGCCGTCAGCAAATTGAAATGTTTCTTTTTCTATAAAAAGGCGAGTTCCTTGCTGACCAAAAATTGTTGTGTCTGAATTGGCAGATAGTTCAAATTCAACTGTAGGAAACAAAATCTTTTCAGTCCTGAGCGAAGTTGATTTGTCCGAATCGCAATTGGTAATAATGGCTGCCAAAAGCCAGAAGATTGTGATTATAAAAACTCGTTGTCTCATCGTACCCATATCTTAATTAAACCGGAAACAAACCTTCACCAACCCACCGTTGGTTACATCCGCGAAGGCTTAACTCGATCATTCCATTATTCTATCACCCCGAGCAAGAACTGACTCAAAGGAAACACGCACGCGAAGAGGTGCCGTGCGCTTCTTCAAATCAGGTAATGCCAACCTACCGCACCGAGACGAACCTGTGCAACATTCAACTAAAGTAAGGAGAAAGAGCGAGAGTAACGGCATCGGGGGGCTTTCCAAAATCACCAGGCAGGGTAAAGGCCAGCAACAAAGTTTATATAACCAACCCTCCTTTGTGGGTGTTCTGCACCAACAAATAATTTAATCTTCGCAGTGAAGAACTCCGCCATTGTTGGTGTTCTTCACCAACAATAAATTAAATCCCCCGCCCAATGTGCTTGTTGGTAAAAAACACCAACAAGCAAAAGAATATAGAAATTAAGAGTATGAAGTGGATCGGTGATAACACCGACCACAGGCAAAAGGGCAATTAACACCAACAAAAGCAAGGGTGAAGGGTAACAGGGTTGGATGCACGATGTATACCCATTACCGCTAAGAGTAAACTATTGCCATTACTTTTAAAAATACCGAACCTGAAAGACGGATTATTTACCTTGAGGCATGAAATCGTCATTTAACTATGTTGATAATATCACTGGCGATTCCCTCTGACGGCTATAAAACAATTATTAACAGATGAAAAAAACTCTACTCCTCCTGCCACTCTTTTTATTGGTTTTGTTCACAAACCTATCGGCACAAACCATTCCCTTGCCAGAACATCCGCGTCCGGATTTTGAACGCGCGCAATGGCAAAACCTCAACGGCACCTGGCAGTTTGAATTTGATTCGCTCGATCAGGGGATAACTAAAAAATGGAATGAAGGCAACGCAGCCTTTGCTCATAAAATCAATGTCCCCTTTCCGTGGGGATCACCTCTTTCTGGTGTGAAAGACAAGGCGGATATCGCCTGGTATAAAAGAGAGATCACGATCAATCGCGAATGGAAAAACAAAAGAACCTTCTTAACCATTGGCGCCTCGGATTGGGAAACTACCGTGTGGCTGGATGGAAAATTATTGGGTACACACCAGGGAGGCTACACCCCCTTCTCATTTGAATTAACCGACCATGTGAAGTATGGTCAATCACAAAAATTAATAATTCGTGCCGATGACAAGCGTAGAGATTTTACGCTTTACGGAAAACAAGGATACGGTAACGCACGCGGCATCTGGCAAACGGTATACGTAGAGGCGCGTGGCAACGTGTATGTAGACGCGGTTCACTTCAATCCCGATATTGACAACTCACAGGTAATGGTTACTGCCTATCTGCCCACAGAAGCAAAAGAAGACCTGAAGCTGTCGGTGGCCATTAAAACGTCCGCTACGCCTATCACCAAAGAAATACTCATCCCGAAAGGAAAAGATAAAATTTCATTTGCTGTCGCGATTCCTCAACCCCATCTATGGTCGTTAGACGATCCCTATCTCTACGATGCCGAAGTGAAACTCGGTGACGATGTGGTGAAAACCTATTTCGGCATGCGCAAGATTTCGGTGGTGAATCTTCCGGGCACGGAATTTCCATACATAGCCATCAACAACAAACCGGTTTATCTTCAGCTTACGCTGGATCAATCGTATCACCCGGAAGGATTCTATACGTTTCCCAGTGATGATTTCATGCGCAAGGAAATTGAACTCGCCAAGTCGATCGGGTTGAATGGCATTCGTCCGCATATCAAATCAGAAATACCGCGCAAACTTTATTGGGCCGATAAGTTAGGTGTGCTCGTGATGTCTGATTTACCCAACAGCTGGGGCGACCCCGATGCGAAGATGCAGCAAGAAGCAGAAAATACCTTTCGCGCTATGGTGAAGCGCGACTTCAACCACCCGGCTATCTTCTCCTGGATTTTATTTAATGAAACGTGGGGACTGCGCACGCATGTGGAAGAAAATGGTAAGCGCGTAGGAAAATATCTTCCCGAAACACAGATGTGGGTTTCATCCATGTATTACTTAGCCAAATCACTTGACCCCACCCGACTGGTGGAAGACAATTCTATTTGTTGTGGAGCCGGCCACACACAAACCGATATAAACTCATTTCATGATTACCTGCCGGGATGGGAATGGGAAAATCATTTGAAGCAGTTGACGGATAGTTCCTTTGAAGGCAGTACGTTTCAATTTGAAGCGGGCTTCAAACAAGGCAAACAACCAAAAATTAATTCGGAGTGCGGCAACGTGTGGGGCTATGAGGGCAGCACCGGAGATGTGGACTGGAGTTGGGATTATCACCGCATGCTGAACACGTTTAGAAAATATCCGGAAGTTGCCGGCTGGTTATACACCGAACATCATGATGTGATCAATGAGTGGAATGGCTACTGGCGTTTTGATCGTTCCCAAAAATTCACCGGCATGGAAGAATTGATGCCGGGTATGAAACTGAATGATCTGCATGCACCGGTGTATCTTTCTACCGGCAATGATATTGCTAAAACAGTGAAAGGCGGAGAAACCATAAAGGTGCCGCTCTATCTTTCTTCCATGACCGGCATGGATTATGGCAAACAATTGAAACTAACTTTTAAATTAAATCATACGAATGCCGTTGGAGAAACATCGTTGACCACACTTGGTTCAAAACTGATCGACTATCAGCCTTACCTTCAAAAGGAATTAGAATCACTTGCGTTGGAGATGCCGAACACAAGTGGCCTCGCAATTCTTACCCTTCAGTTGGAAGATTTGAAAGGCACCGTGCTGCATCACAACTTCATGCACTTCGAAGTGATCTCCGCAAGTAAACTTCCTAAAACTGAAATACAGTCTGTGGCCCCTACTGCGTTCACCCGTTCACAGTGGAGCACGAAGCAATGGAATGTTTTGGATGGACTGAAAGCAAACGGAGCCGGAACTGGTTTTTTTGAATACACCTTCCACCTGGATAAAGTCACCAATTTGAATGACGTGAAAGAAGCATTCTTCCTGATTGAAATTTCCGCCAAGGAATTATTGGTGAAAGACCGCAATCAAAAAGAAAAGACCGATGGCAACTTTATGCTTGGGGCAAAAGCTTCCCCGAGCGGCAATCCGAACTCCTATCCCATGACGGATGAAAAATTATTTCCGTCCAAAATTTCAATATCCATTAATGGCGAACCGGCATTGACCACCACGCTGGCGGATGACCCTGCCGATCATCGCGGGGTGTTATCATGGCACCATCAATTAAAAGATCGTAAGCTGCGTGAAGCAGGTTCGTATGGATACCTGACCAAAGTGGTGATATCAAAGAAACAACTTAAAGCGGCAATGGACAAAGGTGAACTGGTGATCCGGTTAAAGACAGAAGGTGATGGAGGCATAGCCGTGTACGGAAAATCATTCGGCCGCTACCCGGTTGATCCTTCGTTGGTGATGGTGAAAAAGTAGGAGAAAGTAGAAAGCTGAAAGTAGAAAGTAGAAAGCGTTGAGTTTACGATATCTACTATACATTATCTAATACAACTTGTTCTGATTTTTCTTTCTTTGACAGGACGAAATCAGATACACCACAACCTGTTTTGCGCAAGCGTTCAACACAGGTATCAACTCGTTCGGTGAGCAGATTGCCTGCACTCTGTCGGCAAAACGGACAGGCATGGACATTGGCCAGAGGATCGATATAAAATGCGCCTACACCTCCCCCACGGCAACCTAACGTGGGCTGGTAATATTCGTGGTAAATCACCGTGGGGTACTGTTTATAGGCCTGGTTATTATTCACGTTTAAAAACAGATAGTCACATAAAATGTAATCAGTAGATTAGGGACATGGAATACAAAATACTTTCCTTTGCCAACCCACCCGTTCATTTGAGCTTTTTAATATCTTTGAGAAGAAACTTTGGATTATGAAAAAACTATTTACAATCCTGTTATTATTTATTGTAATCGCTACGTACTCACAACCACCCTTCGCATGGCCCGAAGGAAAACAGGTGGCGATAAGCCTGAGTTTCGATGATGCCAGAGAAAGCCAGGTGCTCATCGGCACCAAGGTATTAGATCAATTTGATGTGAAGGCTACTTTCTATGTGGTGCCGTCCTCCGTAAAAAAACAATTATCCGGATGGAAGAATGCCGTCCAGAGTGGTCATGAGATTGGCAACCACACACTAACCCATCCCTGCACAGGCAACTTCAACTGGTCAAGAAAAAATGCACTGGAAGATTATTCAATAGAAAGGATGAGACTTGAATTAACTGAATGTAACAGGCAGCTAAAAGATCTGCTGCAGGTAGATTGCAAAGTATTTGCCTATCCATGCGGACAAAAATTTGTTGGACGAGGTGTCGATACAAAAAGTTATGTTCCTCTTGTGGCAGAAATATTTCAATCGGGCCGAGGGTGGATGGACGAGGCCCCTAATGACCCACTCTATTGTAACTTTTCACAACTCACTTGCATCGAACTTGACGGAAAAACATTTGAACAATTGCTGCCCATTATTAATGACGCAAAGAAAAACGGAACGTGGCTGGTTTTTGGTGGACATGAAATTAATGAATCGGGCACGCAAACTACACGCATAGAAACATTAAGAAAGCTGATGGAATATGCCAAAGATCCTGGTAACAGCGTGTGGATTCAGCCCGTGGGAACGGTTGAAAAATATATTAAAGACCAGCGTGGGATTAGCAAATAACCGTTTCTGATACTAACTCTTAAAAAAAACATTATCTCATGAATCGGTTCCCATCAGGTACATATGCCATACTCTCATTTTTATTTTTTTTATCCATAAACGCACCCGGTATTGCTCAACCATCTAAACCCAACTATGATGAATTGAAAGTGCCGGCCTATACGTTGCCGTCACTTCTGATAACTCAACAGGGTAAGCCAGTAACCACCACAAAACAATGGGAGAAAATAAGACGAAAAGAGATCCTTCAACTTTTTGAAGAACAGGTATATGGAAAAACGCCTAATCAAAAAATCCCAGTTCGTTTTGAAGTAACCAGCACATCGGCTCATGCACTGAATGGCAAAGCTACCCGAAAGGAAATCACGGCACACTTCGGCACCGATGTTCATGGCCCTAAAATGTATATCCTGCTATACATTCCTAACAACCGATCTAAACCAGCGCCTGCCTTTGTAGGAATGAACTTCTATGGAAATCATACGATATGGAACGATCCGGAAATTTCATTGGCACAGGGATGGGTTAACAACAACCAGGTATTTAATATTAATGAACACAAAGCCACAGAAACTTCGAGAGGTGTGCGTAGTTCACGCTGGCCAGTGGATAAAATCATTGCCCGTGGCTATGCATTGGCTACCATTTACTATGGTGACCTGGATCCTGATTTTGACGATGGCTTTCAAAATGGAATCCATCCTTTGTTTTATAAAAAAGGACAACAAACGCCCGCAGCCAATGAGTGGGGCTCTATTGGCGCCTGGGCCTGGGGTATGAGTCGCGCAATGGATTACCTTGAAAAAGATAAAGACATCAATGCGAAGCAGGTTGCTCTCATGGGCCATTCACGAATAGGTAAGGCCGCACTATGGGCAGGTGCTATGGATAATCGTTTTGCCGTTGTTATCGCTAACAACTCGGGCTGTGGAGGGGCAGCACTATCCATGCGCTCGTATGGCGAAACCGTGGGAGCCGTCAACACGGCCTTTCCCCATTGGTTTTGCGACAATTTCAATCAATACAATAATAATGAAGGCAAACTACCTGTTGATCAACACATGCTGATTGCCCTCATGGCTCCACGCCCGGTTTACATTGCCAGTGCAGAAGACGACACCTGGGCCGACCCGAAAGGTGAATTTCTTTCAGGCGTGCATGCTTCACCAGTTTATACCTTGTATAACCTGAAAGGATTAGAAAGCAATGGTATGCCTGGCATACATCAGCCGATTATGAACCCCATAGGGTACCACATCCGGGCAGGTAAACACGATGTTACCAATTACGACTGGGAACGCTATATGGATTTTGCCGATAAGTTTATGCGATAATCCGCTCACTCTTTTTACGCAATGATTAGCTTGCATAAAATATAAATCAAAGAAATGAAGACCGCTCTCATCACCGGAGGAAGTAAAGGAATCGGATATGGTATTGCTGAATCACTTATCAAGAATGGCTGGCATGTGGCCATCACCGGGCGCACACAAAGTTCATTAGATGAAGCGGTGAACCAATTACAACATCTGAACAAAGATGGTGTGATTGGTATAGTAGCCGATGTGCGTAACGTTGTTCAGCAACAGGCAGCCGTAGATAACGTGGTGCAAAGGTGGGGACGACTGGATGCATTGATTGCCAACGCAGGCATCGGTTATTTTGGTTCGATCGAAACACTCACCCATGAGCAATGGCATGAAACCATTGACACCAACCTTACGGGAGTGTTCTATGGAATACAAGCGTCAATACCGGAATTAAAAAAATCGCAAGGTTATATTATCACCATTGCCAGTTTGGCCGGCACCAATTTCTTTGCCGGTGGCAGTGCTTATAATGCCAGCAAGTTTGGATTGGTGGGCTTTACTCAGGCCGTAATGATGGATTTAAGAGCCTACGGAATAAAAGTGAGTACCATCATGCCTGGCTCCGTAGCCACGCACTTCAACGGACATGTACCTGTTCCGGAAGACGCATGGAAAATTCAACCAGAAGATATTGGCAAGTTGGTAGTGGATGTTTTGAAAATGAATCCACGCACCCTGCCCAGCAAAATTGAAGTGCGCCCTTCTATGCCCGGTGGAAAATAAATTCCTGTCAGTAAAATAAAAGATTGACTTCTTTTCTTCTATTTAACCAGCCACTTACGTGTGGTAATACCCACATTAGATTTTAGGTGAAGGAAATACATGCCCGTTGGCAGTGGTGTATCAAATTTTATTATTTGTGGATTTGAGCCTGAGGTTATATCCATAAAAAAAGATCCAACCCGAGAACCCAATGCGTCAAAAATTGAAATGGAGCATAGCCCCTTATAAGACCCCATGTTAATGCTTACCTCGTCACCATTGCCCGGATTAGGAAAAATGGTAACCACGCGCTTGTCATCAAAGTTGACATAAACAACTTCACTATATTCATATTTACCATCGTAATCTACTTGCTTTAATCTATAATAGGATTTGCCCCCTATGGGAGTAGTGTCAACAAATTGGTAGGAATTAGCTTGTGGAGTAGTTCCCTTTCCATCCACACGTCCTAATGTTTCGATCTGCTCAAAATTAGTAAAGCGCTGCACTTCAAAATAATCATTATTCAATTCAGAAGCAGTTTCCCAATTTACGGTAACCCGATCTGCATTAATTTTGGCTGTGAACTTTATCAACTCTACCGGAAGTGGATTAACGAAAATGTTGTAGGTATCGGTAACACAGCCATACGGATCGGTTACTTTGTAGATAACATCTGAAGAGGGAGTAATGGTAATACTCTTTGTGGTGGCGCCTGAAGGACTCCAGTTATATTGACCCACCCACGAAGCATTCAACGTTACACTTTCACCTGAATTCGGGCTGCTATTGGTTACCTTATTCACGTTTTTCATGATGGTGAATTGATCGAGCACATCACCATTATCGGCCAACCATTTGCCATCCAACCGGTTTGCTTCAATTTCTAAGATCAACGAGCCTCGATCTGCATCATTTCCAAAATACATAGCATTATGCGGAAACCCTGCTTGTCCCCAATCTCTTTGACCTGATGAGCCGACTACTGCATAGACAGTACCTCCCAGAGATGTAGGCGAATCTTTGGTATAGATACATGAGTTTGACTGCCCATCATATCTTCCGCTTGATTGACTTAGATGATGCACTAATGGATTGAAGGTATTTTCCAAACCAAAATGACCTTTCATGAGCTTGCTCCGCTCGTAACTATGGCTGTGGCCAGTAAGGACTAAATCAACATCGTATTGCTCCAGGATGGGAACTATATTCTGACGGATCAATACTAATTCAGTTTCAAGATCTGAATTATGAGAACCCATTGTATAAGGAGGATGGTGAAAGTAAACAATGGTCCACTTATTGTCATTTGCCGCCAAATCGCTTACCAGCCATTGAGCCTGAGGGCCTGAAGTATCGGACAACCGTGAACTTCCATTTTCAATTATATAGGAATCCAATGCGATGAAGTGAATGTTTCCATAATCAAATGAATAATAGGCTTCAGAATTGGAAGGCACACCCCCGGCTTCACCATTGATAGGAAGGTCGAAAAAATCAAAATATGGAATATTATGATCCATCTGCCTCGCAAGATTTTCATATTCATGGTTTCCGGTGGCAGGCCACAAAGGAGACTTCCGCATGATGCTACCCTGGTATACCTCAAAAAATTTGGTAGTGTATTCCGCCTCTAATCCATTTTGATATGCATTATCACCCAGTAGCAGCCACCCATTCGTAACGTTATTTCCTATGTAAGCATTGAATTGATCGCGTACACCTTTTTGCCCGGTGATGGAATTGTCCCCCGAATCTCCTATTGCCCAAAATGTATATTTACCTTCAGCGCCAAAAAGTGGAGATGTTAAAAAATAATTATCAAGACCTGATTGAATTATTCCTGCACTCGATCCTACACTATAATAGTACTTTGTATAAGCGGTTAACCCGGTAAGCTGTACCGAATGGTTGGTAGTTAAGCCTGGCACAACCACACTTTGTGATAAATTACCTGGATCGGTTCCATATTTCACCTCGCTATCAACGAGATCATCCGTATACCAACGAACGAGCATAGAGGTTGATGTGGCCTTTTGCAAATAGGGGCCACGTGTGATGGAAGGTAACCCAACAGGCACTCCTGTCAATTTCATATCCCAGCTAAGATCACTACTGTTTTCGGCACTTTGATGTACTTCCACCGCTATGATATTATTACCGGATACAAACTGGCTGGCAACCAAAGTGAGGGTTGTACTAACGATGGTTGTTTCATCAGCACCAGATATAGCGGAAGAAGCGAGCGTAGTATAACCTATAGTACCAGAGGGCATGTTGTTTCTATAAATTTCTATGCCGTTTACATAGATAACAACTCCATCATCACGATACATTTCAAATATAAAACTCTTGAAAATAGCTACATCGGGGATGTTTATGCTTTTACGAAAGTAGTAGCTGATATACTTATTACTACAGGACGGATACTGAACAGGGATTCCGCATGCGTTTAATATAGTTATTTCACCTCCATCACCATAACCGAATTGGCCCGATCCACTTTGCCAACTGGTGTCATCAAAACCTACTTGTCTCCAGGCTGTGTTCTGGTTGCTGCCATCGTCTAAATATTGCCAGGAAGAAGCAAAAGGAAAAATAGTAGTTTGAGAAAATACGGTTCCCTGAACGAAAAAAAATATGATCAGCAAATAAATCTTATTAGTAATTAAGTGCCAACTCATCACCATAATAATCTCAAATCAAAAAATAAAACTTAACCGACTTTTGACTAAGTAAAATTAGATGCTATAGACTTTATAAAATTACGATTAATTTAAATTAATTGAAACCAATGTCCCCTTATTTCAAATAAGTGTATCCCTCTTGGGTCTGTTTTCTTTATTTAAGAACCTATTTTTTTTAATCCAACAAGGTGTTATTTGAAAGCTCACGGCAACGAGGTTGTTTTTACTTACCATTTTTAAAATACACGTATCCTTCTAATGCTTAGGGAATCTGAAAGACAGAAGAAAAGCCTTATTAGTTATCCGTATGAAATAATTTCCTACCGGATACTCTTGAAGTATCAGCGTTGTTTCTTTTCCTTTTATTTTCCGCTTATCCATCATGCTTCCGGAAAGATCAATTACCATCATCTCCGAAGTTTCCTCTTCGTTTCCTCCGGTCAGTTGTATAGTAATTGTTTGCCGGGCTGGTATCGGAAACAGAGTCAATCCAATAGGTGGTTGCTCGGGATCAATCACTTCCATAATACTGACAGCGAACGGTTCAGACAATTCACTGATACAACCATCAATCGTGTTTTGTCATGTAACTATTTTGTGGCGATATTAGGTTGGTGAAAGAGGCAGCAAGAATCTGTGCCGGGGAGGATAAAGAATTGCACCCAATCACCATGGTTAATGGTGTGGCGGTAAAAGATAAAGAAGTCGTATTCGTAATTTGGAAAAAGTGAGTGTATGGTCCAATTTAAACCAATATCGTTCTGTCCATGGCGGTTTTATAGATTCCTTTAAGCCATACGTTCACATCGCTTTATCGGCACACGCATGTGCTCCTATTGCAAGGAGAGAAATAGTAGAAGAGAAGATAACTGAATTCCTGCGTAACTTTACGGGAAGTAAATTCAATATGAAATGAGTAATGAACTAAAATCATCCCAGCATTATTTTAATTTAACGGTCAAGAAGGTGACACGTGAAACCCACAATGCAATCTCAATTGTATTCGCACAACCATCGCCCAAAATTCATTATAAGCCGGGGCAGTTCCTTAATCTTATTGCCAACATTGGTGGCCAGGAAGTGCGCAGGGCATATTCTCTGTGCAGCTCCCCATTTGTAGATGATGATTTGATAGTTACCGTTAAACGCGTACGAAATGGCCTCATGTCGAACTGGCTGGCGGATAATGTAAAGGTTGGAGATAAACTAAAGGTAATGGAACCATTGGGCCATTTTACTACGGAGATGGCGAAAGAGAACAAACAACACCTGGTCATGTTTAGCCGCGGCTCGGGCATTACGCCCATCATATCCATCCTCAAAAGTGTTATGGCGGAAGAACCCAACAGCATTTGCTCTTTAATTTATTATAACCGGGATGCGGACAATATTATTTTTAAAGACGAATTAGAACGGTGGCAAACCCGCCACTCCGGGCGGCTGCATATAATTCATGTGTTGGAGCATGCACCTGATGATTGGGAGGGACACGCAGGTTCATTAGACCAAAAAATGCTGGAGAAATTATTGAATCAAATTCCGGACTGGGGTTTTTCACGTACGAGCTATTTTATGTGTGGCCCGGAAAGTATGATGAAGAATGTTGAATCCTTTTTAACTGAACAAGGAATTCCTGCTGATAAAATTTTGAGGGAAAAATTTATTCAGGGAAGCAGTCATAAGGACACATCGGCAAAACCCCCATTGGCAAACGTGGTACGCCTGGTGACCATACGGTATGGCGGACAAGAACATACTGTAAACGTTCACCCAAGCAACACCATTCTGCAGGCGGCACTCGATCAGGATATCGACATTCCCTATTCCTGTCAAAACGGATATTGTACTGCGTGTCGCGGAAAAGCCTTGTCAGGCAACGTACGGTTGGATGAAGAAGAAGGACTCTCTCAGACGGAGCGAAACGAGGGTTACGTGCTGACATGCGTGGGGCATCCGCTGTCGGATGATGTGGTGATTGAAATTAGTTAGAGACAGGCTAACCCTGTGTTCATCGCATAGTTAATTCATAATCTGATTCTCTTTCCTGATTTCGAATAACTCATTTAACTCTGGTTGATCCAAAATCAATAAGGTATGGATGTGTCGGCATACCTATTATGAAGGAAGTTTCGAAACCTTATGGGAGTTACTGCAGGAGCCTTCTCATAATAAGGAACTGCATCATACCACAAACTCATACGTGAATATAATTGGGCTATCATTAGAAATACCTGATCATGTTACGGGATACTTCTTTCAGTTTTTGAATGTCTGGGATAGCATCATTGGAGTTACCTATGGCAATTATTAAGTGAGCGTTAAGATCCAGTGGGCATAGTATTCGTTGATCATTCAACTATGCTGTATTCATAACATCGATAACAGATGATATAAACATAGTAACGATCACAGAAGATGAAGATCTACCTATCCCCACGGCAGGCATCTGATATACATGCTTGATAAATATTCTTCAAAGAAAGTGGAGAAGCAACACGGTCTATGTAATTTAAACCTTCAATAAACTACTGAATAAATGGAGTCACAACTGAAACGCTCACTCACACCGGCTATGGTGTGGGGCCTGGGCGTAGGCTATGTAATATCCGGTAACTATTTTGGATGGAACCTTGGCCTTGAAAAGGGAGGCACGTTGGGTTTGGCCATCGCTGTCTTCTTCATCATTATTTTATACATCACGTTCACCTTTAGTTATACCGAACTGGCGTGCTCTATTCCGAAGGCGGGTGGTGCTTTTGATTATGCCAACCGTGCCTTTGGCCGCGAAGTTGGCTTTATCACCGGCATGGCTCAAAATATAGAATTCATTTTTGCCCCACCCGCCATTGCCTACGCCATCGGTTCATATGGAAATATATTTTTTCCGGATGTACCTGTGTTGATGTTTTCTGTCGTTGCCTATTTCCTCTTCGTTGGTTTAAATATTTCGGGTGTCAAAACAGCGGCTACGTTCGAATTGATCATCACCATCATGGCGGTAGCGGCTCTTATATTCTTTAGTGGACTCACCTTCCCCAAATTTCAGTTTAGCAACCTCGAACAAAACGCCTTTCCATTTGGCTATGCGGGTGTGCTGGCGGCCATACCCTTTGCTATCTGGTTTTTCCTTGGCATTGAAGGAGTCGCCAACCTAGCCGAAGAAGCCATCAATCCCAAGCGAACGATCTTACTCGGATTTGGTTCCGCCATTCTTACGTTGGTAGTTTTATGTCTCGTTACTTTTTTTAGTTCGGTGGGCGTAGCCGGCTGGGAAGCAATTGTTTTTAATGCTGATGGATCTACTTCCGATTCTCCCCTGCCACTGGCGCTAGGGTTGATCGTTGAATCCAGTTCGGTTAGTTACAAAATATTATTGGTGGTGGGATTATTTGGATTGATCGCCTCATTTCATGGATTGATGCTCGCAGCAGGGCGCTCTACCTTTGAATTTGGACGAGTAGGTTACGCACCTTCCTTTCTCGGAAAAGTGCATCCCACATTTCAAACACCGGCCAACGCACTCGTGGTGAATATGGGGCTGGGCCTATTGGCTTTATTTTCCGGAAAGACAGGCGAGATAATTACGATTTCGGTTTTTGGCGCACTCTCACTCTACATCCTGTCTATGCTTTCCATGATGCGCCTTCGCAAAACCGAACCCGACCTGGCAAGACCTTTTCGTGTTCCACTATATCCCATTTTCCCCATCCTGGCTCTCGTCATTGCCTCATTCTCCTTTGTCGCAATGGCGATCTATAATGTGAACCTTGTGGGGATATATTTTTTGATAATTGGCGTAAGTTATGGGATATTTAAAGTTCTGAACCTACGCCACAAAGCCTTATGAACACCAAAGCAATATTTGATTACGTAAGAAATCATCCGTCCGGTAAAGTTAAAATTGCCTATGTCGATATGGATGGAATCTTACGAGGAAAATATATATCAGCAGAAAAATTTCTTGGCTTCAACAACGGAGACACTACTTTTTGTGATGTAATCTTTGGATGGGATGCCAATGACGTAGCCTATGACAACGGAATATTTACTGGCTGGCAATCGGGCTATCCGGATACGCCTGCCCGAATAGACTTTGCCACCTTTCGAAAAATACCCTGGGAGAATGACATTCCATTTTTCCTGGGTGAAATAGTTGACGCACAGGGAAAACCGGCCTGGGTTTGTCCACGACAACTACTTAAGAAAGTTCATGGTGATGCTAAAGAGGCCGGCTTCACTCCGTTTTTCTCGCAGGAATTTGAATGGTTTAATTTTCGGGAGACCCCTCAGAGTGCACAAGAGAAGCACTATAAAAACATGACGCCCCTAACCCCTGGCATGTTTGGGTACTCCATATTGCGTACTACACTCGAGAATCCTTTCTTCACAGACCTGTTTGATTTATTAAAAAAGTTTGGTGTGCCGTTGGAAGGCATCCATACTGAAACGGGGCCCGGTGTATTGGAAGCCGCCATTCAATATTCAACATTGATCGAGGCAGCAGACCGTGCTACATTATTCAAAACATCGGTAAAAGAAATTGCTTATAAGCATGGTATTGTACCCACGTTCATGGCAAAAATCAGCGAGCAACTTCCGGGTTGCGGAGGCCATGTCCATCAGAGCTTGTGGGACAAAGCCGGAAAAAAGAATGTCTTCTTTGATCAAAAGGACAAACATCACATGAGCAACTTGATGAAGAGTTACGTTGCCGGTCAATTATATTGTCTTCCGCATCTCCTGCCCATGTATGCGCCTACGATCAATAGTTATAAGCGACTGGTAGAAGGTGCCTGGGCTCCTACCACGCTCACGTGGGGGGTGGATAATCGCACGGTTGCTTTACGTGTGCTTTCCGCTGGAAGTAAATCCTGCCGACTCGAAACAAGAGTAATCGGATCGGATGCTAATCCTTATCTGGCCATGTCTGCCGCCCTTGCCTCAGGCCTGTATGGAATCAAAAATAAATTAACGTTGAAACAACCAGCCACAGAAGGTAATGGGTATCGTGATTTCTCCAATGGCACCTTGCCCGGAAATCTACATGAAGCAACTCAACGAATGAAGACATCTTCCATAGCGAAAGAAATATTGGGAGAAAAGTTTGTAGAACACTTCACGCAAACGCGCGAATGGGAATGGAGGCAACACCTCAAGGCCGTAACCGATTGGGAATACAAACGCTACTTTGAAATCATTTAATCAACTATAAAACCTCTTTTAAGAATGACCTTCGATAAAATCTATCAATACAACTTCCCCACTACCATACGTTTCGGTGCCGGTGCCAGCGATGAATTAGGAGACTACCTGATTAAAAATAATCTCACCAGGCCACTGCTTGTTACCGATCCGACAGTAGCTCAACTTTCATTCTTTAAGAAGATTGTTGACAACGTGAAAAAGAAAAACATTTCGGTTGAGGTATTTCATGATATCCACAAAAACCCTGTAAAGTCAGATGTCTATAAAGGAACCGATGTGTTTGATCAAACGAAACGTGATTCCATTATTGGTATTGGTGGCGGTGCAGCCTTGGATGTAGCACGTTCTATTGTTTTACGCGTGAACCATCGTGAAGACTTATTTAACTATGATGACCTGATTGGTGGTGATGTGTATGTGACAAACGATGTTCCGCATTTCATTACCATACCCACTACAGCTGGTACGGGAAGCGAAGTGGGTCGCAGTGCCATCATAGCCGATGATGAAACACATCAGAAAAAAATTCTCTTTTCGCCAAAGTTACTCGCAAAAATTATTTTTGCTGACCCGATGTTAACGATGGAGTTACCCCCATTTATTACAGCCGCTACAGGCATGGATGCATTAACCCATAACATGGAAGCCTATGTTGCCAAAATGCCACATCCCTTGTGCGAAGGCATTGCGTTGGAAGGAATTTCACTGATCAGCGAATCATTAGAAACAGCTGTTAACAAACCGGATCTTGAATCGCGCAGTAAAATGTTGATCGCTTCGCTGATGGGAGCCGTTGCTTTCCAAAAAGGCCTGGGGGTTGTTCACTCGTTGGCACATCCCCTATCGTCTTTATTGGATACTCATCATGGGTTGGCTAATGCGGTTAATATTCCCTATGGAATGGAATTTAACATTAAAGGCTTTGAAGATAAATTCAAACGCATTGCCACCACACTGGGATTAAAAGATCAAACGGGTGAGGCGGTAGTGAACTATCTTTTTGATCTGAATTCAAAAATTAATATTCCCCATAAATTAAGTGACATTGGAGTGAAAGCGGAACACATTGAAACATTATCCGATCTGGCGATTGCCGATTTTGCACACCCCAATAATCCTAAGCCGGTGAGTCGCGAAGATTTCAAACAATTATATCTTAAAGCGCTGTAGGCATTATGGGCAAAATAATTATTGGTGTGACTGATGGGAAGAAGTATGATTATTACGCGAATTGGATAAGTGATTATCCTGAAGTTGAAATAATCAGGCTTGGTTATCGCCTCAACAACTTTGAGGATATAAAGAAATGTACCGGTATGTTCTTAACCGGAGGAGAAGATGTTCATCCTCGTTGGTATCATAAACCCGAATACCACCCACTCTGTCAGCAGGACTATATGGATGAACAACGAGATGAGTTTGAATGGAAAATCCTGGAGTATACACAACAAAATAAAATGCCGGTGCTGGGTGTTTGTCGGGGGCTTCAGATTGCGAACGTTTTTTTTGGTGGCACCTTGATTCCTGATATCCCAACCTTTGGAAAATTTAATCATGGCAAGAAGGGAAATGGTCCTAGAAATCATTCCATCATCATCGATAAAAATAGTGACTTCTATGCGCTTGTTGGTATTGAAGCAGGTGAAATAAACAGCATGCATCATCAAAGTGCCGATCGCGTTGCCAACAACCTCGTAGCCTCTTCCTTTTCACCTGATGGTGTTATTGAAAGTTTAGAATGGAAAAATCCCACGGATCAATCGTATTTAAGTTTGGTACAGTGGCACCCCGAGTTGATGGCCGATCAAGCCAGTCCATTGGTTGCCAACATCAAGAAAAGTTTCTTAGAGAAAGCTAAAAATCAATAACTAGGAATAAAATGAAAATTATTAATCCAGCCACGGAGGAAGTCATCCAGGAGGTAGTAGAAGATTCAAAAGAATCCATTCAAATGAAGTTCGACTTACTCAACTCGGCACAAACAAGCTGGCAGCAAGTTGATTTAAAAGAACGCATCGGGATACTTCAATTATTTTCAGGTTTGCTGGAAAAAAACATAGAACATCTTGCTGCCACACTTACCTCCGAAGTGGGCAAGCCGTTACAACAATCGCGCAATGAGGTGAACGGTGCACGTGCCCGGATAAAGTGGCTCACCGAACATGCTGAAAAATACCTGACCGATGAAATCATGAGCAGCGCTCCGGATTTAACAGAAAAAATTTCATACGAACCATTAGGGGTTGTCTGCAACATCTCTGCCTGGAACTATCCCTATCTCGTGGGGGTAAATGTTTTTGTGCCAGCACTACTGGCAGGCAATACGGTCATGTATAAGCCTTCGGAGTATTCCTCATTAACAGGATTGGAAATTGAAAAATTACTTAAAGAAGCAGGAGTTCCAGAACATGCATTTCATACCGCTATTGGCGCACGCACCGTGGGGGAGCTTTTGTTGGACTTACCTTTCGATGGATACTTTTTTACGGGCTCATATAAAACCGGAAAATATATTTATGAAAAGGTAGCCCCGAAGATGGTGCCGTGTCAGTTGGAATTAGGCGGCAAAGATCCCTTATACGTAGCCGATGATGTAGCCGATGTAAATTCCGTTGCCGCTGGCACTGCCGATGGCGCCTTTTACAATAATGGTCAAAGCTGCTGTGCCGTGGAGCGTATCTATGTACATGAAAAAATCTACGATCAATATGTAAGTGAATTTATTAAAGAGGTGAAATCGTGGAAAATTGGAAGCCCTCAGGAAACAGGCGTGTATATAGGTCCATTAAGCCGAAAGGAACAACTCACTTTTTTAGAAAGTCAGGTAAATGATGCCGTGCAAAAAGGAGGGAAAATTGAAACAGGCGGCAAAACCAGAGATGGTAAAGGGTATTATTTTGAACCGACCGTAATCACCCATGCAAACCATCAAATGAATGTGATGCGTGAGGAATCATTCGGGCCGATCATTGGTATCATGAAAGTGAAAGACGATGCAGAAGCAATCCAACTTATGAAAGATACAGACTATGGATTAACTGCCGCTGTTTATAGTAGTGACCAGGTGCGTGCCGAAAACATTCTATCACAAATCAACACAGGCACAGGTTATTGGAATTGCTGCGACCGGGTAAGTGCAGCACTGCCATGGAGTGGACGCCAACATTCGGGTATCGGTGCTACGTTATCACATGCCGGCCTGCGTGCTTTCACCAAACCAAAGGCGTATCATTTGAAAAAATAAAATCTGAATTAATTATTGAAAATAAAATACAACTGACTTAACTTAAAATACCATGTGGAAGTTATTCGTATCAGGATTAGTTGGCACCATGATAATCGTCTCTTGCGACAAGGCGTATTATACCATAGAAGATTTCAATACAGTTGAAAAAATCGACACACACATACACATCAATACAGAACATACAGCATTTGCTGATCAGGCGAAAGTGGACAACTTTAAATTACTAAATGTAAGTGTGGATGCGCCTCATTATCCTGTCGTCAGTGAGCAACAACGGCTATCCCTTCACCAGATAAAACAAAACCCGGATAATATAAATTACCTCACCACGTTCACTCTTCACGATTGGGACTCTGCGTATTGGACAGACAAAACCATAGAGAAACTAAAAGAATCTTTTGAACAGGGTGCGCTCGGAATAAAAATATGGAAGAACATTGGTATGACCTATAAGGATTCATCAGGAAATTTTATCATGATTGATAATCCGAAATTCGACCCTGTCATTCAATACATCATTGATCAGGATAAAACGGTGATGGGGCATTTAGGTGAACCTAAAAATTGTTGGCTGCCATTAGACCAGATGACTGTTAACAATGATCGTAACTACTTCAAAGAACATCCACAATATCATATGTTTCTCCATCCGGAATATCCTTCCTATGACGATCTTATTAATGCACGCGATCGGTTTCTGGAAAAACATCCTGACATGCGTTTTGTAGGGGCACACCTGGGTAGTCTGGAATGGGATGTGAATGAACTTGCCAAACGACTTGATAAGTTTCCTAACATGGCCGTGGACATGGCTGCGCGCATCTCGCATCTGCAATATCAAACCATGAAAGACAGGGAGAAAGTAAGAGATTTTTTTATCAACTACCAGGATCGACTTATCTATGGATCAGATTCCGGATTTTCTGATTCAGAAAATCCGGAGCAAGCCAGTAACCATCTGCACGAAACCTGGATAGCCAACTGGAAATATTTCGCAACGGATGAAGTGATGACGGCCAGCGAAGTAGATGGAACGTTTAAAGGTCTTAAACTACCGAAAGAAGTTATTGACAAGATTTATCGACTTAATGCCATGAAGTGGTTTAAGATGTAATGATGTGAGTTTGAGATTCCTTCAAGCTCTCCATCAATTCAATAAAATCATACGAATCATCAAAACCACTTGATCGTCAGATCGATTAGTTTCTGCTTGGACTTGGTATAGGGTGGTAACATGAAATCTATTCCATTCAATGGCGACCATTGTTTCAACACCGCCCTCGGATTTGAGAACGCTTCAAACCCAAAGAACCCATTTGTTTTTCCAATTCCGCTATTGTTGAAACCCCCAAAAGGGAGATTATTATTAAAGAAATGAAGCCCGCTGTGATTGACAACCGTGGCACCAGCCCGTGTATTGTTGATGATCCGATCTACATTTTTATTACTACTGCTATAAATGTACAAGGCCAATGGTTTTTCTTTTGAATTGATTTTGTCTATCACTTCCTGCAAATCGGTATACGTGTAAAAAGGTAAGATGGGCCCGAATATTTCTTTTTCCCATAAGTGAGAATCTTCTGAAATATTCGACATGATCGTGGGGCCAAAATAATCTTGCGAAGAATCCGATTTACCACCATACTCCACGTTAGCACCTTTTGATATAGCATCATGAAAATATCCCTCTACTCTTTTAAAATGTTTGTTATTAACAATGCGGTTGTATGATTCAGACGAAGACGCATCTTCACTATAAAATGTATTTAGTGTTGTTTTAATTTTATCCATGAATTCTTTAGCAACGGATTGATGAACATATAAGTAATCCGGTGCAATACAAACTTGTCCATTGTTCATCCATTTCCCAAACGCAATACGTTGAGCAGCGTCTTTCAGGTTTGCAGTCTCATCTACAATGGTGGGCGATTTACCACCCAGTTCCAACGTCACCGAAGCCAGATTTTCAGCAGCCGCTTTCATCACTACTTTTCCGATCTCCGAAGCTCCGGTAAAAAAGATATGATTGAACGGTAACTTCAATAATTCCGTAGAAACGTCAGCGTCCCCCTCCATCAAAGCAACTTCCGATTCATCGAACAATTCATTTATTATTTTTTTCATCAGTGCCGATGCATGCGGAGTATGTTCGGAAGGTTTGAGGACAATACAATTACCTGCCGCAATGGCCGAAATCATGGGGCCGAAGGTAAGATTGAACGGAAAATTCCAGGGTGAAATAATCAACACCACACCCTTGGGTTCAAAGTGAATATAAGAACTGGTGCCCAGTTGCGCCATGGGTGTGGATACTTTCTTAGGACGCATCCATCTGGATAAATGATCGCGCGTATGTTTCACATCGGAAGTTATCTTATAAATTTCTGCGATATCAACTTCACTTGGATGTTTTTTAAAATCCTTATACAAGGCTTCCTGGATTTCAACTCGGTATTTTAAAATTGCCTGATGCAAGCGATCTAATTTTGTTATTCGTTCCCTGGCGGTTGAATTGGCAATCTTTTGCTGATTGGTGTTTTGAAGTTTGAATATTCTTGCCACTTCATTTCTTATGGTATTTTCCATTGTGGGGGCAGTGATTGTATTTATTATTTATTCCGTTTAATTGTGGAGTCGGTGTAAATTAATAACGCAGGGAATTAGCAACACAACTTCTCTTCCGATTCTTGCCGCGGTTATACGAAGGCAGCCTTATTCAAATATAATTAAATTATTAACGTGATATTCCCTAATGATATTCTTCTGATTCAACGATTACCGAACCATTCGATGTCCTTCCTCAATGAAGCGCACACATTCGCGTACCTCATTAATTTCCACTATTCTATTTTTTTATCTGGCAAATAAAATCGGGTTCAACGGAGTATCAATCACCTCTCCTATGACCGCACCGGGGCACCACGTGTTCCAATCTGCCACTTGGTTTTCATTGACTGGTTCGTTCAAACGCATATCCTTGTCCATGTAGATTACCGTCATTACTTTTCGCATAACCTCCGACTTGTTCGGACCTGCCCTGTGGAAAACCCAACCCGTATGAAAACTTATTTCGCCTAAATCAAATGGCTCAATTACTTGCTTAAAATCACGCAAGGTTAATTTCTTTTGAATTTCTTTTTCACTTTCATCACTGATCTTAAGGTTCCTTCCCTCTGTAATTTGTTGGCTCCCTGCACTAAATTCCAATGGACCCAAATCAAAACCAGTTTCCTGCAAAGGTATCCACACCGTCACGGTCTTATCCGTACTCAATGGCCAATAGTATTGATCGGCATGCCAGGGAGTATGACCACCACTCGGTTCTTTAAACAAAGCCTGATCGTGATACATTCTCACGCCATCCACACCCATTAAGTCGGAAGCCATTTTAGCAAGTCGTTTGCTGAATACAATTTCTTTCACTGCCTTCGATTGCGTCCACAGGTTCATGATCTGTAAAAAGGCTTTGCCATACGTATCGCGTTGCTCAATTGGAAGATGTTGCGTATTGAGCCGCTTCACTTCTGCTGAGATGGTTTCATTCATGTATTGAATGGCATCAGCAGGCAATACATTTTTTATCTTGATAAATCCATTCTTTTGAAAGAATTGGATTTGCTCATGGGTAATCTCAAATGGTTCGTCCAAAACCATAAACATATTCTTTGTGATTGGTTCCATTACATCTTTATTAAAACCGAAATTCATTTTATTAACTACTCACTTTCCTTTTTCAGGCACCGCCTCCATCAACAAGGCATACGCTTTGTCGAGTGCTTCGTCACCATATTTTGCTCCTTTGTAATGCCCTAGTCTAACAATTACCAAATCGTGTGATGGAATGATGGCAGTAGATTGACCACCCGCACCCAACATCATGTATGCATCTTTCGGTATAGGCCGCGCACCATCTCCATTTACCCAGAATAAACCACCATAGATTGGCCGGCCATCTTCAATCCATGCGGGTGCCAGGGTGCTTACAAATTTGGTAAACCCTTCCGGCAAAATCCGCTCTCCATTCCATACGCCATCCTGCAAATATAAGTTACCTAATCGCGCCCAGTCTCTGCCCGAAGCAAATTCATATCCTTGTGTTAGAAAATTTCCGTATGGATCGGTCTCCATGATTATGCTACGCATACCGATCTTATCGAAAAGTGCTCGCTGTGGAAACGTATGATACTCCTCCCCTTTTTTCTCCACGCCTAACCTCACCATGTAATTTGTTAAAACCGGATCTGAATTCCGATAACGCCCTACGGTATTCGGCTGCCATTGCTGCGGCAGCGATGCCGCATATTCAAATGAGTTGGCTCCACCCGTATATAAATACAAATGATCGGGATAACCCATTGAAGGATCAAAGTCAGGATCTTGTGGGGCGCGACAATAAAGTCCACTGGACATGTGAAGGATATCCATGATTCTGATTTTTGCTCTTTCATCACCTTCACCTTGCCATTGTGGAAACGGTGCCGGTTGATCTAATGTATAAATACCTTCTTTGATGAGCGTGCCCAGTAGCGTAGCCGAAAGGCTTTTGCCCATCGACCAACTTTCCAATGGAGTGTCTTTTGTAATGCCATCGCCATATCGCTCACCAATTATTTTTCCTTTGTAGGTAACCACGAAAGCGGCTGTCAATGCTTCGGCTGGTTCAAAGGCTGCGTTCACTGCCTGCTTTACTTTTTCCATATCCACTCCGGAGGGAGCAGGTTCATTACTTAACACATCACCCATCGGCCAAGGTGTTGTGTTCGCATCGGGTAGATTGCGCACCACCTTAACCGGTTTGTAAAAGAGAGAGTCCACTCCTTCCGTTAAGCAAACACAACCCTGATCGCCCGTATAAATAGCCGTGCGTACAATACCATTGGGCAACGTAATGGAGACTGATTTCTTTTCATAATCTACAACGGGTTTTCCCACTTTAGCACGCTCGGCATAAGGGCTTGTAAAATATCCGACATTCTCCGCGGCAAAATCTGGCTGTAGTCCTGTAATGAAAACAGCCGAGCACATAATCTTCGCAAAACCGGCTGTATGGTGAGAGAGCGCATTACCAGGAGGTGGTGTGTATTGGGTCCCCAGTTCCAACGCTTTCGCGCGTGCTATCATGTTGGCACGCACTTCCTCTTTACTTTTTTCGTTAGTGCCGTTTTGGCAACTCAAAAGAAAAAAGGTGAGATAAAAAATAATCAAGAATGGAAAATGAATAGGTGATCTTCTGTTTTTCATGTGTTAATATTTATTTTTTTGTGGACACATGGAATCTCCAGGCCAATAATAATGTCTCTGGGTGCTCGAAGTGCATGGAGATTTCATAGGTAAAGGTTTGTGAAAAGTTAGTAAAAAGAACCACTCAGTGATACCCTGATTTTCATTATTTTACAAATGGGAAATTTCAACACTTTAAAGGAGTGAGTCGATTGAGATATTCGTTTTTATTCGATCGCCAACCGCAAACTGAACACAGCAAGTAAAAGCGTCAGTGGCGTAAAGATCACTTGTTCCCAGTGATTGTTCGAAAAGATATTGCCAATCGTGTTAATGAGGAAGAGCACAAACATACACCAGAAGGCAACCCGGAAAACAATAGGATTAAATTTCACTTTCAGTAAGCCTGCCCGCATCATAACGATGATAACCATAACGGCATTGAGCGCGATGGACGTGATCTCAAAAGGAATCATCTCCTCGTTACTTTTCAATCGACCACCCCACACGATCTCAAACGGAATGATGCCCAGTAAAACCAGCACATGAAATATCATCACCAATGAAAATATTGTTATTAGCGCATCGATAGAGAATCGCATTGATATAAGATTCTTCATTAATTCTCAATTTGTTTTGCCGATGCTTGAAATGGTGACGACACGGTAACGATAAGGCAATTTCATAGCGCTAATATAAGCAAACTACCGCCTGTTAGCTTAACCTTTTTATCTGTATTTTTGAGCCTGTTTTTAATCCATTCGCATGAGCACAGAAACTCTTTCGTCCCCGATAGCAACATCACGTATGGCAGGCCATCAGGCGCCTCCTCCGTATAAGCCCAAAAACAAAGTTCGCATTGTTACCGCTGCCAGTTTGTTTGATGGCCATGATGCTGCTATCAACATCATGCGCAGGATCATTCAGGCTACAGGTGTGGAAGTGATTCATCTCGGTCACGACCGCAGTGTGGAAGAAGTCGTGAACACGGCCATTCAGGAAGATGCCCAGGCTATAGCCATGACCAGCTATCAGGGAGGCCACAATGAATATTTTAAATACATGTATGACCTGCTACAGGAAAAGGGTGCAGGTCATATTAAAATTTTTGGTGGTGGTGGTGGTGTAATCCTTCCGGAAGAAATCAAAGAGCTGATGGACTATGGCATCACGCGCATTTATACACCCGATGACGGTCGTTCCATGGGCTTGCAGGGAATGATTAATGATTTGGTGGAGAAAAGTGATTATCCTACTGGCGAAAAAATTAACGATGGGCAATTGACAGTGGACAATTATGTGAAGATTGCACAGTTGATTTCGGGTGCTGAAAATTATTACGATAAACACAAAGACGTTTTTGAAGATATTAATAAGAAAGCAGCAACATCGAATATACCCGTACTTGGAATTACCGGTACAGGCGGAGCTGGAAAATCCTCGATGGTGGATGAAATTGTGAGGAGATTTTTGATAGACTTCAAGGATAAAAAGTTAGGCATTGTTTCCGTAGACCCATCCAAACGCAAAACCGGTGGAGCCTTGTTGGGCGACCGCATCCGCATGAATGCGATCAACAACGCAAGAGTATTTATGCGTTCGCTGGCGACTCGTCAGTCTAACCTTGCGTTGTCCGTTTATGTAAAGGAGGCGATACAAGTGATGAAAGCGGCTGGTTTTGATTTGATCATTTTAGAAACTTCAGGCATCGGACAAAGTGATACAGAAATTCTTGATCACAGCGATGTGTCGCTCTATGTAATGACACCCGAATATGGTGCTGCCACACAACTCGAAAAAATTGACATGCTCGATTTTGCCGATGTGATTGCGCTCAATAAATTTGATAAACGTGGTGCGCTGGATGCCTTGCGTGATGTGAAAAAACAATATCAACGCAATCACCAACGTTGGGATAAGAAGGTAGAAGACATGCCGGTGTTTGGAACAATCGCTTCGCAGTTTAATGATCCGGGCACGAACCAACTGTATCAACATTTGATCAGTAAAATTATTGAGAAAACAGGAACCAGCCTGAAATCTAGTTTTGAAATTACGCGTGAGATGTCGGAGAAAATATTTGTGATCCCGCCACATCGCACACGTTATCTCAGTGAAATTTCTGAAGGCAATCGAAAGTATGATGCGTGGGTGATCGAGCAAAAAGAAGTAGCTCAGAAATTATATGCGATGCACAAAACGATGGAACTGTTTGCGCAGGATGCCAGCACCACCAAAGTTCTGCAGGCGGAATATGATCGCCTCAAACTAAACCTTGATCCTAAAAACTGGAAGTTGATTGAAGAGTGGCCTAAGAAAGTAGCACAATATAAGGGGCCAGTGTTCAACTTTAAAGTACGCGACAAAGAACTGGGAATACAAACACATTCTGAATCACTTTCCCATTTACAAATACCCAAGATTGCACTTCCCAAATATGAAGCGTGGGGCGATTTACTTCAATGGAACCTGCAGGAGAACGTGCCAGGCGAATTTCCATATACAGCAGGCATCTATCCATTCAAACGTGAAGGAGAAGATCCTACCCGAATGTTTGCGGGTGAAGGTGGCCCTGAAAGAACTAACCGGAGATTTCATTATGTGAGTTTGGCGATGCCCGCCAAGCGCTTATCAACCGCATTTGATTCGGTGACACTTTATGGGAACGATCCTGACTATCGTCCGGATATATACGGAAAGATTGGTAATTCAGGCGTAAGTATTTGTTGCCTGGATGATGCGAAGAAATTATACAGCGGATTTAATTTATGTGATCCGAAGACTTCAGTATCGATGACAATCAATGGTCCTGCACCCATGCTCCTGGGCTATTTCATGAATGCCGCCATCGATCAGCAGTGCGAGTTATATATTAAACAAAACGGACTCGAAGAAGAAGTAAAAAATAAAATTAACGAAATCTACAAAAGCCATAAAGGTAATCGTCCGTCCTACCAGGGACCACTGCCAAAAGGCAATGATGGTCTTGGATTAATGTTACTTGGCGTAACCGGTGATCAGGTATTGTCACAAGAAGTATATGAAAAAATAAAAGCGGATACCTTATCACAAGTGCGTGGCACCGTGCAGGCAGATATTTTGAAAGAAGACCAGGCACAAAACACCTGTATCTTCTCTACCGAATTTGCGTTGCGTCTGATGGGAGATGTACAACAATATTTTATTGATAACAAGGTGAGGAACTTTTACTCCGTATCCATTTCAGGTTATCATATTGCTGAAGCGGGTGCCAATCCAATCACTCAATTAGCCTTCACCTTATCAAATGGATTCACGTATGTAGAATACTATTTGAGTCGAGGTATGGACATCAATGAGTTTGCTCCTAACCTCTCCTTCTTCTTCTCGAATGGTATTGATCCGGAATATTCAGTGATTGGTCGTGTAGCACGAAGAATCTGGGCAAAGGCTATGAAAAATAAATACGGTGCCAATGCCCGCAGCCAGATGTTAAAGTATCATATTCAAACTTCAGGAAGATCATTGCATGCCCAGGAAATTGACTTTAACGACATCCGCACAACCCTTCAGGCATTGTATGCGATTTATGACAACTGTAATTCATTACATACGAATGCCTATGATGAAGCTATCACCACACCCACGGAAGAAAGTGTGCGCAGGGCAATGGCCATTCAATTAATCATCAACAAAGAATTGGGGTTAGCCAAAAACGAAAATCCCATTCAAGGTTCATTCATCATCGAAGAGCTTACCGACCTGGTGGAAGAAGCTGTGCTCACCGAGTTTGATCGCATAACCGAACGCGGTGGTGTATTGGGCGCGATGGAAACCATGTATCAGCGAGGAAAAATACAGGAAGAAAGTTTGTATTATGAAACGCTCAAGCACACAGGGGAATATCCGATCATTGGCGTGAATACTTTTCTAAGTTCAAAGGGTTCTCCTACCATTCTTCCACAGGAGGTAATACGGGCTACCACCGAAGAAAAAGAATATCAGATCAAGATGTTGGGTAACCTGCATCAATTTCAGGGAGAGAAAGCAGCCCTAGAACTTGACGAAGTGCAACTGTCTGCCATTCGAAACAAAAATATTTTTGCGGATCTGATGAATGCCACCAAAGTTTGCTCGCTCGGGCAAATTACGAAAGCATTGTTTGAAGTAGGTGGACAATACCGAAGAAACATGTAATGTAAAAGGCCATTCCTTAATTTTACATTGTAACCTATCATTTCATTCACTTATTATTTTAACCTTTAAGATCAGAAGACGCCTCGTGAGTTCCTACTCCACATAGTAAATTCATGTATGCTCGGATACATGATCTTTGAAAGGCAATCCGATGACCAATATCATTCTGATCAACGTACTTTTTATCTATCTTTTTAGCACAAAAAGAAATGATAAAGGGATTAAAAAGATTCTTTCTGAACACCGGTGAAATAAGTCAATTTGCCGGGAGGTATTTTAAAGAAGCGTTCTTTCCACCCTATGAGTTTAAGGAACTTCTTAAGCAATGCTATTTTATCGGAAACAAGTCATTCACGTTAGTAGCTACTACCGGGTTTATAATGGGTATTGTGATCACGCTGCAAACCCGGCCTACGTTGGTAGAATTTGGTGCATCCTCCTGGATGCCTGCTATGGTGGGTATTGCCATCGTGAGAGAAATAGGCCCCGTGATCACCGCATTAATATGCGCTGGTAAAATCGGATCCGGCATCGGGGCAGAGCTGGCATCTATGAAAGTGACTGAGCAAATTGATGCGATGGAAGTATCTGGCACAAATCCATATAAATACCTGGTGATTACTCGTGTAACAGCCACCACGATTATGGTACCAACACTTGTAATTATCTCTGACATTATAGCATTGGGAGGCTCTGCTATGGTAGAGTCGATAAAAGGTGGAGTAACCTTTCAATTATATTTCAGCAGAGTTTTTGAATATCTGAATTTTGGGGACTTGTTACCCTCTGTTATTAAATCATTTTTCTTTGGTTACGCCATCGGTATTGTTGGTTGCTACAAAGGATATACTTCAACTAAAGGAACTGAAGGTGTTGGGTTAACTGCCAACCAGGCCGTGGTAGTAAGTTCCATGCTCGTATTTATTCTCGACTTTATTGCTGTATTGGTTAGTGATATATTTTATGAATTATAGTCATGCCTACTGCTATCGACTATACCGCTTTGCCCGTAATAGAAATCGAGAATTTATTTAAATCATTTGGTGAGAATCATGTATTAAATGGTTTTAACCTGAAAGTATGGCAGGGAGAAAATGTAGCGGTAATGGGGAAATCGGGATCTGGAAAATCAGTACTAATAAAATGTATTATTGGACTTATGGATATCGATAAAGGCTCCTTGAAGGTACTGGGCAAGCGTGTACCTGAATTAAATCAAAAAGAATTAGATCGATTACGCTCCGACATTGGCTTCCAATTTCAAGGCAGTGCGTTGTATGATTCCATGACCGTGCGCGAAAATCTGGAATTCCCATTACGCAGACATCCTGAAAAATTAGGAGCCGATTATTTTCCCGAACGATTGATAAAAGAGGCGTTGGAAGATGTAGGATTATTAAATGCAATTGATATGATGCCCGCTGAATTATCGGGAGGTATGAAAAAAAGAATAGCGTTGGCACGTACTTTAATTTTGCGACCTAAAATTATCTTATATGACGAACCTACCAGTGGGCTTGATCCCATAACAGGAAAAGAAATATCGCAGCTTATAAACGAAATTCAGGAACGTTATAATACCGCCTCCATCGTGATAACCCACGACCTTGCCTGTGCCCGAATTACCAGCAACCGGATGGTAATCTTACATGAAGGTAAGAATTATGCTGAAGCTAAGTTTGATGAATTGGCTGTTAATACGGATCCTCCGGTGAAGGAGTTTTTTAGTTAATCTAACGTTTTAGGATATGGAAAAGTCAACAGGAAGAACCATACGACTAGGGATCATGGTAATTACAGGTACCATCTTGTTCACCATTGCTGTTTACCTGATCGGACAGAAACAAGATATGTTTAGTAACACGTTTCACCTACGGGTAATTTTTAACAATGTAAACGGCCTTCAGCCTGGAAATAATGTGCGATTTTCCGGTATCAATGTCGGTTCGGTAATGAATGTAAACATACAAAATGATTCTACCATAGAAGTCGTTATGCGTGTACGTGAAGATGTACGGCCATTTATTAAATCAAATGCCTTGGTAACTATTGGCACCGATGGACTTATGGGGAACATGATTATTAACATAAATCCAGGAAAAGGTGACGCACCCATGGTAGAAAATAATTCGTTGCTGCAATCTTTTAGCCGAGTGAAGACGGATGATATTCTCAGAACATTGAATATGACCAACGAAAATGCCGCTATGCTTACCCGAAGTTTACTTGATGTTGTTGAAAATATTCAACATGGCGAGGGGACATTGTCCTATTTGGTCTATGATACCATGCTGCGCAAAAACCTGTTTCAATCCATTAGTAATCTTCAAGATGCAACAACAAAAACCAATCGACTTCTTGCCAATGTTACAGAAATGACCAACGATGTAGGCAAAGGAAAAGGATTAGCGGGATATCTGTTGCGTGATACCGTCACATCCAGTCAGCTTGAGAAAACTATGACACAAATACACCAGGCCTCTATTAATATTCAACAAAGCACCGATAGCCTCAAATCATTTATTCAAAGGCTAAATAACCAGAAAGGAAGTTTGAATACATTGCTCGCAGACACCACCATGGCGAAAAACCTGAGGGAAACAATCTCAAATCTGAATAAAGGTACAGTCAAGTTCGATGAAAACATGGAAGCATTAAAACACAATTTTCTAACCCGCGGTTATTTTAAAAAGTTAGAAAAACAAAACGCAAAAAATAAATAATTCAGATTGATGTGAAAAGAAAAAGACCTGCTGATCAGAACAGGTCTTTTACTTTTTATCACAGGTTAATAGGTAATCACCTTTGTATTACCCGCTTTATCCGTTACTTCAAAAGTTGGAACACCTTGCACATTCTTAAGGTCATATACCAAGCCATAATTTCCGTTAATGACAAGGTTTTCGTCATGCACTAAGTTACTGAAGCCATCAAATATTCTAACATTAATTTTCTGGTCAACTCCTTTCGCTACAGCAAATAAGTACCGATTCGCTCCAGCAATTTTTGCAACATGAACCAAGCTAACCGGTTGATTAATTTCATAATTCACCGTTTGAATCAACTTTCCAGAAGCATCTGCTACTTCAATTGTGTACTCACCGACAGCCATTCCTTTAAAATTAAGCGGTCGTATAAAACCATCAACGCCTGTAAGTGTTTCATTGAATACGACTACACCAGCCTGATTAGAAACTCTCAAATTTACTTTACCTGTTTTGATACCTTCATAAATAACCTTAAAAATTCCTGATTCTTTTTGGTTAATCACCACTACGTTGGGACCTGTCGGATCGATCGCACGTGCTGAACCAATTACTAATGACACCAATAAAAGTGTGTTTACTATTAACTTTGTTTTCATAGTTGTTTTATTTTCATCGCAAATAACGGCAGCAAAAAAGCAATTGATCGTTCGCTGTAAGTAAACTTGTATTTCGTTTCAGAAAATCGTTTGCGGAATTATCGGCCTTATTTACCGATCACTTTTTATGAAAAAGCGTATAAAACCGACACGGGACTAATAAGAATCACGGCCACTAAAACCTACAACGGTTGCACTAAAAAAAATGTATTAAACTAATTTAATCTGTCACCGCTACATTTTTCATCAAAATTATTTGGTTACAATTAAAGTAGAAGCTTTAGGTATATCTTTCCCTTTTACAAGGGTAAAATGTATGCGCCTAATGGTAATAACACATAAAATACTTGACAAAGGTGGGGTATTGTTATTATACTAATTCAGATGAAAAATGTCTTTTGCATTTTCTGCCTGACGCATCAATTGTATTTGATACTTGATCTGTGTAATGAGGTATGACTCTTGTTTTTCAATAGAAAGTTTGACAAACTTGAGTCGTTCATCGAAACCCATACTTAATTCGTTCGCTATATCAAACAAAGAAACTACCTGTTCGGAATGAGTTATTTTTAACCAGATACGATACTCATCAAAATATTCTTTGAGTGAACCAGTCATCGGATTTTTATTATCTACTTTCCAAAATGAAACATCACCACCAGGATAAAGTTTATCTTTATACGTTCTATAAAGTTTATTCATAGCAAACAAGTCCATACATTTTACGATAATGTCCGACTCACCTGTTGAATATCGCTTAATAACACTTTCTAACTTTACCAGCGATCCTAACTTTTCCGTATTGGATATATGATTGTAATAAATACCAAAAGTAATATCTTTCGTTTCTGCATCATCAAGTAGTTGGCGATAGCGTGGTTCAAAAATATGAAGCGGCACCATTTCTCCCGGCAAAGGGAATATGGACAAGGGGAACATGGGTATATTGGTAAACGAACTCATCTTATTTGATTAACAGATAGCTGAATCGAATGTTTCGTTCTCCGGTCATTATCAGATTATTTATAAGTAACTAAATAATGAGGGTTCACTCCAAAACGTTCAGAGAGCACTTTTTCACCAGACAAAAAGGCTAGATTTATTATAAAAGAATAACCAACAACGATACCACCGAGTCTTTCAATCATGCTACCCGCTGCGGTGGCAGTACCGCCTGTTGCGAGCAAGTCATCGTGTATCAATACGCGTGTGCCCTGCGGAAAGGCATCCACGTGCATTTCAATGGCAGCCGTTCCATACTCCAACGAATACTCTTCCCGGATTTTATGATAGGGTAGTTTTCCTGATTTTCTTACCGGGATAAATGAAACAGCCAACGCTTCCGCAATCAGTGATCCAAAAATAAATCCCCTAGCCTCCACGGCCGCTACTGCCTGAACACCCATTGAACTAAAATGAATAGCAATTTCCTGCACTACCTTCTTACGCGCTATTGGATCTGCCAACAATGGTGTAATATCCTTAAAGATGATACCCGGCTTAGGAAAGTCAGGCACATCGCGTAGTAATGACTGAATGTAATTTTCAACTTCCATGAAAACAATTTTAAATTCCTGGGATTAAAAGTCAATTAATTTACCATTCAAGATAACCTGACCAACCGGATTGGCTCCAAAGTTATAGGGAATTGAAGCCAATGACGATAAAGGCTGTGTAATAAATATATTGGCGATCTTACCTTTGGTGATCGTTCCGTGTGTTTCTGACAACCCGAGGGTATAAGCTGTATTTACGGTAGCGGCATTAATTGCCTCTTCGGGAGTCATCTTCATTTTAATACACGCTAATGAAATCATCAATGGCATATTTCCGCTTGGCGCACTGCCCGGATTATAATCGGATGCGATGGCAAGCGGCAAACCAGCATCAATCATTCTGCGCGCAGGGGTAAATGGTAAATTCAAAAAAAATGCAGCCCCTGGAAGTGATGCCGGCATAGTCGTACTATTCAGCAGCAACTGAATTTCTTCTTCGCCTATGTTCTCAAGATGATCTACACTAATAGCTCCCGTTTTTACCCCTGCCTGTACGCCCCCTGATCGGTTTAATTGATTGGCGTGAATCCTTGGAGTCATTCCAAATTTTTTTCCCTGTTCAACAATCTGTTCTGTCTCCTCTTGAGAAAAAAAACCACGCTCACAAAAAACATCTATGTAATCAGCCAATTTCTCATCGGCAACGGCAGGAATCATTTCAGTAATGACTTTATTAATATATACCTCCTTTTTCATTTCACGAGGCACAGCATGGGCTCCTAAAAATGTAGTTTTTACTGTAAGAGGAGTTTCTTTGCCGATTCTGCGCGCTACACGTAGCATTTTCAATTCATCCTTGGTTGTGAGTCCGTACCCACTTTTAATTTCTACAGCACCTGTGCCCGTATGAATAATTTCCCAGGCACGTGGCAAAGACTGTTCAAACAATTCATCTTCAGAAAACATCTGAAGTTTTTTTGCCGAGTTAAGGATACCTCCACCACTTGCTGCAATTTCCTCGTAAGAGGCACCTTTTATTTTCATCACAAACTCTTCTTCCCGCGAGGCCGCAAAAACAAGATGAGTATGAGAATCAATAAACGAAGGCAGAACAAATTTTCCTGACGCGTTGATAATTTGATGAGCCCTGATTTCTGATGAAAGTTGTTCCATCACTCCATAAGAATGAATTAATCCATTAGAAATAAGTAAAAAAGCATTGGAGAGAGTGGGTAAGTCGCACATCAGTTTGCCCTTAAGCATAACCGGACACTCGTCTCTTACTTGTACAAGCCCTTTGATGTGGGTGATTAGAATATCATGCACCAACAAATCGATCTTTTATTTACCAAACGCCTCCACTTTGTGTTCGAGATTTGTACCAAATACAGGGAAGGCAATTTTAATCAAGGCGAAAAACCCACGTCCTTGCATAGACGGCCTGTACCCCAATTCCCCTCCATAGGACCACCCCAGTTCCCGGTTGAACCTACCCTCGATTCCCGCACGTACACCGATCTTATTTAATTTTATGACATCGGTAGAGTATTCTGAATTGTTATATACAACAGGATCAAGTATAAGGGATGGAGCATACATGATATCAAGAAAAAGAGTAAGTAAACCATCATCAACACCGGTATCATACTTATTAAAACTGACTGCCATGTTACGTATCCATGAGATAGAACCGCCTAAATAAATATTTGTTGCATACAGACCACTGAAGGCTTTTAAATCCTGTACTTCACCATTCGCATTCAAATAGGTTTCCGGTAAAGAGGTATTATCCACATTAACGAGATCCGCATTAGTAAGTCCCTGTATACCCAACACCCTGCTTAAGTCGGCTGTACTTTTCCAAATAATTCCACCTGCTCTTACTCCATATATTTTTCTGAGTTTTGAAGGAACTTCCGCAAAGAGCGGGACCGTGGATGCCCATCGATTTGCAGTAAAATTCTTTTTATAAAGAATAAGCTTGGTGGTAGAACTTACATCAAAATCTTTTATGTGATACGTACCTCCAATTTCGTAATAATTGAATATGACCGGTTCATTTGACATTACACTATTACGCGTGGCGATTTCACGATTAAAATCGAAAAACCTGCTGCTATACGTTTTTCTGAAGTGTGCTTTTACATCAAATTTTGTAGTATGGTAATAGTGAGCTTCCAATCCAAATCCTGCATTAACGTTCGTTGCAAACATTTCTCCATAGAAAGGCTGAAACCCTACAAATAATTTATTGATGGCATACGGGTCATCATATAACTCCTCGAAAGTGACCGCATCTTTGCTAGCGGTATTCTGAGCCCATGCAGAAGGAGCACTAAACTGGCTGATTAGTAGAATTAAAAGGACTATGTGTATATTTTTCATAGGATACCTTAAAATTAGCAAAAGTAGATGAAACATAAACATCTATCAGGATAAGAAAATTAAAACATGGCGAGTACTTAAAGCTAACATCCATTCCTTTTGGATGAGTTCATACTTTTGGCAATCAACGCATTACAATCTTCATCAATCTATTAGTTAATGATGGATTCGTACGAATTACTGACTCTAAATGGACGATATAAAAAGTACCATCATACCACGCCAAGCGATTCAATATACCGCCCCAAGAGTTTAAAAAAGTATAGAAGTAAAGTAATCCGTCCAAAACTTCTAACCTAGTTATTACCGTTAAATTAAAGAGAACACTGTGAATCCTTTTTAATTTCCACTTTAGAATAAGTGAGACATGTATGCTATGTGCACGAAGTCAGGAACATACCCAATAAAAAGCCAAACATGAACATTTTGTTTTGCTTCATAACATAAAATTTAATAATCAATAACAATTGAAATCATAAAATCTACGATTATGCTTGCTGCCAAGATTACCCAACACATAATATACAACAGATGAAAATTTCCTGATTAGCATTCTATACCTTCTGAAATATTTTGGCATCCATATCCATGATCCTGAATTTTTTATCATCTAATAAAGGAAGTACCGCATCATAAAACCCGATAATTAAAAGTCCGCCAGGATTTAATGATTGATAAAACTTTTCAAACAGTTTTACTTTTGCATTCGTGTCAAAATAGATCATCACATTACGGCAAAAGATTACATCATATTTATAGTTAAAATCAGAGGTAATTAAATTATGATATTCAAAATTTACATGTTTGATCAACGAAGTATCCAATTTTGCTACGCTACCTACTGTTGTATAATATTGGTTTAAAGAGCTAAAAGCATTATAAGCCTTATAATTATTTTCATACTCCTGAAGTTTAAGATTATAATACTCACCCTTTTTCGCAATCTCCATAGCCTGCATACTAATGTCAGTCGCCCGGGCAGATATAATTCCTGGATATTTAGATTCCTTCAACACAATACCAAAAGTATATACTTCTTCGCCCGTAGAACATCCGGCATGCCATACTGTCAAATTCTTTTTTGTAATAGTCCATTCACCTAACAGACTTTTCATCTTTCTCCATAATACAGGATCACGAAACATGGATGTTAGGCCTACACTTATTTCATCCATGAAAGGATAAATAAAAGACCGATCTCTCAATATTTTCATCCATAGCTCATGGATAGAATTCATTTTAAAAATATGTAAAGCCCTGATCACTCTGCGGGTAAGTGATTTCGGCTCATAGCAACTGAAGTCAATTCCATGACGTTGCTGAATAGCATCGGTAAGAGATTTAAGTTCTTCATCCGAAATTATTATTGTCTCTTTGCTCAAGCCTTCTTCCATGTTATGCTATTATATTCGCTATGAATAACTTTTGTAATGTTTTAAAACTGGGTAAAATTTCATCTATCACCATGACCCAACGAAATAATATTCCTCAATTTTATAAACTCCAACTATGTTCAATACCTTATCTTAAAATACCCTTTTTCAGAGTACTGTATTTTCTTTAAGTTTTTCCGTTTCTTTCCTGTCTATCACCCAAATGAATAATGGTTTGGCTGAAGGTGCTTTGTCCAGGTTGAAGAATATTGTATTCAAATAGATTTCATCTGTCCTAGCCTGAAAATCAGATTTAATAATATCGGCTATATTCCCACTCACTGTGCCGGCCCATATAGGGATATCCCCATACATCTTCATTTTTAATTGATTTGACAATTTAGAGATTACGGAAGCTGATAAAATATTATCTACTTCTTTCAAAAACTCCTGATGGAAATTGATTTTCGAATCCTTAGGCTGATTAATATTTTTAGTCAATGCTGCATAATCTTCAGGAGAAAGAAATAAATAACTTTTCCCAAATACATCACCAAATATTTCCGTTGTAATCAAGATAAATTCATCTCCATTCTTTTGATCTTGTGGATTAAGATCTGGCACATGCAATGAATCAATCAAATGACTCGCATAATAATGCGTCTGGTAGTTTACTTTGTCACCAATCATTAATGCTAGTGATGATGACGCATTGGTATAACCTAACTCAAATGCGTTATTTAAATTGTCTTCAAGAATCGTTGTCTTACCGTTCAACATGACCTAGGTATTAACTGTCTTATTCAACTGGCTACCTAAAAGAGCATTGAGTATACCTGGAATACTCAACGCCAGACATACATTACCGTTGCCCAAAATAGTTACCCCGCTCAAATATGAAATAGAATCAAATGGCTTGCGCAATGGTTTTTCCACAATCTCTTTTTGCTGAAGAAGTTTATCCACAATGAATCCTATTCGTTTTCCATTGAAAGACACCACTACAATTTCCAATTTTTGCTCAGGGTGCAATTGATCAAAAGAAGCATACTTCTCTTTTGATTTACCCAGACTTTGCGCAAAAAAGTCAGAGAGAAATACAATATGAATCGTATTACCAAGATGCACGGTGATCAATCCATTAGCTGCTTTGTGAATATCTGATTTATAGATAGAGATTACCGATTCTGTGTAGGAGAGTGGGATCGCATACGTTTGATTATCCAAATCAAATAACAAGGTAGATTTCACGGCCATTGAAGATGGAAGACTGAGCGTAAAAATGGAACCTTCTCCCATCATAGTATCAACTTGAACCGTACCACCAATAGAATCAAGTGCCTTTTTTACTACATCCATGCCAACGCCTCTGCCTGATATAGCAGTCACTGAATCCATCGTAGAAAAGCCCGGTTCAAAAATGAGCATGATTAAATCACGGTCGCTCATCTGGCTTGCATCCACGGCATTCACTAATCCTTTTTCAATGGCCTTTTGCTTAATTCGTTGAGGATCAATACCCGCACCGTCATCTTTTATTTTAATAAATACAGTGTCAGATTCGCTACTTGCCGATAAGGTTACTGTTCCTTCCTCTGGTTTTCCCTTTTGCTTCCTTACCTCCGGTTTCTCAACGCCATGCCCCACTGAATTTCTAATAAGATGAATGAGTGAATCACTTATTACTTGAAGGATATTGCGGTCAATTTCGGTTTCAGTTCCTTCCAGTTTGAGCGTAACCTGTTTTCCCTCTTTGGATGAGGCATCACGTACAATACGATGAAATTTGTTAAACAAAAAACCAACCTGAACGAGCCGAACATCCATGACCGAATATTGCAGATCAGAAGATATGCGGTTTAGCCTTGAATATTCATTTGACGTATGTGTGCTTGCACCATTGGCTATAATTCTATCTCTCTCTATAATAAGTTCTCCCACAAGGTTTAGCAGATTATCCAGTTTTTTTACCGGCACCTGCACCAGATCTGAAAATGAAACATTCGTTGTCTCTACCTCTGCTTTATCCTCCTCCTCCTCTTCAGCCGTTTCAAGGTTAGCGAGTTTTGATTCACTTTCAACACGTGTTTCTGCCTGGGCTCCCCCGATAGTAGTTGCCTGTGGCTCTTCTTTTGTTGTAGAGGCCTGCTTAGCAGTTTTAATGAACACCTCAAGTTTTGTCTTTATTCCCCGATATTTAACATCCTTAGGTGTTTTTATAGCCTCAATCAATTCTCCCAACACATCAGCTGCTTTAAACACAGAAGCAAAAATGTCACTCCCCAAGGCGATTCTTCCCTCGCGTACTTCTCCGAAAAAATCTTCCATTACGTGGGCCATTTCGGCAATTTTTTCGTAGCCCATGCCGGTGGAATTGCCCTTAAGTGTATGCGTTATTCTGAATAACGCTTGTATCGCCTTGCTATCATTTACATTTTTCTCTAATACGGTAAGCAGCCGGTTGATCTCTGTGTAATTTTCCAGCGCTTCGGCCAAAAAGATTTCGCGATATTCCTGATCTTTTTCTTGATTACTCATAGTGCGCTAATGATAAAGTTTGGAATTTCTTTTAAAGGTATCTGGTGCTTTGCAGCCCCTGATTCAAAGGCAGACTTGGGCATGCCATACACCACAGAAGAAAGTTCATCCTGTGCCAATGTAAGACCTCCAGCCTCTTGTATTTTTTTAAGCCCCATTGTTCCATCTTTGCCCATGCCAGTAAGGATTACTCCTATCGCCCTGCTACCATAAACACTTGCTACTGATTCGAAAAGACAGTCAACAGAAGGGTGATTAAATTCTTTATAATGATCGTAAACAAATTTTGTAATAGGACTTGAACCTGTTTTATCAATTCTCATATTGGCTGTGCCTGGTGCCAGGTATATGTTGTTACCCAATATAGGATCACCGTCTTTTGCAACACTTACTTTTAATCCCGTAGTGTCGGCCAACCTTGCGGCATATGAATCGATGAATCTTTCGGGCATATGTTGGGCAATTAGCACCGGAATCGACAAGTTATTGGGGATGTGATTCACTATCGACTCCACGGCACTGGGGCCTCCGGTAGAAGACCCAATGACAATAATATCATAATTAAGTCTTGCCTCGAAAGTGTGAATGGAGGTGTTCCTTCCTTTTACTCTTTGTCGAAGTTTTACATAGTCAGTCAACGAAGCCTCGCGTACCATTTTGGTAAGCGGCAAGTAACCTTTTGAAACTTCCTTTTCTTGTGGTTTATCTACAAAATCAAATGCTCCTTCCTTTAAAGCATCAAATATTTTCGGGTTGGCGCGGTCCAAAGAACTCAACAAAATAATTGGCAAGGGCATATCCTTCATCAACTGCTGTACCACATAAAGACCATCATAATGCGGCATAACCATATCAGTTATAACCACATCCGGCTTTAGTGATTTGACTTTTTCAACACCTTCCAGTCCATTAGATGCCGTTGCAATCACCTCGATTCTTTCATCTTTGCGCAGCAAATCGGATAATAAGATTCTCATAAACCCAGAATCCTCAATTAGAAGGGTCTTTATTTTAGGATCAGCCATAATTGGTAATTAACAAAGCTTATTCACTTCGTTTAGTAGTTGATCTGAAGTAAATGGTTTTACGATATAAGCTTTGGCCCCTAAACTTAATCCTTCCTGAATAACAGACTCCTGACCAACGGCACTAATCATGATCACTTTAGACACCAATCCCTCTTCTGTGTAAACCTTCAAAATATCCGTACCAATCATATCTGGCAGGATATTATCAAGAGTAATGATGTCTGGCTTGAGTTCAAAGGCGAGGTCAATCGCTTCTTCACCATTGGCTGCCTGCCCTACCACCCGAAAGCCGGCAGATTCTAGTGCATCTTTGATCACTGTACGCATATACAACGAGTCATCAACGATTAAAACATTTTTTGACATAATAGATAGAATTTAAATAGAATACGATTTTAGGTTGACATAAGGTGCCTTGTCCCGAAGGAGAAAGACACCATTTTTTTAAATACAATATGTTTTTAATTCAGACGTAGAAATTTGCAATTCACCAGTAATACTATTGAACCGTGCCGTTCGGGATATTCTACCGCCTACATCTTTGGCAGCAATAAAAATCCGTCTATCAATCAACTGTTGAAGAACCACTTGCACATTTTGTTCTCCAATATTCAATGATCCATTATATACCCTGGCACCCCCTGTTACCTTAGCCCGAAGGTAATTCAAATCACTTCCCTGAGCACTGAAATCATTCAGTAATTTATTGATTAAATATGAAGCGCCAAGATGTTCGCCAGAATTATTAGGTGAAGAAGGTAATTGAATGTGGGCTCCGCCTGACAACCCTTTAAGCCGGTCCGTGACGAACAAACCAATGCACGAACCTAACCCATGACAGATATATTCAACCGGTTTTTCGGAAACTTCTACTTCGTTGATATTCAGCATCCTTGCTCTCATGCTTCTAACGCTGGTGCATTTTGCTTTTTGAAGAGTTGATTAGCCTCTTGTTCATTGATTACTTTGAAAATATCGATCATGATGATTAATCGTTTGTCCAGTTTTACAATTCCTGTAATATACGATTGCTCTGATTGGTGGTCACCGGTGAAAACCGAATCTTCAATGTTTGCAGTAGAAATCGAAAGGGTGTTAGGCACTTCCCGCACCAGTATCCCCATTTTATAATCGTCACTTTCAATAACCAGTGTAAAATTATTACCGGAGTGACCTGTTTCAGTACTGCGGGATAATCCAAATTTCTCTTCGAGGTCAAGTATAGCAATAACATTTCCACGGATGTTAGCAACTCCTTTCACAAAAGCGGGAGTTTGTGGCATACGAGTAACCGTTGGTGTGATAACTACTTCTTTGATCTGGTCTATATGCAGTCCATATTCTTCCTGTCCTAGCTTGAACACCACAATTTGCATGTTGCGCGCTTGGATGGTTGGTTTCCCGTTAGTGTTTTGTTTTATTTCGCTCATGTTGGTTGTCTGTTTATTGTTAGTAACCTCACCTTAAATCCCTATTGTGACGAGGGATTTTTGGCCCCATCCAATCCTGCCGCCATAATCAGATTTTAATCTTCTCAGCGGCAGGTTGGTGGGATGTTGCTTACTTCTTCAATTTAAACTGTTGAACACCTGCTTGTAGTTCGGCTGCAACCGCTGAAAGTTCGTCACCGGCTTTAGCAATCTCAAGCATACCATCATTCATTTGCTGACTGGAGCTTGCCACTTGCTGTGTACCCGCAGCAGTCTCTTCAGATACAACCACAATTTGTTCGATATTTTTCACTACGGTGGTTATGGCATCTTTCTGGGTGATTGTGGCAATTTGTATCTCCTTCGAAGCACTAAAGGTTTCTTCTGTTGACTTTGCAATCTCCTGAAAAATCTTCTCGGCTTCAATACTTGACTTATTACCTTCCTTCACACTACCCTCCATCAAATCGATGGCTTTACTTGCTGCAGTAGTATCTTTCTGGACATCACCTATAATCTTCTCAATTTCAACAGCCGACTTCCTGGAGTCTTCTGCAAGTTTGCGGATTTCTTCAGCAACCACAGCAAAACCTCTACCGGCATCTCCAGCACGGGCAGCCTCAATAGCCGCGTTCAATGCTAATAAATTTGTTTGACTGGCGATGTCAGTGATCACATTAAGCGTACGTCCGATTTCCTCGGTCCTCTTGGTAAGTACATCAATAGATTGTGAAGTTTGAAGAGCTGAGTCTTTAATTCCTGTCATATTCTCAACCAATACTTTCACGGTCTTCATCCCCTGATTAGAACTTTCACGTCCTATTTCAGCTGCTTTATTAATCACATTGGCCTTCTTCTCCATCTCATTGGCCGATGTCATAACATGGTTAACCAGCTTGGAAGACTCATCCGTTTTTGCAGCCTGGTCTTGTGCCCCTCTTGCCATTTGAGAAATAGCGGTGGAAACTTCGGTAGCATTGCGCTTCATATCTTCTACTCGCTTCTGGAGCATATTAGAAGAATTGGAAACCACATCTGATCCCTGGTTTATTTGGTTCAACACAGAGGTAATGTTATCAAGTGCCATATTTACTTCTTTTGCCACACTCGAATCACTATTAACACGTTGCGATAAATCACCGGTAGACATTGCACGAATAACATCAATAACTTTTGCTTGCTCTTCGGCTGCCTTCTTCAATTCTTCTTCGCGCACTACTTGTTCGGTGATTACGTAACGAACACCGATGTATTTTACTGGCTTACCGTTTGGACCAAGTACAGGTGCAATTAATGCATCTACCCAATAGGGCGAGCCATCTTTACAACGGTTCTTAACAACACCTCTAAAGATTTTTCCCTTTTGGATAGTTGCCCACATTTCTTTGAACACCGATTTTGGCATATCAGGATGGCGGAACATACTATGTGGTTGACCAATACACTCTTCCCTGGAATAACCAGAAACTTCACATAACAGATCATTTACGTAAAGAATGTCTCCCTTCAAATCAGCTTCCGACACCACACAGGCCACATTGATCTGGTCCATGCGGGTTTTCAACTCTGCTTGTAATTTCTCAAATTCAAGAATCGAATTCTTTTGCTCGGTAATGTCTTTTATAAAGGCTGTATATTGTGTTTCCCCTTCTACATTTGCCTTACTCAACGCCAGGTTACCCCAGAATTTGGAACCGTCTTTTCTTACCATTTCCAGATCACGGGCAGCGCCAATAACTTTATTAACACCTGTGCGCAGGTTGGAATCTACATAGCCATCATGTTTGGCCTGATGTTCAATGGGAACAATGTATTTTACATTCTTGCCCATTACTTCCTCCCGGGTATAGCCAAACATCTTTTCGGCTGATTTGTTGAAATAGATAATTTCCTTGTTTTGATTGATCGAAATAATAGAATCTACGGCTTCTTCCAATGCCATTTTATTCCGTATCGTTTCGTTTTCCAACAACGCAATTTTATCCAAAAGGATATCCAGGTTACCGCCATCATTACTTTTAGCTTTTTGTTTACCTGTTGTTGATTGTAATTCGTTTTCCATAATGTTTTTGTTTTCTGTAAGATTTTCGTTTTGTGGTTCGTTAGTACCTGTGGGTATTAGTTTTTCTTTTTTAAGGTTAGTACCAAGTGCCATATCTATAAGGGTTAATAGTTAATTGTTATTTGTTATTATCGGTTTGTGAATTGATTCAATAAGGGTTAACACTTCATTGGCAAAATCTTTATAGTCTGATGCGGTGGTAGAAGTGGGTGCATAGCCTACCACACTTTTCCCAAAGGAAGGCGCTTCTGCTGCTTTTACACTCGTACGTATTCCCTGATCAAACAGCCTTACGGAATAATTTGTTTTTATGTGGTTCAATATTTCCTGGTAAATGTTTTTTCGAGGGTCAATCATAATGGGTAATATACCCAGCACTTCAAGGCGCGAATTCAGGGTGCTTGCTTTTCGGACTGTTTCCAGCATAGAATCGAGCCCTCGTAATGCCAGCACATCCATCTGCATGGGCACAATTACATAGTCTGACGCCACTAATGCATTCAAGGTAAGCAACGAAAGTGAAGGTGGGCAATCGATCAGCACAAAGTCATATTTTGGCAACGAAGCGAGAAGATTCCGCAAATGATTAAATCGATCTTCTGCATTTGCAATGGCAAGTTCTACATCCGCCAGGTTGGTTGCAGCGGGCATCACATGCATACCCTCCCGCTCATTTAAAATCTTTTCCGGAGAAATTTCACCTAAAAGCGCCTCTGCAATGGAAACACCTTCATCAATACCCAAAGAATAGGTTAAACTTCCCTGGGCATCAAAATCAACCAATAACACCTTTGCTCCTGTGATGGCCAGAGAAGCTCCCAGATTTAGCGCTGTGGTGGTTTTACCAGTGCCTCCTTTATGATTTACTATTGAAATAATCATTCATTCCTATTTTTTAGAACTTTGTTCTTTTTTTATCAAACCTATAAATTTCAAATCGAAAATTAATTCCGTTTAAATTACCATTAAAGAAAGAATAATTACCGAAAAAAGTCTCAGTAATACTACTGAATATGTTGTGGTCGTGTGTTTTGTTTAAGCATAAGTTTATTCGATGCTACTTTTCCTTTATTCGAATTTGGCAACTCTACCCGTACACTGGTACCTATGCCAAGTTGTGAATTTATAGAAATCATTCCTCCTAACCTAGTCACCGCTTCCCGTGTTACATATAAGCCCATACCGGATCCCTGAGATGTACTTGATCCCCGATAAAACATTTCAAATACTTTGTCCATATGCACTTCGGCAATGCCTAACCCATTGTCAACCAATTCAATGATTGTGTTATTTGGTTTTATTTTTATTTGAATGGCAATTATGGGCGCGTATTTGTTCGGATCATAAAAATCATACGCATTTTTTATAAGTTGTGTAAGAATAATTCGTATTCTGATTAAATCAGAATAAAATAATGATTCACCCTCAATTTCATAACTTACTTCGATCCTTTTAAAAGCCTCATGACTCTTTAAGCGAGTAAGAATGTCTGGCACTATTTTCTCAAAGTCTATCTGGTTACTCTTAATGGCCTTTTGTGAATTCTCAGCAAAAGAGCTCAACTCGCTAATAAACCTATCTAACCGCATCACACTCACTTCCAGCAACTCTATAAATTTCTGAGATTTTTCATCCGTGTAATCCAGTTTCATAATATTAATTAACCCCAAAATTGAACTAACCGGAGAGCGTATATCATGAGAGGCACTGTAAATAAATCTATCCAATTCGCTTTTTGCCCTTTGATAATCGTTTTCGGAGTTTCTTAATTTATCCTCTAATAAAACAACCGTTGATATATCTTCTATAAGTCCCACATAAATCGGTTGTTCATTTTCTACGCCTGACTGTATTACCAATTTGGACCAGAAATTTTTACCGTTTTTTTTTCTTAATAAAATACGTTCTTCCTGCGACTCCTTAGCTTGGGCAAGCTTCAACATCAAATGCGTCTTCATGAAAGGATCGGCAAATAAATCTTCGAATTTTATTTTCATAAATTCATTCTGTGAGTAACCAAATAATCTGGGTACCGATGAACTTATTGAAAGGATGCGACCATAGGAAGACACTTTAAAAAAACCAACGTCTATTTTACCACCTAATAAATTAAGAATACTATTCATATTATTGGATCTTCAAAATAATTCTCTGTTCCAATTACAAAACAACATTATGCACACAAGAGTTGAAATACCGGAAATTACATCCGATGATATCCGTATTCCTACGGATATTTATCTCCATTCTTTCCCATTCCTATGCAATTACCAAATACATTTTATATTCTTGCAGATTGATATACTGAGATGATCCAATTTGAACTAAAAGGCGCCTGTGTTACCCTGATCGAAAAATTAAAAAAATCGATGGGGCAAAGTAATTTACTAAAATTAAGTATTGACATTAAACTACCAAGATTATATAACGATGATCCTCTTCTGTTAACCAATCCGATCGAAGCATTTTCCATGTTTCTTTCGCAACATATCATAAATGGTGTAATTAATATTGACATTCAAAAATGGCATGAATTAAATAATCAAATTACGTTACAAGTAAACATCAGTGCTTCCAATGTGCGACCCCTGAGCGAGGAAATGCTTGAAAAACTTAAAGAAGAAGTGACAAGTAATTCGTTACCGTTTAAAAATAAATATACCGATTTCCATTTCGAGTATGGAGACAACATTTTATCCAGTTCCTTTAAAGTAACCCTTTCGACACCCCAAAGAATAAATGAACCTTCAAAGGCACTCCCCTTTGAATCCAAAAGAATTTTGATTGCTGAAGACAACGAAATTAATGCGATGGTTTTCTCAAGTTTTCTTGACGATTGGGGTTGCAAAAATACTATTGTTACTAATGGTGCTGAAGCAGTCGCATACGTCAAGGAGAAAGCAACTGACTTGATTTTAATGGATATCTACATGCCCGTTTTAAACGGCATTGAGGCCACGCGTGAAATTAGGGAATTCAACCCTACGATCCCCATCATTGCACTAACGGCTTCCACCTTAGAAACCGATATTAAAAATGTGTGGGAGGCTGGTATTAATGATATCATATTAAAACCTGTAAGCAGTGATAACCTTTTTACTACGTTACGGAAGTTTTTATGAACACGCTGATATTGTTTTATAGTTCAATATGGTATCTACCGGCTATTGGATTAAAACAATATTATAATTACTTATTCTGCAACGCATTATTAAATGTGCTATCGCTTCAAATCCTTACCGAACAAAATATTCTCATCTCTGCTATAGTATTACTCACGTTGGTGGTTATCTACCTTCTTTTTACCAATAAAAGAAAGGAAATGACGCTTAACAAAGAAATTAAAAGGTGTGAGCGTGATAAATTACAAGAAAGCCAGTATCAACTTAATGTATTATCTCAAACTGTACCAGGTGTTCTTTATAGTGTCGATTTAACCAAATCAGAAAACGGAACGCTCTCCTATTTGAATGAAAAAATAATTGACCTGAGCGGATATCCTTTAGAAGATTTCATATCAGGTCGGATTAAGTGGTTTGAACTTATCCTGAAAGAAGACCAAGGGCTTCTCTTAAATGCCCTTAATGCTACTCCTGAAAAGCCTTTCTTTTCGGTAGAATATCGCATCAAAAATAAAAATTCACAATTACGTTGGATTCTTAATCAAGGGATCACTGTGTTTCATAAATACAAGGCAACTGCCCGGCATGGAATCATCTTGGATATTACACAATCAAAACACAGTGAATTATCGCTTGCCGACCGTGAACAAGAGTTAACTAAGTTGGTATCTTCCCTGGATGATATCATCCTAGAAATAGATGAGTCTGGCCGGATAAAAAAAATACATGCACAAGATTGGCCTTTTTCATTACAGCCAAAAGAAGGTATTATTAACAAACCGCTTGCTGAAGCATTGGAAAAAACACCTGAAATAGCCCCTGTTTTTCTTACTGCGTATGAAGAAGCGGTTTCAGCTCAAACAACCACAGAACATGAATTTCATTTAGTCATTGACAAAAAAACGCAATGGTTTCGCGCCCGAATAAAACCGATGCCAGAAGCAGGTACCGCCACCATATTATTATCAAATATTACCGCCCAAAAGGCAACGCAGGAAAAGCTGAAACAAAGTGAAGATCGCCTACAATTTATATTAAGTAGAGGATATCACATATTATACACGTGCACTATTCATTTAGAAACCAACTATATCAGTGCTTCCATTAAAAATGTATTAGGCTACGATCCTAAAAGTTTCGTTAGTAATCAAAACCTTTGGAAGAGTCTCATTCATCCGGAGGATATTCAACGCGTTGAAGAACGATCCTCCCTCCTTTTGAAGGATAAGCAACTTACTCACGAATACCGGATTAAAAACGCGGATGGAAGCTGGCGATGGATGCGTGATCAGCTTGTGCTCACCATGGAACAGGCCGATAAACCCATGGAAGTGATCGGCACTTGTATTGACATCACCGATCGTAAGGAGGCTGAGATAAATTTGTTTCAGATAAATAAAGAACTGGAAGAAATAAAATACGCCATTAACGCTGCTTCCATCGTATCCATTACTGACACTCAGGGGATCATCAAATACGCCAACAAAAATTTTGAAGCGGTTAGTCAATACAGCCTCGATGAGTTGCTGGGTAAAAGACACAACTTGATCAACTCGGGGTACCATTCTCAAAAATTCTGGAAAGACATGTGGCGAACCATCGCTAATGGCGAAGTGTGGAAGGCAGAAGTACGGAATAAAGCAAAAGACGGATCTACCTATTGGGTTGATACAGCCATCATTCCGATCAAAGATGTTAATGGGAAAATTGCAGAGTTTATTTCCATACGTAATGATATTACGGAAAAGAAAAAAAATGACAGGCAGTTAGAGTTACTTTCGTTGGTAGCCAAACATACCAGCAATTATGTGATTATTACCAATGCCGAAGGTAACATTGAATGGGTAAATGAAAGCTTTGAAAAATTTACTGGGTATCAATTAATTGACATTAAAGGTAAGAAACCAGGTGATTTTTTACAGGGCAAAGAAACCGATAAGGAAATCGTTCAGTATATGTCCTTAAAGATTTCTGAAGAAAAGCCTTTCAGTTGTGAACTTATTAACTACACGAAGTCTGGCGAAAAATTTTGGGTGGAGATGAACTCTCAACCTCTCAAAAACAAGGATGGTAAAGTAATCAGGTATTTTGCCATTATGCGCAATATTACCGAGCACAAATGGCTGGTTGAAAATCTTATTCAGGCAAGGCAAGGAGCCGAGGAATCCGATCGTTTAAAGTCGGCCTTTATCGCCAACATGTCTCATGAAATACGAACACCCATGAACGCCATCATGGGTTTTTCTGAGTTGCTCAGTCGTTCCACGTTATCCATAGAAAAACGTACAGAATTTGCGCATCTGCTTCGCCAGCGAAGTCAGGACTTACTCACTATTTTAAACGACATCCTGGATGTTTCCAAAATTGAAGCCGGTAAAATGTCACACTCACCGGTGATCGGTAATATTCAAGAATTATTAGAACAATTACTCAGTAACTTTTCAGCCGAAGCGAAACACATCCAAAATAAAACGGTTGAGATAAAAATGTATAATGAATTGGCAGGCTCCGATAATATTGTCTTTGCTGACTTTATAAGACTTCATCAGGTGTTTACTAACCTGTTGACCAATGCACTAAAGTTTACCCAACAAGGATTTATCGAATTTGGCTGCAAACTTCAGGATAGCAATACCTTACTCTTTGCCGTGCGCGACACTGGCATGGGAATAGAATCTGATAAAATCGATATCATATTTAAACCATTTCAACAAGCAAACACTGCTATTCATCAACAATACGGAGGTACTGGCCTTGGGTTAGCCATAATCAAGGGCTTACTAAAATTATGGGGCGGAAAAATCTGGGTTGAATCTGAAGTTGGCCGTGGATCAGTGTTTTATTTCACCATGCCCTTCTTTCCGCAAGAAACGACTAACCTCGCTGAAATACCTGCGGTTGAAAATATTAACTGGAAAAATGTCAATATTTTGATCGTGGAACATGATCAGCACCATGCGCACTATTTGACAGAAATACTGGCGGATACTCACTGTAAAATTTTTCATGCTTCAAGTGGCCATAAAGCAATTGAAATGGCTAGTGAGATCTCACCATCCATCGTGCTGTTAGATTTAGATATGTTGGATATGTCTGGCAAAGAAGTAATTATACGTTTATCAAAACGTTATCCTTACTTATCTATCATTCCTATTACTTCAGATACGAATGCTGAACATAAAGAAATTACAATTGAAACGGGACACACTACGGTCCTTACTAAACCAGTAAGTCAAAAAAAATTATTAAACACGCTCCTGCCATTTATATCCACAATAAAAGCACCAGGAACCCATGATTCACGAAATGGATGAATCCGATAGTCTAATATCTGGATTACTCTTTTATCTGATAATCACGCAAAACCCTCCAACATTTAAATGCAGCTAATGCATTGATAAAATAATGTCACCGCTCTTTCGTTTGGGTTAACAAATAATAATATGTGAATATGGAATGAGTAGAAGTTTGGATTTTGCTTAATTTTATTTTTTACTCGGATTGAACAACCTGCCCTAAACAAGCAATGCAAATGAAAGTTTGGTTTTTAAATAATTTGTCTCCACCATGGGCTACCATTATTAAAATTCTTATTACTGCATTTCTTTATTATGTAACCGCGCTTCTTGGCGACCTTCTCACGTTTATTCATGTATTTAATCATGACCAATATCCACCCTACTGGCCACCATCCGGTGTTGCCTTTGGCCTAATTATCTTTTTCGGTCGTTCGGCTTGGCCGGGCATTGCCATCGGTTCTCTCTTGCTGACACCACATGCCTACTGGTTTATAGAAAGCGACCATGAAATTTTCAACACCCTTTTAATTGCCTTATTTTTTACCGTTGGAAGAGTGTGCGAGCCCCTGGCAGGGCGCTACTTGCTGCAAAAGTTTTCCGTAGAGAATCCGTTTAGTAATCCACGAAGTTCAATCTATTTTATATTCATCTCACTATTCATTTCCATAATAGGCGCGGGTGTCAGCTCCACCGGCATGCAACTCATCAGGCACGATGCCACAGCCGTGTATGTAACACGTATGTTAGCCTGGTACGTTGATAACCTTGTGGGCATTCTACTTTTTACACCCTTTTTTGTGGGACTTCATTATTTATTTAAGAAGAATGTATCGTATATAAAATCAACCACCGTAGCTCTTCTTGCCATTGCGGCACTACTTTGTCTGGTTTATTTTGTTAAAGTTGAAATTTCCTCCTTGCCGTTATTGATAATTAATTCCCTTCCATTTTTAATTATCCCATTTCTTCTATGGCTTGCCTATAATTATGATTTAACCGTTTCCTCCCTGGCGGTAATTGTAGTATCGATTGCTACTGTTTACTTTACTACTTTAGATATCGGACCTTTTGCCAACATGAATGAATGGAAGAATTCTGTCTGGTTGCTGCAAAGTTTCCTGGTGGTAGCGTCTGTTTCAAGTATGGTGTTCTGTTCTGCATCCCATGCACTGAAGCTTAATGCAATACACCTTTCGCAACGCGCCACTGAACTTCAACAATCAAATCAAAAAATGAGTGAACTGGTGACATCACTTGAACAAGCTAAATGCAGAGCAGAAGAGTCGGACAAATTGAAGTCTTCCTTTCTGGCCAATATGTCGCATGAAATTCGTACACCCATGAATGCCATTATGGGGTTATCAGAACTACTTGATAAACCGGACTACACCGAAACTAAAAAAATGGAGTTTACCAAACTCCTGCGAGAGAGGAGTCAAAATCTTCTGGCTATTATTAACGATGTATTAACCATCGCTAAAATAGAAACAGGACAGAATAAATTGGCATTAGTGAATACCAATGTGGCCGAATTATTTAAAAATATCAGAAACCTTATCGGTGACCAGGTAAAAGAGCAAAAACGAAATACTATTGAAGTCGAATATGAAGTCGAACTGGAAAATGGGCATTGTAATGTGCTGGCCGATTCGGAGCATTTAAAAAATGTGCTAATACATTTAATTCAAAATTCTTTAAAATTTACAGCAGCAGGATCCATTAAATTTTCTTGCAAGATGGCCGATGCAGACACACTCCTTTTTGCGGTTTCTGATACGGGTTCAGGTATTGAACAAGAGACATTTGAGTTAATTTTTCAACCCTTTAGCCAAGCCAATGAAACCATTCATCTCAACTATGGTGGCATAGGGCTAGGCCTTGCAATCTGTAAAGGACTAGTCACCCAATGGGGTGGAAAAATCTGGGTGGAATCTGGTGAAGGGAAAGGAACTACCGTCTATTTCACCATGCCTTATACGGCAATTGAATAAGTATACGTTTGGTGAAACAGTATTTCAAAACAAAAGAATTATATCGCTTGATGATTCGGGAATGAAACAATCACCCGCGTGCCGATGCCTACTTCACTGGAAATATGTATTTCGCCTTTATGTTTCTCAATAAATTCTTTGCAGATAATTAAACCCATACCAAGGCCTGCCTCATTGGACGTACCTACGGTAGAGTAATTTTCATTGAATATCCTGTTTTGAATTTGTGAAGACATTCCTTGCCCACTATCTTCAACAACAAGGACCGTATTATTTTCTATGGATTGAGCATGAACGGAGATCATTCCTCCGGAAGGAGTAAACTTAATGGCATTATAAACCAGATTAAGTAATATACATTTTAACATATTTTCATCGGCAAATATCTCTAATTCAGATTCCAGACTATTGTTGATAGTTAAGTTTTTAACATTTCCGGCCAGCTGAAATTGGATGACAGCATCCGTAATATATTTATTAAGGAGAAGAACCCTTGGTGCAAACTGGAGTTGGCCAGTACTCAACCGAGCCCACAAAAGCATGTCTTCAAAAGCAGCATTTACCTGTAGTGCAGACTGTCTCGCCATCTGTAACGTCTTTTGAACTTTTACATCACTTATGTTTTGAAGCCTTTTATCCAATAATTCTAAACTACCAAGTACCTGATTAAACATGTTTTTTATATCATGTCCGATTATTGCCAGGAATTTATTTTTTTGTACAAGTTCATTGGTAAGTTCCACAACATCTTGATTCTCAATAACCGGATCTTCTTTAAATTCATTATCAAGAAATTTAAGGAATAGCTCCTTTTTAGATATCACTCCATCAAAGTTTCCGTTCTTTAGAATTGGAAGAAATTCATAATTATTTTGGCACATCAATGCTAATACTGGCAGGGCATCGTCATCGCTGTTGACTAATGGTTTGGGTGAATATGAGTCAATGATCAGATTATACGGATTAACGAGCAAATCGTTAAGCGTGAGAACACCTTTAAAATTGGTATTCTCCTTCACGACTACCGGATTTCCCTGAATCAGAATTTCTTTGAATGATTCGGTTCCCTGAAAAAGGTCGGCTGTAACATAGTCATGAATGACAAAATCCTCGAGCTTCATACATTTGATTCAACACCTCTTTGAATGAAATTCTGAATGATGGTGATCTTTAAATCTACCTTCAGCAACTCCCCTTCACTGATGTAAGGAAATACACGCTCCTCAAGAATTTTCAACACAGATTCTCTTGAAATTTTTTTGATGATCCGTCTATTAATAAAAACTGCCTGCACGAATTCATGCTCAACTTCAATTAATTCAAATCCGTTAGGGGCGAGTAGTTCAAATGATTTTAAAATTCCCATTTTTCCATGATGAGATTTCTTTCCAAGTATCAGGATCTCATCAAAAGGAGGCAACTTTATTTCCTCAATCCGAATATCAATTGCGTAAGAATTGTAAAATGAACTCATGGTTAAGAATTAAACAAATCAAAAAATCTTAATACTGTTATTTTAATAATGCACCTTGCTCCAATACTATCAGTATACTAATCAAATGGATCTGCCTGGTAATTAT
>CAYGGY010000026.1:3596-65715 GCA_964349405.1 uncultured Ohtaekwangia sp. | reverse complement strand
TGATCATAGCGGTGTATATGACGCACCATCCGATCCAAAAACATGTAGGCAAAATCTTACTATGGAGTGTAGCAGGATTCGGATTTTGCATGATTGGATTTGCCCTTTCAACCAGCTTTATTTTATCTATGAGTATGTTGATTTTAAGCGGCATGTTTGATTGCGTGAGCGTGATTGTAAGAGGCACCCTTATACACACGTTAACACCCGATAACATGAAAGGCCGTGTATCAGCCGTTAATAGTATGTTTGTCGGATCCTCCAATGAAATTGGTATGCTTGAATCGGGCGTGACGGCAAAATTAATGGGGGTAGTGCCATCCGTAATATTTGGTGGCGTTATGACTCTAACGGTTGTGGCAACAACTGCGTGGAAGGCAGTAAAGCTTCGCGCCTTAGATAAAATTCACTAGTTTCTGGAAGGATAACTCCTTTCAACAAGCATCTGTACCTACAGCAAAATCAAGTATGAATTCAAGTTTTTTAATTCTAACTTAAACTCTATTGTAGTATCACAAACCCAATATTTCGATGTCAACCCGTAGATCATTTTTTCAAAAAGCATTGGGTGCGGCAGGTGCCATGTCGCTCACTCCCCTTGTTAGTAACGCTATCTCCGAAGATATTTCCGATGCCTTACTTTCCCTTAACAAACTATCATCTTTTGATGCAGCCAACGATGAAGATCTATGGGCACGCATGGCACAAGCCTATACGGTTTCATCAAATATTCTTAACCTCAACAATGGAGGCGTAAGTCCACAACCTAAAGTAGTGCAAGATGCCGTGGATCGTTACTATCATTTAAGCAATGAAGCCCCTTCTTATTACATGTGGCAAATTTTAGATCGCGGGCGCGAACCACTCAGAAGAAAACTAGCAGAGTTGGCAGGTGTAAGCCATGACGAGCTCGCCATTAATAGAAACACTACAGAAGCACTTGGCACTTTCACTTGGGGAATTGACATGAATCGCGGTGATGAAATTGTGATGACCAAACAAGATTATCCTAACATGATTCATGCATGGAAACAACGTGAACTACGTGAAGGAGTAAAAATTAATTGGATCAACTTAACCCTACCGATTGATAATGACGATGTCGTAATCAAAGCGTATGTTGATGCCACCACTACTAAAACAAAGATATGGCACATTACTCATTTGATTACCTGGACAGGTCAGATCCTTCCAGCCGCCAAGCTCTGTGCCGAAGCACGCAAGCGTGGTATCATTAGCATTGTCGATGCGGCACACTCCTTCGCGCATATTGATTACAAAATTTCTGATTTGAATTGTGACTACTTCGGCACCAGCCTGCACAAATGGTTGTGTGCCCCTTTTGGCACAGGTCTTATGTATGTGCGCAAACCACTCATTGAAAAAACGTGGTCAATTTTCCCCAACGATAAACCACAAAGTCCGGACATTCGAAAGTTTGAAGCCTTGGGCACGCGTTCTTTTGCTCCCGAGCAAGCGATTGGTCAGGCCATTGATTTTCATAACGCCATTGGGGGTAAACGTAAACAAGAGCGCCTGCATTATTTAAAAAAATATTGGTGTGATGCCGTCACAAAAAATCCTCGTATAAAACTTCATATTTCTCTCAAGCCTGAATACTCCTGTGCGCTGGGCACCTTCAGCATTGACGGAATGGATGTAGGTGATATCTCATCAAAATTAATGAGTGAGTATGGTATTCATACCGTATCCATCAAGTGGGAAAATGTAAACACCGTTCGCGTAACCCCACATGTTTATACCACCACAAAAGATCTTGATCGCTTTATTGATGCCGTGATGAAAATTGCACAATCTTGATTTGCTATTGATATATTTCTTAACCTATTACTCAAAAGCTATGTGGAATAAACTCTTTGTTCTTATCTGTACAATTGCCTCAATATCTTCCTATTCACAGTCAACCGAATTAAAAATTGCCGGTATTCAACAATCAGTAGAAATCATTCGAGATGCATATGGCATTAACCACATCTACGCACAAAATGAACATGATTTATTTTTTGCGCAAGGCTATTGTGCCGCCAAAGACCGGCTCTTTCAATTTGAAATCTGGCGCAGGCAAGCTACCGGCACCGTGGCAGAAATTTTAGGTTCACGCGAAATCAAAAGAGACATTGGCGCGAGACTCTTTAAGTTTCGAGGGAATATTGAACAAGAATTTAACCACTACCATCCCCACGGCAATCAGATAATCAGAGCCTTCACGAATGGAATTAATGCCTACGTAAAAGAAGCATTGGCCAATCCAAAATCTCTTCCCATCGAATTCAGTTTACTAAATATCAAACCCGGGTTATGGACTCCGGAAATTGTTATCTCTCGCCACCAAGGCTTGCTGGGAAATCTGGATGAAGAAGTAAGTAATGCAAGAGTTGTGGCCATGTTGGGAGCCGAGAAAGTAAAAGAGCTAAAGGCCCTTGAGCCCGGTGATGCCCGTCTTGAAATAGATCCCTCTATTCATAAAGACGCTCTGTCAAAAGATATCATTGAACTTTATACAGCCTTCAGAAAACCATTGAACTTTACTCCACAAGATCTTTCACTTTCCGCCAACACCGATACGAAACAATATCAATATTTAGCACAACAAGATGAAAAAGCCTATTGGCAAATGATGAACCAGGAAAGAGAGAATATTGGAAGTAACAACTGGATTGTAAGTGGCAATCTTTCGCAAAGCGGCTTCCCATTATTAGCCAACGATCCGCACCGGGCATTATCTGTTCCATCACTTCGTTACATGGCTCACCTAAATGCTCCGGGATGGAATGTAGTCGGAGGTGGCGAACCTACTATTCCGGGAATATCCATCGGCCACAATGATTATGGAGCATGGGGATTAACTGTATTTTCAATAGATGGCGAAGACGTTTATGTCTATGAATTAAATCCACAAAATAAAAATCAATACAAGTATCAGGGAAGATGGGAAGATCTTCGTGTGATTAGAGATACGGTGAAGGTTAAGGGCGGTCCTGATGTAATTGTTGATCACAAATATACCAAGCATGGACCTATCACATTTATTGATGATGAAGACAATATTGCTTATGCCGTGCGTGCCGCTTGGATGGAAGTTGGTGGAGCTCCTTATATGGCCAGTTTGCGCATCGATCAGGCTACCAATTGGGAAGAATTCCGCGAAGGTTGTTCATACAGTCACATTCCGGGTGAGAATATGATTTGGATCGATAAGACAGGAGATATAGGATGGCAAACAGTTGGTGTTGCTCCAATGAGAAAAAATTGGGACGGACTTGTACCGGTTCCTGGTGATGGCCGTTATGAGTGGAGCGGTTATCTTCCCATAAAATCATTACCACATATTTTCAATCCTGAAAAAGGATTCTGGGCCACCGCCAATGAAAACTTAGTTCCACATAATTATCCACATCGCAATGCTGTAGGCTGGAGTTGGGCTGATTCGTGGAGAGCAGATAGAATCAACGAGGCACTTGGTTCAGGCAAGAAACACACATTGTCAGAAATGATGGAATTACAATTCGACTATCTTTCCATCCCTGCTCGCACGCTAGTACCGATGTTGAAGGATCTGAAATCAACTGATGCAAAAATCGAGTCTGCGAGAAATCGATTATTGAGTTGGAACTATATTCTTGATGCTAATTCGATTGAAGCCGCGATATATGTAATGTGGGAGCGAAAAATATCGGAAAATATCTTGCCTTTATTCGTTCCGGAAAAAGCTAAAGGAATTATTAAATCCATTCCTCTCAGCAAAACAATTGAATGGATAGTTACGCCACGACCAGAATTTGGAGCAGACCCCATTGCTGGCCGCGATAAATTTTTAATTTCATCTCTTCAACAGGCAGTGGCCGAACTTAACAAGAAATTAGGGGCAGACGTGAGGAAGTGGCAATACGGTCAGGCATTATTTCATCATGTATTGATCAAACATCCATTGAGCAATGCGGTAGATGAAGCGACTCGTAAAAAATTAGAAGTAGGTCCTCTGCCAAGGGGTGGTAATAGTTCAACACCCGGAGTAACTGGCAATGGAGATAATCAAACGACAGGCGCCACATTCAGAATTGTTGCCGATGCATCAGATTGGGACAAGACGATGTTTACTAATGCACCGGGTCAAAGTGGCGATATCTCCAGTCCGTTTTACAAAAATCTTTTTCCGTTATGGGCAGCCGACAAACATTTTCCTGTATACTTCAGCAAGTCATTGATTGAGCAAGTGGCAAAAGAACGAATTATACTTAAGCCCTAATCGATTTTTGTACGGTTAATTGTATTCTAAAATTAACTAAAAAGGTATCGCAGTTACTTTAATTTTATGTTTGTTAACTTGTAGCGAGTGGACCGTCTTTAATATATGGCCGTTGAATTGAATCTTGTTAAGAAATTTTTGCCCTCTATTGGTAGTGACCTTCAGCAAGCATTTGCAAAGAACGGAATGATCGTGGAGTTTGAAGCTGGCACAGAAATCTTACACGAAGGGCAATCTGTTAAGATGATCCCATTGGTGTTGGAGGGTTTGATTAAAGTATTCACCCGCAACGAAGACAGAGAACTGTTGTTGTATTATATCGAACCGCGCGAAAGTTGCGTCATGTCTTTTCTAGCTGGCATTAAAAACAAACCCAGTAAAATTTTTGCGATCACTGCAAAGCCGACCAAAGTAATATTACTTCCTTCCCAACAGGTAGAAGTCTGGACACATCAATTCCCCGCACTCAATACCTTGTTCTACGATTTATATAACGTACGGTATTCAGAATTGATTGATACATTGAATCAACTTATCTTTCAAAAACTAGACGGCCGTCTTTATGAATACCTGAAAGAAAAATGCAGGGTAAAATCAACAAACTTATTGGACCTACGACATAGAGAAATAGCACAGGAACTTGGCACCTCGCGTGAGGTGATCACACGCGTGCTTAAAAAGCTAGAGAAGGAAGGTAAAATCAAACAACGAGAAAATGGAATTGAGCTAATTTGAAATTATTTTCGCTGTAAATCAGCCTGTTACGATTCGGATTTCCGTTGAGGTGACCATGGTCACCAGTTTAGACCATCTTCAAAATTTATCTTTGACACAAGAAACCAAGGAATGAAAGGCAAGCTGGTAAAGTTCTTAATTGTATGTACGCTCTGCATCGGCTTCGCTTATTTTTTGGTTTGGATTATCGAAATAATTATTCACTAAAAATTTAAACTCTTATGAAAAAAAATCTTGGAAGTGCAGATAGAGTAATCAGAATTTTACTCGCTGCTGTTTTTGCCGCTCTCTATTTTACTGGAACAGTGACCGGCACTATTGGATTGGTGTTGGTTGCTTTAGGCACCATTTTTTTATTAACAAGCCTGGTAAGTTTTTGTCCGCTTTATGCACTTGTAGGATTTAATACTTGCTCCACAAAAAAAGCATGATTGCGTATTTATAATTTTAATGAATGCCACTTCAAAAGAGTGGCATTTTTTTATCCATTAAACCAGCTGGGAAAGCTCCACACCATCCAGCCATAAACCACAAAACGTAATACCCGTGAAATGCATATAAGAAGGAAATATCGAATATTCATATTTACCGAACCCGCCAACATGCAAGTGGCTGAAAAGGGGACCGGTGTAACCGCGCCTACAAACACCAGGTAACCTCCAAACTTCTTGAGTTTGCTCTCATATTGCTTCAGATACTTTACCCGGATTCTTGTTTGGTAAAAATCGGTTTTAGAAAAATTTTTTCCGATATAATAACCAAGTACTCCTGCGCCATAAGAAATGAGGGTGAGGATACTAAGATTGATTACAAATCCTGTTATATCGATTTTATCCAACACCCAAATCAACATGAAAAACTCCGGAGGAATAAGCCCGAAAATTATTTCAGACAACGTATATACTCCATATAAAATTTCTGGATTTGCCCGTATGTCATCAATATGACTTCTAAAATTAGCCTGGATGTACCCTTCCATTAAGATGAAAATGGTAATGATGAATGCGAACCAAAGCAGGCCTTTAAAAAGGTTGCGGAATAAAAAACTAGAGTGAGTCTCTTCTTGCTGCATTATACATCAATTAATGATCGGCATTCTTTTGAAAGGTTTTGACTCATCAAAAAGTTTTCGGTACGTGGCGTGCTTCTTTACTACTGGAGCATTAATCTGTTCAACAACACGTATCATTTTCGGATTGAAATCACCAATCCAGTTCATTTCATATTCTGTGTAACTGAAGCCTTTTTTATGGGCCATTCTTCTGAAGTGTTCTATGATGGCTCCATCAACACCTTTACCTTGATGGGCAGGCACCAATCCAAATAGAATTCCAAAAGCCTTTTTATTTGTTTTTAAAAGTGTATGCAGAACAAACTTGAGTTTCCCCAAAATATTCATTTTACCATTCACATGTTTAAAAATCTGATTTACTTCTGGCAGAGAAAGAAAGAATGCAATAGGTTCATTCTTGTAATAGCCAAACCAAAGTAGTTTCTCGTCCATGATAGGCTTCATCTGCTTCACCAGATGTTTAGCTTGAAGTGCGGTCAGCTCAGGTATTTCGCCACGCTTCGCCCAAGCTTGGTTATACACCGTTCGGATTTTATCTGGCAGGGTATTCCATTCCGATTTCTTCACATAAGAAAAATGATAATTAGGATCTTTTTCAACAATGGCCGCCTTCTCATATAATCGTTCATCCAACGGTCCTTCAACAGAACGACCAAAGGTGAGTTGATAAAAATAAACTTTGAATCCATATTCCTCAAAAAACTGTTGATAATAAGGAAAGTTGTAATTGCATTGATAATTGGGCTCACGATCATAACCTTCAAGCAAAAGCCCCCACCAGCGATCGCGGTTGCCAAAGTTGATGGGCCCGTCCATGGCTTCCATGCCTTTTTGCTGAAGCCATATTTTACATTGATCAAATAGCATGAAGGCCGCATCTTTATTTTCAATGCATTCAAAAAAACCCATGCCTCCTGTGGGCTGATCATTGCCTTTGCTTACCGTTTTCTGATTGATGAAGGCAGCCACCCGGCCGATCACTTCACCCTGATCATTGGTCAATATCCAACGAATGCATTCGCCATGATGAAACGTTTTATTTTTTACTTGATCAAAAACACCTTCCACATCTGCATCCAATGGTCGTATCCAATTTGGAGTATTTTTATAGAGTCGAATCGGAAGTTGAAGAAATTCTTTCTTATCTGATTCGCTAATCACTTCCCTTACTTGCATAACACGTAACAACTTATTTTATAAAGAAATTTCCTTTTGATTTGGTAACGCTATTTCAAAAATAGTAAATAAGCCGGGCTCGCTGCCCACCGATATCCTTCCGCCCAACTTCTCCACCGCATTTTTAACAATATACAAACCGAGACCGGAACCACCCGATTGTTCACTGGCACGATAAAACATCTCAAACACTTTATTCAGATTTTTTTTCGAAATCCCAATGCCATTGTCTTTAAAAGAAATTAAGGCCTCATTCGGTTCAATTGAAATCGAAATCATTATCTCATGAGAAAGATTGCCAATCTTGCGATATTTAATCGCATTAGAAATAAGATTTCTGAATATCTCTTCAACCCGCCACGGGTCACTGTAAAAGTCACCACCCGTTATCTTTATTTCTTTCCTAAATTGATCTGCCCCATCCATATAACTTAGGTTACGAAAGGTTGCGTCAACAATTTCTTCAAAGCGAATAAGGTCATTCTTAACTTCTAGTTTCAGATTTTTTGAATGGCTTAATACATCACTGATAAAGTGATCAAGCTGATTCACCCTTTCTCCTATAATTTTAAGATATGTCTTTGGGTCATCTTGATTTTGAGGATGCTGTGCCAGATTTACCAAGCCAAGTACAGACGACAGGGGAGCCCTTAAATCATGAGACACTTTGTACACAAAGTTATCAAGTTCAGTGTTTCTCACCTTTAGTTCCTCTTCTACCATTTTCTGCTCAGTGATGTCTACGTATACACCAAATATTCCTATCGTCTCATCTTCGAAATGAACAGGCGCACCATAAATAATTACTGATAGGGGCACATCACCTTTGCGTAAACGGGTGGTTTCCAGTCGCACTACCTTATCGCTGGATATCACAGAATTTAAATCATTCCCTTCTGCTTCCAGCGTGGGCGGAACAATAAACTCATTCAAGCTTCTTCCTTTCAGTTCTGGTACGGTATAACCAAACATTTGCTCAAATCCATTATTTACACGCTCTACGTTGCCTTTGTTATCAAGCAATACAATGGCCATGGGTGAACTGTTGAACAGTTCAGAAAAAAGCACTTCCGTTTTCCTAATTGCCTCTTGTGTTTTTGTCTGTTCGGTTATATCTCGTACAATCAACTGAACCGCTGGCTCACCAAAATAAATTAAGGGATGTGCAGAGGTCTCTACAAAAATTTCATTGCCTCGTAGTGTGATAAACCTTTCTTTTACTGCCATGATTGGCTGGCCCATCATCACACTTTTCATACGTTCTTTAACAGCTGTCAGTTCCTCCGGATGAACAAACTCTAATACAGATTTGCCAATTAATTGATCTACACTGGTGGCTTCCATCAAGGACACTGCATATTCATTAGCATAAACCAATTTCCCTTTTTGATGAATGCCCATGCCAAGCGGTAAAGACTCTACCAAATTACGGTATCGTGCGTCAGAATCTTTTTGTTTTTGTTCAAGTGTTTTCCTTGAACCTATGTCACTGATCACACCACTCCAACTAATTCTTCCTTCCTCCTTATGAACGGGCAAGCCTGTCACTTCAACCCATTTTACATCTCCTTTTTTTACAAAAATTCTACCCTCCCACTTAAACGATTTCTCCTCGTTAACCGATTCCTCAAACAATCTGTTAAACGGTTCCCAATCATCATGATGAATAAAATTTTGCATGGGAGAGACGCCACTTAGCAATAGCTCTCTGCTCACCCCTAAAATTGTGTCACATCCAGGGCTTAAATAGGTAAAATCTCTTGATCCGTCAGCAAAGACGGTATATTCAAAAATGACAACCGGAAGATTATCAATTATATGTTGCATCCTTGGTAATGAAGACATGCTCTTATCAAATCTATTAATGAAACAGAACCAACAATATAATACTTTTTGGTCAGCATCTTGGTGGACGTAAGAGTAACGTAATATTGATGATCAAATAAAAAATTAATTGACCCGTATATGTTTAATATGCTCCAATTCCCAGTCAATCACCAGGCCTTTGCCAATTCCATCTGCGACATTTTTACCGTAGAGTAGCTCTACCAAATATAAGGCCGGGTCGTACGATTTCGCCCCACCAGCAGAAGTAATCATTTTGCGGTCGTGTACAAAACTGACGTCTCTATGAACAGTAAGTTGCGGAAAAGCCACTTTAAATTTATCGATGTCACCCGGAAAAGTAGTACACTCATGCATATCCAATAACCCTGCCATTGCCAAAACAAAGGCTCCGTCACAAAGAGAGAGCACATAGGAGGCCTTCCTACCGGTACTATGAATAAACGCAATGAGCCTTTTATTCTCAAGATCAGTATCCATGCTGTGTTGGGCACTGGGTACAATTAAAATATCGATTGGTGGCAGTGAGTCTGTTTCGAAAGAGAAATCCGGTACAATATGCAACCCTTCAAATGTATTAATCGGCTTCTTCTGATTAGAAACAGTAAAGACTTTTATTCCATTTTCAGTATGAAAAATGGAGTGTTGCAATACATCCATCGGAGCAATTAATTCAGAATTATATACACCGTCAACAATCAGAAAAGCGGCATTTAATTTTCGTGTTGGCAATACAGGAGAACCCATTAATGAGTTTTTTTTATCCTGATCGCACGAAATAACCCATGTGAATAATAATCCTATAATAAAATATTTCATTGAGGTACGAATTTATAAAGCTCACTGATTATTTACAGAGTCTGATAATTGATATAGATTAGAAGTGATAAATCCTTTTTTGAATTTTTTGTGATCTATAAGGGCACTTCCACTTTTTGTCATCTGATGTTGCCAATCGGGCAAACGAGTTGCTTCTATCTGAGTAATTATTTTAAAAAATCGATACATCCACCACAACACGATACGGTACGTTTTTCGTTCATTCACGAAATCAGTCACAACCCAAAGCGCATCCTTCGTTATGGATCTTTTAATTTTTTCTATCACGTTACTTAATTCTTTATTATCAAACATATCAAGATAGTAATTTGTGATTACCCCGTCATACAACTGATTCGGAACATCTCCCTCTGTACCCTGTATAAAGTGAACCTGTGCATTATTCTTTACTCTTCTTTTTGCCATGAAGATCATTCTGGGCGATATATCAATGTAATCAATTTGTAGCCCCGGACATTCAATACATAAATACTCCAAAATCCATCCCGATCCTCCACCTAAAATTAAAAGATGCTTGCCTCCTCTAAAAACACTTAAAAAATGTAATTGAGAATTAATGATGTCTCTTCCTATTATTAACCGGGCCAATCCATCATAAAATGGCGCTAGCAAATCAAAGCCTTGTGCTATTCTTTTATTCATGCGAGTATATATGCAAAAGGGAATAAAAAGACTGCGTCACCCACTACTCTGTAGTAATCCCCACGTGAAAAAAAATCGTTGAAAAAATAGATAAGAAATAAAGTGGATGTCATCGCTAAAAACACCAGTGACATAATATGATACACCGGTTGAAGAAACAGGTAAAAAGAAATTGCAAAGATGATGATGAACAAACCAATTAGGATTTTCCTGATCGTTTTTTCATCAACTAGTGTAGCGACAGAATTTTGATGATCACGCAAATCATTTTCTCTTTCAAACCATGAGAAAATGATGAGATTTATCAGTGCAATTAAAAAAAACAGAAGTATGGGTAGATAGTGAACAACATCCATTCGACTACCTGGCCAGACTGGCAACATGACTCCTGCCGTGTAGAGTATTGCAACAAGAAGTTCTTTTGAAACATGAAGCCGTCTTCTGAGAATAATATAGATAACGACCACGAACGAAAGTAAACTTCCCCGTATGATTATTACTTCTGGCATATTCACGGCAAGGCCAATATCAATGATCATTACCACAAATAACCAGCGAATTAAATTCTTTCGGTTTCGTTGGTGAAAGCGATGCCTCTCTGAGGCAGCCGTACCTTTTAAATCCTGAATGTCCAACAAACGATCTACCGTGTAAATTACCCAAACAGTAAGTCCTAGTGAAACCAATGAGATGAAAGAAGGTGTGACTGAATAGATTCTCGCAAAGAAAAGAGAGCCAATTATTGCCCCAGCTACGACATCAAAACTTAGGACATTGAACCATCGATACAGTTTAAATACTTTTGTCATGTACCTGTAAAAGTAATTAAGTCGAGGATGGAGTCATAAAACAAAAAGCTCCCCGTGTTTACGAGGAGCTTCGTGCACTTTTTATAAAAAATATTATGCGGACTTGAGTGCTTCAGCTCCCGCTACAATCTCAAGGATTTCCTTCGTAATAGCCGCTTGACGGGTACGGTTATACGTTAATTTTAAATCTTTTAGTAAATCACCAGCATTCTCCGTTGCTTTATCCATGGCGGTCATACGAGCACCATTTTCAGCAGCATTTGAATCAAGTAACGCTTTGTAAAGTTGAATCTTCAACGATTTAGGAACGAGACCGGTAATAATTTCATCCTGATTGGGTTGATAGATATAATCGCTCTCTTGCACCGTTACTGCTTTTTTTACAGGTGCAACGGGAAGGAATTGTTCCGTTCGCAGAATTTGAGTAGCTACATTTTTGAACTCATTATAAATGATTTCAATCTTATCGTACTTACCAGTTTTAAAAGAACTCATCAAGAACTCACCCACCTCGGCAACCGCATCATAAGAAAGGGCATGAAACACATTCCAGTAATCCGTAACAATCGGGTGGTTTTTTTTGCTAAAAAACTCAAACGCTTTTTTTCCTAGTGGAAGGAATGTTACATTTCCTTTAGCTAACTGTGAAGGATATTTTTCTGATGCCATGCGAATAGCCGCCTTGATAATGGTGCTGTTAAAAGCACCACACAATCCACGATCAGAGCTAATCACTACAACCAGTATTTTGATCTCTTCGCGCTGTTGATTATACCATGCCTGGGCATCCTGGTCAGCAGCCGACAGGTTTTGAAATAGATGAGATAGCTTTTGAGCATATGGCCTCATCTGCATGATGCGATCCTGCGATTTTCTCAATTTAGCAGCCGCCACCATTTTCATGGCTTTGGTAATCTGCTGTGTTGAGATCACTGAGGATATTCTGCTTTTAACTTCCTTTAAACTCGCCATATCTTTAATTAGATAATTTGAAGATTGTTCACTTTGAAAATGAAGTTCATTATCAAATTTTCAAATTAATACTTAGAAGCTAATTCAATTGCCACTTTCTTAACCACATCCACATCGGCATCTTCAAATTTGCCAGCGCGGAAGTTGTCCAGTATCTGTCGGTTCTGAGCCTTCAACAAATCAATAAACTCTTTTTCAAATGCTTTTACCTTTTCAACCGGCACACGATCTATATATCCTTTAGTTGAAGCCAAAATCATAGCCACCTGTTCTTCAACAGGCACAGGCTGATATTGTGGTTGCTTTAACACTTCGGTGTTTCTGCGTCCGCGTTCGATAGTAAGTTTCGTTGCTGCATCTAAATCCGAGCCGAATTTTGAGAAGGCTTCCAATTCACGGAATTGAGCCTGATCCAACTTCAATGTTCCCGCTACTTTCTTCATTGATTTAATCTGTGCCGAACCTCCCACACGTGACACTGAAATACCTACGTTAATGGCAGGACGAACACCCGCGTTGAACAAGTTAGTCTCCAGGAATATCTGACCATCTGTAATTGAAATCACGTTGGTTGGGATATATGCTGATACGTCATTAGCCTGAGTTTCGATTATAGGAAGAGCGGTTAATGAACCTCCTCCTTTTACCAAATGCTTAATGCTTGCGGGCAAGTCATTCATGTTTTTAGCGATCTCATCATTGTTGATGATTTTCGCAGCACGCTCTAGCAAACGTGAGTGCAAATAGAACACGTCACCAGGATATGCTTCGCGGCCGGGAGGTCTTCTCAACAACAACGACACTTCGCGATAAGCAACCGCCTGCTTTGACAAGTCGTCATAAATAACAAGAGCTGGTCTTCCGGTATCTCTAATGAATTCACCGATAGCAGCTCCCGTGAATGGCGCGAAGAATTGCATTGGTGCCGGATCAGAAGCAGAAGCAGAAACAATTACTGTGTATTTCATGGCACCGGCTTTCTCAAGCGTTGATGCAACAGCAGCAACGGTAGATGCTTTCTGTCCGATCGCTACATAAATACAGAAAACAGGCTCGCCTTTTTCGTAAAATTCTTTTTGGTTGATAATGGTATCAATCGCTACAGCAGTCTTTCCAGTCTGACGGTCACCAATGATTAACTCACGCTGACCACGACCGATAGGGATCATCGCATCGATTGCCTTAATACCCGTTTGAAGAGGTTCGTTTACAGGCTGACGGAAAATAACACCGGGAGCTTTACGCTCTAGTGGCATTTCATACAGATCCCCTTCTACCGGGCCTTTGCCATCGATAGGAAGTGCCAACGTATTTACTACGCGACCCAGTAAGCCATTGCCTACCTTCACCGAAGCAATTTGCCCCGTGCGTTTCACGATCGCTCCTTCTTTAATTCCTGCGGCATCACCCAGCAATACGGCACCTACGTTGTCTTCTTCAAGGTTCAACACAAGGGCTCGTAATCCATTTTCAAATTCGATCAACTCACCAGCTTGCACTTTAGTAAGTCCGTATATACGAGCCACGCCATCCCCAATGGTAAGCACGGTTCCTACTTCCTGCAACTCGGCTGCAGTACGTGATTGAGAAAGTTGTTCGCGAAGTATTGCGGATATTTCTTCGGGTCTGATTTCTGCCATATCTCTTTAATTCAAAATTTTAATATTCTCTTTTTACTATCTTAGAATTCCTTGACAAATGGGTTTTCACTGAACTTATTCTTCAAGGATTTCAACTTATTCTTTATAGAAGCATCGATCTGGCGGTCGCCTACATTCAGTATAAATCCTCCTATCAAATCTTGATCAACCGTCTCATCCAATTCAACCTGCTTTTTATTACTTAGCTTTCTTACAATAGCCTCTAATTCCGCTCTGAATTTATCATCTATCGGAACAGTAGAGATAACTGATGCCTTACCTATTCCCTTATTTTCATTATATGCTTTGTGAAATTCTGAGGCAATAGAAGGTAAAAGTGGCTCACGATTTTTTCTGGTTAGGATTTCAATAATCGACATGGTGAGCGCATGAATCCTTCCTGAAAATATTTTATTTAGTATGTCCTTTTTCTTCTCATGTCTGATAATCGGGCTCTTAAGCATCAGCACAAAGTCACGATTACTATGGCACACTTTATCAATAAACTGCATATCGGTATGCACTATTTCGAGCATACCTTGCTCGACCGCTAAACCGAGCAATGATTTTACATATCTGGAAGCAACCCGTGATTCGGCCATGAATTAATTCAGCTTAAGATCTTTAATAAATGTATCTGCCAATTCTTTCTGGGCTTTATCGTCCTTCAGATTATTCTTGATCAGCTTCTCAGCTATTTCCAGGGAAAACATAGCCACTTGTGATTTCACATCGCGAAGGGCAGCATTCTTTTCTGTTTGGATAATTGCTTTTGCATCTTCAATGATCTTATCAGCATTTTTCTTGGCATCAGCCTGGGCATCATCGTGGATGCGATTAGCCGCTTCTCTGGCAACACGCAATATTTTATCACGTTCTTCGCGGGCTTCGCGAAGTAACTTTTCGTTATCAGACTTCAATGCAGCCATCTCCACTTTTGCTTTCTCAGCAGAGTCAAGAGCTTGCTGGATAGATTCTTCACGCTCTTTCAAAGAGCCAAGAATAGGCTTCCATGCCAGTTTTCCTAAAAGAAAAACCAACAAAACAAACACAAATAGTTGCCAGATAATGAGGCCAGGGCCGGGGGTTAGCAAATCCATACGTTTCTTACTTTAACTTTTTTCTGTGTTCACGTCAATAAAAAAGAACCGCCCAGCCTAGTGCTGTGGCGGGTTCTTTTCTTAAGCTGTTTTGAATGAAATCAACAAGCAAATTACAAGTGCGAAGAGCGCAGCAACTTCAATAAGAGCCGCGATCACAAGCATTGCGTTTTGGATTTTGCCAGAAGCTTCAGGCTGACGAGCCATACCTTCCATAGCAGAACCACCGATGCGACCGATACCAATTCCAGCGCCAATTGCAGCCAGACCAGCACCGATACCAGCGCCCATAATTGCATAGCTAATGTCCAATAATAGTGCGAACAACATAGTTTTATTTATTTAAGTTAAACAACACCATACTGAAACCTCAGCATGGATTTCTTTAATATTTTTTAATGATCGTGTCCATGGTCTTGTACGGCCATGCCTATGTACATCGATGAAAACATCGTGAACACATATGCCTGTATACCCGCCACCAACAACTCAATCAGGTTAATGAATAATACAATTAGAGAGGATCCAAATCCCACATAAACGCTCCCAAAAATAAACGTCAAACAAATTAAGCTTAATAATACTATGTGACCTGCTGTGATCGCCACAAACAAACGTATCATTAATGAGAATGGCTTTGTAAACATACCAATGATCTCGACCGGAAGAATTACGATTCTTAACGGTAGTGGCACACCGGGTGTCCAGAATATGTGCCCCCAATAGCCTTTGTTTCCATTGAAATTAGTAATCAGGAAGGTAAGCACCGCCAGTGTCATTGTCACTGCGATATTTCCAGTAAGATTACCGGCACCAGGCAGAAGGCCTAATATATTACCAAACAGAATAAAGAAGAAAAGTGTGAGCATGTATGGCAAAAATCTTTCATAGTGATGCCCGATGTTTGGCTTTACAATCTCATCGCGCACAAAAAGAATAATAGGCTCGAAGAATGACTGAACTCCTTTTGGGGCATTGCCTTTATTTCTTGAAAATCCTTTGGCCACCGATACAAATACGAATAAAAGTAAAGCCGCATTAATCAATAGCATAGCTACGTTCTTGGTGATCGAGAGATCAAAAACCGACTTTCCTGATTCAGCCAGGAAGATATGACTATGTTCAAGTTTATAACCGTTATATTCTACCACATTGTGGTGGTCATCATAAAAGTGGCTGGACGAGAAAACATCAAGGCCTTTTTCTTCAGAATATACAATTACAGGAAGGGGCATCACCAGCCAATCTGCAAAATGCCACTGATGGTCGTCCATCACGTGATGTAAAATTACTTCACTAGCATTGAAGGGCTCAGACTCATGGCCTTCCTCATCAGAAGCCAAAACCGGACTGACTATGCTAGCGAAAACAATGAAAAAGAATGTTAATAAAGATGCTTTTACTTCAAAAAAGGGCTTTTTCATTAGGCTAAGGACAAAGGCTTTTATTTTGGTTTGCAAAAGTATCAATTATACATTCTGAAAAAAATGATTTTTGGGAAATTTGGGCACATCTAAACAACTTTACCTTTCTGATCTCCTGAGCAAAAAGAACACTTCCAAAAAGGTGAGCGTCAGGTAGCTAACGATGAACAAAATTACATTTCCGATTGCCTCAGCAGGATTATCCCAAACTATAAAAAAGATAAGTGCCAGGCTGCCTACCATCTTTAGAACAATCGAGAGAAGATAGAATTGGGTAAATGCTTCTGGTTGCCGGAACTTGAGTTTGTTCAAGTTATAATAAATCACCAGGGTGATGAATAATATAAAGAATAGAATTTCAATCCACGAATTGGGTAATGCCCACCAACCTTGGTGTGATCCTACCCAGGTGATCAACGCCAACAAGAGGGTGGTAATCAGGATACTAATAAAAAAACGCAGCACGGTTAGTCTTTATTTAAGGATCGGTAAAGTTGATACATTAGTGCGCCAAATATCAGAAACACAAACGTGAGCAAGAAAACAGGGAATTTCAATTCAAGGTATTGATCCAGTTTCATGCCTAACCAGGCCCCTACCCCAATAGATATCAGCATCTGCAGCCCCAAGCCGCTAAACTTGAGAAAAGTATTGGCTGGTTTGTTATTATCGTCTTTCATGAAAAAAGAAGCCACAAATTCAATGAACCTGTGGCTTTAATTATTAGCAGTTAATACGATTAATTAGCACGGGCGTCTTGGGGGCGCAACGCATGCATGCCATTTTCTCCTATCTTGATATCTTTAATATCAGCTCCCATCTTGCAGGTTCCGTTGAAAATAGCCCCCGGCTCAACCACTAATTTACCTGTTAAAATATCACCGTGTATTTTTGCGGTTGACTTCAACACAAGCAATTCAGAAATCTCTAATTTACCCTTTACTTCGCCTTCGATATCGGCATTTTGTGCGATGATGTTTCCCTCCACATAGCTTGAATGCCCTAATGCTATCTTCGATTTGGATTTAATGCTTCCAATAACACGACCTTCAATACGGATGTTTCCGAAGGTCTCAATGTTTCCCTCCAGAGCGGTTCCTTTTCCAATCACATTACTTGAATTGCTAATCTCTTCAGCAACTCTCTTTTGTTCTTTAGATGTTAACATGTGCTGTGTTTTTTAAAACGTAACAAAATCTTCCGGATTCAATGAGTTACCATTATACCACATCTCAAAATGTAAATGCGGGCCATCAGTCATTTCCCCACTGTTGCCAACTATAGAAATAATCTCACCGGCATTCACAAAGCTACCAACTTTTTTTAACAAACCGGCATTGTGCTTATATACAGAAACCAGGTTGCCCCGATGCTGCACGGCTATGACATTGCCCGAATCCTGTGTCCAGGAGGCCATTATCACCATGCCATCGGCCAGACATTTAACAGGCTCATTACTTTTGGCAACGATATCCACGCCATAGTGTCCTTTCTTTATATCATAATGATCAGAGATAAAACCAGTAATTGGTGTGAAGAAGAATATTTCTTCCAACTCCCGATATTTTCCACTTGTTAACGACACCACTGAAAACTCATTCTTCTCAAATTCCTTTCTAAATGAGGAATCAGATGGAGAAAGATCCAAATTACCCACCGCATTCACCGGCTTTCCGTCCCCTCCTAACGCTTGAGCAGGATCCGTAAACCCGCTAGAAGTATCTCCACTTAATATGCGTTGGAAATTCTGAATAAACATATCTTTTTGATTTACCTCAATGGCAAGAGAATCTACCTTGAGGGCCAACTCATATAGTTTTTTGTTAGCCTCCATCTGAGCGTGTTTGGGATCAAACCACTTTGCCAATAACGTTTTGGAAAGAAAAAGACTGCCGACAAAAAGAATCAGAAACAAAGAAGCAGAGATTACCATCAATTTGGCGTACGTAAAGCCAATATTTGATTTCTCAGCTAAATTCTCTTCATTTCGAATTACCAACTGATATTTAGTGGTGAGGCGCTCTGATAGTGTCTTTTTAGGTTTCAAATGAATAAATTTTTACAAAATTAGATATTCTGATTGATTATAATATTGAATGTCTGTTTTTTGCGTTGGTAACTGGAAATCTATAAGCTGTGACTTTTCGTTTAAACACCGTTGTGTATTGTTTTAGTTTGTTCCTGCTTGGCGCACTGCTTGGCGGATGTTCCAGTAATCAAAATAATTTAACCAGCAACATTTACCATAATATGACCGCCCATTATAACGGGTATTATTATGCAAAAGAAAAAACGCTGGAGGTAGAAAAGATCATTTTAAAAAGCCTTGATGATGATCCCAATCAAATTTTAAGGCTATTCCCCAAACTGGACACTAATCTGGCCAAGAGTTATTCGAAAGACACAGAAGAAATAATCAAGATGGCTTCGCTCTCCATTCAGCGACATCCCAATAGCCGGTGGGTAGACGATAGTTATATATTAGTTGGTAAAGCACGCTTATATAACAGCGATTTTCAAAATGCCATTCAGACCTTTAAATATGTAAATACAAAAAGTCGACACATTGATACGCGACATCAGGCGTTAGTTCAATTGCTACGCACCTTTACTGAACAAAATGATTTTGATCGCGCAGAGGAAACTTTTCGGTTTCTGGAGAAAGAAAAGCTAAACAAAGAAAATCAAAAGGAATTGTACCTGCAGAAGGCTTACTATTATCAGGTGCGCGACAATTATGATTATATGGTGCGCAACCTGGCAAAGGCCGATTCATTGTTGGTAAAAAGAGATCAAAAAGGGAGAATCTATTTTTTAATTGGACAAGTGTATCAAAAACTGGGATTCAACTCAGAAGCATACAATTATTATCGCAAATGCATAGGCACTAGCCCCGATTATGAAATTGATTTTTATGCGCGACTCAACATGGCCCAAGTTGCCCGGCTAGATGACAAAAAAGACATTAAGCAATTGCGCGCTCAGTTTATGAAGATGCTGAGTGACTTAAAAAATCAAGAATTCAAAGATAAAATCTATTATGAGTTAGGCGAGTTTGAACGTAAGCAAGGCAACCTTACCGAGGCAATCGATAATTACAAACTATCAGCCCATGCCGGAGCTAATAAAAGAATTCAGGGAAGTGCCTATCTGAGAATTGGTCAACTTGAATTCGACTCATTAAAGAAATATAGCCTTGCCAAACTCTATTACGACAGCGCCATGGCCGCCCTTCCTGTTGACTTTGAAAATTATGAATCCATAAAAAAACGACAAGAGGTGTTAGGCGAATTTGTCAAATACACGGAGGCAATCACCTGGAACGACAGCTTGCTTTATTTATCCTCTTTTGATTCAGCCACCGTGCGCAGCCGGCTCGATTCAGTCATGGCGAGCAGGAAAATACCGGAAGATACTTCAAAGAAAAAACGTAAGAGAAGCACTAGCACATCATCCGGCAGCAGCAATCAGGGCAGTGCCTTTTTTAATCAAGAGTCAACGGCTACTTCCGATTGGTATTTTGGAAATCCTTCAGCGGTTGCTTTAGGCCAATCAGAGTTTCAGCGAATTTGGGGTTCAAGACCGCTGGAAGATAATTGGCGAAGATCAAATAAAGCATCGGTCATAAATGAAATACAGACACCATCAGCGCAGACAGATATTGCACAAGGCAATCAGCAAAACGCTGAAGTAAAATCAGAGAATGTGGATGAAGTAGGTAAACTGATAGAGCAATTGCCAAGAACTGACGTACAAAAGCAGGAAGCGATGGCCAAAATTGAAGAAGCATACTTCAAACTAGGTGACCTTTACTACTTTCAGTTAGACGAAAAAGATCATGCACAGCAGTCCTATCAAAAACTCTTAGCTCGTTTTCCGGATTCTGAATATGAGCCAGAGGTGTTGTACAAACTTTATCTGATCACCAAAGAAAACAACAAAGCGCTTGCCGATCGCTTTGCTCAATTATTAAAAGACAACCATCCCAACTCAACCTTCACACGAATTCTTATCAATCCGGATTACCTGAGAGAAACAAGTGTTGCTGCTGAGAAACAAAAATTGATTTACAAAGAAGCCTATTCACTTTTTCAAGTCAATAATTTGCGCGCTGCCACCGAGAAGGTAACCCAGGCTTTAACCATTGGTGAGACCAGTTTTACTCCACAACTGGAGCTTCTAAAAATTCTGATCATTGGAAAAACAGAAGACGTTACAAAGTACCAGTTTGAGTTAGGCGAGTACATAAAGAAATATCCTGATGGCACACTAAAGCCGTACGCAGACCAATTATTGGCGGCCTCAAAGACATTGCTCGAAAAACAGGAGCGGGCCAGGGGTATTCAGTTTGGAACTTCATTGGAGGGACCACATAATTTTATTATTGTTTATAATACAGCAGAACGAATTACCAACCCTGTTTCCTCCACGATAGAAAAATATAATGAAGTACAGTGGAAAGAACTAAAACTCAACACCAGTAATTTGATTTTGAATGACGAAAAAACTATTACGCTGGTCATGGAATTCCCTGATCGAAAAACAGCCCTCAGTTATTTCGACAAATTCCTCGCCCAGATTGCAACCACAAAGCCTCTTTCCAACTATAAATTCTATAGCTTTGTAATTACAAAAGATAATTTTCAAATTTTTTACCGAACCAAAGCGCTGGATGAGTACCTCACCTTCTTTGATCGAAACTATCAAAAGCAAAATCAATAAGCTTCTCTCTATTGAGAAGCCGTGGATATCAAAAGCAATTAAATATATCTGGATTGCTTTTATCTGCGTTGCCCTTGGTTTCCCACTGTACTTATTCACTGTAAGTATTAATCTCTTTGGCATGTATGGCGACATGCCAAGCCTGATTGAAGTTGAGAATCCGGAAAATGATCTTTCATCAGAGATTATTTCTTCGGATGGTGTTTCTTTGGGGAGATACTTTCGAGGCTATAATCGCAGCCAGGTTCATTATGAAGAACTCTCGGAGGACTTGGTCAATACACTCATCATATCAGAAGATCACCGCTTTTACAATCATTCCGGATTAGATTTCCTGGCTTACATTCGAGTGATCTATGGTCTGATTACATTAAGCCCACAAGGCGGTGGAAGCACGATCACACAACAATTAGCTAAAAATCTTTACACTATGAACCCCGATCGTAGCCTCGATGGATGGATGGCCAACCTCGGTAAGTACCCAAGGCGTGTGATTCAAAAAACCAAAGAATGGATCATCTCCGTCAATCTGGAGAGAAATTTTACCAAAGAGGAAATAATTGCCATGTATTTAAATACAGCCACATTCAGTAGCAATACATTCGGCATTAAAGTAGCAGCAGAAACCTACTTCAATAAAGGACCCGATAGTCTCAATATTCAGGAGTCAGCGGTGTTAGTCGGCATGCTGCAGGCCGTTACCCTGTTTGATCCTAACCGAAACCCAGAATCTTCCTTGCGGAAACGAAATGAAGTGCTCTATAAAATCTACAAGCAGGGCTATAAGATCAAAACGCGCGAACAGTATGATTCTATAAAGTCATTGCCCCTTGAACTAAACTATAGTTTTCAAAATCAAAATGAGGGATTGGCAACATACTTCCGCACCGTATTAGGCAATTACTTGTTACAGTATTGTAAGAGCAAAGGCATTGACTTATACAATTCCGGATTAAGAATTTATACAACGATTGACAGTCGCTTGCAAAAATATGCCGAAGAGTCCATGCGGGAACACATGGCCGGCTATCAGGAAAAATTTTATGAGGAGTGGAAAAAAAAGAATAGTAACCCTTGGGTAGATGATGATGGTAATGAGATTAAGGACTTTCTTCAAAGGAGAATTAAACAATCCGATGCCTACAAAATTTATGCGGTGAAATACGGTGAGAATTCTGATTCCCTGAAAATCATGCTTAACCTAAAAAAACCCATGACCATTTTTACGTGGGGTGGTGAGCGTGACACACTATTCAGTAGTATGGATTCTGTAAATTATTATAAGCGTTTCTTACAAGCTGGCTTTATGTCGATGGATCCCTACACGGGTTACATTAAAGCGTGGGTGGGGGGCATCAACCATAAATACTTTAAGTATGATCACGTAATGCAAGGCAAGCGCCAGGCAGGATCTACCTTTAAACCTTTTGTATATGGGCTGGCTATGGAGAATGGATATTCACCTTGCCATCCGATGAAAGACATTTCTCCTCAATTTAACATTCCGGGTCAGCCACCGTGGTATCCGCCCAATGCAGATGGAACGCGCGGAAAGGGGCAAACATTTACTATTCGTCAGGCAATGGCACAATCATTAAATTCTATTACCGCCCAAATGATGCAAGCCTTAAAAGAAGAAAACGTAGTGGAGTTTGCTCATCGATGTGGAATTGAAAGCCAGCTGGATGCAGTACCTTCTCTTTGCTTAGGCACCAGTGATGTTTCCTTGTTCGAAATGGTAGGCGCTTACAGTACGTTTGTAAACGGAGGCATTCGCACACAACCGATATTCCTCATGCGCATTGAAGATAAGAATGGAAATGTGATTGAGAGTTTCACTCCAAAAGCCCGTGCAGCCATCAACGAACAAACTGCTTATAAAATGATTTACATGCTGCGCGGTGGCACCGAAGAAGAAGGAGGAACATCGCTCGGCTTGCCTCGTGAGCTCCGCGTAGATAATGAAATAGGTGGTAAAACCGGAACCACCAACAACGCCTCAGACGGATGGTATATGGGTGTAACCCATGACCTGGTATCGGGTGCCTGGGTAGGAGGCGATGAACGCGCCATACATTTTCCCTCATGGACCTTTGGTCAGGGTGGTCAGTCAGCACGACCTATCTGGGCCAAATACATGGTGAAGCTTTATAATGATCCAACCAGCGGCATCACCAAAGGTCAGTTTAAGAGACCTGCCAGCGGACTAGACATGACACTTGATTGCAGCAAACACAATCTGCCTGATTCGCTTCAGATGGGCAATGAAAAAGCCTGGGAGTTTAACAATTAGATTTACGTAGTACAATTTTAGGTTTCGGATTTTTACTCCAATAGTAGATTCAAAATCCAACTTCGAATTGTAAGTCTTATATTGTACATCGTAATTTTCCAAATACACGTTGCACCCCGACAAACAAAAAGAAGTAATCGCATCCCTTCCGGATTCTCCTGGTATTTATCGCTATTATAATCGCGATGAAGAATTGATTTATGTAGGCAAGGCAAAAAGTCTGAAGAAAAGAGTTTCAAGTTATTTCAATAAGCAATCACAATACAATCGCAAAACGGAGAAGCTGGTTTCTGAAATTGCAAAGATTGAATTCACGATGACTAATTCAGAATTCGATGCGCTATTGCTTGAAAACAATTTTATCAAACAAAACCAGCCGAAGTACAATATCCTGTTAAAGGATGATAAAACCTTTCCCTATCTCTGCATTTTGAAGGAGCGATTTCCAAGAATAATTTACACCCGAAAATATATCCCCAAACAAGGCGAGTACTTTGGGCCCTATACGAGTGTGGTTTCAATGAAAGCAGTGTTGGAATTGGTGCGTCAATTGTATTCTATTCGCACCTGCTCACTGTTGCTTTCAAAAGAAAACGTTGAACAAAAGAAATTCAAAGTGTGCCTGGAATTTCATATTGGCAACTGCAAAGGTCCTTGCGAAGGGTTACAAGAAGAATCAGATTATCTCGAAGATATTATTCAAGCACGAAATATTCTTAAGGGTGATCTTAGGGTTGTAGAAGATGAATTTCATAGTCGTATGCAAAACGCGTCACAGGCATTAGAGTTTGAGAAAGCAGCGTTGTATAAACATAAACTTGAACTACTGGAAAAATTCCAGACCAAATCATTGGTGGTGAATCGGAAACTTACCGACATTGATGTAATCACCATCACCAGTTCAGAGGTCAATGCCTTTATCAACTACCTACAAATCAAAGAGGGGTCTATTATCTTTTCTAAAAATATAGAAGTAAAAAAGAAACTGGATGAGACTGACGAAGACATATTAAGTCTCGTTGTTCAGGAGTTACGCAGTACTTACCGAAGCAACAATCCCGAAGTTTACACAAACCTCCCCGTCACAGTTAAGTCCGATGAGTTTGAAAATATTATTCCTCAAATTGGAGATAAAAAGAAACTCGTTGACTTATCGCTAAAGAATGCACTTTATCTGAAAAAGGAAAAAGAGATTGATCGTGAAGAACAAAAATCAAAGAAGAATAAAGTGCTGCACATCATGCAGGAAAACCTTCGCTTGCTGAATTACCCCAAAATCATAGAGTGCTTCGACAACTCAAATTTTCAGGGCACCAACCCGGTTGCTTCGATGGTGCGCTTTGTGGATGGCAAGCCTGATAAAAAGGGGTATCGTCATTTCAATATTAAAACCGTTACCGGCCCAGATGACTTCGCTTCGATGAAAGAAATTGTGGGCAGACGTTATAAAAGAATAATGGAAGAGGAGGGTGAATACCCCCAATTGATTATTGTGGATGGAGGCAAAGGTCAATTAAGCAGTGCCTGTGAAGCATTGCAAGAACTTGGCCTTTACGGAAAAATTCCAATTATAGGCATTGCTAAAAGACTGGAGGAGATTTATTATCCGGAAGATTCTGTGCCTCTACTGATTAGTAAAAAATCCCCAGCCTTATTACTCATTCAACGCATACGTGATGAGGCACACCGGTTTGCGATCACTTTCCATCGGCAAAAGAGAAGCAAGAATACTTTCGTTACCGAGATTGAAAATATTCCCGGCATTGGCAAGAAAACCGCTGATAAACTCCTGGCTCATTTTAAATCCGTAAAGAAAATTAAGGAAGCCAGTATGGAGGAATTAATAAAAATTGCTGGGGAAAATATCGCTAAGAAAATTAAAGAATTACCATATCCCTAATTCACACATAAATCCGGATTTTGACACCATATTGTCCGCACATTTCTTTGGTTGGCAATAAAATCGTTTAAATCGGCAGGCATATATTTCTGACCTGAATAATCTCTTAAATCACAAAACATACAAGAGGAAATAGAATCCTGAATATGAAAAAGAGTTTGGCCCTGATAAGAACAGGCAGAAATAGTGACCGCCAAATATTTTGGATCAGATTTAATTTCATTGATTAGGTTCTTTAGCCAGACGAGATTCATAACGGGATCATTGGTATCACAAAGTGTCTGTACCTTCTCCTGTTCACACGAAAAAGCGAACAGAATTAATAAACCGGCAATTACACATCTCATAAACCCATAGACACAACTTAAACGTGAAAAGTTGTAAAACTTTAAAAAGAGAATAAAAAAGTTAACCCCGCTGCATAGCGCTACATATCCTTTTTCGCTAACGGTGGAACAATACCCATATTATACCAGGTGAAAGCATATTGATCAGCAATTGATTCGATTGCCTTCGATAAATTAGAAGCTCCATGACCCGACTTGGTGTCAATCCGTATCAGCACTGGATTGGTGCCTACATTTTTTTCTTGTAGAGTCGCGGCAAACTTAAAGGAGTGTGCGGGCACCACGCGATCGTCATGATCGGCTGTTGTCACCAGCGTGGCCGGATATGTGGTGTTGTCTTTTAACGCATGGACTGGCGAATATTTTTTTATGTATTCAAACATTTCTTTGGAGTCATCAGATGTTCCATAATCATAGGCCCAACCAGCACCTGCCGTAAACTTGTGGTAACGCAACATATCCATCACGCCCACAGCAGGTAAGGCTACTTTCATTAACTCAGGTCGTTGCGTCATGGTTGCTCCTACCAGCAACCCCCCATTCGACCCACCCGAAATTGCCAGATAATTACTTGATGTATACTTTTCTGTGATCATATATTCAGCGGCTGCAATAAAATCATCAAACACATTTTGTTTGCTCATTTTCGTGCCTGCCAGATGCCACTTCTCTCCATACTCACCTCCACCACGCAAGTTTGGTTGTGCATATACTCCCCCATTTTCTAACCATGCAATCCGTGATGGACTAAAGCCCGGGGTTAAGGAGATGTTAAAGCCACCATAGGCATAAAGCCAAGTTGGATTTTTTCCATTCAAGACCATGCCTTTCTTATGCACAATAAACATAGGCACTTTAGTTCCATCTTTGCTGGCATAAAAAACCTGCTTGGTTTCATACTCTTCCGGATTGAAATCAACGTTGGGTTGATAATATAACGTGGAGACACCACTCACAATATCATATTTATAGATCGTAGTGGGATACGTGAACGATGTAAAAGAATAGTATAACTCCTTATCTTTTTCTTCAGCACCAAAACCACCTGCCGAACCAATGCCAGGTAATTTAACCTCACGAACTAAGTTGCCTTTCAAATCAAATTGTTTCACTTGAGTCTTTACATCCACGGTATAATCGGCAAACAAATAACCTCCACCAGTCGATGCACTTAAAACATTTTCAGTCTCGGGTATTACATCCTTCCAGTTTTCAGAAGTCGGGTTAGAGAAATCAACTTCTATCACGCGATTGTTAGGCGCATTCAAATTGGTCTGAATTAACAGTCGGCTGCCTTCATTGCCAATCACATTATTTTCATTATCAAAATTATTCACCACCGTTATTAACTTACCCGTTGGGTCACTCAAATCCTGGATGTATAATTCATTACCCGTTGTACTGGTGGCGGCTGTGATCACCAAAAAGCGTTCATCTTCGGTAAGACCACCGCTCACATATCTTCGCGGATCATTATCATCTCCAAAAATGAGTTTGTCTTCACTGCGTGACGTTGTTACTTTATGATAATAGAGTTTGTGACTTTGTGTTTTGGCTGTAAGCTGACTGCCCTTCGGTTTTTGGTACCTGCTGAAATAAAATCCCTCATTTCCTCTCCATGAAATTCCGCTGAACTTAATGTCATGCAGCGTATCTTCTAAAATGGTTTTGTCAAAAGCATTCATCACAATGGCATCCGTCCAATCGGCACCGCCTTTGGAAATTTGAAACGCTACACGTGAACCATCTTTTGAAAAAGATACTCCCGCCAACCGTGTTGTGCCATCTTTTGAAAATGTATTGGGATCGAGAAAAACTTCCTCTGCCCCTTGCTCTCCTTTTTTTCGATATAAAACAGAATGGTTTTGCAACCCTTCGTTTTTATAAAAATAGATGTACTCACCTCGTTTGAATGGAGACCCAATCTTTTCATAATTATTGAGTGCCTCCAATCTTTTCTTGATCTGTTCTCGGTAAGGTATCTTTTCAAGAAAGCCAAACGTAACATCATTCTGAGCTTTTACCCAATCAGCTACCTGCCTGGTAGTATCATTTTCCATCCACCGATAGGGATCAGGCACTGCTTCCCCAAAGTAATTATCAACTGTATCTACTTTAGCGGAAACGGGGTAGTTGGAAATCACTTCTGGTTTGGGCTGATTGGAACATGACATGATGATAGCAACAAATAAGATGGAACTTATGAATAATGAGTATTTCATGAGCATTATTATTAATATGACAATATTAATAGGTCAGTCAATGGCAATCAAGCTGCTTTTTAATCGTAAAAGTTAATAATGGTGAACACTGAAACTGATAACTTAATAACAAATTAAGTGTTATCATCCTATGAATATGAAATTACTGGCTACTCTGAATGTGCTCGCCCTAGCGGGTGTGCTTACCACTAATGCGCTAGCCAATATTCTACCGATTAACGGCATGAATACGGGCGAGGTTTCCGCACTCTACCCCAGCTTGTTTACACCCGCTGGTTTTACTTTTTCGATCTGGAGTGTTATCTACCTGTTATTAATTGGTTTTGCCATGGTTCAATGGAAGGTTTTATCAAAGCCCTATTTTACTGAATTATCCCTTTGGTTTTTGCTTTCCTCCCTGGCTAATGTGTGCTGGATTTTCGCCTGGCATTATCTCTTCATTTATGCTTCGGTGCTGATTATGCTGATGCTCTTGTTTTCACTCACTAAAATATTTTTACTGCTTCAACCCATTCACATAAACTCCCTGACAGAAAAAATATTTATCAAACTGCCGTTTATCTTTTACCTATCCTGGATTTGTGTAGCTACCATTGCAAACACCTCAGCCCTGTTTGTTTCACTTTCGTGGGATGGCGGAATTTTATCACCCGTTACCTGGACAATAATGATGATCAGTATTGCCAGTGCACTGGGCGTTTATATCTCATGGCGCTTTCGCGAGCCAGCCTTTATGATTGTTTTGATTTGGGCGTTGTTTGGAATCTATAGTAAATGGCATGGCACTGAGAATAATTCAATCGCCACGACAGCCCTAGCTGAATTGGTAATGGTGGGAGTGCTCTTTTTTGCATTTCAATTTGGTCTTAAAAAGGAAGTCGCGTAGTCATCTGCAATAAAAAAGCTAGCCCACTAATGAGTTAGCTTTTTTGATGGCAAAAACTTTTACCTAATTAATAATTTCAAACCCTGTATACGGCACCAACACTTTAGGGATTTTAATTCCTTCCGGTGTCTGATTGTTTTCCAACAACGCAGCGACAATCCGCGGTAATGCAAGCGCACTTCCATTGAGTGTATGCAACAATTGCATTTTCCCTTCCTTATTTTTATATCGCAATTTCAAACGGTTGGCCTGAAAAGTTTCAAAGTTACTGACTGAGCTCACTTCTAACCAACGTTGCTGGGCTGCGGAGTAAACTTCCATATCATAGGTGAGTGCCGAGTTAAAACCCATATCACCTCCACATAACAACAACTTACGATAAGGCAACTCCAGCTTCTCCAACAACCCTTGCACGTGTAAACACATCTCATCTAAAATTCTATAAGAGTCTTCAGGCTTGCTTATCTGCACCACTTCAACTTTGTCAAATTGATGTAGTCGGTTAAGACCGCGAACATGTGCACCCCAGCTTCCTGCTTCTCTGCGAAAGCAGGGTGTATAACCTACATTTTTTATTGGCAGCTCCTCTTCATTTAATATCACATCGCGATATAAATTGGTGATCGGCACTTCTGCCGTGGGAATCATATACAAGCCATCTTCGTTCACAAAATACATTTGCCCTTCCTTGTCGGGAAGTTGCCCGGTTCCATAACCACTGGCTTCATTCACTACAATAGGCGGTTGTATTTCTCTATAGCCTGCTTTCTCAGCTTCATTCAAAAAGAAATTGATAAGCGCCCGTTGCAGTCGGGCACCTTTACCCTTATAAACCGGAAATCCTGCACCTGCAATTTTAATTCCCAGATCAAAATCAATGATGTCGTATTTTTTTATCAGCTCCCAATGAGGAATCGCATCAGCTGATAATGCAGGAATGCTTCCATGCTGATGAACCGTGATGTTATCCTCAGCACTTTTTCCTGCTGGAACAATTGAAGCCGGAACGTTGGGGATTTTATATAATATCTCTTGCTGTTTCCTTTCAAAAGCGGAAAGACTTTCCTCCAGGTTTTTCACTTGATCCTTATCAGCTGCCACTGAAGCACGCAACGTAGTGGCCTCTTCTGCTTTGCCTGATTTCATTAGCTCTCCAATTTTCTTTGAATCCGCATTTGATTTTGCCTTTAGAGAATCGAGCGTGTTTTGAGTCTCTCTTCGCAGTTTGTCATTCTCAATTACCTGTTCAACCAGGAGTTCAGCATCTTTAAAATTTCTTTTTTTTAAACCATCTACCACGGCATTGGTCTGATCTCGCAAAATCTGAAGTGTCAACATACTCTTTATTTAAGTCGTCAAAATTAGCCAATATTTTTTCATCGGATTTGATTATAATCAATTTTGAACTATACTTGCAGTGTCATCGCAGGCCAATCAGGCCATCAACGATATAAAAACCCTGGACTTACGATCTCTTTCGAACTACTGTTAAATGTTTTTGATTTTTGCTGTCTATCAGCGTAGCATAACACAATAAATTTTTTCCTTCTATAACTAATCCTTTTTTAAACTCACATGTACACAATTGATGACCTGAACATCAGGCTACTTTCTGAATTAAAAGAAATTGCAGAGGGCATGGGCGTAAAAAACGCAAAGAAACTTGCCAAACAAGATCTGGTTTACAAAATCCTTGACCAACAAGCTATTTCGGGCGAACCTGAGCCTTCCGAGGTAGCTGTTCCCAAGAAGCAAGTGCCTGCGGCCAATGATCCTGAGCGTAAAATGCGCCCACGCAGAAGAGAAAATGTTGCTACCGAAGTAGTTGCCGCACCCAAAGAGGAAGCTGTGAAAGAAATCAGTAATGAGGAGGTTCCACCAAGCTTCAATAATGAAAAGAGTAAGGAGATATCTAAATTGGATGAAATTCAAGAGGCCGCTCCGGTAGTTGAGATTGTACGTAAAGAAGTGCGTGAAGAAAGGCCCCACCAAAATCCGAATCAACATCAACAACCCAAAAAAGAAAACCTTATTCGTGATTTTGATGGCGTTGTTTCCAATGAAGGTGTGCTGGAAATTATGCAGGATGGATATGGATTCCTACGTTCGTCCGATTATAACTACCTGGCAAGTCCGGATGATATTTATGTATCACCCTCACAGATAAAACTATTTGGGTTGAAGGTGGGTGATACGGTAAAGGGACAGATCAGACCTCCGAAAGAAGGAGAAAAATATTTTGCATTATTAAAAGTGGACAGCATCAATGGCAAGACCACCGAAGAAATTCGCGACCGTGTTGCTTTCGAATACCTAACTCCGCTTTTCCCTGAACAGAAATTAAAACTCAGCACTACTCCGGATAACCTATCTACCAGAATTCTGGATCTTTTTGCTCCGATCGGAAAGGGCCAGCGTGGTATGATCGTTGCCCAACCTAAAACCGGTAAGACGGTTCTGTTGAAAAACATTGCGAACGCAATCGCAGAAAATCATCCCGAAGTGTACTTAATCGTTCTTCTTATTGATGAACGCCCTGAAGAAGTTACGGATATGGCTCGGAGCGTAAGAGCCGAAGTAATTGCTTCTACCTTCGATGAACAAGCAGAGCGCCATGTGAAAGTGGCCAGTATCGTATTAGAAAAAGCTAAGCGCATGACTGAGTGTGGTCACGATGTGGTTATCCTGTTGGATTCGATCACTCGCCTGGCTCGTGCTTATAACACCGTTGTCCCTTCATCTGGAAAAATACTTTCTGGTGGTGTGGACGCAAATGCCTTGCATAAACCTAAACGTTTTTTTGGCGCAGCCCGTAAAATTGAAAACGGTGGATCGCTTACCATCATCGCTACGGCTCTTACTGACACCGGTTCTAAAATGGACGAAGTGATCTTTGAAGAATTCAAAGGTACCGGTAACATGGAATTGCAATTGGATCGCAAACTTTCGAACAGAAGAATGTATCCTTCTATTGATGTGCCTGCTTCTGGCACAAGACGTGAAGACTTGTTGATGAAAGAAGAAGAACTTCAACGCGTGTGGATCCTTCGTAAGTTTATGGCCGATATGAATTCTGTTGAAGCCATGGAGTTTCTTCAAAGCAGAATGAAAGGCACTCGCAACAACGAAGAGTTTTTGATCTCAATGAATGGATAATTTAAGCTAAATACTATGAGTTGCGAGCGAAAGCTCGCAGCTCATAGCTTAAAAGCTTGGTTTTTTCTTCCTCTTCTTTTCGTGAAATGCGCCTTTAAACTCAGGATCCTGATAGCGTTTCTGTCTGTCAATTTCGCGGGCCATGTCATCTGATTCACGGTACGTGGTATCGGCAACCTCAACTTCTTTAGGCATCTTCTTTACCGGAATTTTCTCACGAATAATTTTTTCAATCTTGTCGATATGATATTTCTCAGAGTCTGTCGCCAGTGTAATGGCTACGCCTTCCTGAAAGGCACGACCCGTTCGACCTGTTCGATGCACATAATCTTCATACACGATGGGCACATCAAAATTGATCACGTGCGAAACGTTGGTAACATCAATTCCGCGCGAAGCCACATCCGTTGATACCAGTATTCTCAATTTCCCTTCTTTGAATTCATTCATCGCATTGATGCGTGTATTCTGACCTTTATTTGAATGTACCACTTTGACCGGCCCCAGTTTCTTTCTCTCCAGAAAATGAAACACGTTGTTAGCGGCATCCTTGGTGCGTGTGAAAATCATTACCCTATTAAAATCCTGATCATGCGTAAGCAGGTATCCAAGAAAATTAATCTTGGTGATGAAGTTGGGCACATAATATAATTCCTGGGAAACCTTGGTGGCCACCGTAGCCTGTGGCGTCACCTCAACACGAACGGGAAATTCAATAAACTCATTCACCAGCCTGTCCATCTTTTCTGGGAATGTGGCCGAAAACAATAGGTTTTGTCTTTTGGATGGAATCACTTCAAAGATTTTGCGAAGCTGTGGCATAAACCCCATATCCATCATACGGTCTCCTTCATCCAAAATCAGTGTCTTTATTTGTTTTACGGGAAGCTCATTGCGCTGATACAACTCTAAAAATCGTCCGGGTGTGGCTATTAACAAATCAAGGCCTTTATTAATTTGTTCAATTTGAGCTTTGGGACCCACCCCACCATATATTGCCACTATTCGCAATTCCGTGTATTTGCCCAATACCATTGCTTGAGCGGCAACCTGCACTACCAGTTCTTTAGTGGGAACAAGAATTAGGGCTCGAACATCGGTTCCCTGAGCATAACGGAGCTTCATAAACAACGGCAAAAGATAAGCTGCTGTCTTGCCCGTGCCCGTTTGAGCAATTCCTATAATTTGTTGTCCCCCGGAAATTAGCGGAATACATTTTTGTTGAATTTCCGTGGGTTGTTGAAATCCTGATTCAGCAACGGCATCCAACAGCTGCTTATTTAACTTAAAATCATTCCACGAAAGTGCGCTCACCATTTATCTTTAACTTTACAACCGTAATCTTACAAGGTAATGAACTCTACGCTAATCACGAATGCAAAAATAGTCAATGAAGGCAAGGTCTTTGAGGGCGATGTGCTCATAAAAGGACAATTCATTGAAAAGATTGACACACACATTAATTATCCTGCCGATCGGACAGTCGATGCGAAAGGAAATTATCTGCTGCCGGGTGTAATTGATGATCAGGTGCACTTTCGTGAACCCGGACTTACTCACAAAGGCAATATCTTTACAGAATCCAGGGCAGCTGTGGCCGGAGGTGTTACCAGTTTTATGGAGATGCCTAATACTTCTCCCCCTGCATTTACTCAGGCATTGCTTGAAGATAAATACCAAATAGCAGCACGCACATCATTGGCGAATTACTCGTTTTATATAGGAGCTTCCAATGATAACCTTGAAGAAGTCCTCAAAACTAATCTTAAAAATGTATGTGGCCTTAAAATCTTCATGGGCTCTTCTACCGGCAACTTATTAGTGGATGACCCGAAAACCCTGGAAGGCATTTATTCGCGGTTTCCTTCCCTCATCGCCACCCATTGTGAAGATGAGCCAACAATTCGAAAAAATACTGCAGAGTTTAAGGAACGATATGGTGATGATATATCGGTGAAATATCATTCACAAATTCGCAGCGAAGAAGCGTGTTATAAATCTTCTTCCTTTGCCGTTGGCCTTGCGAAAAAGCACGGTACCAAACTTCACATTCTCCATATCTCTACGGCCAAAGAGACCCATCTCTTCGACAACACCGTGCCGCTTGAAAAGAAAAAAATTACGGCCGAGGCCTGTGTACATCACCTTTGGTTTAATGATCACGACTACGATCGATTGGGCATGTTGATTAAATGGAACCCTGCCATCAAAACAGAGCACGATCAAAATCAAATATTAAATGCTTTGTTGGACGATCGTATCGATGTAATTGCCACCGACCACGCCCCTCATACGCTGGAAGAAAAGTCAAATAAATATTTTCAGGCTCCTTCTGGAGGCCCCTTGATTCAACACAGCCTGGTTGCCATGATGGATTTCGTGCTACAGAAAAAAATTTCTATCGAGAAAATGGTTCAGAAGATGTGCCACAACCCAGCCATTCTTTTTGAGATCGAAAAGAGAGGATTTATTCGTGAGGGTTATTTTGCCGATCTGGTGCTGGTAGACCCCAATATGCCCTGGCAGGTTAATAAAAATAATATCTTGGCGAAATGTGGCTGGTCTCCTTTTGAAGGAACTACTTTCCATTCTACAGTGAAACATACTTGGGTTTCAGGACATTTGGCTTACTCCAACGGACAATTAAATGAGAGTAAGCTTGGCGAAAGACTGACGTTCCATCGGCCATAGATTAAAAATCATTTTTGCATTTTACCAAAGCCTGCCTAACTTTGCAGCCTTCAAACGCTTTACCAATTATCAAATCTTTGGAAAGCTTACATGGTGGATGTAGTTCAGTTGGTTAGAATGCTAGATTGTGATTCTGGAGGTCGCGGGTTCGAGCCCCGTCATTCACCCATAAATAAATAAGGCCCGATTTGGGCCTTACTTATTTTCGTGCCTGCCAATTAATAAGAATTCCCTTTTCAAAACGAATCCGTAACGCGCTATGGTTAAACCCGTTCCGTTAGCGATCAACGCATTAATAACCTGTTTTACGAATACGGGCACAAACTCTTTACCCGAGAAAAATTTCTAAAAAATCTGCTATGCCAGCTGGTACCACGGCTGGCGCCATGTCATCTTTTCGGCCTCGCTGTGGCAGAATGGATGCGCGGCCCCCCTTATGAAGAAGCGTTATTAGAAGGCAGGGATTACTTATAAAAGTTTTAGTTTGTACGGGGTCAACATTCTTTACTTAAAGATGCCGCGCCTATCCGTTTGATGAAGTGTCAGCCAAATTAACGTGGCAACGGCAACGAACCTTAGCTTTTTTAACAGGCAAACAGATTTAATGGCTTGAATGACGAAATCCTTTTTAATAATTTTAAGTGATGATTAAATGGGATACACTCAAGAGCTATCCGTTGGAAAAAAGAATTAGTGTTCTCTACGAGCAAGCCACATTCATAATGGCCATCCGGTACTATCGTTATAAAATAAATTTATATCTGCTCGGCAATGAATATCTGGAAGTCTTTGTTGATCATAAGAATTCATCCATAGATAGAATTTCACCTTTAGATACCCGACATACCCGAATGAAATTCTATTACGATCAAATAAAGCTTCCATTCAACTCCTGAGGAATTATTCCAACTATTCTTGCGCACTGGAAGGTCTCATTTATTTTGTGTGTAGTCTTCTGTGCTTCATCAAATAGTCATGGTAAGCAAAAGAAGTAAAATATGCTCACCGCTTGATTAAAAGGAAGAACTGATTTTAAAATATCTCAATAAGCAATAGCTCGCTTCTTACTTATTTAAACACCAGCGTACCAAAACTTTCAATGTCGTGAAAATTCACCCGTGTAGGTTGCCATGACCAGGCTGCATCGTCTTTGTCGTAATCGATACGATACATATTCATGCGCCACTTGGTTCCTTTGATGGGAGGCACATTAGTAAGCGGGGTAAGCAATTTGTATGGAATAAAAAATTCGGCTATCCACCCCAGCGTGTTATCTCCCTCTTTTACAATCCTTGCAACATGTTTTGTCTTGCGGTCACCTTCATAATGCCACGGTGTCCATCCAAGAAACGTACCTCTCATGTTAGGCACTAAAATCGCTAGTTCATAATTCAAAGGTGACAACTCATATTCAAAGTAAAGCGGAAACCGCTCGTCTGTCCAGAAAAAAATCTCTACCACATCCTCTTTATATAAGTCTGCCATGTCTTCTTGAAGGGTGGCGGTGATTTTCTTGTCTTCGCACCAAAAAAGAGTGTAGATACCCTTGTCAGAATACAACAACTTTACTTTAGTACGATAGGTTACCTGCGACTGACCTCGCTGCGGAAGTGGAATCCACGAAGCCGCTTTCCATGCGGTGTTTGCGGTGTCGCCCGCGATTTCAAAATCAGCCGTATGTGTAATAGCCAGCTGTGCTCTTTTTCCTTCTGGCAATCCTTTCTTTTGTGCAAAAGAAGGCGCTGAAAAAAGAATCAATACTACAAGTAAACACCCTCTTGAAATCATGATTGTATAATTTGAGTTAGACATTGACTTAAAAAAACCATATTTTTCATCGATCTATTAAAAATCCAGTTATGAAAAAAATCATTTTCACTCTGCTGACCTTAATATACATTGTTTCAGCGGCACTCTCACAAACTAAATCTGATGCTATTCGCATTATCATGATTGGGGCACACCCCGATGATTGTGATGGCGGTGGTGGTGGAACGGCTATCTTGTTTGCTTCTATGGGTTATGCTGTAAAATTTGTTTCAGTTACCAACGGTGATGCTGGTCATCAAACGGAAGGAGGCGGTGCTTTGGCCAAGCGCAGAATTGCTGAAGCAAAAGAAGCCGGTAAACGTTTTGGTGTAACGTATGACGTACTCGACAATCACGATGGAGAGTTAATCCCTAATCTTGACGTGCGCCTTCAGATTATCCGAAAAATCCGTGAATGGAATGCCGATGTTGTTATTGCACCTCGTCCTAATGATTATCATCCCGACCATCGATATACCGGTGTGCTCGTGCAGGATGCTGCCTATATGGTTGCTGTGCCTAATGTAGCACCCGACACGGCACCACTAAAAAAGAATCCTGTGTTTCTCTATTTCCAGGATTATTTTCAACGGCCCAACCCATTCCGGCCTGATGTCGCTATTGATATTACCAGTGTTTTTGATAAAAAGGTATATGCCCTTGCCGCCCACGAGTCGCAATACTTTGAGTGGCTTCCCTGGATTGGTGGCTATGCGAATGAAGTGCCTGCATCAAAAGCAGAGTGGCTTCCGTGGTTAACAAAGAAACAAACCAGGCGCATCACTCCGGAGATGTTACAATCACTGGAGAAGTGGTACGGAAAAGAGCGTGCTGCCAAAGTAAAAAATGCCGAAGCCTTTGAGATCTGCGAATATGGCACACAGCCGGGCACAGAAGATATCAAGAAGTTGTTTCCGATGCTTGGGAAATAATGGATTCGATATAATTAGGTGAAGGAATTTAGATAAACCATTCCTCTACCTCTCCATTGACCGGCTGCTACCTGGTATTTGTTGTACAATTTCTTTACGCTTAGGTATACAAGAATCCTCCAAAGTTTAAATGCCTTGGAAGATTTGCCTGAACTAAACGACATTGATTCATATTACACAAAGTAAATGAGTACTGTTTTAACACGAGGCATTACAGGAATTGTGCTTATAAGCATTATCACCACCGCCATTCTGGCAAGCCTTTATAGTTTTATCGGTTTATTATTCATAATAAACCTGTTGGGGTTGATAGAATTTTACAAGCTGATTGCCAAAGAACCAATACATCCCAATTTAAAGGAAGGAATCTTTCTGTCTGTTGTACTTTTTTTAAGTTCTTCCCTGATGTTATGTCGTTATTTTGACTGGCCTGTATTATTAATCAATGTCGTATCGGTGGCCATTATCTTTTTTCTTGAGTTATATAGAAGTTCGTCAAATCCGTTTCAAAATTTAGCACTCACATTTTTTGGCATTATCTACATCACGTTGCCGATTATTTTATTTGAGGGAATTTCTTTACTTCCGTTTCACGAAGGAGCCTATCACCCCAAAATTATCCTTGGGTATTTCATTCTTCTTTGGATGAGTGATTCCGCAGCTTATGCCGTGGGCAATCTAGCGGGCAGACACAAATTATTCGAACGTATTTCACCAAAAAAAACATGGGAAGGAAGTATTGGAGGAGGCCTCTTTGCTTTTGGTTCAGCCTATCTTATTTCCATATTTGTGAACGAAGTGAGCTTGCGCGATTGGATGATTATGTGCCTGATCATTGTGGTGATGGGCACCTACGGAGATCTATTTAAATCTATCCTTAAAAGAAGTGCAAACGTAAAAGATTCTGGAAATTTATTACCTGGTCATGGAGGGATTCTTGATCGCTTTGATTCCCTTATTGGGTCAGCACCATTCGTGTTTGGTTACCTCCTGTTTTTTAGAGATTCAGAATTTCTATTTTAAAGTGGGTCCTCTAGCTGAAAATCTGATCAACCACCCTTCTTAAGTAAATAGTCTTAATTATACTTCACATAATTCTCCCATTTTTCAATCACTTCTCTAAAATCATCAGGAAGTTCAGAATCAAATTGCAAAAACTCATTTGTGGCGGGATGAATGAAGCCAAGCGTCTTGGCATGTAGTGCTTGCCGCGGAATAATTTTAAAGCAATTGTCTACAAACTGTTTGTATTTGGAAAAGATCGTGCCTTTCAGCGCTTCATTTCCTCCATAAGTAGCATCATTAAAGATAGGATGCCCAATGTATTTCATGTGCGCACGTATCTGATGTGTGCGGCCGGTTTCCAGTTTACACTCAATAAGTGATACATAGCGAAAATCTTGTAGCAATTTGTAATGCGTGATGGCTGTTCTTCCAAAGTCAGCTTCAGGAAAGGCGGTAGTAACCCTTCTGTCCTTGAAACTACGCCCCACATTCACATTGATGGTTCCATGTGGTGGATCAGGCACGCCCCACACAATAGCCTGGTAGGTGCGCTCAATGGAGTGATCAAAAAATTGTTTTGCCAATGAGGTCATTGCCTTCTCCGTTTTGGCAATCACCAGTAAACCAGAAGTATCTTTATCGATACGATGCACCAGGCCGGGACGGCCATCATTGCCTTGCATTTGTGGCAAGTTTTGAAAATGATACGTCAATGCATTTACTAATGTTCCACTCCAGTTCTGATAAGCTGGATGCACCACCATGCCAGCCTCTTTATTCACCACAAGCAAATGCTCATCTTCAAACACAATGTTGAGTGGAATATTTTCAGGCACCACATCGGTGTCGCGGGGTGGCTCAGGAAAGGAAACGGTAATTACATCCTTAGGGTGAACCCTGTAATTAGGCTTAATGGATTTGTCATTTACTTTTACAAATCCATCGTGAATCCCATTTTGAATTTTTGTGCGTGTAACGTTGGGGAGGCGATCCATCAAAAATTTATCGATGCGCACCAATCCTTGTTTTTCATCGGCCACGATACGATGATGTTCGAAGAGATCTTCCTCCTCTTCTTCAAAAAAATCTTCTTCCAGGCTCACTTCTTTTTCTTTTTTAGATTGTATAAATACTGATTTAAGATAGCGGCCTCATTAAGGATTTGACGCACTTGTTCTTCGCGTTCTTCTACTTCTGCCAGGCTGTGAAAGCGAATGCTCGCTACTATTTTTCTGTTTTTTTCTTCCAGAAGTTTTTGTTCGTTGCTAAGTCTCTTGCCATGAACAAAGCTGAGATCCACACCATCCACAGCTGGGTTCAGGTAGCAAAGAGGTCCATAGAAGTAAAAGTATGGAACGGTATAACTTATTTTTTCCTGTGCATGAGGCCCCAGATCCAGTATCCACATTCGCAACACAGACATAATTTCCTGTTGAAAATTTCTCTGACTTGCGATATAATCCTGAACGGCATTCATGTGCCCAAAAATAGCACATTGCTATAACATTGCGTCAAGAAACATTGCATGAAACCACTTTTATCAACAGATAATCAACTAGCAAAACTGACATGCACTAATTTTGTATCTTGCCGTCCTAACCCATTGATTTATGAAAAAGTATTTTCTGTTATTACTCCTTTTTGTTTCCTGTGCTCAGCAAAAAACAGAGACCCTACTCACCCCAAAAGATTTTGATGCCAAATACAAAGCGACAGAAAACGCAATTCTGCTTGATGTGCGCACACCTGAAGAAATAGCCGGAGGCAAGATTGCAAACGCGCAAAATATTGTGTGGGATGATTCCTTTGCTGATAAATTATCAACGCTGGAACATAAACCCATTTTTGTTTATTGCGGATCTGGCATCCGTAGTGCTAAAGCGGCTGCCGTTTTGAAAGAAAAAGGCTACGATCAAGTATATGAGATGGAGGGCGGAATGAAAGCGTGGAGAGCAGCTGGCCTACCGGTTGAATAAATATTTAATGGAATACAAAATACCAAACCTGATTTTTACCCGTTGGGGATATATGAAAAAACTACTTACAATCATCATCTTGTTGGCTTCTATTAATCTGACACAAGCACAAGTAATCGGTAAAATATTTCCTGCCATGGATGCGGAAACCGTGGAAGATAAAAAAGTATCGCTGCCTGCCGATACGAAAGGGAAATACACCTTGGTCGGACTTGCTTATTCAAAAAAATCAGAAGATGATTTGAACGGCTGGTTTAGCCCCGTGTATAACAAGTTTGTGAGAAAAGCAGAAGGCATGCTGGCAGGAATGGGTTACGATGTGAATGTATATTTCGTACCTATGTTCACCGGTGTAAATGCCGCTGCCACCGGCACCGCCAAGAAAAAAGCACTAAAAAACATAGATCCTATGCTGTTGCCTTATATCTTGTTTTACAGAGGAGAACTCAAAATATACAAGGAAGCATTGGACTTTGAAAAACGTGATATTCCATACTTTTTTGTTTTGGACCCAACCGGCAAAATTGTTTTCGCTACATCCGGAGCATTTTCAGAAGACAAACTGGATGAAGTAGAAGAATCGATCGAGGACTAATTCTCTGATTACCTACACACGAACAAAAATTTTCACTGAAGCTTAATCCATTGTTATGCCCGAACACCCTGGCTCATTTGCGGCACTTCTTCAAATTAAAATTTTACCTAATATTCAGCGTGCAGCACTATTGATTTGTGTCGCTGGGGGTGCGTTATTCATGCTTCGTTACCAAGGTGCCCATCAACTTTTAATGATCGGCTTCTCATCCTTAGCGATGGCCTATTTTTTAATGGCATTCATGCCATTTCATATTCGGGTTGGGGCCAAGTCGGATTTATATGCAGCCATCGTTTATAAAGTGATTTATATTGGTTGTTCTGTTGCTGCTATTGGAGTGTTATTTCAACTGTTGAATTTCCATGGCGCAGAGGAGATGTTGGTTCTTGGAACAGTGACTACTGGAGTTGCCCTGCTTGTTGCATTTGCCTTGATCGCACGAATAAAAGATAATTGGATCGTTTTGAAAGAAGCAATCATTCGTGGGGCAACCCTGTTATTGCTGGGTATATACATGATGCGTATGGCTTCAATTATATAAAACAGCTGAATGGATACGCTAATTCTGTTGGCACTTGCACTTGCTCCGGGCGCTGCCATTGGTCTCTATATTTATTTAAAGGACAAACATGAACGTGAACCACTGAGATTGCTTTTACGCAGTTTCTTCTTCGGCATTCTTAGTGTGTTTGTCACATTATTTTTAAGTCGCGTGATCGATAATTTTATCACCATCGATGAGCAAAGTGTAGGTGAGCAGGCTGTTCATGCTTTTTTAATTGTCGCATTGGTAGAAGAATTTAGTAAGTTCATTTTTGTTCGGGGCCTGTTGTACAACAATCAAAACTTCAATGAACCCTTTGATGGGATTGTCTATTCCGTTATGGTGAGTATGGGGTTCGCCACCTTTGAAAATATTCTCTATGTAACGGAAGGTGGATTGAGCACCGCTATCATGCGCATGTTTACAGCCGTGCCTGCACACGCCACCTTCGCTATATTGATGGGCTATTACTTAGGCAAGGCAAAGTTTGAACACAAGAAATCTTATTATGCATTGATCGCTCTGGGTGTAGCCACCGCCTTTCATGGCGCGTATGATTATTGTCTTTTTATTTCATTTGTGCCAGGCATTGTGTTCGGAGCATTGGTTTCCCTGGCGGTTGGTCTTTGGCTTTCGCGGAAAGCCATACGCATTCATCAATTTGCGTCACCATTTATGCAACAACCCAATACGTTCAATCAACCGGATAAAGAACCACCCGGGCATAATTCTTAGTTGATACTATGCTACGCATCACCGATACAATTTCTCAATTCCTGCTTTGTGCTTTTCCAAAAGTGCGGCCCGCCTTGGCTTAAATGAAGTAGTAAGGTCCTTATTTTCTACAGTCCACTCTTCCTCACTTAGAATAAATTTCTTGATTCGCTCAAAGCCTTGAAGGGGTTCATTGAGAGAATCTACTTCCTCTTGAATCTTTTTGATCACTTTAATATTATGCACCATATAGGTGGGTGACGTCCAGTGTATCCCTTGTTCTTCACACCATGCTTTTAACAATGAATAGTTGGGCACCAGAATAGCGGAGACAAATGGCTTATTGAACCCAAGTATCAGGCATTGCATAATGAAAGGAGACTTGATGAAAGTATTTTCCAGTACTTGCGGAGACACATATTTTCCAGCCGTTGTTTTAAAGATATCCTTCTTGCGATCGGTGATGGTGAGAAATCTTTTGTTAATCATTTTTCCAACATCACCGGTGCGAAACCATCCGTCAGGTGTAAATACTTCATGGGTTTGTTCAGGCCGCTTGTAATAACCCTGCATGATGTTTGGGCCTTTCACCAGTATCTCTCCTTCTCCATTTTCATTTGGCTCATCGATTCTGATTTGCACACCCGGCACAGGTATGCCCACCGTGCCAAATTGATTGAGGCCAGGCTCCGTTCGATTAACAGAAATGAAGGGAGACGCTTCCGTCATGCCATATCCGGAGATCGTAAGAATTCCTGCGGCTGAAAATAATCTTCCAATATCGGGCCGAAGTGCTGCTGCACCCACCGCTATAAATTTTATTTTTCCGCCCAACGCTTTACGGAATGTATTCAACACGAATATTCGTGCGATAAATAATTTTATTCTATAAAAAGCATCCAATCGCTGCTTGTCTTTGTATTTCTCACCTACCAACATGGCCCACCGGATCCCATTTCTCTGGATCACATTTTTTTCAATAAGTTTCATGCTCAGGATATCGTGCATCTTTTCCAACGTCTTGGGTACGCTCGTGCAGCAGATTGGCTTTACGGATTTGAAGTCTTGATTTAATTCATCGAGGCGTTGACTGAAATAAATCTGTGCACCAAAGGCCAGGTAGGTGAAACTGGCTGTCCGCTCAAAAATATGACTGAATGGAAGAAAGCTTAACACCCGATGGCCTTGATGTAATGGCAAAATAGTGAGCATGGATTTTATATTGCTTACTACGTTGGCATGAGTAAGCACAACTCCTTTGGGTGTACCGGAGGTGCCAGAGGTATAAAGAATGGCTAAAATGTTCTCGGGCAATACTAGATTTTTTCTTTTTTCTAATTCCTCTGAGCGATTCGTTGTGACAACTTCATTTATGAGAGACAAAAAATATCCGTCTGCACCCTGCTCCAAATGAAAAAGATTTTTACAGACTGTAGAGTCTTTCAATGGCATTAATTTTTCATAGAGCACTCCATCTGCGGCAATACAAATCCTGGCCTCCGTCTCATTTAAAATGAAAATAATTTCTTCTACTGAAGCCGTGGGGTGAATCGGCACCAGAATCAACCCGGCTTGCTGACTTGCAAAATCAATCATCATCCACTCAGGGCTACCCATTCCGGGCATCACCGCAATACGATCACCCATTTGAGTTCCATTGGCAATCAACCAACAGGAAATCAGGTCTACTTGCCGCATCACTTCTTCAATCGAATAATGATGCCACTGCCCGTGGTGTTTGCGATTCAGCGCTTTGCTTTGCGGATATTTTTTTTGCTGATAAGTCAGTATATCAAACACACGCGTAAAGTCGATGGGATGATGTTCTGTCTTCATCATTCTTTACTTTTTGTTTTCATCTCTTCCGGAGCCACATATAAAATATCATAGAGCAATTCGAAAAACTCAGAAAATTCTGGCAAGTCATTATGATGAGCCCCTTCTATAGGATGGAGCGTGATTTTATCGGGATACAAATTTTTTAAGGCCGTGCTTTGATTGAATGGAATCAACCGATCACGGTTACCATGAATGATATGTACCGGACAGTTAGTGGTTTTTAAATATTGATCGGTTCGGATGTCGTATCGCATAAGCCATTGGAGAGGCAGGAAAAACAGAAAGCGATTTACGTTGTGATAAAAACTAAAGTAAGGAGAATCCAGGATGAGCATACGCGGATGATTCCATGAAGCCACACGTGCGGCAATACCACTTCCCAACGATCGCCCGAATATCACAATCTTATCTTCCGGGTAACGTTCACGCAGCCATTTGTAGAGATACTGAGCATCATCAAACAATTTGGTTTGTGTGCGCTTACCTCTGCTTTTTCCAAAACCACGATAGTCCATCATAAAAAAATCATAGCCATTGCTCACGAAGTCTTTGGCAAACTTGCCCCATCCTTTGATGCTGCGTGAGTTTCCTTTCAGGTAATAAATCACACCCCGTGAGTTGGGCACCTTAAAGTAAATGGCATTGATGTGGCCGCCATCTTCCATTTCAAAATCCAATTCTTCAAAAGGAAAGGGATATTGATATTTAAATTGAGCCGATAGAATTTCCGGACGAAAGAAAAACAAGTGCTGAAAGAAATAGAAGATCAATGCAATGATTGCATATAAGACTGCCAGGATGATGAGAATCGTGATTGCCATAGTTGAACGATTCTAAAAAAGTAGTGAATTATTCTGAGAGTGGAAAGAGGTAGGGTTGTAAGCCTCTATTCATTCAAGCACTGCTGCCAGCTTGGTATGATACATCACAAAGTCCCTCAGGTTGCGATGCCCTCCTCCGGATATGACGATAAACTCATCATACTCTTTCAGCAAGGGTTTGAGTCGCTCGGCAGAAGCCAAGCTCACTACCCAATCATTGGTGCCTTGAAAGATGACAATCTTACCTTTTACTTTTCCGAGATATTCTTTCGTGGCGAACTTTGTGTTGATCGGCACAACATAAAACAAGTAACGCAACATGGAAGCATTCTTCAATTCATCAAAGGGTGTTTCCAGAATAAGTAATGGCGGTTGCACTTCGGCAGCAAGGTGTGTGGCTATGGCCGTGCCGAGTGATCTTCCGTAAATCACGATTTTACTATGTTCTGTTTTGGCTTTGGCCCAATTCCAAATTAAGGCGGCATCTTCATACAACACTTTTTCGCTTGGGGTGCCTGTACTTTTTCCGTAGCCACGATAATCGATCATGAGCACTTCATAGCCTAGTTGTGTGAAGTCACCTGCATATTTCCCCCAACGCTGAAGATTATTGGCGTTACCATGAAAATATAATACCAAGCCCTTGGCCTTATGCTGAGGTTTAAACCACAGCGCATTTAATTGACACCCATCCTGAGTAGAAATAAAATACTCTTCATAAGGCTGATTGAATGAAAAGCGACAATCCTGACTTAACGAATTTGCCTGAAAAATCAGTTTATCCTGAAATACATAGCCGGCCATTGCCGTTGCGAACAGAATGAAAATTACGATCAAAGCGGCTTTCTCAATAAATTTCATCTTCTCGGATGTATCATTCCTATGCAAGATGTTGATTTTTTATTTTTTGCTTCACGGAGAGTAGGCATATTTTCCTTTTATTTGCGCTCGGTTTTAAATTATCAACCTATGAAGTTATTTGTTTTTGCCTTTGTTATGCTGATCAGCTCAACCCTGTTTGCCCAATCCAAAAAAGAATTGGTGGCAGAAGTTGCTCAACAGAAAGCCGAAATCGAAAACCTGAAGGCCGAAATCGCAGAATTGAAGAAGCCAAAAGAAGTGGTGATAAATAATGAGCATCAACGCGCCAGTTATGGGGTGGGGGTGATCATGGCCTCTAACCTGAAAGGTCAGGGTGGCGACTCGCTGGACGTGGACGTGCTTTCACAAGCCATTAAAGATTTTTATGAAAATAAGACGTTGAAGATAAGCCAGCAGGAGTGCATGCCTATTGTTCAACAATACATGCAAGCAGCAACAGAAAAAAAGAGTGAACATATGAAAAAAGAAAACCTGGCGTTTTTGGAACGCAACAAAACAACTGAAGGTGTAAAAGTAACGGCTAGCGGACTCCAATATAAAGTGGTTTCATCAGGCACGGGCAAATCTCCATCAGCAACCGATAATGTTACGGTACACTACACTGGTAAGACCATTGATGGCAACGTGTTTGACAGTTCTGTACAACGCGGACAACCGGCATCTTTCGGGTTGGGCCAGGTGATCCGCGGCTGGACCGAAGGCTTGCAATTGATGCACGAAGGCGACAAATTTATTTTTTACATTCCACAAGAACTTGGCTATGGCGAGCGTGGCGCGGGCGGACAAATCCCACCTTTTGCAACCCTTATTTTTGAAGTGGAATTAATAAAAGTGAATTAAGCAAGCTTAAAGGTAATGGGTAACACCATCCGTTGACGCACAGGCTTGCCCCGCTGCTTTGCAGGGTTCCAGGCAGGTGCGCTCATAATAATTCTTACTGCTTCTTCATCGCAGCCGGCACCTATGCCTTTTACGGTAATGGCATCATATATCTTTCCGTCTTTTCCAACAATAAATTCTACATACACTCTACCCTCCACGCTCATTCTTCGTGCTTGAGCAGGATATCGTATGTTGGTGCTTACATACCGGTAGAATTCGGAAATGCCTCCTTTAGGTTGAGCGCTTTCTTCAACAACCAGGAATATCTCGTCTGACTCCTCTTCTATTTTGGGTATTTCAATTGGTTTATACTCCTCCACTTTTGTTTCTTCGGTTACTTCCACATCAAAAACAAATTTTATCTCTTGCTCGATTTCTTCTTCATCAGGCACTGCCACTAACTGAGGTTGTTGCACTACTATTTCCGGAGGAGGTGGAATTTCCGTAGGAGGAACTTCAATCAACGTTTCAAACACATTTGTTTGCTTGCTGGTCAATTCTATCATTCCGCTTTCGTATTGCTTCCACTCGAAGGCGTATTGCACCAATGATAGAGTAATAACCAAACTGATGCTAAAAATTAACCCTCGCTTGCTGTTTAAATCCACATTGGGATTCTTTTTTATCTCGAGTGCCATAATATGGGGTATTTAATTCATGTACCAGATTAGCATTCTTCCATAAGGGATTCAATGATTTTCATCATGTAATGAGTGGACTGTTTACAGGCAATTCATATATTACAATAATTGTTTCTGTAACATAGTCCTCTTAATAAATTCTCTACCATGGGAACCAATATATCGACTGATTTAATTAAAACACTTGGTGTAGGATTCCTAATTCTACATCTGAGCATGCGTATATCGGCTCAAAATCTTTACACAGCACGAGGCTATTGGCAGGAGTCCACCAAACAATCCTACCTCACCGTAAAAGAAAAGAAAAATAATGGTCAGGAATTATCAGTGGATGAAGAAACATATGCCCAGGATTACGAGGCCTATTTGCTTACCTATTTCAATCGCTTATCGGAAGATGAAAAGCAACAATATGCACGCATGAAGGATCAATGGGATCGTGAACTTTCAATACCCGCTCAAATGCCCCAACAGCCCCAGTTGACGCAAGAAGAATTTGAATGGCGTAATCGGGATCGGGCAATAAATGTTACCTATGGAGTTTATTATGGAACGAGCATATCAATAATTGGCGAATTAGATGGTGCAGCAGCAGTCGGCATTCCACTCATTACAGGTGGTTTGTGGCTTTTGGGCCCTGCGTTAAATGCAAAGAAATATGAGGGTATAACGCATACAACGTTACGGGCCGCTAATACTGGAAAAATACTAGGGTTAGCCTATGGCGCTGCGTTAGGGTTGACTTTGGGCGGTGATAATATTAACACAGGTAAATTGGCTCTTGGTTTATCTTCCGTGGGAAGTATTGTTTTAGGAGAAATTGCTTTTCAAACACAGAAGAAAAAAAATACGACTGATGGCAAAATAGAACTCATGCGTCACTATGGTTTTCTGGGTCCGGGCGTTGGCGTTTCTTTACTTGCCGCAACCAATGTCGACAACGCCAATTTAATTGGAGCCGGATTATTGGCTGGCGGGGTAGGTGGTTTGGTCATTGGCAGTAAAGTGGCCTCCAAATATGACTATAGTCGCGGTGATGTAGATGCCATAAGTTCACTTGGGGTGATCTCCAGCGGATTGGGGTTTTCTGTTATTGCGAATGTGTTGGAAAACAGTGCTGATGTTTCGAATGCTATTTTTCTTGTTCCTGCATCTTTTGCCGTGGCCGGAACTTTAATAGGTCAGCGCCAGGTAAAAAATATACATCTCACCAAGAAACAAGGTAGCACAATCAATCTTTCAGTAACCGGAGCTGGCTTGGTTGGGATAGGCGTGATGGCGTTAACTGAGGTAAATTCTCCAACGGCCTGGGTGGCGGTTCCTTCCGTGCTGGCACTTGTTTCCCATCAGGCTATTTTTAACAAATACAAAAAAGGTAATCTGCTTCACGATTTGAAGGGATTAAATTCGCGAAAAAAGAAGTATGAATTCTCCATGCGGTTGATGCCAGAAAACTATTTCGTGAACAAGCAAATAACTGCGAAATTTAATGCAGACCCTCGTTGGCCAGTTGCCAATCCCCTTGTGAATATGTCGTTAAAATTTAAATAGACGATCTGAACAAGTCAGCCCTGAAAGCGTTCTGTTGTTGTTATTGATTTTTATGAAGCAGATTGTTTTACTTTTTGTTCTATTTACAGCCTTTATCCACGTGCATTCGCAAAGCGGTGTCATCCGTGGAAGGGTGATCGACAAGAACACCCAGGAGGCCATCATTGGAGCCAATGTTCTTGTTGAAGGAACTGGCATCGGATCGGCTACTGATCTTGCAGGTTATTATAAAATTGAAAACGTGCCGGTGGGGAGTTTCAATTTAACAGCCTCGGCCATTGGATACAATTCGATTATTAAATTTAATATCACGCTTACCTCTGGCAACGAGCAAATCATCAATTTTGAATTGATTGAAAGCACCACACAATTAAATGAGGTGGTTATAAAATTTGATAAAAGTAAGTCAGCCTCAGCAGCTGACATGATCACACCGCTCTCGGTGCAGGCGCTCACCACTGAAGAAATCAAAAGTAATCCGGGCGGCAACTTCGATATCTCCCGTGTAATTCAGGCATTGCCAGGGGTGGCGGGTTCTACTTCGGGTAATGTGCGCAACGACATTATTATTCGCGGAGGCGCACCTAATGAGAATGTGTTTTATCTGGATGGAATTGAGATTCCGGTGATCAATCATTTTCAGACGCAAGGAAGTTCAGGGGGGCCACAGGGAATGTTAAATGTGTCATTTATTGAAGATGTTAAATTGAGTTCGTCTGCCTTTGGTGCGCAGTTTGATAATGCCCTTGCTTCCGTTTTTGAAATTAAACAACGTGAAGGAAACCCCGAACGCCTATCAGGAAATATCCGCTTGAGCGGAACAGAATTGGCAACTACACTTGAAGGCCCTGCAGGAAGTAAAACAAATTTTCTGTTTTCAGCTCGCAGAAGTTATCTGCAAGTTTTATTTAAACTTATTGATTTACCTATTCGCCCCAACTATTGGGATTTTCAATACAAGGTCACCCACCAGTTGAACGACAAAACAACGCTCACTGCCTTAGGTGTAGGTGCGATTGACGAATTTACCCTGGCCGCCACTAAAAAAGCTTCCCCCGAAAATCAATACATTTTAAACGCTACCCCACTTATTAATCAATGGAACTACACCTTGGGTTTTGCTGTAAAGAGATTAATACCCAATGGATATATCAATGTGTCGCTTAGCCGGAATGTGTTTAATAACCGCATCGATCGATTTGAAAACCGTATAGAAACAGCAGCCAACCGTATTCTAAAAACACGTTCACAGGAAGAAGAAAATAAATTCCGGATTAATATAAACAAGTATGTAGCCGGCTGGAAGTTTTCCTATGGAGCCGTGGGGCAATACGTGAATTATTCATCCGACTTTTACAACCGACTGATAAAAGAACAAACCGATGCTATCGGCAACATTATTGTGCCCGGACAAAGCATTGTATTTAATACCGACATCGGTTTTTTGAAGTATGGATTTTATGGACACGTTGCTAATAATTTTTTCAATCAGCGCTTGCTCATCTCGGCCGGCATACGCACCGATATGAATACATTTATGAATAAGGGTAATAATCCATTGGAGACATTATCACCCCGCATTTCATTCTCTTATAGTCTCACCGATAAACTTTCATGGAACACCTCACTTGGAAGCTATTATAAAATTCCCACCTATACCATCCTTGGCTATCGTGATCAAAACGGAATACTCGTAAACAAATCCGCTACGTACATACGATCCAATCATTACGTTACCGGAATTCAATACTTACCTAAGGAGGATTTGAAATTTGTAGTTGAGGGATTTTTTAAGCAGTACAGCCAGTACCCGGTATCAATGCGCGATGGAATATCATTAGCCAATCAGGGTGGCGATTTCAATGCCGTTGGCAACGAACGCATCGTAAGCAATGGAAAAGGTAAAGCATATGGGTTTGAATTTTCGGTTCAGCAAAAATTGGTGAAGAATACATTTGCTGTGTTGAGTTACACGTATGTGCGCAGTAAATTTTCTGGTGACGATGGAAAACTGATTGCTTCTTCGTGGGACAACCGTCATTTGCTTTCAGGACTTGTTGGTCACAAGTTTAAACGCAATTGGGAAGTGGGCATGAAGTATCGCTTATCGGGAGGCTCTCCTTACACCCCCTATGATTTGGTAGCTTCGCAGGCGAATTATGCTACGTTGGGAACTGGCATTTTGGATTACAGTAAAATCAACGCCAGTCGGCTTGCAACTTTTAAGCAGGTTGATTTACGGGTTGATAAGAAGTACAACTTCAAACACACCTCATTGGATTTATTTATTGACGTACAAAATCTATTTCAGTTTGGCACACCATCATTACCCAACTATACATTCAAACGCAATGCCGATAACAGCGATTTTTTAACCACCGATAGTCAGCCGTTGAATCAGGATGGGTCGAATGCAATTCCTTTGATACTGCAACGTGACGATCCGTTTTTTGTTCCTACGATTGGATTTATTTTTGAGTTTTGATCCTGACTTACCATAAAGGCGAATGATTATTTGTTTGTCATTAAACAATGGATCGTATTCTTTATAATCGTAGCTTTTGTTGCGGGGATATGAATTTCTCTTTGCTTATAGTCGGCAATAATCGTTAACGTGCTAATGTCAATTTTTAATAGTTTGTCTTTAAAGGGCTGATCAATTGATGTTGGTGTTGTGCCGGGTTTTATTAAAGTAAAATAGACGATACTGGCGCTTGACTTTTTGGCTTGTGCAATTATTGAGTAAGAGGCACCATCAACAAATTTGATTGAAAGTGTGCTTCCCAATTCGGTTGGCAGCCCGGCCTTGTCATCAAAATCAAGCATCAAACCGAGTGTGTTAGGTGATGCTTTATCACTGAATTGTAAGGTGACTTCCATGTTTTCTGCAACATCAAAAGTTAAAGGGTATGCTGATTGCCTCTCCTTTTTTCGAATACGGTGATCGACTGTTTTTATATAATGGTCGCATTCACTTTGTTGAGCAAATAGTGAGCAGGATATATGGAGTAAAAGAAAAACGCCAATCGATATTGATTTCAATTTGATAAAGTTTTCAATTTAAACGTTTGATCACTCGAAGCGGGCAGACATCTTTAATTTTTTCTAAAGATATAGCTGCGTTGATTCCTCCCAACCATATCATGTTCTGATCCTTCAAATACTTTTATGTTTTAGCCGGTCATTGAAAGGCAAAGTGAATATCGAAATCAATGACTCTTCGCCTTCCTAATTGCTTTCGGGCAATGCCATAACTCTTATCCATGATCTTTGTCCTCACAGTCCATAATATAAATTAAAGTTACAATGATGTGATTGAAATCAAGTGAACTGACAATACATAATTAATGACTCTTCGCTTTCCTGATCACCTTGGGGCCATACCATAACCAGAATCCGGTTATGGAGAGAAACAAAAGACCTAATCCAATGTAATTGGTATAGATAAGTTTAAAGAATTCACTGATGATCGAGCCATCGTGAATATGTTCAATCCAGTCGGCATGGCGTTGTGCTACCGACAATGCTTTTCCAGTGGTAGCATCTACTTGTACTTCCCAATAGCCATTGATGAATAGCACCTTAATAATTCCCTTATCGAAGCGTACATCAAAACGATCAATGATATTTTCTTCAAGCGTAACAGAGTCAATCGCACGCAACGCAGATTGAGAAACCTTTTCAAAACTTACCCATCTGGCAACGTCTGTGGATTCACCTTTGAGTGTAGCCGGTTGTAATAACGCCACGTTTTTCTTCCAACCTAATATCACCCCGGTCACGCTGGTGATCAACATGAATAAAACAATGCTGATACCAACCCATTTATGAATGGAGCGAAATTGACGAAGACTGTTGACTAAGTTTTGAATGATCATAATTTGTTTTGTAGTAAGGCGTCTGACCGCTTTGAGCGGTCAGACGCCTGTTTTCAGATTTAAAATTTAATTCGCAACGCCCCAAAAATATTTCTTCCGGGTGCATTAATGCCTGATGCAAAAGTACGGTATTGAAGATCGAGAAGATTATCAATGCCGGCCTGCAACGTAACCATAGTACTGATGTCATAGGATGCACGGATATTTATTGTATACCAGGATGGCATTCCTTTTACAGTGGCATATTGTAAATTATCCTCACCACTATCGCTATAGTTTCTTAAAGACTTCCATCCGCTGAAGTTGGTGAATAATTCCGATTTGAACTTTGCTGTATTATACTGAATGCCTGCCCTGCCAAACGCAGGGGCAATGTGGTCAAGAGGCGTTTCAGCAGCGCCTGGATTTTTAACGCGACCGTATGTATAATTATGAGAAGCAGTAATTACAAGCTCCTCCGTAAGATCTGCTCGTAAACTTAGGCTATAACCATATAAATAGGCGTTGCCTTTGTTCGCGGTAGTTAGCACCTGGCTCGGAGCACCATCATAGTTAATAGTTGATTGTCCGTTAAATGTAGAGGGCACTACAACAATAGCATCATAGAATTGAGTGCCAAAGAATGAACCTTCGGCCCTCACACTAGATCCAAAAAATTTAGTCACGCTCACATCACCGTTAATCGTTTTTTCAGAAGTAAGATTGGGGTTCGGCACAATCACACTGCCTGGCGCTGAATCAAACACTTTTGACATGTCATCAATGTTGGGGGCGCGATAGCCTGTACTGGTGAGGAATGAAAATTTCCATGATGTTGGGGTATATATGATGCCGAGGTTAGCGCTACTCACCAGGTAATTTTGTTTCACTTGATCAAATGGAAATGGAAAGAAGGTGTTATCAATAAACGTTGAGTTGAGCCAACTTCCTCCCATACGTATTCCATCATTCAACGTCCACTCATTATTGATGTGTACGGTGTGTGTTCCATAGGCTGCCATCATGTTCATCGAATTATCACCATCCGGATAACGTGTGCTTTGTGGTGTGATTTCACCCGTAATTACATTGTAGCGATGCGCTGTTGATTTCACGGTATTAAATTGTCCGTCTATTCCATATCGAAAACTGTTATTGCCTATTTTCTTTTGGAAGTTAACGGTAAGCCCAAGCACGTTTACGTTTTCAATACGCTCATTACGATTATTATTATTAAACCTGCGATCATTGCGGCTCTCTTCTATGTTTTGAAAACTTAAGGTACTTGTCATCTCATCTGCAAAATTGCCGAGATCATTTACGTTAAGCTGGTAGGATGTTAGCAGTCGCTTTTGAGGCCCATAATACCACTCCGCGGAGCGCAGTCCATTTCCTTGTGGATCGGTAAGGCGATCGTAGCGTGGCACGTTGGTCGAGTTTGAATATTGAAAATTAAGGGTGTGGCTCACACGGTCGCTCGATTGATACAAAAACTTTTGAAGCAAGTCCCACTGTTTGTAGCCACTGAATTGCTGCACAAAAGAATCATTATTTTGCACCAGCACATCACTCAAATTGTCCGCTGCGCGCACAACATATTGCGTGCGTAACCCAAACTGTTCGCCCAGTGCCGGATTTGTTTTTTCACCCATACGGAGATCACCGAAATCACTAAATGTAAAGGAGGTAAGTGATCCAAATTTTTTTCCGCCTAATGTAAAATCTACGTGCCCGGTCTTTTCATTGTTGACCGATCCGTAGCGCATAAATGTATTGCCACTAAACGTTGTTCCTTCTCCTTCTTTAACCAATTCGGGATTGCGTGTGTAAAAGTGGATGACTCCACCCAACGCATCACTGCCATAAACAGTAGAAGAAGGGCCAAACAAAATTTCAGCACGTTCCAACACATTGTTATCAAGTGTCGTGATATTTTGTAAATGACCCGCCCGATAAATTGCGTTGTTCATTCGCACTCCGTCTATCACCAGCAACACACGGCTGGCTTCAAAGCCGCGGAGCATCGGACTGCCTCCACCCTGCTGACTTTTTTGCATTGCCACCACACCAGAATTTGAAATGAGGTCAGCGGTACTTTGTGCGTTAAAGTTGCGTATGAAGGCGGGTGTAATAACTTTTATTTGTTGCGCTACTGTTCTACGTTGCTCCGGAATTTTGTTGGCAGCAATCACCACCTCATCGAGGTATGATACTTTCGTGGTGTCTTTATTGTTCTCCTTCTCCGCATATTGAGCAAAGAGCGAAAAACCAACCAATAGAAAAATAGAGGTATATAAAAATTTCATGTCAATCCGTTAAAGAATAAGTAGTAAAAAATAAAGAGAGCTGTCTTTTCCTGTCAATCGGCCTGTCACCGGCAGATACGAGTGGGGAAGATTGATTTCATACCTAGCCTATCTGATAACTCAATATTTAAGTGATCTTCAAAGTAAAATCAAAACAGCTTCATTGATGTGGTTTAGAAATCAATGAATTATAGAGAAGTGGAATTTATCCTCGCGGTGGTGGGCTTTCTATACTGGAGAGAAAGGAGAGAAATGAAGAGTTGTATGGTGTTGTGTGCACCACTGATATTCCGGTAGGTGATGAGGTCTTGTTTTCTACGATGACAAACTGAAGGGTGAGCAACTGAATCAACTGCGAGGGTACCGGCCTTTTATCTTTCGAAGATCGCTTTACTATTTCCTGTAAAAAAGCCAACAGGTTGTCTTCGGCCTCATCATGAAGTGCATACACCATCACCTTATCCTCTAGCATAACCGTGCGCGCGATGTCATACATCTTCCCATTCACCTCCACCTCGTGTTCATCTGCGTTGAGCTTTTTATATTCTTTCGTGGAAAATGTCAGTAACGTCAATTGATCATCCGGTGTGTTTTTGAGTTCCACACGCATTTCCTGGCGTATCGTAGTAAGCCTGGCAATAAAATATACATAGCTGACCGCCATCTGTAGCAGGAGGACACTTATAAAGACAATGCCGATCAGCTTTTTCACCAACACGAAATTAGTGAAAAGAAAGGGGAGCTAAATAATTTTACGTGAATGGTTGCCGGAAGCTGGATACTTGATTCCGGATTTACGTTCCCGACACCCTATTCCAGACTTTCATTTTTCAAACTACCCGCATCAAGCATCCATATTATTCACTCCTCAACGAATCTACCGGGTTGGATTTGGCAGCACGCAATGCTTGTGTGCTCACAATCGAAACAGCGAACAATAAAGCAATTATGCCTGTTACCGGGAAAACCCACCAGGCTATGTCTGTCCGCACCGGATAGCGCTCAAGATATTTGGTGAGAAGCCACCATGCCATTGGAGCAGAAAGAACAAACGATATGATTACCAATCTTGAAAAATCTTTTGACATCATCCCCACCAGGCTTGGAACAGAGGCTCCCAATACTTTCCTGATACCAATTTCTTTGGTGCGTTGTTCTGCCGTGAATGAAGCGAGGCCAAATAAGCCTAAGCCAGTAATGATGATAGTAAGGCTTGCAAACAAACTTGCCAGCGTGCTGGTAAGATTGATCGTGGTAAACTTCTTCTGAAACTCTACATCCGCAAACCGATATTCAAACGGATAAGCCGGTGCATATTTTTCGAATATGGTTTTCACGGTGTTGATCGATGCCTGCAAATCTTTCGTCTTTTTAAGTCGCACGGTGACCGCATCAATCCAATCAGGATCAAGAATGACAAACATCGGCTTTACAGGTTGATAGGGTGATCCCATCAATACATCATCCACTACTCCAATCAGTTTGCGTTTCTTTCCCCACAGGTCAAGTTCTGTTCCTATAGGGTCTTTGAGATTCATCAATTGCAACGCTGCCTTGTTGATAAGAATGGAGGCGGTGTCACTTTTAAAATCTTCTGAGAAATCGCGGCCGTCTATTATTTTGATGCCCATCGTTTTAGTATAATCATATTCTGTAGCGATGGTGGTGAAGATCACCCGAAGGTCTTCTGGCTTTCCTGGCCAGCCGAGAAAGTTGTTGGAGTTGATGTCGGTAATCGTACTGTTTGATTTTGTAACCGACTCAACGGCCCCAGAGGCTAACAACTCCAATTTTATCGCGCGATAGTCTTTTTCAATTTCCTTTGTATAGTTGATCGCCATCAGGTTTTCCTGATCATAACCCAACGCACGACCCTTCACTAATTGTATCTGTTGATAAATCACAATCGTGCCGATGATCAGTAAAATGGAAAACCCAAACTGTAATGTCACCAGCACCTTGCGTGGAGTGCTCGCGCCTTTGCCAATGGTGGGTTTGCCTTTCAATACTTTCACCGGCTGGAAGGATGACAAATAAAAAGCAGGATAGCTGCCCGAAATAATTCCCGTAAGGAAAATCATCCCCAAAGAAAAAAACCAAAATGTTGAAGAGGCATAGTCGATGAATAACTTTTTCTGCACCAGGTCATTATAATAGGGTAACAGGAGTTGCGCCATGAGTATGGCGATGGCAAAAGCGATAAATGAAATAAAGGTGGACTCACCAATGAATTGAAAAATCAACTCATGCCTTCTTGAACCGACACTTTTTCGAATGCCCACTTCGCGTGCTCTTCGTTCTGATCGGGCCGTGGCCAGGTTCATGAAGTTGATACACGCAATCACGATGATGAATATGGCGATGATGGTAAACATTTGCACATAATCGCTCATGCCACCAGTTTCATTTCCATTTTCGAATTGGCTGTGCAGACGCCAGCGTAAAAGTGGATAAAGAAAATATTCCGGTTTGGTATCAGTTTCCCCATGTTCCTGCAACATCATGCGCACACTGTTTTCTACAGCAGCCTGGTTGGCTGGGTCGGTGAGTTCTACAAATACCTGAAAAGAATAATTGCCCCAGTTGGTCGTGTTATCGCGCACCCATTTATTTGCTTGCTCACGAAACTTCCAAGGCATAATAAAATCAAATTCGAAGGAAGAGTTGGTGGGAATGTCTTTTAACACACCGGTAACCTTCAACTCATGTTCATTATCAACCTTTATCACCTGATTGAGGGCATCCTCATCGCCAAACAAGGCTTTTGCGGTTGCCTCAGTGATGACAATAGAACGCGGATCGTCCATCACCTGGGTAGCATCTCCCTGAAGTAATGGAAACTCAAACATTTCCAGAAACTCTTCGCTCGCCCAATATCCTTTTTTGATGAGACGATTATCATGAACGGTAAGCAAATGATCACCCCCCCAATCAGTAACAACGGTGCGCTTAATGTTGCTGTCGGCCGTTTTGAAGGCTTCATAAGTCGGTAATGGCACCGAAGTCCACGAACTGATTTTTCCATCGAACTGTGCGTTTACCCACACCTGATAAAGGTGGTCTGCTTTGGGATGAAATTTATCGTAAGACGTTTCATCGGCTACCCATAACAGAATAAGTATGCTACAGGTGATGCCGATGGCCAGACCGGTAATGTTAATAAAGGAGTAGAACCCGTTTTTGAACAGGTTTCGGATGGTGATCAGTGCGTAATTTTTGAACATGCTGTGAAGTTGTCTTGGGTATACTGCTGGATTGGGAAAAGGTTATCAAATAGGACAAGAATCTTTTGTCACCTGAGTTAAAGATTAACGGGGCGGGTAATTAGTTGCATCTCTATAAAGAATTGTTCCCAAACAAAATCCATTTTATCTTTCTACATCTATGAACGTATTATTATTCAGAAGATTTCCTGCAACACTGCTGCTCATTATTATCAACGTATTGGTCTTTCTATACTGTTACGTTAGTATTGGCACGTTCTCCGATCCGGTATGGACACAAGGCTTGCTCTTTCGTGGAGCCGAGTTTGCACCGCGCTCACTCGACAAAGAATGGTATCGTCTTTTTACACATTTGTTTCTACACGGAAATTTCATGCACTTGCTTTTTAATATGTATGCCCTCTTCAGTGCAGGCAGCGAAGTGGAGCAAATCACCGGGACTAAAAAATTTCTCTGGATTTATTTTCTTGCTGGCTTTACAGCAAGCCTGGCGAGTTTATACTTCAACCTCTTCACCATAGGAGTAGGGGCATCAGGAGCTATCTTTGGCCTCTTCGGTTTTTCATTGGTAGTTCAAATTGCCGAGAGCCGCAAAAACAATCATCCTGTAATGCCAATCGTGGTCAACTTCATTATTTTTTTGGTGGTGAATCTTTTGTTTGCGAAAGTGCTCAATGCCGACAACGCTGCGCACATGGGTGGCCTGGCCGGAGGCCTCCTGATCGGTATGTTTTCTTTGTTCAACATTTCCTATCAGACTATTAAAACAGAGTATATTTTCCTGCTCGTAGGTGTGTTCTTGTTTTTTGCGTTACCACGCTATCCGGTGGCGTATTTTAATTTCTTTCAAAAGATTTTGAATATCGAAGACTCCACTTCTCAATTGTTTGAAAAAAGTAATCTATCCGATGATGATTTTCTAAAAAGCTTCAAGCAGCATTACACGGAATGGGATACCGCACGAATGATGCTTGAAGCAATCCCTTCTTTGCCGAAAGCATTGCATTCTGATACCTCCACCCTTAAACAGTATATCGCATTGCGTAAGCAGGAAGCTGCCTTTCGTATTCATTTGATAGAACGAGAATCGTATCGATACACCGACAGCATAGAAGAAGTGCAGGGAAAATTGCAAAACTTTACGAAACTGGATTATCCGCTCACGATGCTTCGGCCTATCAAAAACCCGGTGAGACATGACTCATTACCTCCTTCCAATCTTGAGTCTGTGCAAGTATGGTATAACAATGAGTGGGAAGAGTTACCCGGCCCGCCAGGCACCTACTATCGCATCGGCCAACGGGATTCGCTTGGCCAATGGCAAGGTCCTGTTCGCGATTTTTATAAAAACGGCCTGGTGCAGATGAAAGGATCGTATCATGATAATCAACAGGATGGTATTTTTATTTACTATAGCGATCATCACACCTACCAATCGGCTGGTCGTTATGAAAAACAACGTGCCATTGGTAAGTGGGAGCATTTTCATGATAATGGTAATTTAATGAGTGAAGAATATTTTCTCGATGACTACTTCATGAAAAACCGGTGGGATTCAGCAGGAAATCAATTGGTAAAAGATGGAGCAGGAAAATACGTCCATTACTATTCCAACGGGGTGGTGTCTGAAGAAGGTGAATATAAAGATGGACGCAAAGCAGGCACCTGGTATGGCCGTCATGCCAATGGAGCCATCTACTTTGAAGAGTTTTTTAATAATGGTCGACTCGTGAGTGGCCGCTCCCGTACGCTTGACGGACAAACCTACTTGTATGATGAAAGTAGTTTATTCCCGATGCCCGAAGGAGGAAATGCGCAATTGATGCAATACCTTGGCAAAAGAGTGAAGGCATTAAACCCTTCTGTACAGGGTCGCGTAACTTTGATTTTCAGAGTTACCATAAATAAGTTGATTACCGATTTTCATGTGACGAAAAGCCTTAACAAAGAGCTCGATGCGAAAGCAATTGAATTTATTAAAGAAGGGCCGCAATGGATGCCGGCCCGAGAACACGGCCACTTGCCCCAAGTCGGTTGGGGCGTGGTCAGTGTAGAATTTTAATAAGTATGAACATCAAAATAACGAACTGAATAAATTCCAATACAGTAGAATCATAATGAAGAGTCAACCAATTTCCATTTACCCATAATGCACATGAAAAATATTTTTTTACTCCTTGCCTTACTTGCCTGGTCCGGCTCATTTGCCCAATCTACCGATGACTACACTCGTTACGAACTAGCAGATCCTGCTTCTAACCGTTTTCAAATCTTATATGAGGTGTCGGCCACCACGCCTGGTGCCACTTTTTTTCACAACACCCTTCGTAGGGGAAGCGAACACAAAGTTGATCGCGTCATTGATTTGGCCACTGGCAAACCACTTAGCTGGACAATTGTAAACGGAGCCGTAGCCAGAAAAAACGGATTAACTACTGCCGATCAAGACACCGATTACCTGCAAATAAACCTGGCTCACCCGGTGGCAAAGAATTCAGAATACCGGTTGCTGATCGACAAGACCTACCAGGACACCAAAAGCTACTATGCAGAAGGCGACAAAATTATTTTTACGCGTTCACTCGGCATCAAACGAAATTCAATCGTGTTGCCCAAAGGCTATGAGTTGGTTGCATGTAACTATCCTTCACAAATTATGATGGAAGCAGATGGACGAATAAAAATCAGTTTCATTAACCGAGGGCCCGAAGCGGTGCCACTCCGTATCGAAGGCAGAAAACTATTGAAGCCTGTAGTGATGCCAACGATGGCAGCATCAGAAAATATTCTACCCGGACAAGGCCGGGATAAATCAAAAGTAAGGATGGGATTTTCTTTTCCTGAACGTGCCTATCAAACCCGTGAGATTGTGTACTTCTTACAGCAACCCGAAACACATTCGTTCCGATTGTATCACGACTACACCGAAACAAAAGAAGGAGTTAAAAACTATGTAAACGTAGTGCGTGCCGGAAGCAAAGCCTCAAATCCTTCTGCCTTTAATCTTGATAATGGAAACCCTTTGAAGGTTGAGACGCTCGTGGGTACTGCGATTAAAGAAAAAGGGATTGACATCGGCCCGGATTATTCACCTACCGCTGAAGCCATTGTAATCTGGTATGATCCTGTCAAGCCAGGCACTTCTACCCGCATACGGATTGAAGAAACCTATACCGACCCAAACCGATATGTAACGGTAAACAATGAGTTGATCTGGGATCGGTCCTTCGGTCGTGTGCACAACACGGTCACGTTGCCCGAAGGATGGTGGTTGACTGCCAATGCCATTCCGGCCACGGTGTTTTTGAATGATGAAGGTCTGGTGAGTTTATATTATTTAAATGATGGCCCGGATGATATTGATGTGTATGTGAAGGCGATGAAGAGGTGAAAGCATCATAGTCACTATTAAGAAAGGTACACTTAATTAAAGGGTGCCATTCTGAGCAAGCAGGATATTTTTTATCAGAAGATGAAGTCAACTGACTTACAAGGCATTTCAATGAGTAGCATAGCGCGACCCGGAATCCAGTGCTATGAGTACTTTATATTTCATAACACCTTCTCCTTTTCACATCATTGGGATCGCGGGTCTCGTGCCTCGCCCGCTGCTTGCCCGACAACTGGCGGGATGACAGTCCATAATTTTGTGCGTGCACATTCCTAAGCAGTCTGTTCATTCCGGGCAAGCAGGATAAAATTCAATAAGAAACATCACCTGATAATTTTCAAATCATTTCAATTCTTATACTTGCGCGACCCGGAATCTAGAAATAGAAGAAATCAAATATTTCTTAGCATC
>CAYGGY010000026.1:0-3496 GCA_964349405.1 uncultured Ohtaekwangia sp. | reverse complement strand
CATATCCCTAAGTAGTCTGTCATTCCGGGCAAGCTGGATAAAATTCAATAAGAAACATCCCCTGATAATTTTCAAATCACTTCAATTCTTATACTTGCGCGACCCGGAATCTAGAAATAGAAGAAACCAAATATTTCTTAGCATCTTCTCTACAAGCTTCCATGGGATACCGGCTCTCGTACCTCGGCCGGTATGACAGTCCATAATTTATTGAGTGCCTTGCCCGACAACTGGCGCTATGACATTTCACGGTAAGCGATGAGTCGCTATGATATTTCATCGACAGCGTTAAATCGCTATATTGAAACCTCAGCATTAATTTCATTAACCATGAAAAAACTCCTCTTCTTCCTTTGCCTTATTCCCTCTATCACCTTCTCTCAACACAAAGAAAAAATCGCCCGCATCGATTCTGTCCTTACGTATTTACACCAACGCCAACTTTTCAACGGCACGGTGCTCATCGGTGAAAAAGGAAAAGTACTTTATAAAAAAGCATTCGGTATTGCCAACCCGCAAACACGTGCGCCACTAACAACGGCTTCCTCCTTCAACCTTGCTTCGATATCAAAACAGTTTTATACGATGATGATCATGAAACTGAAAGAACAAGGCAAACTGAATTATGATGACCTCGTTCAAAAATACCTGCCCATCTTTCCATACAACACCATCACCCTCCGCCACCTGATGAACCAGACCTCAGGCCTGCCTGAATATTTCGACATCGCGCAAAACGAAATGACCTTACTCGATACACTTAATAATCAGCTGATGCTCGAACTGCTCACAGCAAAGAAACCTGCACTTGTTTTTCAGCCTGGCGAAAAATGGCAATACTGTAACACCAACTACACCACGCTTGGCTCCATTGTAGAAAAAGTATCCGGCACCACAGCCGATAAATTCTTTCAACAGCACATAGCCGGTCCACTCAAGCTGACCAACACGTATGTCTATCACCTCACTATGAAATCATACCCGTCATCACGTGTGTTTGGCTTACGCGTTGAAGGAGGCAAGCCGGTGCTCAATGATCTTGTTCGCTTTGATGGCATTATAGGTGATGGCAATGTGTATTCTTCTGTTGAAGATTTATACAAATGGGACCAGGCACTCTATACCGAAAAGCTGGTGAAGAAATCCACTTTTGCAGAAGCGATCACACCAGGCAAATTGAATAATGGCAAAAACCACCATTATGGATTTGGGTGGTTCATTGAAGAGCCGGGCATACGACTTTCACACACCGGGGGTTGGGTAGGTTTCCTGAATCAGATTACACGCTACATCGACAAAAACCAAACGATCATTGTGCTCACCAATGCTTCGGATGGCCGCGCCCGCGCACTGGTTAAAAATATATGGGAAGATAAACCCGTCACACTTCCAACCACACACCTGATCACCAACGTACAGGTGATTGATGGCAGTGGTCTTCCTGCTTTCGCGGCAAGTGTGCGTGTTGTGGATGATCGCATTCACGACATCGGCCCACTCGCACCATTCCCCAACGAAAGCGTTACCGATGGAAACGGAAAAATACTCGCGCCTGGTTTTATCGATAGTCATAGTCACCATGATGGAGGACTGGAACAAAATCCTGCTGCCATTGCCGTCACCAACCAGGGTATTACGACCATCGTGGTAGGACAAGACGGAGGCTCCACCTCCGTTGATTCTATTATTCTATCGATGAACAAAACTCCGGTGAGTGTAAACGTAGCTTCTTACACTGGCCAGGCTTGGCTGCGCGAAAAGTTTATGAAGGGTGATGTATTACGAAAAGCAACACCCACAGAAATTGATTCCATGAAAGTATTGCTCGCCCACGAGATGGATAAAGGCTCACTAGGCCTCGGCACGGGATTAGAATATGAAGCAGCCTTTTACAGCACCCGCGATGAAGTGGTGGCGCTCGCCAAAGTAGCTGCTTCCAAAGGAGGACGTTACATCAGTCACATCCGCAGCGAAGACGTGCACCTCGAAGAAGCCATCGATGAAATCATTGACATCGGGCGGCAGGCAAAAATTCCGGTGCAGTTCACACATGCTAAGATTGCCATGCGCAGCAAGTGGGGCAACTCCGACAAGATTCTACGCCAACTGCAACAAGCTCGTCTCGAAGGCATCGACATCACGGCTGACGTATATCCTTACACGATGTGGAACTCCACACCACGGGTGCTATTTCCGAAAAAAGATTTTGATAACCTTGCCAGTGCCGAGTTTGCCACACGCGAATTGTTTGATCCTGCTGCCTCGGTGATGGTGCGCTACACACCCAACGCTGCCTGGCAAGGAAAAACCGTTACTGAAATTGCAACCCTGAATAATGAAACACCCGCACAGGGGTTGTTGCGCATCATCCGCGAAAGCGCAGCAACCGGCCAGGGCGCTACCATCGTGGCCAAGAGTATGAGTGAAACGGATATCAGCAATTTTATCCAGTGGCCGTACAGCAGCATTTGCACTGATGGTTCCATGCGCGGCCATCCACGTGGGCACGGAGCCTTCACACGCGTGCTCGGCCGTTATGTGCGCGAGCAAAAACTGATGCCGCTTGAAACCGCCATACAAAAAATGACGAGCCTCGCTGCCGAACATGCTGGCATCAAAAATCGTGGATTGATTGCCCCCGGTTATTTTGCCGACCTGGTATTGTTCGATCCCGATACGGTCATCGACAACGCCACCATCGAAAACTCCACCGCACTTTCTACGGGAGTAAATAGGGTGTGGGTCAACGGCACACTGGTGTATCGTGAACAGAAGGCCGTGCCAAATTATTCAGGGCGATTTTTAAGAAGAGATTGAATTGATGTTTTTACGAGGCGCATTGGCAAGAAGTTGACATTTACCGGTTAGCTTGCCGGCCGGCATGAGATTATTGGCGCTCCTTCTTTTTCTATTCATCCCCCTCATCAGTGTTGCGCAGCTACAAGGCAAGGTGGTGGCGGTGGCCGATGGTGACTCGTTCACCCTGCTGGTGGATAAAAAGCAAATCAAAATCCGGTTGCATGGCATTGACTGCCCGGAGAAGAAACAAGACTTTGGAACTGTTGCCAAAGATTATTTAGCCGGGTTGGTGTTTGGTAAGGTGGTGATGGTAAAGAAAATGAATAAAGACCGCTATGGCCGCACGGTGGGCATCGCTACCGTACATGGCCTCAACGTAAACGAAGCGTTGTTGAAAGCGGGCCTCGCCTGGCATTACAAAACGTATGATAAAAACCCGGCATGGGCCCACCTCGAAGAAACCGCACGCAAGGAAAAGAAAGGATTATGGATTCAACCGAATGCCATACCTCCGTGGCAGTTCAGGAAAAGGAAGCTGGTTAAAAATTAGGGCGGCACTTCGGGCTGTCGCTACTCGCCATCACACGCACAGGCCACTTCGGGCTCAAACAGGCCGCTCCATCCCGGCCGCGAAATGGGTGACTGATCGTTGGTTCTGGTTTAATCCGTAAATTAGTTTTATGGATGTGCACGAGCC
>CAYGGY010000025.1:0-68756 GCA_964349405.1 uncultured Ohtaekwangia sp. | reverse complement strand
ATACCGTTAAAAAACCAGTCAGCAAGCAACACTTCTGAATTTATTCCCCTAAATTTCGCGGAAACGGATGCGCAACCGTTTGCGGTATTTTTGTGAATCTTTAAAATTTTAGCAAAAAATGAGATTTAATCAAATAACCATCAAAGATATTGCCCGTGAATTGGGCATATCGCCTTCTACAGTTTCACGTGCATTAAAAGATCACCCGGACATTAGTGTTCAAACTAAAAAGGCGGTCAATGAGTTGGCTGAAAAACTTAATTACCAACCCAACATTGTTGCACTTAATCTCAGACAAAAGAAAACAAACACCATTGGTGTTATTATTCCGGAAATTGTTCATTTCTTCTTCTCCACAGTGATCAGTGGTATCGAAGATGTAGCGTACACGGCTGGCTATAACGTAATTCTGGCCCAATCCAACGAATCATATCAGAGAGAAATGACGGATATGAAGGCTCTCTTTAACAGCCGGGTAGATGGCATGCTGCTTTCGGTTTCAAGAGAGACCACCAATTTCGATCACATAGAATCCATCATTTCAAAGGGAGTTCCTATTGTTTTCTACGATCGTATGTACAATAGTCCAACTTCCAGCAAAGTGATTGTTGATGACTATGCCGGTGCTAAGGAAGCGGTGAATCATCTCATCGAACAAGGATGCAAAAGGATTGCTCATTTAAACGGAGCACCAAATTTGATAATCAGTGTTGATCGCTTTCGCGGATATACAGATGCCCTGAAAGAGAATAATATGAATGTTATAGATAGTCTGGTTATTAACTGTCCTTCAGGCACTTTTGAAGAAGGTAAGAAGGCGACCAAAAAACTATTGGAGCTTCCAACGCTGCCAGATGCCATCTTTGCCAATAATGACCCTATGGCAATGGGAGTGATGGTGGCACTTAAGGAGAATGGCCTTAAAATACCCCAAGATGTTGCCGTTGTTGGTTTTAGCAACTGGTTTTTTGGTGAATTGATGGAGCCATCGTTGACAACCGTAGATCAACCAGGTTTTGAAATGGGACAAGAAGCTGCCAGATTACTGATCCGTCAAATTGAAATGAAGGAGAAAGATCAGTTTGAAATTCAGCCTGAAACTAAAATTCTTAAGACCAGGCTCATCATCAGAGACTCTTCGCTCAAAAAGGGTAAGAAGAAATAACGCAATCGTTTTCTGATTTTTTAGAAGTCACTTTGTTAGGTTAAGTGGTCACAATTCAATTTACTTGAACCACTAAAACCAAAGCTAATCCTCAATGACTTCTATTTTTAAGCAAACAACCAGCAAAAGTCTTGGCAAACTTCTTTCTTATCACAATATCACTTCAGGCATACAAGCCGAAACCACCTATGCGAAATTCAAAGTAGTAGTTTATACAAATTCCATCTTTCGCATAAGTGCTACCGTGGATGAACACTTTGAAGACTTTTCCTACGCACTTGTCGCAAAGCCTGATGGAATTCAATTTGAAATAATTGAATCGGAGACCCACCTGGTAATCAAGACCCTTGTTTGTCAGTTGGTTTTAACCAAAGACCCTGTTCGTTTTTCGTTTCAGGAATTGAGTGGGAACGTCATCAATGAAGACGATGCCTTTGGTACTTCCTGGATCGGTGAACAAGTTACCACCTACAAAAAACTGCAACCCGAAGAACGATTTATCGGACTAGGTGAAAAAACAGGACCGCTCGATCGCAAAGGTTCCTCCTATCAAAACTGGAACACCGATGCATACGCGTATCATTCAGGAACAGATCCATTGTATTGCTCCACTCCTTTTTATATAGGTATTCACAACAAAATGGTTTATGGGATTTTCTTTGATAATTCCCATAAAACTTTCTTCAATTTTGGTGCCTCCAACAATCGTTTTTCAAGTTTTTCTGCCGATGCCGGTGAAATGAATTATTATCTTATACATGGCAATTCCGTCAGCGAAATAATTCAACACTATACCCATCTCACAGGAAGAATGGAGATGCCACCGTTATGGAGTATCGGATATCAGCAGTGCCGTTACAGTTATTATCCCGACAAGGAAGTCCTCACACTCGCTCAAACTTTTCGTGAAAAAGATATACCTGCCGATGTGATTGTTTTTGACATTCATTACATGGACAAGTATAAAATATTCACATGGGACAAGAAGAACTTTCCAGACCCAAAAGGCATGATGGATAGTTTAATAAAACAAGGTTTTCATATCGTAATCATGTGCGACCCTGGCATAAAGGTAGAGCCAGGCTATGAGCCTTATGAAGATGGTGTTAAAAAAAATGTATTCATAAAATATCCTGATGGTGAAAATTATCAAGGACAAGTGTGGCCCGGCTGGTGTCACTTTCCAGATTTCACAAATCCAGTGACTCGTGAGTGGTGGGCTACTAAGTTTCAAGATTATGTAGACTTAGGTGTGGAAGGATTTTGGAACGACATGAATGAAATTGCTACCTGGGGTAATTCTTTACCTGAACATTTAGAATTCGACTTTGATGGAAAAAAAGCGACTACACGCAGAGGTAGAAATTTATTTGGATTTCAAATGGCAAGGAGTACCTATGAAGGAACCAAAAAATTACTCAATGGAAAGCGACCTTTCAATCTTACACGATCAGGATTTTCAGGCGTGCAGCGCTATGCAGCCGTATGGACAGGCGACAATGTTTCCTATGATGAACACATGTTGTTAGGTGTGCGCATTGTAAATAGCATGGGCCTTACGGGAATTGCATTTGCTGGTTATGATGCCGGTGGTTTTGTAGGCGATGCCAACACAAAACTTTTTGCACGGTGGATGTCTATTGCATCACTCGCTCCTTTCTTTCGGGCTCATACCATGATCAATACACGCGATAGCGAACCCTGGTCGTATGGTGAAGAGGTAGAACAGATTTGCAGAAACTATATTAAGTTTCGTTATCAACTATTACCGTATATTTATTCGTTGTTCTATGAAGCCTCACAATCAGGTATGCCTATACAACGATCCCTTGCTATCAATTATCCACATGAGCCAAGGGTCTATAACGGATTATATCACAATCAATATTTATTGGGTCCCAGCATTCTGGTTGCTCCTGTTGAAAGTAATAAGGAACTTTTAAAGGTCTTCCTGCCAGAAGGTGTTTGGTTTGATTTATATACAGGAAAAACAGTTGAAGGAGATCAGGAAATTATTGTAGACACTCCAATTCACAAACTTCCTGTATTTATAAAAGCGGGAAGTATTTTACCCATGCAACAAGCCACTTCGCATACAGGAATCAAACAAGAAGAATTGATTCTCCATATTTATTGCGGAAAAGCATCCAGTGAGTTTATTTACTATACAGATGATGGCCAGACATTCGATTATCAAAACGGGAAATATCAAAAACGTTTGATCGCCTATCAGGCAAGAGAAAACAGCGTGGTGATATCTGAAGAAGCGGGAAATTATCAATCTGGTTTTACTTCCATAAAAATAGTATTGCACGGTACAACGTCAGAAGAAATTTCTTTTAATGGGGTTGTTCATAAATTATCAAACCAAATACATTCCTTCTTCTCACCTCTTGAAAAATTTGATCCTATCAAGGATCCTGAATCCATGGGAGAAGAAAATGTAAAAGTAGCTATCAGTACCTATTTACGATCTGAAATAAAAATTCACTGGTAATGCATTCCATTCAACAAAAATTTTCAAATTCATTTTATGCGATCCTTAGTTTGCCGGCCACTGCCATGGGGTTTGCCTTGTGTGTGCAAATATCTGCGCTGAGCTGGATCTTATCCACACAATACAAATTAGATATTCACGAAGTTGGCATCGTGTGGGCGGCCGGACCCATTGCTGGAATATTAGGACAAGTGATGGTAGGCATAATCAGCGACAAAGTTTGGTTTTGGGGAGGAAGAAGAAGACCTTTCATTTTGATTGGAGGAACCATTGCTGCCATCAGCTTGCTCGCACTTACCAACCTGCGGGGCATCAGTAATTTTTCAGGAATCAATGTACTGGTAGTTGCTATCATGGTTGCTCTCACCTTAGACTTAGCAATCAATATAAGTTTCAACCCTACACGATCTATTATTGCTGATGTTACACCCGAAGGTGAAAAAAGAACGAAAGGGTATACATGGATGCAAACTGTTTCAGGGATGTTTGGCGTATTGGCGTATGCCATTGGAGCTTATTTTGGTAATTATACACTTATCTATTTCAGCATAGTATTAGTATTCTTTTTCTCCATAATCCCAGTATTTTTTATCACAGAACCTAAAGAGCTTTTAGGTAACTCCGAAAATTCAAAAGAAACTAAACGAAGTACTTCACAACTCAATCAACTCTATCGCATTTACCTGGCACATGGATTTTGTTGGCTCGGTGTGCAAACGATGTTTGTTTATCTGTTCTTTTATGTAAAGGAAAGTATGGGCATTACCTCTGATGTTGAAGCAGGACAAGTCGTGTCGCTTTCATTTCTTGTTTTGAATACGGTTGGTTTTATTTTGCCAGCGACCGTACTTGAACCTTTAGCAAAAAAAAATAGGAAGAGTTAACGTTCACGTACTCGCAATCGGATTTATGGCATTCGGATATTTATTGATTACCCTCTTTGGTTCAAGTATTATGCTCATTTATATTTTTATGGGTATTGCTGGCATCGGCTGGGCCGCCACGGTTAGTTTACCATTTGCCATCATGTCTGAAAAGGTAGACAAATCTAAAATGGGGTTGTTCATGGGAATCTTTAATCTATCCGTGGTTATTCCTCAACTAATCGTGAGTCTGGGTTTTGGTACTTTTATTCAGCAGACTACTAACAAAAACATTATCTTTATCATATGCACGGTATGCCTTGTTCTCTCTACCCTATTATGGAGCCTGGTAAAAGAAGAACGGGTAAACAACAGCATTCTACATAAAACACAACCCAGTTCATCACACTAACTATGAGCCCATCTCAACCATTCAAACCTCAACTTAGCTACTGGCAGATCTGGAATATGAGTTTTGGTTTTCTAGGAATTCAATTTGGATTTGCCTTGCAGAATGCAAACACGAGCAGAATTTTTGAAACCCTGGGAGCCGATACTGCCAACCTTGCCATGTATTGGCTGGCAGCGCCCATCACAGGCTTAATCGTGCAACCATTAATTGGCTATTATAGTGATCGCACCTGGCATCCAACATGGGGACGCAGACGTCCTTTCTTCGCCATAGGTGCTTTGCTTGCTTCCATAACGCTTTGTCTGATGCCCAACTCACCCATTCTTTGGATGGCGGTAGGCGTATTGTGGATGATGGACGCTTCCATCAACATTAGTATGGAACCATTCAGGGCATTTGTTGGTGATATGCTTCCGCCCTCGCAGCGAACAACTGGTTTTGCCATGCAAAGTTTTTTCATAGGTATTGGTGCCATTGTAGCATCCTTCCTTCCATACATTTTTACTAATTGGTTTGATATTTCTAATGCATCCGTTGTAAAAGGTGAAATACCGGATTCTGTTAAATTCAGTTATTATATTGGTTCATTCATGCTCTTTGCTACCGTCATGTGGACTGTATTCTCAACCAAAGAATATCCACCTACAGAAGTTGGGGAAGAAAGATTAAGAAACCGCGAGCATCGTAAAATTGAAAACGAAGAAAAATACCGATTGAAGTTTCAAAAGACAGGAGTCATTCTTCTTGTTTTAGGATTATTATTTTCACTGGTTGTTTACGTTGGTAATCTCGAAAAAGAACTTTTTGTTTTAGGTATAGGATTGGGCATGTTCGGTGTAGTGCATGCATTAGCTGCGTACTTCATCAATCAAAGCAAAGCCTACCTGGGCATTGTTCATATTGTTAAAGACTTTAATTCGATGCCTAAGACTATGGTGCAATTGGCCTATGTTCAATTCTTTTCATGGTTCGCGCTCTTTGCTATGTGGATTTACACTACCAGTGCTGTAACGAGTTATATCTTTAACTCAATAGATCCCACTTCGCAAGCCTACAATGACGGTGCCGATTTAGTGGGACTTCTTTTTGGAATTTATAATGGCATTGCTGCACTGGCAGCACTCATGTTGCCTGTAATAGCAAAATATACCAGTAGAAGAATGACACACTTCATCGCACTTATCTGTGGAGGAATTGGACTGATTTCTTTTTATTTTATCTCCGATCCGTTCTGGTTGTGGTTTTCAATGATTGGAGTAGGTATCGCATGGGCCAGCATATTATCAATACCCTATGCCATGCTATCAGGTTCGCTTCCCGCTGAAAAGATGGGGTATTACATGGGCGTATTTAATTTTTTTATTGTGATACCACAAATTGTTGCCGGCACCATTTTAGGATTTATGCTCACCCATTTTTTCAATGGTCAACCGATATACATTATTGTTTGTGGCGGCATCTCGATGGGTATTGCAGCCCTATTAAGTTTGAGAGTAGATGATCGTGATGAGGTAATCATAAAACAACACAGTTAAATAATAATCCAATGAGGTGGCTAACTTTTTTCGTTTGTCTTTGCCTCACGTTGATTGCTGAGGCTCAGACTTATCAACTATTAAAAAATCGGGAATCTGAACTTTCCGCACTACGTAAAACGGGTTCTGACGAAAAAATTCAAACTTGGTGGAATTCACTCATTACGGCAAATCAAATACCATTAATTTCAGAGGACTCCGTTTATTTTTTTTACAAAGGACCAGCCAAATCCGTTGAGTGGATGGGCGATTTTAATGGATGGGGGTTTCAAAAAAACGTTCATAATAAAGGCAAGTTGATTGACGGCACCGACATCTGGATTCTGAAATCTTCATTCCCCAAAGATGCACGCCTCGATTATAAGATTCTACTGGACGGATCTAACTGGATACTTGATCCTGAAAATAAACATCAGCAGTGGTCGGGGGTAGGTGGAGGAAGTCCGAATTCAGAATTGCGAATGCCGGATTGGAAAGAAGATCCAACCCAGATCGACAGGAAAAATAATCACAAAGGTACACTCATAAGCGATGTTCTCGTAAATAGTAAGGTATTAGGATATCAAGTCACCTACACTGTGTATTTACCCTACGAGTTTTCTAAATCGCAAAATTTCCCTTGCCTATATGTTACAGATGGATATGAATATCTGCACCCAAAACTTGGCAACATGAACACCGTGTTGGACAACCTGATTGAAGATAAAAAAATCATTCCGGTGATAGTTGTTTTCATTGACCACCGCGCCCCTATCGACCGATCCAACAACAAAAGAATGCAGGAGTTAGCAATGAATGCAAAATACCTGGAGTTTTTCACACAAGAATTAATACCTCAAATCGAAACTGAATACCCGGTAATAAGAGATGCCCAACATCGCGCGATCATGGGTACTTCTATGGGAGGATTAACGGCAACCTATTTCGCGTTTTCCAAGCCCGATATTTTCGGAATGGCAGGTATTCAGTCCCCCGCATTTTACACCCGCCCCCAGATCTATTCGCTCTGTTCTAATCCGGCAGATCCTAAAATGAAAATCTCCATGACAGCTGGTTTGATAAACGACACAAGCCCGGAAAGCAGGAAAATGAAAGACATACTTGAGGCAAACAGCTGCCTTTATAAATATCGGGAAGTTAATGAAGGTCATTCGTGGGGAAATTGGAGTAGACTGATCGATGATATCCTCATAGACCTTTTCGCAAAAACCAATTAGTTATAGATCGCCCTTCATTAATTATTTATATTGAGGCATTCATTTTGTATGTAGTGTAAATATGAAAACACAATATTTTGTCCTGTTACTCGCCACCTTTTTACTCTTTGATTCGTGTACTTCAGGCAAAGTAGCGCTTAAACAAGGGGACTATTATTCGGCCGTAACGCAGGCAGTAGCCCGGCTCAGACAAAATCCAGATCATAAGAAATCACGTGCAGTACTTGGTACGAGTTATAAAATGGCCATCGATTATTTGGAGACGGACGCTCAAAACCAAATCGCATCCAATGCCAATTTCAAATGGAAAAATGCGGTTCAAAACTATGACCGTATCAATAACTTATATGAGCAAATCCGTACGTCACCCGGAGCGCTTAAAGTTATTCCTAATCCAGTTAATAAATACAAAGAACTTACAGAAGTAAAAAACAAAGCAGCTGAAGAAACCTATGAAGCTGGCATTCAGGCAATGCTTAAAAACACTCGTGAAGAGGCAAAGCGGGCATACTTTCTGTTTTCAGAAGCAAACAACCTCAATCCCGGATATCGGGAGTCAATTGAAATGATTGAACAATCAAAGTTTAATGCAACCCTCAAAGTTGTGGTGGAACCCACTTTTCAAAATTACAACGACTGGAATTTTGAGCCGGTAATTTTCGGGGCAAGGTCAAATCAGTTTGTGAAATTCTATACGCCCCGTGAAGCGCAAGATGCGAACCTTCAACACGTGGATCAATTGGTGAAGGTGACGGTCAACCACTATTCCGAAGGAAGGCCTACTACAAACAAACGAGTTGAAAATTTTAAGGACAGCGTAAAAGTCAGTGAGAAAACCGTGAACAATCAAAAAGTGCCGGTATATCAAAAGGTTTCGGCTACCACGACCATTTACGAAAAATCAATTACCTCGAGAGGTTCAATTACACTTTATATTAAAGATGCCAACAGCAACGCAGAACTCAGAAACGCTGATATCATCAGTGAAGAGCGTTGGGCGGATCAGTGGGCCACATGTTCTGGCGATTTGCGAGCGCTTCCTGATTCAAAAAAGAAAATGTGTGGTTCGAAAGAACCCTATATGGCACGCGATTTTCTGCAGAATCAAACCAAAAAAGAACTAGACAATAAATTGGCGAACTCACTTTCTGGATTTTATAGCCAATATTAAAGTTAATTATGTAAGTGGGAAGACATTTGGTGGTTTTTCTAAAACCATTTGATTCATTAATTGGTTAATTAGCGTATGAAAAAGATTCATTTAATAATTCTGTTTTGTTTTACCTCTTACGCGCTTTTGGCGCAAACAATTAAACCCAAAAACATGAGTGAGGAATTTCAAGTTGCCACGTTGGGCTCCGGTTGTTTCTGGTGCACAGAGGCATTCTTTTTAAAATTAAAAGGAGTTGAATCGGTGGTTTCCGGTTATTCAGGTGGAAGGGTTAAAAACCCATCGTATCGCGAAGTTTGTACCGGACAAACTGGTCACGCTGAAGTAGTACAGGTTAAATTTAACCCAACAGTAATCTCATTTGAAGATATATTGGAAGTGTTTTGGAATACCCACGACCCGACTACACTAAACAAACAAGGAGCCGATGAAGGAACACAATATCGCTCTGCTGTATTCTATCATAATGAGCAACAGAAAAAAACAGCCGAACAATATAAAAATCAGTTAGATAAATCCGGGGTGTACAAAAATCGAATTGTAACGGAAATAACACCCTTCACGGAATTCTATCCAGCAGAGGACTACCACCAAAACTATTATGCATTGAATCCAAATCAGGGATATTGTCAATATGTGATCCGTCCTAAGGTGGAGAAATTTAATAAGCAGTACGCTTCAAAATTAAAGAAGTAGTCGACCTGTTAGAAAAATATTAAATCCGATAACTTAAATGAAACTTATTACCACGATCACCGTTAGCATAATCAGAGTTTCAATAACTCACATAGGTTTAGGTTACAATTAACCCCTCAGGCGGAGGGGTTTTTGTATTTATAGACATTATAAAAAATTTTGATAACCCCTATGAAACTACTGAATATAGTCACCTTGCTTTTTACTCTTTCATTGATTGCCTGTGGTCAGGAAAAATCAAAAAACCGTCCGGCTAAAAATCAATATGCTGTTAATAAGTCGGAGGCCGATTGGAAAAGTGTACTTACCCCCATGCAATTTGAAGTGCTTAGGCAAAAGGGAACCGAAATAGCATTTACCGGAGCATTGTGGGATAATCATGAGAAAGGAATTTATTACTGTGCTGGATGTCAGCAGGAATTATTCAGTTCAGAAACCAAGTTTGAATCGGGCAGCGGATGGCCCAGTTTTTATCAACCTCTAAGAGAAGACGTTGTAGCTGTAGGAACGGATACCAGCTACGGCATGGTGCGCGATGAAGTGGTTTGCAGTCGATGTGGTGGACATCTGGGCCATGTTTTCAATGACGGTCCCAAACCGACAAGACTCCGCTATTGCATGAATTCAGCAGCACTGAAATTCATAAAAAAGGACATGAAGTAATTTCCATATGCGGAAATTGCAAATGAAGACCTCTTGGGAATGCAAGAGGTCTTTTTTTTATTACCTTTTGTAAAAAATATCTACCCTATGTGCAGACTTATGGCCTATAAAGGCACCTCCACAGTCATTGACCGTCTCCTGTATCAACCCAAAAATTCATTAATCAATCAAAGTTTCAACGCAAAGGAAATAGAAGAACCTTTGAATGGCGATGGATTTGGAATAGGATGGTATGTGCCAGAAGTGGCCAATGAACCTGTGACATTTGTTTCTGTAAACCCCGCCTGGAGTAATCGAAACCTTAGAAACCTGGCTCCCAAAATTAAAACCGAGTGCTTGATCGCACATGTGCGAGCAGCCAGCGTGGGCGAAGTGTCAGAATCCAATTGCCACCCTTTTCAATACAATAACATCTTGATGGCGCACAATGGTGGTGTGGAAGAATTCTCAAAAATAAAAAGACACTTACGATCCCCATTAAGTGACGAGCTCTATAATTGGATCAAAGGGCAAACGGATTCAGAGCACATTTTCGCATCGCTCATTAACCACTTGAAAGAAAATCACAACGCAATCACTCCTGAAACGGTAGTGGATTCTTTCGAGCATACCTTTCGCAATATCAATCATCTGATGACAAAATATGACATACGTGAGGCGGCTTACCTTAATATGGTCTTTACCAATGGTGATTTTATGGTAGCAACCCGCTATGTCTCTGACGATAAAGAAGAACCCTTGACACTCTATCACTCTGAAGGAAGCCGATATGTGGTTGAAGATGGCATTACGAGATTAGAAGCACCACAGGATGATGATCAGGCTGTTTTAGTCGTTTCTGAAAAGCTTTCTGAAGATAAAGGTTGGACCATGATACCCCCCAATCATTTTGTGATCGTAGAGCCTTCACTGAATGTGCGAATAAGACCTATTAAAGATTGATCTGATTTTTTGCACATCACTTCCCGAATCCATTAGCTTCGCATTAAAATTATAAGCGTGTGAATTACGATATCATTGTTGTTGGTGGTGGCATTGTTGGACTTGCCACGGCACTGAAAATAAAGACCTCCAACCCTTTTCTTAAAGTTCTTTTATTGGAAAAAGAGAATGAGTTGGCCAAACATCAGACGGGTAACAACAGCGGAGTCATTCACTCAGGTCTTTATTACAAGCCCGGTAGTTTAAAAGCTAAAAACTGTATTCACGGATATCATCTTCTCATTGATTTCTGTGAGGAGAATAATGTTCCTTTTGAGTTGTGTGGCAAAATAGTAGTTGCCACCGAAGAAAAAGAACTGCCTTTGTTAGAAAACCTTTATGTGCGCGGTCAGCAAAATGGGCTTCATAATTTAAAGAAATTAACCAAGGACGAATTGAAAGAGTATGAGCCGTATGTAAATGGAATGGCCGGAATTTTTGTTCCGCAAACAGGAATTGTAGATTATAAAAAAGTATCTGAAAAATACGGTGAACTTATTCAACTAAAGGAAGCAGATATCCATTTAGGCGAGCAGGTAATCGATATTCAGGCAGATGCATCAAAAGTGGTAGTGGTTACTCAGAAACAAAGTTACTCCGCAAAACTGGTTGTCAATTGTGCCGGCCTCTATTCTGATAAGGTTGCGCGCATGACCGTAAAAGATTTGAACGTGAAAATCATCCCGTTTAGAGGTGAGTATTTTAAACTAAGAAAAGAAAAAGAATACCTCGTAAAAAATCTGATCTATCCTGTTCCTGATCCGAACTTTCCATTCCTTGGCGTTCACTTTACGCGCATGGCAAAAGGTGGCGTAGAAGCCGGCCCCAATGCCGTGCTTGCCTTCCGAAGAGAAGGTTATAAAAAATCAGATATCAATTTTTCGGAATTGGCCGAAACATTAGCATGGCCAGGCTTTCAAAAGGTGGCTTCAAAATACTGGCGTACGGGATTCGGAGAAATGTATCGCTCATTTTCGAAAGCAGCGTTCACCAAAGCACTTCAAAAATTAATACCTGAAATTCAGGAATCAGATTTAGTAGAAGGTGGTGCAGGTGTACGTGCCCAGGCATGCGATCGCGAAGGAGGTTTAGTTGATGACTTCATGATCCTTGAAAAAGAGAATGTAATCAATGTGTGCAATGCCCCCTCTCCTGCTGCCACCTCATCATTGGCAATTGGAGAGACGATATCAACTCTTGCCTTAAAGCGATTTAATTAATTCTGAAATTCTACTTTTTCAAACTCAACCGGACGGTGAATTCGAAATACCATACCGGCTTGAATGCCCCATACAGAAACATTGTTATAATATCGCTGATACACGCCACCCAGCGTGACAAGACCATAAAATGCTCCTATAGTAAATAATTGTTTCTCAATTGAAACACTTACTTCCCTGCGTGGTGTTGAATAGATATCGTAATCCTTAGCAACGCGGTATTCCATATTTCCTCCAATTTTATGATCAGAAGAAAAGACAGACAAGCTAAAGCTAGATTCTAAGAATGAACGCATATCTCCAAAGTTTTCTTTCATCGTACCAAAACCTACCCGACCTATTACATTCCTTGTTGTAATCAGATTTAACTGAATAATTTGCCAATCAAATGTAGCAAGGTCTTTCAGCCCGTTAATATCTTGCTCAATCAGATAGTTAACCCTGAAGTCAGTTGAGAACAAACCCCAATTACCCCTGACACGCGGATTGAAAAGATAATAAGCAGAAGGTTGCATCGCTATTTGCAAGGGGAATTCAAGCGAAACAATCCGTGGATTTATTTCCCGCTTGTGCAACTTATCACGTTGCCATGCTACAATACCATTACCTATTAAATCAATAAAGAAATAAGAGAACCCAACCGAAGAAGAACCACCTCGTTCACCTGAACGAGAACCTTTTGCTGATGAATTAATAGAAGAAGAACTCTTGATCTGATCCACTTGGGCTGTCACATCTGCCATGAATAAACAAAACAGAATGATGAGCAAATATATCAGGAGTTGTTTCATAGTTGGATTTAGTCTTTCATAGCAGTAACTTCAATTTCCACCAAATAATCAGGATCAATTAACGCACTTACTTCCACCATACTGGTGACGGGTTTTATGTCTTTAAAAAACTCCCCGTGTGCTTTACCTACCGCCTCCCAATTAGAAATGTCGGTAACAAAAATACGGGTGCGCACTACATCTTTCAATTCAAACCCAGCCTGCTCCAGCACCTTTTCAATTTTCTCTATAACGTATTTTGTTTGCCCATAAAAATCTCCTTTAGCAATCACATCACTACCTTCTGTAGCCACCGTTCCTGAAACTTCCAGTGTGTTGCCGATTTTTACAGCGCGGCTGTACCCAACAATATCTTCCCATTTAGCTCCTGTAGAATAGTTTGTTCGCATAATTGAAATCTTATTTTTAGTAACGTAAGTTAAGAATATTGTATGAGGGCCGTATTCTAAATCGCAAAAATTATCCAACGGCTATTATCCCTAACCGATTACTCCCGATTCAATTACGTACTGACCCTTAAAACATCAGGCATTTAGAATAGCCCGCAGGCTTAAAATAATGTATTTCGCACACGTTTGAATTCACTCATATAAAAGTTCCTGATCAAAACACTTAATCAAAAATAAAAAGTATGATTATTTATGATGAGTTTTGTAAAATATCAAGATCAAATCCAATTGATGCCATGAAGTGAGCATAAAGAGAAGCATACCCAATGAGATGATTATCTTTTTGCTAATTCCATGCGACCATTTCAAAAAAAAATAAAAATTAACACATGAAAGAAGTAACCGTACAGGAATTAAAAGTCATGATCGATACAGGTATTGACTTCCAGTTGATTGACGTGCGTGAGCCACATGAATATGAAATTTGTAACCTTGGAGGAACACTCATTCCGCAGGGTCATCTTCCTAATCAGGTAGATCGTATTTCTAAAGACAAGAAGGTGATTATCATGTGTCGAAGTGGTGCACGCAGCGGCAATATGGCACATTGGTTGGAGAAGAACCATGGCCTACTCAATCTTTATAACTTAAAAGGAGGCATACTTGCCTGGGCCAGAGAGATTGATCCTAGTGTACCTACTTATTAGTTCATTGTTATTGTACATGTTGTGAACTTATTCTAATCCAGGAATAACGATGGTTACTTTGGTGCCTATTTCTAAGGTTGAATCAATACTTACCGTTCCATTCAATTTGTCAATCGCCTCTTTTACAATATATAATCCAAGGCCCGAACCATTTGAATCTTCGTTGGCGCGATAAAACATATTGAATACATAGGGTAAATGTTTTTTGTCGATCCCTTTACCATTGTCTTCCAACACAAGTTTTGTCTCGCGATCCGTTACCTCACCTGTAATGGATATCTTTACTGAATTTCCCTGGCGATAACGGATCGAATTGCTTATGATGTTACTAAGAATTACCGTCAACCTCCATTTATCGGTATAAAAAGGTTTGTGTTGATTTATCATAATACCCTTTTCAATAATCCCTTCTGTGAATTGTAAATCATAGAATAGCTCATTGATAAATGGGGCAAAATACATTTCATCACGTTGCACTTCAATTCTTGAGTTTCTTGAATGTGCAAGTATCTCGCGTATAAATTGGTCTTGCTTTAAGGCACTCACATTCATTAAATCCAGATATTTTTCACGTTCTTCGGTCCTGTCTTTTTTAGCAAGATTGATCAATCCCAATATTGATGCAATGGGCGCTCGCAGATCATGCGAAACACTATAAACGAAGCTATCCAGCTCAGCATTTCGCTTAATTAATTCTTTTGTCCGTTCACCTATTTTCTGCTCTAGGTTCTCATTTAACTCCTTGAGTTCATGCAGGGCCGCATTCCTTTCTTGCATAGATGCAGATAAAAGAATGGTAGAAAAACTAATCACTGCGATAAACACTTGCAAATACAACATGCTATGTTCACCTGACTGCAGAATAATAAACGGTCCGGTTTCAGCTATTACGGTAAAATATAGGGCCAATGAAGAAGCAATAAAAACCCCTATAAAACCAACCAATAAATCATACCGGAAAGCCAACCATAATAAATACGGAACAGCAATGAAAGGAAGGGCTTGTAATAAGGGGTAAGTTAGAAGCTCTACTTGTAGTAGTAAAAAGGTAGCAATTACCATAATCACGAAGAACATAAAGTCCCTTATATTATCTCGCTCTGGAAAGTTAATCCGGCTCTTAGCTACCACCAAGACAAGTGGAGTGAATAGCAGAATACCTACTACATTCCCAAACCAAAAATCAAATAATAAAATTTTAAGGTTATCGATCGGTGCAATGTTGAAGATATAAAGACACAAAAGAAGCACTCCTGACCCAATAAAAGATATTCCAGCAGTGATATATAGAAACCGGAAGGTGTTTTGTGGATTTGAAAATAGATTATCACCAATATATTTTTTGATCAACCAATAGCCTGTTATTGCTTCCAATACCCTACTAAAGGTTAAAATAATCATAACCGATAACCGGATGCCGAGTGGTAGATCAGGAGTGTTCCACGTTGCCATCAAGCTAATCAAAAGTGAAGCAATTGCGATTCCTGGCCAAGCTAACGTTCTTCCGTAAAGAATCATCATGGCAAGGCCAACGCCTGCAGGGGGCCATAATGGTAGAATAACTGTGTGATTAAAAGTAATGAAATACCCTAATCGCGCTGTGAAATAATATAGAAATGCCGTTAGCAGGATTACTTTTAACCCATTAATGGAAAAAATATATTTTATACTTTTCACAACGCTATTGAGTATTACCATAAACGGTAAAACGATTGAGTTAATTTATCATTCGTAAAAACAGTAATGTCAATTTCGACCGAATACTGATGATTACCTAAGAAATTGCCAACAATGTCAGGATTAACCTTGGCATATTATTTAATAATATTACCGTAATGGACCAGCGCCAGCTATTATATTTTCAATCAATCATCATTTTGTAATACAAAAAAGTGAAATGACTTTAATCTGTAATTCAATGGTAAATCGCCTTTTCAATAAAAGAATGTAAACGATAAATACTGGCTCTCCTTTAAAGCCTGTTCCTTCAAAAAACGTTAATTGCTATTCTTTATCGCTTGATCCACATCGTTGATAATATCTTGAATATGCTCAAGGCCTACAGAAACCCGAATAAGTCCGGGTGTAATGCCGACTGCCATACGTTCAGCATCCGTTAGTTTGGAATGTGTAGTTGATGCCGGATGCGTAGCAATAGAACGCGTGTCGCCTAAATTGGCGGAGTGAGAAATCATTTTTAATGAATTCAGGAATTTGCGCCCTCCGTCAATGCCTCCTTTAATTTCAAAAGTAACGATACCTCCACCCTGTTTCATTTGCTTTTTGGCAAGTGCATGCTGGGGGTGTGAAGAAAGAAACGGATATTTTACTTTCAATACTTCACTGTTCGATTCCAAATAATTGGCTAGTTGCAATGCGTTCTGGCAATGACGATCCATTCGAACAGCAAGCGTCTCCAGGCTTTTTGATAATACCCACGCATTAAAAGGTGACATCGATGGCCCAGTATGACGTGCAAAGAATCGTACTTCTTTAATTAATTCTTTTGATCCCAACACAGCGCCTCCAATCACCCTACCTTGTCCATCCATATATTTTGTTGCAGAATGAGTGATTAAATGAGCACCCCATTTGGCCGGGTTTTGCAAATATGGTGTAGCAAAACAATTATCAACATTCAATATCAAGTTATGCTTGTTTGCCAGTTTTCCCAACCACTCCAGATCAATAATATCGAGTGCCGGATTTGAAGGAGTCTCCACAAAAATCATTTTTGTATTCGGTTGAATCTTACTTTCCCAGGAAGCCGGATCATCAATATCGGCATACGTATGAGAGATATTGACTTTCGGAAAAATGATATTTAAAATCTGGTGTGTTGACCCAAACACCGACCGTGAGGCTAGCACATGATCACCTGATTTTAATAGCGAGGCCATGCTGATATACATGGCTGCCATACCTGAAGCAGTTGCAATACCGTCTTCGGTTCCTTCCAGCAAGCAAAGCTTTTGTATTAACTCGGTGTTGTTTGGATTTGAAAACCGTGTATAAATATTTCCCGGAATTTCATCTGCAAATAAAGATCGTGCCTGCTCTGCATCTTCGAATACAAAACTAGATGTAAGATAAAGCGGTACTGAATGTTCACGAAACTGAGTACGATCACTTTGTTCGCGCACCGCATCTGTTTCAAAATTTCTTTCTTCCATGTCTATTGATTAATGATTTCAAAACTGTAGGTAACTTTGGCTGTCTTCTCTAATGTTTTTGCTACTGAGCAATATTTATCAACAGAAAGTTGAACAGCCCTTTCTGCCTTTTCTTGATTGACATTACCAAATAAACGAAAGTGAGCATGTACTTCCGTATATAAAGAAGGTATGACACCTTGCTGGCGTTCGCCCGTCACGGTGATTTTCAAATCCTGTAGCGGCTCGCGTTGCTTACGCAAAATACCAATCAGGTCGATTGCACTACATCCACCAAAAGCCGACAACAATAACTGCATAGGACGAAAGCCTAATTCATGGCCACCATCGGCCGGGCCCGCATCCATATGAATTTTCTTTCCTGCTTCATTAACCGCCTCCATGTGGAAATCTTGGTCTATTCGGTTGATTTCAACTTTTATCATTTCATTCTATTTTTTTCTTCCAAACTAAACTTCCTATAATCATAGCCATTATACTCACGATAAGCCCAGGCACAAGGCTAGGCCAACTGGTTTCTATTTGCTCAAAAATAAACCAGGTAAAAATACCTAATACCATAGACAATAACGCGCCCATAGCCGTAGACCTTTTCCAATATAATCCAAAGACGAGGGGAGCAAACAAAGAAACTAAACTGAGCACAGAAGACTCACCTACTAATTCATAAATATTTGAACGAAGACAAGCCATGATGGTGGCTAAAGCACTGAAACCCAATACTGAAATCCGTGTTACCATCAGCAATTGTTTATCACTTAGTCTTCCTTTGGCGAGTGGCTTTACTAAATTTTCTGAGAAAATGGCTGCCGGTGCTAAAATAGCAGAACTGGTCGTGCTCATAATGGCTGATAAAAGTGAACCAAAAAAAAGTATTTGCACAGGCATAGTAGCATGACTTAGCACCATACTAGGCAAAGCGAGTTGAGCATCGCCTGCGGCAAACGAGGGGTATAAATGCTTAACACATAAACTGATGAACAAAGGAAGCATGGCGATTGTCAAATACATAAAAGCAGCGATATAACAAGAACGTACTGCGGTATTAACACTGCCCGATGACATCACCCGTTGAAATACATCCTGTGACGGAATGGATCCCAACCCCAACACCGACCATGCTCCAAAATAAATCACAACTTCTTTAAAATTGGCTTCAGGAAGAAAACGAAATGTTTCAGGATGTGATTCATTTAATACCACGGTAAACCCGCCTGCCTTAATAGAAAGGGTTACCGCCAATACGATAAGTCCTCCAATAATAATTACACTTTGAATGAAATCGGTAACTGATATTGCCCACATCCCTCCTATATAGGTGTAAAAGGTTACCACCAATGCAGCAATAACAACACCTTGCCAAACATCCATTCCAGTGACCACATTTAGTATCAACCCCATTGCAAGAAGTTGAGCTGCGATATAGCCCACATAGGATGGAACAATAAAGGCACTGGAAACCAATTCTGTTTTTTTTCCAAATCGAACTTTAAAAAAATCACCCAGCGTGAGCAAATTCATCGAATATAATTTGCGGGCAAAAAACAATCCGAACAAGACCAGGCAAAGTGCAGCTCCAAACGGATCTTCGATTACAGAATAGAGACCTCCTTTTAAAAATTCGGAAGAGGCACCAAAAACAGTTTCAGAACCAAACCAGGTAGCAAATAAAGCGGAAGAACTAAGTAAAAGGGGAAGACTTCGACCCGCCAGCATAAAATCTCCGGAAGTTTTTACTCTGCGCGATGCCCAATAGCCAATAACTACGGTGATGATTAAGTAAACGATGATGGAAAAAAGTAGCAAATCAGATTAGGTCAAAACTTAAACCTAAAAGTAAAAAAGAGAAAGCTTAATGCAATCTCAATTCGTTTCCCTCTATTCTGTAAGTGAAATAAGAATGGCTTAAAAAAGAAAATCCCCCAAAGTCCTTGACCTTAGGGGATAATCTCGTCTATAGTTGGCTTTAATCTGACACTAAGGTAAGTGACGGATAAAAATATGCAAATATGAATGCTGTATTTTTTATAATAATCTGTTAAACGGACATTTATTACCGTTTAATGGACAGAATTGTATCATTCTTTGTAGAATCAGAAGTTAAAAATTGATCTTTTATCCTTTCTCTGAGCTGCGGTTTTGATCCTGGAAAAGTAGTGCGGGAGGATATATCGTAGCTAACGTAGATAAGCAGTGCAAAGAAAAAGACTGCAATAACCACGAATAGTTTCTTCGATTTTGACATGAAACAAAATTTAAAAGGGGGCATTACCCCCCTTTTCACTTTTCTTGTAATACTTAATTACTTCAACTTCTTGGCCACCGCCTCAAAAGCTGAAGGATGGTTCATTGCCAAATCAGCAAGTACCTTCCGGTTTAAATCAATACCGGTTTTTTTGATTTTACCCATAAATTCAGAGTAAGACATTCCATGAAGTCTTGCTCCAGCATTGATACGAGCTATCCAAAGCGTGCGGAAATCTCTTTTCTTGGCTTTTCTATCGCGATAAGCATAGACTAACCCTTTCTCAACTGCATTTTTAGCTACAGTCCATACATTTTTTCTACGACCAAAATAACCTTTGGCCATTGCCATAACACGCTTTCTTCTGGCGCGGGATGCTACATTGTTTACTGAACGAGGCATAGTTTTTAATTTTTGGCGTTGGCGGTCTTTTATTTCAAAACACTTATCTGCCAATTACCGGGTTAAACAAATATCCGCCAACTGGCGGACGAACCAAAAAATCCGACTTGACGGATTAAACGAGATAAGGAAGCATTGGCTTCACGTTACCCTCGTCAACTTTCTTAACGGTGGTTGCGTGCCCTAATCTTCTCTTCTGTTTAGTACCTTTCTTTGTCAGGATGTGTCTTTTATAAGCCTTCTTACGTTTAATCTTACCTGTGCCGGTAACTTTGAAACGTTTTTTGGCTCCTGACTTTGTCTTTAACTTAGGCATTACTTATAAATTTAAAATCAACTAACTACTTCTTTCCTTTTGGCGCAACCATCATATACATGCGTTTGCCTTCTAACTTTGGTAATTGTTCTACCTTGCCTAACTCTTCCAGAGCTTGAGCAAACTTCAACAATAGAATTTCACCTCTCTCCTTATAAACAATCGAACGACCAGCAAAGTGAACATATGCTTTTACCTTTGCTCCTTCTTTCAAAAAGTTTTCGGCATGCTTCACTTTGAAGTTAAAATCATGTTCATCCGTATTTGGACCAAACCTGATTTCCTTCAAAATCGTTTTTTGAGCATTTGCCTTGATCTCTTTTTGTTTCTTTTTCTGCTCGTACTTAAACTTCGAATAATCAATTACCTTACATACCGGAGGATCTGCATTGGGTGATATTTCAACCAAATCCAAACCTTGATCCTGAGCCAGTTTTATAGCAACTGATGTTGGGTAAACATCCACCTTAATATTTTCACCCACTACTCGTACACGAGGAACGAGAATGCGTTCATTAACACGATAAGGTTCTTCTACTACTCTCCGCGGACCTCTTACGAAAGGCTTTGGGCGGTTTCCACCTTGAAATATTGCCACTCTTTGGGTTTAAGTACTTAATTTTTTTTAAAATCTATTTGTCTGGTTCTCAGACAGGGCTGCAAATATCGCTCTTTTTTCTTTTTATCAAAATTCAGACATTAAGAAGGAAGAGCAAAATCCTTAGAAAAATTAGTTACAAAGTCATTTAGATCCATTACGCCCTTGTCTCCTTCGCTATGCTTCCTCACAGCGACTTTATTTTCCGAAGCTTCTTTTTCACCAACAAGAAGCATAAAAGGCACCTTTTTCACTTCTGAATCCCTGATCTTACGGCCAATTTTCTCATTTCGATCATCTAAAAAACCGCGTATATCATGCTCTTTAAGGATATCAAGAACTTTTTGGCCGTATTCATTAAATCGTTCTGAAATTGGCAATACTGCAATTTGTTCTGGTGCGAGCCATAAAGGGAAATTGCCTGCACAATGTTCAATAAGCACCGCTACAAAACGCTCTAAAGATCCAAAAGGAGCCCTATGAATCATTACAGGAGTGTGCTTTTGATTATCAGACCCTATGTATTCCAACTCAAATCGTTGTGGAAGTTGGTAATCAACTTGTATAGTGCCTAACTGCCAGCTGCGGCCAAGCGCATCCTTCACCATGAAATCCAATTTCGGTCCATAGAAAGCAGCCTCGCCTTTCACGGCAACTGTTTTTAGTCCACGTTCATCGGCAGCTTCCTGAATCTCGCGCTCTGCCCGTTCCCATAATTCGTCCTCACCAATATATTTGGTTTTATTTTCCGGGTCGCGCAGTGAAACCTGGGCTGTATAGTTCTCAAATCCTAATGAGTTGAATACAAAAAGAACCAGGTCAATTACTTTGATAAATTCACTTTTCACTTGATCAGGTCTGCAGAATATATGGGCATCATCTTGGGTGAAGCCACGCACCCTGGTGAGCCCATGTAATTCACCACTCTGCTCATAGCGATATACGGTTCCAAACTCCGCATAACGGATCGGCAGGTCTTTGTATGATCTTGGTTTAACCTTGTAAATCTCGCAATGATGCGGACAGTTCATAGGCTTCAGCAGAAACTCTTCACTTTCATCTGGCGTCTTTATGGGTTGAAATGAATCCTTACCATACTTTTCATAATGCCCTGAAGTAACATATAATTGTTTACTGCCTATATGAGGTGTTACGACTGGTTCATATCCTGCTCGGATTTGCGCCCTACGCATAAATTGCTCCAGGCGCTCGCGTAGAATGGTTCCTTTCGGCAACCATAAAGGCAAACCCATTCCTACTTTTTCTGAGAAGGCAAATAACTCTAGCTCTTTACCCAGTTTTCTATGGTCGCGCTTCTTTGCTTCTTCTAACATATGAAGGTACTCTTCCAGTTCCTTTTGCTTGGGGAAGGTGATACCATAAATGCGCTTGAGCATTTTATTTTTTTCATTGCCCCGCCAATAAGCACCGGCAACACTTAGAAGCTTGATCGCTTTTATCGGACCTGTTGTAGGAATATGCGGGCCACGACACAGGTCAACAAAATTGCCTTGCTGATAAAAAGTAATCGATCCATCTGCAAGCCCCTCAATCAATTCTAATTTATAAGGATCATTCTTTTTGGTAAAATACTCTAAGGCTTCCTTTTTCGATACATCGCTCCTCACATATTGGCTGTTGGTCTTTGCCAGTTCTAGCATTTTCTTCTCGACAGCAACTAACTCCTCGTCCCCAAAAGGAATGTCTCCTAAATCGACATCGTAGTAAAACCCATTATCAATAGGAGGACCTATTCCAAACTTGACACCTGGATACAGGGCTTCCAACGCCTCGGCAAACAAGTGAGCAGATGAATGCCAGAAAGCATATTTTCCTCCTTTATCATTCCATGTAAATATTTTTATTGAAGCATCGGCATTAATACTCCGGCTTAGATCCCATATCTCGCCATTTACCTCAATTGACAACGCATTTCGAGCCAGTCCCTCACTAATACTTTGAGCTATTTCAATTCCTTTTACGCCCAGTGGATAGTCGCGCGATGATCCGTCTGGCAACGTGATTTTAACAACACTCATTATCAAGAATTTTTGGACTGCAAATATGGCGTTTTCCTAGCTTGTTTTAAGCATCAACCAAGGAAAAATACAAGGATCACAATTGTATCTGTGCGGTAAAGAGTACTCCGAACTTACGAGCCCCCGGATTATCCAAATAAGACACCCGATGGACAAAATCTATCCGTAAAACCTTAAAAATATTTTCTACCCCATAACCCAATTCGATGTACGGCTTCCCATTCTTAAAAAAACCTGCTGGCAGGGTAACTGCTCCATCAGGAGTAAATTTTGAAATCAGGTTCTGGTTGGATGTTCTCATTCCTCCCACGATAACATTGGCAGTTGTGAGCAGTCTCCATTTCAATTTATTCAAAAGAGGTATCCGGTTTAAAAGAAAACCTTCCATATACTGACGATATTGAACTGAAGCGTAGTGGTCACTAATGAACTCACCAAAATTCATCAGGTTGTACGTAATTGATGAGTAAACAGGTGATTGGTTACCCAAATGAAGTGTTAACAGTGGATACGGTAAGGTATTGAAAACATACTCACCCGTGAGGGTTAAATATCCTACTCCCAAAGGACCTGTTTTAATCCGCTTTGCGAGGTTAAATCGTAACTTGTCATAATCAAAATCACTTCCAAATACACCTGAAATACCCCGGGTATACTTAAGCGTAATCACGGGCCATTTATTTGTACCCAGACTTATCCGTTCATTGTCATCCTGTATAAACACTTCATCTCTGGCATAACGAGACTCTAGGCTCACTTCAGAAGCTTGAAAGCTGTCTCGCACTTCTATAGCATCATTTGGATTTAAATAACCAAAACTGAACGTTGGGTTAAAGGTCCAATGGCGTAACGACACTCTCTGAGAAAATCCTTTGAACAACTCTCTCTGAATAGAGGCACGGTATTCATTACTATATAATCCTCTGCGGAAATAACCCCAACGCGTAGCAGCCAGAAAGATAGGATTGTCAGCCAGATTTTCCTCATCCACCCCTAATCGGGTTAAATCTCTTCGTGCTCTGAAAGAAACTGTGGTCCATCGTTCGCGTGAAAGAATATGTTGAATGCCGACCAAGTATTTAAGTTTTTCGTCAGTAAATCCATAAGCACCCTGAAAATGGTAAACCCAACTCTTACTAAATTTATAGTTTGTCTTGAAGCCCACTTGCGCCCGCATACCTTCGATATTATTCCAGGTAACCGTACTCAGATAGGGACCAACATCCAACTTACCCACTGAATAATATCCATCTACCAAAACTTTTACGATGTCGGTATATGTTTTTACAATCGGAATATTTTTTAAGGTATCAATCATCCGATATACATTTTTTTCGGTTTCACTCAAGGGCTCATGGCGCAGTGTATCCCAATATTTATCATCCTCAAACATTCGCGCATCTTCAGCCATTTCGATAACACGTTCATAGAACGCTGGCTCGTAGGGTTTATTCGTAGAGAGGTTCTTATTGCTCGTATAGAATTTAGCCAACATGCCTGCATTGTTTTTTCCCAACTCGCCAACATCAATCAACACTCGATTTTTCACAGGTAACCAAGGACCCAATTCAGTTTTTGCCAACTCTTGCTGCAATCTTATTTTTTCAATGAAATTCAGATTTGCTTGTGACCCCATCACGGCATCAATCTGCTTAAGTGCATATTCTTTTTTGGTAATCCACATGGTGCCTGTAAAGGCCAGTTCTTGTGGACTTTTAGGGAAGAAATCTAATCGGTAACAAAAATCTTCGCCAAGATAAAGGCTATCGGTAAGATCATATTCATAATAAATACGCCAACCATCAGCGATGGGTGAAACAAATTCCTTAGTTAAAATATTTAACCAGTTTTGATAGAAGTTATATTCCTGAAAGGATGAACCTACCATTTGTGTTACTGTAGTTCCGTCCTCTACGCCTAAGCCACTTACTTTAGTTTTTAGAATTTTTTCTTTTTTCAAGGAAGGGTTATCACGGTAATAAATTTTTGAAGTGCTTTCTGTGATAAATAGTGGAAGAATTGGCTTTCCATCTTCTCCGGCAATACGATCGATGCTATCCAGAACTTGTGTTATTTTTTTTACAATTTTCTTTTCTCTGAATTTCTCTGAAATATTATCTACATCAACTTCTATTTTCGTGTAGGTGTCATATTCGTAGGCCGTCAATTTTCTCTTGTCGTTGCTATTTTTGTTACGCACTACCTTTCTTAGTATGTCAAATGCCGGATTCTCACCTGCATATACGATTACTTCCTGCAAGCCAATTGACTCTTCCAATAATTGAAAATTGATAGTTTGACTTACGCTACGTTTAACAGCCTTACTTCTGGACTTGTAACCTACGTAGGAAGCAATTATTGAGTCGGTGGCATTCGCTGACCGAAGCGTGAAGTTGCCGTCAAAGTCAGTGGTCGTGCCAATTGCGGTTCCTTTAAAAACAACATTAACAAAAGGAAGCGGATCACCTGACGCAGCATCGGTAACTTTTCCATGCACCACTGTTTCCTGCGCCAACAACTCGCTATGAAGGGCAAACAAGGTCAACAACGTGACGAATACACTTTTAAAATATTTATTAATGATACTCACAGAAAATGGGACAATGACAAAATTAAGCATTTATACGAACGAGGAAGGTAAAGGTAGGCAGGCAGTTTTTATATTTTAAATTAAAGACTTAGTGGTTCTTTTTCACCTAAATGATGCGGTTCTGTACCAAGTACGTAAAGATCAAGAATCGCTTTTGTGCGCGCCAGGTATTCACGAAGATATACCTGAACTGCGATTTCTTGTGATGGTTCCTGCGCCACCAGCGCAACAGCATCCATATGGTAGTAGTTACTGATAAACAATGCCCTGTAACTATGAAAAGGTTGAGTAATGATGATGATATTGCTTTGGCCAAAAATTTCTTTACAACGGACAATCGAATCCAACGTACGCAACCCTGCATAATCTAAGGTAATTACTGATGCCGGGACACCTTGCTTCATTAGCGCCTTTTTCATCTCCATGGGCTCATTATAATACTGGGTACGGTTGTCACCACTTAAAATAAAATGAATAGCCTTATCATTTTTATATAGGTCAGCAGCGGTGGCTATCCGATTTTCAAAAAATGGATTGGGCATACCACTGATCAACCGATGGCTGGTGCCTAAAACCAACGCCACCCCTCCTGTTTGCAATTGTTGCTGATCAATCAACACTTTTGATCGCGTGCTTAAAATCACCCAGAGATTAGAAGCAAGGACAAAAATCACTAAAATTGAAAAGCTGATTATTGCAACTCTCAACCCTTGTTTCAAGTAATTCATTTACAGCATGATTAAAGCCATGGCAAATTTACGCAATTGATTTCAGAAATTCCTTTTCTATTATTTCTGCGTTTCTAACCATCTTTCGCAGCCAGGAAAGTTTGATCTCATCTTTTTCAGCTTCTGTCAATTGCCACTTTATCTCTGAGTTTCGTAATGCAGGCACCAAAGCATTAAGACAAATAGCAGCACTAACAGAAATATTAAGACTTTCGGTAAAGCCATACATAGGGATGTTCACCTTCAGATCAGCATTTTCAATTGCATAGGATGAAGTGCCACGCAACTCATTGCCCATGACGATCGCAATTTTATCATCCACAGTAAGTTCATGAATAGAGATTCCCTCCGGTGAGGGATCCGTCACAGCAATTCTGTATCCCCTGGCTCTTAACGCCTCAAAACATAATTCCGTGTTGTTTCTTGATTTTCCTTTATGCCTGATCAAATCAACCCATTTATAGGAGCCCTTAAGTACTCTACGGTTAACCGTATACTTGCTGTCATTCTCAATGATATGAACATCCTGAATGCCCATACACTCGCATGTACGAATGACTGCACTGGCATTTTGTGATTGATAAATATCTTCCAACACCATAGTAATATGGCGTGTGCGTTGATTCAAAACCTTCTCAACAAAATTAATCTTATGCTCGCTGATAAAGCGCGCAAAGTATTCAGCCAATAATTTGTTTTTATTTTTTTCTTCCATGAACAATCGTAAAGGCTAGCTTTAAAAAATTCAAAGTACGCAAAGTTGAGTGAGTCCAAAAAACAGGATAATGAGCACAGTCGTAAAAATGATCTTACCTATTTAAAATTTTTAAGCAAAACCATTCCATCACTATCTGCTATACAGATCAGAAGTTCATGATGGATTTTTATTTATCCAGAAGATCAATGGCATCTTCATTAATGAGATTAACTCAAATTTCCGTGTTGAACATAGTAAGCCCATCAAATTGAAATAATTTAGGAGCCTACTGACTTAAATCCGAGACTAATTATTAGCCTAAATTGTTCATAAAATGTTCTTTATATCAAGTTACCTTATTGATAATCAACTGTTTGAAATGTTCCTTAGGAAGCAGGAACCAGTATTCGTTTTTTCCGATTTTTTGTACTTTTGCACCTTCACTTTTTAGAATATGCTTAAATCTGCTGCTTTCGTTAGTTTTTTGCTCTTTTCTGTTTCTTTATATAGCCAAAATGATGGGTTATCGTTACCAAAGGCACCTTATGCTAACGAACATGTAGAGATAATTACAGGCCTGACAAAGAGTTTTATTTACGAAATACCGTCAATACAAAATATATCAAAATCTGAAGAATCGTGGAAGAACTGGTCTTTGGTGGAAAATTTCACCTTCGGTAAAGATCGTGGTAACCTTCCAATGATTGCCGATCTGGATGCGCTTCACCCTTACTTTCGGGACAAAGTGATCACCCTGATTTCCCTTTGCAAAGCAAAAGGGATTGAGCTGGCTGTGGTTGAGAGTTATCGTACGCATTCAAAACAAAATGAGTACAAGGCAATGGGAAAAAAGTATACCCGCACCAGTGGAGGAAAGTCTAAACATCAATATGGACTTGCCGTGGATATCGTTCCTATGATCGACTCCGTGGCGCAATGGAATAATATAAAACTATGGCGCAAGGTAGGTGCCATTGGCGAACAGTTAGGTTTACGCTGGGGCGGAAGATGGAAAAGTTTATATGACCCCGGACATTTCGAATGGACGGGTGGATTGAGTAGTTATCATCTTTCTATGGGACAGTGGCCACAGGTCCCCAAAGCAACTATCTATCCATGCCTGGATGAAGAACTTATTAAACTTACAGAATATTGGAAAGCCTGGGAGACCGAACAATCATCCATAGCGAGAAAAGAAATCTCTACGGCTAAAATGAATTAATTTTATTTAATCCTTCAATACCCTCATCTCAACTCTGCGATTTTTTGCCCTCGCTTCTTCGGTATCTTCCGTTGCAATTGGTTGAGATCCTCCAAAGGCTTTTGTCATCACCCGCTTTTTACTGATTCCTTTTGTGGTGATGTATTTTTTAACTGCTTCTACACGCGCTTGAGAAAGCTTCATGTTTGCCTCAGGATTTCCTACGTTGTCAGTATGACCTTCCAGTTGAATTTCTACTTTCGGGCTATCCTTCATCATCGCCACAAGTTCATCCAGTTCTGGAAAAGATTTTGGATTAATTACTGCTTTTCCCTGATTGAAGATCAGGTGGCTGAGCACCACGGTTTGCCCTTCAGAAGATAAGGATATGTTGCGGACAATCACATTTTCAATCGCTTCTTTGGGATCTATAATTACCGTATGTGGTATATAGCCTTCTGCTTCAGCGGTTACCTGATACTTGGCCGAACCAAAAATTAAAAATGAATAAGTACTGTCATTGAATGAACCGAAAATACCACCAGTAGGATAGCTATGATAGGAAATTTTTGATTTTATAAGTTTTCCCCTGATTGCATCTTCCACATAACCTTTTACAGTAATATTCTGCGCCAGCCCTTCATTAGCGATAAATACCAGAAAACAAATAAGAATTTTTTTCATCATGCAAAAAACAGAAAAAGAACAGGAAGAATCAACTTAAACTCTGTGAGTTACATTTCATGATATGAATTTCGCAATAACCTCTTATCATAAACTCATTGAATTTGTAGCATATTATTAGGACATTTATGTGGATTCGAAACCGTTATCGGAGTAAATGCGTATCAAATTAAAATTACATGTTATGAAATATGCCTATCTATTCATCTTTACATTTATCAGTTTACAAACAGCATTTACTCAAATCCCACCGACTGAAATACAAATAAAAACTGCTTTACTCGCAGCACCTGAAGATAAGCGGGCTGGCGCTATGGTTTATGGCTACGATGCCAAAGGTGAATTTGTGATGCTACGAAAAGGCACCAACGAAATAATTTGTCTTGCCGACAATCCCAATCAAAAAGGCCTTAGTGTATCGTGTTACCATAAAGACCTGGAACCCTTTATGGCACGGGGTCGCGAATTGAAAGCGGCAGGAAAAACCACTCAGGAAATATTTGACATACGAGAAGCAGAAGCAAAGTCGGGAAAATTAAAGATGCCTAAGCAAGCTTCCAACTTGCAGGTTTATTCTGCACCTGATGAAGCATATAATGCCTCCACGGGCGAAGTATCAAAAGGTAGTTTTAGGTATGTTGTTTACATTCCATGGGCCACTGCAGCAAGCACTGGACTACCCATAAAACCAGAAGCACCTGGTATGCCTTGGATCATGAACCCCGGCACACATCGTGCGCACATTATGATCGACCCGGTTTCGAAGGATTGATGCACTACCTCATTTTTTATTCACAGAGTTACGAAAGGAGTAGTCAATCATGTGAGGTCTTCGGAACTAGAGGATTTCCCTGATTGAATTCACTATGACATGTGAAATTTTACTGCTCGTGATTTCCTCCAACGTAAAGTCACCAGTGAAATTGATCAATGTTTCATTCATATAAAATTCACAGTATAGTCTTCTTGATTTAGATATCATACCTCTTTGAAATAGGTGTATATCACTTTAAAGGCAACAAAATTCAATAATTAATGAATTGATTAAACCTTTTAGTAATTTTAGAATAGCAAGTCATTTACCCTTAGTTAAACACTTCTAAAGGTAATCAGTAAATCATAAACATGCATTGCGAAAGCAATTATGGAAATACCGATCACATCCAACTATTATTATAAGTTCCCTGCGTTAATAAAGGGAAATCTTTTTGCTCGAATAGTATTGGTGGCTGTTGTTTATTATCTGTCAGCCCATCTGAATATTTTTATGCCTTATGTCACGATCTATAACGTTTTTCCTCCCTACTGGCCACCACCAGGTTTTACATTAGGGTTGATCATGATACTGGGGCCATCTATATGGCCCGGTATTGTCATTGCTTCTTTGTTTCTATCTGTTAATGAAGCCTGGCTTGTGGCAGACCAGAATGTTCACAATATCACCATTGCACTTTTTTATGCAACAGGGCGCGTGCTGGAAGTCTTTGCCGGATATTATCTATTGAAGAAATGGTCATCTGGAAATTATTTAGGAGCAGTAAAAGAAGTATTTATTTTTATCCTGGTTGCTCTTCTAATCTCACCCATTGGTTCGGGATTAAGCTCATTTAGCATAGATTATTTTATGCTTGATTTCGATTTCAGATTATTTTTAACGCATTGGTTTTCCTGGTATGCCGACAATGTAATTGGAATACTTCTTTTCGCACCATTAATCTATGCTTTCGCGGAATTAAAAAACAAGAAAGAAGTAGAACAGAATATAATTCAAATTATATGGATCTCTTTGGCGTGGGGCTCTGTATTTCTTTTGCTGGACGAACTATCGTTACGTCATCATTTGTTCATTAATTCTCTTCCTTTTCTGACGCTAGCGACCTTGTTTTGGATCGCACTTCAATTTCCTGGCACCATCACTACCCTTTCTGTTATTTTGGTTTCGTTGATAGCCGCTTATTATACTTCCAACGACCTGGGATTATTCGCTGTAATGGGAAACCAGTACGATGCGAGGTTATTATTGCAAAGCTATTTAGCGGTGGCTTCGGTCTCCACCCTTCTTCTGAATGCATCAGGCAAAGAGCAAAAGCGATCCTTACAATTGATTGCAGAGCAAAAGGAAGAATTAGAAACGTCCAACCAACTATTGAATAATCATGTAAAAAAACAGGGAACGCTGATTACTAATTTGAAGGAAGCCCATAAAAAAGCAGAGGAATCCGATCGACTGAAATCTTCGTTCTTATCGAACATGTCGCATGAAATTCGTACCCCCATGAATGCCATTATGGGTTTTTCGGAATTACTGGAACGACCGTTATCGGAAGAAAAAAGAAAGTCGTTTACGGGTTTACTGCGACAACGAAGCAGCGATTTACTGTCTATTGTAAACAACGTGTTGGATATTTCTAAAATAGAAGCCGGACAGGAAATTTCTGTTCCTGTAAAGGGAAATATGGAGGAATTTTTATCCCAACTAAAAACCAATCTACAGGCTGATATTTCCTACTTATATAAAAAAAACATTGAGGTTAGATTGTACAATCAGCTACGTGGAAAAGAAAATGATTTGCTTGTAGATTATAAACATTTACAGCAAGTGCTCAACAATCTGTTAACTAATGCCCGTAAATTTACGAACGAAGGTTTTATTGAATTTGGTTGTACCAAACAAGATAGCACAACCTTGTTATTTAATGTGCGTGATAGTGGTGTAGGCATAGCAAAAGACAAACAAGAAGTTATTTTTAAAGCCTTTCGCCAGGCTGACGAAACCATTCACCAGGTTTATGGCGGAAGTGGCCTGGGGCTCGCCATTTGCAAGGGCCTGATAGACTTGTGGGGTGGCAAAATATGGGTAGAATCAGAAGAAGGGAAGGGCACCGTCTTTTATTTTACTGTACCATATATTCAGGATAGTACCTCCCATACAGCTACCCCAAAACATGAAGCTGAGACGCCTTTTTTTTGGCCTGATAAATCTATTCTAATTGTGGAAGACGATCCTTCCAGCGCACGTTATCTTCTAGAATTACTTAGCGATTCAAAGACTTCCATTATTCATGTTTCAAGTGGAAAAGCTGCCCTGGAAATTTTAACCGATGAAACATCCGTAGATTTGGTTTTATTGGATATTGGCTTGCCTGATATAAGTGGATATGATGTATTAACACATTTAAAAAAATTAAAATCTACTATACCTGTAATCATTATTTCAGCCTTTGCCCAACCTGAAACAAAAATCAAATTTGAACAACTCGGTTGTGATGCTTTTCTTACTAAACCCGTTAACCCAAAAGATTTCTTTCAAGCAGTATCCCTCATTTTTAATAAATAATAAATTCGTCCTCAATTTTACTTCCTGCAAGCCAATGGATCTATGACCCGTAAATATTGAGGCAATGGCGTTGGATTGACTATATCCAAAGTCAGCGTTGAAATCCTTGGAGGAAAATTCTGGGTAGAATCTGAAAAAGGAAAAGGTTCTGCATTTTATTTTACCGTGCCTATGGAGCGACTTTAATTGCTAAGAGCTACTCTTCCTCTTCGAAAATATCCCGCCTTTGCACGCATACTTCACCACAAGAAATTATAAATCAAACTCAATTGAATCACCAGGAGTAAATGTTTTAGACTCTGGCTTCTCCTCATCACTTACTTCTTCTTCTTTGCTACTTTCTTCTTTTTGGCTTTCACCGAAGAGACTTGCTTGCTCCGCTTCTTTGGGCTTTGGACCTTTGGCTTTGGGCGGCTGGCCGTTGACGAGCGGCCCTTGGCTTGCTTTTGCTTCACCAAAGAGCGCGGCTTGACCGTCTTCTTCAATGATTGTTTCTGGCTCGTCTTCTTCGTTGCTATATTTTTTTTTTGGCGACTCAGCACCCTTTCCGGTTCCGGTCGCCTTTTCAGAAGCTTCTACCAATTCATTATCGTCTCCATCTTCGAGCCCAGTATCTTCCAGCTCTTCTACCAGCTTCACCTTTGTGACTTTATATGGTGAGAGTCGGTTGCCCATCGCCTTCCAACCTTTTACATCAATGATGTCTTCAAGATTAACGACTTCTGTTTCCTTATCCTTACCTTTTCCTTTCACTAACTCCACTTCTACTTCGGGAGTATCGGACGTGGTGACAAACTCGAGGCGGGAACCAATGCCTTCTGAAATAAATAAAAACTCTTTGTCCAAAGTATTGGTCTCAATCAGGAAGCGCTTTACAATATATTGTTTGCTTTCACCATCCACATACACCGCAGAGATTGCTTTCTTGGGATTGAACTTCTCAACCAGAATAGTTTTTTCTGGCTCGTAGCGATTAGTAAGTTCATAGTTGGTAATCTTATACGTTCCACTTTTCGTGATCGCCAGAATCTGATCATCACCATCAAACTTACCCACATGCTTTCCGCGCTTATCTTTATTTAATCTGCCGGAGGCTTCATCGAACCATAAATCCAATCCGCTGAGTGTGGATCCTTTCGCTTCTTTGAAATCCACTTTACGTACCGGATATTTCGTGATCGTATTTCCACGTGCCCCTCTTCCTTTAATTTCCAATTCAGTGAAATCGAAATCAAATATCTTTTTGCGAGCGGTGCTGGCCTGGCTCAGTTTCACTTCCACTACTTCAGCTTCTCCATTGGGATTGGCGCTCAGGTAGTGAACTTTACTGTTGGGATTGCCCAGATCTAAATTATATTCCTTGTCGCGAATGATAGCCGGCATAGCAAATCGCTTCGCGAAAGTGGTGCCCGACTTACCATCGCTGTATATTAAATTATACACCATGCGTTCATCACCTTTCTTCCACACACCGATGTGCAGAATATCTTTACCCATAAACTTGCGTTCACCAATGCGGCTTACCAGTGCTTTGCCATCTTTGCGTATCACAATGATGTCATCCAGTTCAGAACATTCGCATATGTATTCATCCTTGCGCATGCCGTATCCAACAAAACCATCTTCACGATTGACATACAACTTTTGATTGTTGGCAATTACTTCTGTTGCAGTTACTGACTGGAAGCTCTTGATCTCCGTTTTTCGCTCACGACCTTTTCCATATTTATCCAACAAGTTCTGATAGTAGGCAATGGCATATTCTGTAAGATGCTTAAGATGATGAATCGTTTGTTTTAATTCATTCTCCAGATCTTTTAACAAATCATTTGCTTTGAAGGAGTCATATTTAGAGATACGCTTAATGCGAATTTCAAGTAAGCGAAGAATATCATCGCGGGTGATCTCACGATAGAATTGCTTTTTATAAGGTTTTAATCCTTTGTCAGTTGTGCTGATTACCAGTTCAAAGGTTTCACAATTTTCAATATCTCTGTAAATTCTATTTTCGATGAAGATTTTTTCGAGGGAAGAGAAAAGTATTTTTTCCATTAACTCTCCTTTCCTGATCTCCAACTCCTGCTTCAGCAATTTAACCGTTTGACTGGTATTGTACTTCAGGATGTCATTCACTCTCATGAACTGTGGTTTGTCTTCCACAATCACGCAGGCGTTGGGCGAAATAGAAACTTCACAATCTGTAAAGGCATACAAGGCATCAATTGCAATCTCAGGAGATAATCCTGCCTGCAGGTGAATTAAAATCTCAACATCCTTGGCCGTGTTATCTACAACTTGTTTTACTTTGATCTTTCCTTTCTCACTGGCCTTCACAATAGAATCCATCAATGAACTGGTGGTAGTCCCAAACGGAATTTCATGAATAGCCAGCGTCTTCTTATCAATGATATCAATCTTCGCACGCACTTTTATCTTTCCACCACGGATTCCCTGATCGTATTCTGTAAAGTCGGCAATACCTCCCGTAAGGAAGTCAGGATAAATTTTCGGATTCTTTCCTTTCAATACATCAATGGATGCCTTGATTAACTCACAAAAATTGTGAGGTAGAATTTTGGTAGACAGACCAACTGCAATACCCTCCACACCTTGCGCCAGCAGCAAGGGAAATTTCATGGGCAACGTGATCGGTTCTTTTTTGCGACCGTCATACGAAAGTTGCCATTCGGTAGTTTGTGCGTTGTAGGCTACATCCAATGCAAACTTTGAAAGACGGGCTTCAATATATCGAGGTGCGGCTGAACTATCTCCGGTGCGAACATCACCCCAGTTACCCTGGGTATCCAGCAGTAAATCCTTCTGACCAATATTCACAATCGCTTCACCGATGGCAGCATCACCATGGGGGTGATATTGCATGGTATTTCCAATCACGTTTGCCACTTTATTAAAACGGCCATCATCCATCTCTTTCAGTGAGTGCATGATCCTGCGCTGCACGGGTTTCAATCCGTCTTCAATGCGTGGCACGGCACGTTCGAGAATTACATATGATGCGTAGTCTAAAAACCAGTTTTCATAGAGCCCATCCAGGGAAACTAATCCATGAACCACATCTCCATTTTCATTTCTAACTGATTTGTCTGTAATCGCTTTCTTCTTACTCATTTTACATTTCATTGAAAGGCCTCTGACCGCTGAGAGCGGTCTGATACCTACTTAACTTATGATTCAATTTCTTCTTCTTTGGTATTGGCTTCAATCACATCTAATTCGAAGCGCAGGTTGTCAATAATAAATTCCTGACGATCGGGGGTGTTTTTACCCATGTAAAATTCAAGAATCTTTTGCAGGTGTTTTTCCTTATCGATGCGCACCGGCTGCAGGCGAATGTCTTCACCTATAAAGTTGCCAAATTCTTCCGGAGAAATTTCACCTAATCCCTTGAATCGGGTGATCTCCGGTTTATTTCCAAGTTTGCTCACCGCAGCTTGTTTTTCTTCCTCACTGTAACAATACATGGTTTCCTTTTTATTGCGAACGCGGAATAAAGGAGTCTCCAAAATGTAAACATGATCAGCCTTCACCAAGTCAGGGAAAAACTGAAGAAAGAAAGTCATCAATAACAGTCGGATGTGCATACCGTCTACATCGGCATCCGTGGCAACAATGACTTTGTTATAGCGAAGTCCATCCAAACCATCTTCGATATTGAGCGCATGCTGAAGAAGGTTGAACTCTTCATTTTCATACACCACCTTTTTGGTTAGACCATAACAGTTAAGTGGCTTACCGCGTAAACTAAATACTGCTTGCGTTTCTACATCGCGCGATTTTGTGATTGATCCGCTGGCGGAGTCACCCTCTGTTATAAAGATGACTGACTCTGCACCCTTCTGTCCTTTTTCGTCATCGAAATGAAAACGGCAATCGCGAAGTTTTTTATTGTGAAGGTTGGCTTTCTTGGCACGTTCATTCGCCAACTTCTTAATGCCGGCAATTTCTTTACGTTCACGCTCTGATTGCAATATGCGTTTGAGCATGGCATCAGCCACCGTTGGGTTTTTATGTAAATAAATCTCCAGCTCTTTGGATACAAAATCTCCCACAAAGCTTTTAACCGTAGCACCATCGGGTGCCATATTCATCGACCCAAGCTTGGTTTTGGTTTGTGATTCAAAGACAGGTTCTTGCACACGCACGGCAACTGCCGCTACTATGCTGGCGCGAATGTCGGCTGCATCAAAATCTTTCTTATAAAAATCGCGTACACCACGCACTACCCCTTCGCGGAAAGCCGCTAAATGTGTTCCTCCTTGTGTAGTATTTTGTCCGTTTACGAATGAATAATATTCTTCTCCATATTGACTGCCATGAGTAAGCGCGACTTCTATATCCTCCCCCTGAAAATGAATGATGGGATATCGTATGTCTTCTACATCAGATTTTTGTTTTAGCAGGTCAAGCAGTCCGTCTTTAGAGTAAAATTTACGTCCATTATAATTTATAGTAAGACCGGCATTCAAAAACGCATAATTCCACATCAGGTCATCCAGGTATTCTGGGATGAAGTGATAATGTTTGAACATGGTATTGTCCGGCTCGAACTCAACTAAAGTCCCGTTCTTCTCATCCGTTTTTGTTTCTTTTGGATCAGCCGTTAAAATTCCCTTCTTAAATTCAGCAAGTTTAGTTTTGCCTTCGCGGAAAGCCTGTACTTTAAAATAATTGGAAAGTGCATTTACTGCCTTCGTTCCTACACCATTTAGACCTACTGATTTTTGGAAGGCTCCCGAATCATATTTGGCACCGGTGTTGATTTTAGAAACCACATCTACCACTTTCCCCAAAGGTATACCCCGGCCATAGTCGCGCACCATCACATGCTGGTCGGTGATTTTTACATCGATGGTCTTTCCATATCCCATCATATGTTCATCGATGCAGTTATCGATTACCTCCTTCACCAGTACATAGATACCATCATCTTTGGCAGAACCATCCCCCAACTTACCAATGTACATACCCGGACGCAGCCGGATGTGCTCTCTCCAATCGAGTGATTTAATACTCGATTCATTGTACTCAATAGTCTCCTTCGCCATGTTATTATTCTCTTTTAAAAATCGCGCAAAGTTTAAAAAAATCAACCTGAACTTCCATTGAAAAATTTCAATTCCCGGTTGTTAAACACTGATTTGAAGTGATTCAAAAAATAACCCAGACTCAAATCGCATCTAAGAAAGTAATTTTTATGCTTACTACAAGCATCACAAAAAATTAGTTTCCTACAAAAAAATATAAAGTGATTGATAGTAAGTAGTTGATTTTCAGAAATCAAAACTCGATCATAGCAATCAGTTATTTGGATATATTTTTTTATACAAAAGATAAACAGGCCAGCTGATCATCCATATGCAAACTAAAATCAAACTCAAATACATCGCAGGTCCCATCTTGCTGTATTCATATCGATCACCTCCATTGAAAACATGTAAAAAACCCAGCGAGGTGATGAAGAAAAAATTTAACATGACTACCAGGCCATAGAACCAGGAACTAAAGTGCTGATCGCCATTACTTAGCAATTTGCTTACTACAAACACCAAGGTGTTAATCACAGCAAAGAGACTTATTGAAGTGTAAAAGAAGCCATCACGGGAAGTCGCCAGAGATCCTGTTGATTCAGAGAAATTAACCTCTTCTGGCAATCCTGCATAGATATAGAAAAACAACCCGAATAGTGCCATTAGGGAAAAGAACCATACTCCTTTGAATATCTTTAAGATCATGTGTTTAAATTTGAGGGCAAAACTAACTGATATTTTAGATTTGATCCTGCCTGTCCTGGTTCTGTTCTATAATTTTGATGGTTGCACGTGCTAAAAACAAATTAAAACATGAAAAATCTGGCCTGGATTGGTCTTTCTCTATTAATTATGACTTGCGGAAAGCCTCTCCCCGATCTTGCTCCTATTAATTTGGCTCTATGGAAAAGTGACAAAGGAGGCTGCAATAGGCAGAGGATCACCTTTATGGAAGAGTTTAAAAATCAAAAGGATGAGCTTAAAGGCCTTTCAGAAAAGAATATAATTAAATTATTGGGTCGGCCCGATCACAACGAGCTTTACAAACGCAATCAAAAATTCTATTATTACGATATTGAACCCGGCAAAAGCTGCGATGATCAGGTTGTTACAGGCAACCAATTAATCATTCGTTTCACGGCCATGGGATATGCCAAGGAGGTTTCAATAGAATCCGTTGAATAGGTATTCTCGCAGAAATTATCTTTACAAAAAGTAAATATTCAATAAATGAAAAACATAGCAGTTATTGGGTCGGGGACAATGGGAAATGGAATTGCTCACATTTTTGCCCAGCATGAATTTCCTGTCACACTAATAGACATTTCAGAAGATGCTTTGAAAAAGGCAAAGGCCACTATTGAAAAAAATCTTGGACGCCAGGTTGAGAAAGGGTTGATCACTGAAGAGATAAAGAATAAGGCATTGGGTAACCTATCCACTACTACTTTCATGAAAGAAGGTGTGCGCAATGCCGATTTGGTTATTGAGGCCGCTACCGAAAATCTCGACTTGAAACTGAAGATCTTCAAGGAATTGGACGAAAACACCAAACCCAATACGATCCTTGCATCAAATACCTCCTCTATTTCTATCACAAAAATAGCCTCTGTTACAAAGAGCCCAGACCTGGTGATTGGTATGCACTTTATGAATCCGGTGCCGGTAATGAAACTCGTAGAAGTAATTCGTGGATATCGCACCAGTGATATGGTCACATCGCAAATTATGGAGCTTTCAAGAAAGCTTGATAAAATTCCTGTAGAAGTAAACGACTATCCAGGCTTTGTTGCAAACCGTATTCTGATGCCTATGATCAATGAGGCCATTTATACTTTATATGAGGGCGTTGCAGGTGTGCAAGAAATCGATACTGTGATGAAGTTAGGCATGGCTCACCCAATGGGTCCATTGCAGTTGGCCGACTTCATCGGATTAGATGTATGTCTCTCCATTCTTCATGTTCTTTACAATGGGTTTGGAAATCCTAAATATGCACCTTGTCCTCTGTTAGTAAATATGGTGCAGGCTGGCCACCAGGGTGTAAAGACAGGAAGTGGCTTTTATCAATATCACGCTGGTAGTAAGGAGTTGGTGGTTGCCGAGAGGTTTAGAAAATAAAGAATAACCACGTTGAAAAAAAGGAAGACAAACTGCCCTCCTTTTTCCATTATGTCTAGTTCACAATTACTTCTTCAGCAAATCTCTTATTTCTGTTAACAACTGAATGTCAGCTGGTGGCGCAGCCGGAGCTGATGGTTTAGCTTCTTCTTTCTTTTTCATTGAATTAATTCCTTTAATGATCAAGAAAAGAACAAAAGCAATGATAATGAAGTTGATCACTGCCGATAGAAACATGCCATACTTCACTGCACCAAAAACCGTAAGATCTTCTAATCGCGTAAGATTAGCAGCTTCAAGCGCGGGTTTCAATAATAGTGGCGTGATCACATCATTTATGAAAGAGGTAACAATCGCTCCAAAAGCCCCACCGATAATCACACCCACAGCAAGGTCAATTACGTTGCCACGCATGGCAAATGCTTTAAATTCTTTTAGCATAAATTTTCGTTTTGGTTATGGATTCCAAATTATAAAAGAAAATCAAAAACTTATTCCATTAGTACTTTTAATTGATTTCGCAGACCGCTAAAACTTATCAGCTCCACACCGGTGCTACCAATAAACATTTTCGCCTGAATTTTAACCGGAATTTTATTTTTATCATCCGAAAGCCAACAGGTGATAGAATTTTCCCCATCAAACAATTTATTATCTGGCATAATGGGTATCAATTTATGACAGGGTATTATTCCGATTTTTGTATCCACCTTTTCCTTTCCTCCATAGATAATGTTCAATATATAAGGCGTATCCTCAAAAAAACCGGATATAGCCAATGTGTCTCCTTTCTTATATTTTGAAAAATCAATCACCCTCAAGAAAAGAAATCCACCTACCAAATCACGTACATTAGCCGGAGTCTTATAGATTTTAGGATCACCATATATACCGGTTTTTTGATCCATTACTTTTACCTCAGCTTGCAGTTTGTCATGATCATAATTAATCAATTCATCCTTGCGGTAGTTGCCTTCTTTTATTTTCCGGTAAGATACATGAGTGACAAAAGCAGCGGTATCAATATAGGCTCCCCATTGATCATTCACCTTGGTTATCCATGAAACAAACCCAAGCGTTTCACCATATGCATCCACCTTATAGCAAGGACGAGTGTTTATGTTGATGACTCTCTTTTCCACCACAGTAGATGCTTTACCCACTGTAAAGAATCCAAAATTCACTCGGTATTCAAGTACCTCTCCGGTTCCAAAACTGGTATTCTTAATAGGTGTAAAATCTTGCCTCATCTCACCTGAAAAGGAAGCAAGTATCACGATCAATAAGAACCCACTAACAAGAATTTTCATACGTTAAAAATAATTTATAGCATCTGGAATGGCAAAGTACATGCCAGCGTTAAACAGAAACATTGTTTTCCCTCAAGGCGTCATTTAATGAAGTTTTTTTATCGGTACTTTCTTTGCGCGTACCAATTATAAGCGCACAGGGAACCTGGTACTCACCAGCGGCAAACTTCTTTGGGATTGTACCCGGAATTACTACCGAACGCGGAGGTACATAACCTTTATATTCAATAGCCTTTTCGTTAGTTACATCGATGATTTTTGAACTGGCGGTTAGTACCACATTGGCACCCAACACCGCTTCTTTGCCCACCCTTACTCCTTCCACCACAATGCATCGGGAACCAACAAACACATTGTCTTCAATAATCACCGGTGCTGCCTGAACGGGTTCCAATACTCCTCCCAAACCAACACCACCGCTAAGATGCACGTTCTTTCCAACCTGAGCGCAACTGCCCACGGTTGCCCACGTATCGACCATAGTACCTTCATCTACATAGGCACCAATGTTAACGTAAGAAGGCATCAAAATAACACCCTTGTTTACAAAGGAACCGTATCTGGCAATGGCATGCGGAACGACCCTAACGCCCAGATTTTTATAATCTTTTTTTAAGGCAATTTTATCATGAAACTCAAACGGACCCACTTCTATTACCTCCATTTGCTGGATTGGAAAATACATGATCACAGCCTTTTTGATCCACTCATTCACTTTCCAGGCGTCACCTTCTGGTTCGGCAACCCGAAGTTTGCCCTTGTCTAACAAAGCCATCACTTCGCGCACAGCAGTTTGAATTTCTACAGACTTAAGCAACTCACGGTCAGCCCAAGCTTTTTCAATTAGTTCTTTCAGTTCCATTTATATCCTATTTTTAAACCGGGTTGCAATAAATGAAAAAACAAAGAATAGTCCTCGCTTCTGTACTTAAACCGATAGATGATACCCGCATGTTTGAGAAGTTGGGTAAGTCACTTTCTAATCATCCCAATTATGAAATTTTCATCATCGGATTTCCTTCAAAGCACCCACCAAACGAATCTAAAATCACCTTCCTTCCACACCCAAGTTTTGTTCGGTTAAGTCTGAAAAGAGCCTTGATACCCGTTACTGTTTTAAGAAAAGTGTATGAAGTAAAGCCTGATGTATTGATAGTTAATACACATGAATTACTGATAGTTAGTGTACTAATCAGAATATTCTTTGGTTCTAAGGTTATATACGATATTCAGGAAAATTACTGGCGGAATATTCTTTGGACAGATACTTTTCCATCGTTTCTAAAACCACTTCTGGCTATTTGGGTTAGAGGTAAAGAGGTAATGCTTTCTAGGTTCATTCATCTCTTCTTTTTAGCTGAAAAGGGCTTTGAAAAAGAATTGAAATTCTTTGGAAATAAATATGTCATTTTGGAGAACAAGAGCATTCTTCCAAAAGGGTTTACGAGAACAAAATCAAAAGGAACCATCAAACTGCTATTCAGCGGAACCATCAGCGAAAGCACTGGTGTCTTTCAGGCTATACATCTGGCAACTTCCCTTCACCAATTGGATCAATCCGTGCGGCTACATATTATCGGATATTGTTCACTCTCCACTACCCTTAAAGCGGTTAGGTACGCAATTCAAGATAAACCTTTTATCACCTTAATGGGAGGTGATGCACTAGTGCCTCACCACGAAATAATAACCCAACTGACAAGTGCAGATTTTGGAATTATTTATTACCCCGTTTCTCCTCATATCGAAAGCAGAATTCCCACCAAGTTATATGAATACCTTTCTGCTCAATTGCCATTGCTCATTCAAAATTATACGCCATGGATTATGTTGTGCGAGCCCTTTCAGGCAGCCATTCCTATCGACTTCAATGCATTCGATACTCCCGCGCTTTTACAAAAAATGAAACAATCCAAATTCTACCCAATCGCCCCAACCGATGTAGAATGGACTTCTGAAGAAAAAAAATTATTGCACATTATGAATAAAATTTTAGCCTAAACTTTATTTTAGACTAATCTAAATATTTACATTTGTACAATACTTGACTCAATTATGCTAAGCCTCACGGAAGAAAACTATCTTAAAGCCATCTATCACCTTTCTGATGGCGGCTCCAAATCAGTGCTCACCAACGAACTGGCAGAAGCCATGAGCACCAAGGCGGCCTCAGCAACCGACATGATTAAAAAACTGTCGGCCAAAACATTTATCAGCTACGAAAAATACTATGGCGTAAATGTTACCAACAAGGGAAAAGCAGAGGCCCTTATGGTGATTCGCAAGCACCGCCTTTGGGAAACGTTTCTGGTAGAGAAACTCGGATTCAATTGGGATGAAGTGCATGATGTGGCTGAACAACTTGAACATATCAACTCCACCCGGCTTATTGAAAAATTGGATGAGTTTCTTGGATATCCTAAGGTTGATCCGCATGGAGATCCGATTCCGGACAGCAAGGGTAAAATAAAATCATTACCATTGGTAGCATTGGATCAACTTAAGATAGGATATCATGGAAAAATTGCTGCAGTAAAAGACTCAGATTCAAATCTTTTAAAATACCTCGACAAGATCGGGGCCAAGCCGGGAACCAAGATCAAGATTCTTGGAAAGGAAGAATATGATGAATCGATGGAAGTTTTAATAAATGATAACCGCGTATTCATTTCGAAAGAAGTATCACAAAATATTTTAGTCTCAGAATAATATGACAGCGCGTGACGTCTCAAGAAAATCACTAAGCGAAGTACATGCCTCAGTAAATGTTACCAATATCAAAGGCTGGAGAAAATTATTTGCCTTTTTAGGGCCCGCCTATCTCATCAGCGTTGGTTATATGGACCCTGGAAATTGGGCTACCGATATAGCCGGTGGCAGTCAGTTTGGGTACAAACTTATTTGGGTATTACTCATGTCAAACCTCATGGCATTACTGTTGCAAAGCTTGAGTGCACGATTAGGTTTGGTGCGCCAATTAGATCTGGCACAGGCATCCCGAACTTCCTATCACCCCGTGGTGAATTTCTGCTTATGGATACTTGCCGAAATCGCCATTGCCGCTACCGACCTTGCCGAAGTGCTGGGTATGGCTATCGGTTTACAACTCCTGTTTGGCTTGCCTTTAATTTGGGGAGTTTCATTAACTGTATTAGACACGCTTCTTCTACTAGTGCTTCAAAGCTACGGCATGCGAAAGATAGAAGCCTTTATAGTTGCGTTGGTTGCCATCATCGGCATTTCATTTCTACTGGAAATGATTTGGGCCAAACCCGACATGGGAGAATTAGCCAAAGGGTTTATTCCTTCATTGCCCTCCGATGCTGCACTCTATATAGCCATTGGTATTATCGGAGCTACCGTAATGCCTCATAATCTTTACCTGCATTCTTCTTTGGTTCAAACGCGCAGAATTGACTCCAGTGAAAAAGGTGTGTGGAGTGCTATTAAATATAACCTGATCGACTCTACCATTGCACTAAATGCGGCATTCTTTGTAAACTCGGCTATTCTTGTTCTGGCGGCCTCTACTTTTTTCCGGGCAGGCATGTATGAGGTATCCGACATTCATGATGCCTATAATTTTCTAACACCCCTTTTAGGTAATGAATGGGCATCCGTCATGTTTGGTGTTGCTTTAATTGCTGCCGGACAAAGTTCAACAATCACGGGAACGCTGGCCGGTCAAATTGTGATGGAAGGTTATCTGAACCTTCGTATTGCCCCGTGGTTACGCAGACTTATTACACGCCTCATTGCGATCATTCCTGCTTACATCGTCATCATCATGTACGGAGAAGGTAAGACTGGTGATCTGTTAGTGTTAAGTCAGGTTGTGTTAAGTCTTCAACTAGGTTTTGCCATTATACCTTTAATCCATTTTACCAGTGACAAAGAAAAAATGGGGGTGTTTGCGATCAAGACCTGGATGAAAATCGCTGCCTGGACTATTGCCATCATTATCGTATCGCTGAATGCAAAACTAGTGATGCAGGAGATATCCGGTTGGTTGATCATTGCCGGAAACAATGCATGGATTGTTTGGCTTACCGCCATTCCCATCTGCCTGGGTGCAGGAGTTTTATTATTATATATCACCTTCAAACCATGGTTGGATAGACGAAGAAGTGAGAAAATTGCTCGCGCACCTCACGGATCCGCCACCAGACTCATTAGCCTCGACAAAGCACCTTACAAAGAAATTGCTGTAACAATTGATTTTAGTTCGATCGATTCATTAACCATTCGGAGTGCTCTTTCACAAGGAGGCAAAGAGGCACACTATTTACTAGTGCATGTAGTGGAGACGGCCGGAGCCATGTGGTATGGCAGTGAAATTGCCGATCATGAATCAAGTGCTGACACTGCCGCACTAAAAAGTTATTCAACACAACTGAAGGAGCTTGGATATCAGGTAGAAATAAAAATCGGATTTGGTAATCCAAAACTTGTTATTCCTGAGATTGTGAACAAGTTTAAGGCAGACTTGCTTGTGATGGGTGCTCATGGTCACAAGTGGGTCAAGGACCTTATCTTCGGAACTACTGTCGATACGGTTCGGCATAGAGTAAATATTCCAGTGCTGATTGTACGGGATACAGAAGAATGATTATTTGAATCATTTCATCTTTAATATATAACTATAGTAAACATATCAACTTCAATCTGTCTTTTATTAACTGATACGATACGAGCGGCAAGCCAGAAGACGCCCGCAGCTAAGTTCAAAATTCACTGTTGACTATTTACTCATTATCTTGCGCCCATGACTTCCATTTCTCCCGTTGATGATACGATCATAGCTCTGGCATCTGCCCAAGGCGTTAGCGCCATCGCTGTCATAAGGCTATCCGGAAAAGATGCAATACGCATTACTCAACAGTTGTTCAAAGGAAAAAATCTTGAGCATCAACCCACGCATACGGTTCATCTTGGCACTATTGAAGCAGAGGGGAAAGCCATCGATGAAGTGTTGGTAACACTTTTCAAAGAACCCAATAGTTTTACTCGCGAAAACTCCGTGGAGATTTCATGTCATGGTTCTCCGTTTATAGTCAAGCAAATCATGAAGGCTTTTCTACACATTGGCGCACGACTAGCCGGGCCCGGTGAGTTCACTAAAAGAGCATTCCTGCATGGTCGTTTTGATCTGGCACAGGCAGAGGCCGTGGCCGATCTGATCAACGCAGAGACTGACAACGCCAGGCAAGCAGCCATTAACCAAATGCGTGGTGGCTTTTCGAATGAGATCAAACACTTGCGTGATGAGTTGATTCATTTTGCTTCACTCATCGAGTTAGAATTAGACTTTGGAGAGGAAGATGTGGAGTTTGCGGGTCGCAAAGATCTTTCAGATCTGGTAGACAGAATCATGGATTACCTGAATATTCTTATTCAATCCTTTGATGAAGGGAATGTCATCAAAAACGGGATACCAACCGTCATTGCTGGCAGGCCTAATGCAGGCAAATCAACATTGCTTAATGCGTTACTTAATGAAGAGAAGGCCATTGTCTCGGACATACCCGGCACAACCCGTGATGTGATTGAAGATGAAATTACCCTGGGAGGAATCAGTTTCCGGTTTATGGACACAGCAGGACTACGAGAAACTACCGATATTATAGAATCTCTTGGAATATCCCGCACACGTGAAACCATGAAGAAAGCCTCCCTAATCCTATACATGTTTGATCTTTCAAACACTACTCTCAACGAGTTGGAAGCGGAAGAAAGAGACCTCAAAAGCTTAGGCATCCCCTATTTGAAAATCGGAAACAAACTTGATCGCGCCAATTCTGAAGTTCTTAAAGCAATCGAACGTCAAGATTTTATCCTGATATCGGCATCTTCTAAGACAAACCTGGATATGTTAAAGAAAAGCATCCTTGCAAAATTTCAAGTTCAGGAAGTGCGCCAGGGAGATGTGATGGTCACCAATCTACGGCACTATCAAAAGTTGGTAGAGACCCATCAAAGTCTTGAACGTGTTTCAACAGGATTGACATCTGCGGTGACTGGTGATTTTCTTGCGATGGACATTAGACAAGCCTTATATCACCTTGGTGAAATCACAGGTGAGATCACCACCGATGATTTGCTGGATAATATCTTTAGTAAATTCTGTATCGGAAAGTAACTTCCTAAACTTAAAATCCATTAAGTTAAAACCGGCAGTCAATCCTACTAAAAATTCTATTTGGCGGGTGCTTGCTAATGCTTCAGATTGCATGAGCGACAAATGCCATAATGGATATTCCCAACAAACATCCTTCAAATGCATCCAAGCGCAAGATTAACCCAATGGTTGTCGTATGGGGCTACCTCTTTCAACACAGGAAAGTTGAGTATGAACACCATCCTTCATTGCATAATCTTGTATCCCATAAGCACCACAACAAACTTTGCCAACCTGAAAACACAACGGCCATAATCAGCCTGGCATAAAAAAAGTTGATACTTATTGCGTAGGTAAGCAAATCTGTTTTTACATTTACAAGAGGAGTATGTACAATACTCCAACTTTAACCAACAAAAAAAAAATAAACACTGATTCACTATGGCAAAAAAAGCAAAAAAGGTTGCTAAAAAAGGGAAAGCAAAACCCAAAAAAGCAGCAAAGAAGGCAGCTAAAAAATCAGCAAAAAAAGCTGTTAAAAAAGTAGCAAAAAAAGCAGCTAAGAAGGTTGTTAAAAAGGCTACTAAGAAAGTAGCTAAGAAAGCTGTTAAGAAAATCGCTAAGCCGGTTAAAAAAGCCGCTAAGAAAAAAGTTGTGAGAAAACCAGCTCCTAAAAAAGTTGTTGCTCCTGCACCTATTCTAGAGTCTGCTCCAGTTTCTACACCTGCACCAACTCCTGCTCCTACTCCTACTGAAAATACAGGTGAGGGATCAGGTGCTGCCTATTAAACTTTACATTACAATTGATGAAGAAGCGATATCCATTCGGAAATCGCTTTTTCATTTTATACACATGCCCAAAAGATTATTATATCAGAATCTAATTCTTAGCTTCGCGAGACTTCTTTCACAGCCAATCAAAGGTTTTATTTAATAAACACGAACTTCAACGTGACCATGGGAAAGAATATTTAAATTTGGTTGTAAGGCAGGTTATTGTAGTTATATCTGAACTTGTCCGCTAAAATTGTCGTTTGAAGAAAGATTCACGTTGGCCATAAACCATCCAAAGTGATCCTTTTTGGAGCATGCGTTATGCTATGCCGATTATTGAAAGTTGCTGTGGTTACCCCACGTTAAAATTGAAAACAAAAATTAATAAATATGAATAATCGAAAATTACCCTTTATCATTTTAGGCTTCATCGCATTTATTGTTGTGATGGCATTATCATCAAGTTTAATTTATACCATTAGCGCCACCGAGCGGGCAGTAGTTTTCTATCCCTTTGGCAGAGGCCTGGACAAAGACAATGTAATAGGCCCAGGTACACACATAAAATCTCCCTGGAATGATGTCTATGTATACAAGGTAAATGAAACTTCATCTGAAGAGAATATGGATGTGCTGGACAAAAGTGGATTATCAATCCACATTGATGTTACGGTGCGCTATTTTCCAAACCCAGAAAGGATTGGATATATCCATGAGCAATTTACTACCAATTACGAAAGCGTTCTCGTAATTCCTGAAGTACGCTCGACTGTGAGACAGGTGATGGGGCGTTTTACTGCAGAAGAAATTTATTCGACCAAGCGCGCAGAAGTAGAAACTGCTATCAAAAGCGAAACAGAAACAATTCTTAACAAGAACAATGTACATGCAACCGCTGTGCTGATACGCTCAATTATGCTACCGGAACAAATTAAAGTAGCCATTGAAAGTAAGTTACAACAAGAGCAGGAAGCATTGGCTTATCAATTTCGTCTAGACAAAGAAAAAAGTGAAGCCGAGCGTAAACGCATTGCTGCAGAAGGTGAGTCGCGTGCTAATAACATTATCAATAATAGCTTGAGCGACAAACTACTGAAAATGAGAGGAATAGAAGCAACATTAGAATTATCAAAATCTCCCAACAGTAAAATTATTGTAATCGGCTCAAGTAAGGATGGAATGCCATTGATATTAGGTAACAACTAATTTACACGAGGGATTTTTTTGTAAGGAATGAACCGTATATCTTTAAATCCAAAGTTTAAATAGATCTAATCATGGCAAAGACAGCAGAATTAATTATTGACGGCAAATCATATACATTCCCTATTGTAGAAGGAAGCGAGGGAGAACTAGGTATAGACATTAGTAACATGTTGGAGCAAACAGGAACAGTAACACTGGACTTTGGTTATAAAAATACCGGAGCAACCACAAGTGCTATTACCTTTTTGGATGGAGATAAAGGCATTCTTCGCTATCGGGGATATTCTATTGAAGAGCTAGCCGAAAAATCATCGTTTATAGAAGTTGCATACTTACTTATTTTTGGTGAGTTGCCTTCCACCGAACAACTCAACACTTTCAGCAATGATATCAAGAAACATACAATGGTGCATGAGGATATCAAGAAGATATTGGATGGCTTTCCATCTACTGCTCATCCAATGGGTGTATTGTCTTCTCTTTTCTGTGCACAAACAGCCTTTTATCCTGAATCTTTAGATCCTAACCGATCTAAAGAAGCAGTCTATTTGAGTATTATCAGAGCACTTGCCAAAATGCCAACCTTTGCTGCCTGGGCATATAAAAATGAAGTTGGGCATCCCGTTAACTACCCTGACAATTCTTTAGATTATTGCTCACGTTTTTTAAAAATGATGTATGGCTTGCCAGCCGAACACTACGAAGTTGATCCTGTAGTAGCATCAGCATTAGATAAATTATTGATACTCCATGCCGATCATGAGCAAAACTGCTCTACCTCTACCGTACGTATTGTAGGTTCATCAAAAGCCAGTATCTATTCTTCAATTTCAGCCGGTATCAATGCCTTGTGGGGACCACTACACGGTGGAGCCAATCAGGAAGTAATTCTTATGTTGGAAGAAATTAAAAAAGATGGTGGCAATATTGATAAATGGATAAATAAGGCAAAGGATAAAAATGATCCTTTCCGATTGATGGGCTTCGGTCACCGTGTTTATAAAAACTTCGATCCCCGTGCGAGAATTATCAAGAAAGCCGCTGACGATGTTTTGGCTAAATTGGGTGTAAATGACCCAACCCTCGAAATAGCTTTGAAGCTAGAAGAAATCGCTTTGAAGGACCCTTACTTTGTAGAGCGAAAGCTGTATCCTAACGTGGACTTTTATTCCGGCATCATTTACAGAGCCCTAGGTATACCGGTAGAAATGTTTACCGTGATGTTTGCTATGGGCCGCTTACCGGGATGGATTGCTCAATGGAAGGAACTTCGTGAAAACAAGGAGCCAATCGGTCGCCCACGTCAGATTTATACAGGTCATAACCTGAGATCTTACGTTGGCATTGACAAGAGATAAATTAAATACACATAAGCACTATCTTTAAGGCTGGATTTACTACCCAGCCTTTTTTTGTGAATTTGTCTTTCTATTAAATTATGTTTGAATCTTTAATGCCCATAATTCAAAACAATGGCACTAACCGATGATTTCAATACTGCAGTAACCCGGTCAAAAGAATTTACCAGGCGACCATCCAATGAAGAATTGCTCGACTTATACGCATTGTATAAACAGGCAACCGAAGGCGATGTGATTGGTGACCGGCCCGGTGGCTTCGATTTCAAAGCGATTGCCAAGTTTGATGCCTGGGCTTCAAAAAAGGGAAATACCAAAGAGCAAGCCATGCAGGAATACGTAAATCTGGTTGCTACCCTTCAACAAACTTACTCTTCATAATCATTGAACCTATTTTACCAACCAGCCATAACGCAAGGAATCTTGCATCTTGATCCGGAGGAATCACGGCACGCCATAAAGGTGTTGCGTATGCAAATGGGTGATACCATAGATTTGACAGATGGACAAGGTTTTTTATACCAAGCTTTCATCAACGAAGCCAATCCTAAAAAATGCGGTTTTAGTATCGTTGACAAAAAGGAAATCCCGATTCGCGATTTTAGTATTGCGATTGCCATTGCCCCTACCAAAAATATGGATAGAACGGAATGGTTTGTAGAGAAAGCGGTTGAAATCGGTATCGATAAAATACATTTACTCTTATGTAAAAATTCTGAACGAAAAACCGTGAATCAGGATCGACTGCATAAGATTGCTGTAAGCGCCATGAAGCAATCGGGGCAAGCACGATTACCGCATATTACAGAAATGATTCCTTTCAAGGAAGCAATGTCTTTTGAGGCTGAGCAAAAATTCATCTGCTATGTAGATATCAGTAATCCTGATCAACTTAAAACATTGGCTAAACCCAACCAAAGTTATCTGGTGTTAATTGGCCCAGAGGGCGATTTCAATAAAGAAGAAATGCAGTTGGCCACCGAATCGGGATTCAAAAAAGTAAGTCTCGGGCCAAACAGACTCCGAACAGAAACCGCTGCATTAACTGCCTGTCAGATTCTGAATTTCGTTAATTTGTAGCCCGAATATGAAGTTGGACGAAGCAAAAAATAAAATTAAGGAACTTACCGATCAGGTTAACCACCACAATGACCTCTATTATCAAAAAAACAAACCAGAGATTTCAGATTATGAGTTTGATCAGTTGCTAGATCAATTAATCAAATTAGAAGACGAATTTCCTGAACTTCGTCTTCCCGACTCTCCCACGTTGCGTGTAGGAGGTACCATCACCAAAGAATTTGCTACTGTATATCACCAATACCCGATGCTATCTTTGGGCAACACTTACTCCGAAGAAGAGCTTACTGATTTTGATGGACGAGTTGCAAAAATTCTGGAAGGTGATGAATACGAATATTTCTGCGAATTAAAGTTTGATGGCGTTTCCATCAGCCTGATTTATGAAGATGGGTTGCTCACCAAAGCGGTAACGCGGGGTGATGGCGTGCGCGGAGATGATGTCACTGCCAACATTAAAACAATTCGTAGCCTTCCGTTAAGGATAAAGTCAAAAAACATTCCTACCAAGTTTGAAGTAAGAGGTGAAGTGTTTTTACCAAAAGAAATATTCAAGCAACTCAATAAAGAACGCGAAGATATCGGTGAAGAAACTTATGCGAATGCAAGAAACACCGCATCAGGCACGGTGAAGATGCAAGATTCAACCGAAGTAGCTAAACGTAAACTCGATTGTTATACATACTATCTTCTTGGCGAAGATAATGAAGCAGAAACTCAAGCTGAAGCAATTCACAAATTGGAATCGTGGGGTTTTCAGGTTTCACCGACATACAAACAATGCAAAAACATTCAGGCGGTATTTCATTACATAAAAGAGTGGGAGAATAAAAGAGCAGCTTTGCCGCTTGATACAGATGGCGTAGTCATTAAAGTAAATAGCTTCGAACAGCAAGAACGGTTAGGCTTTACAGCAAAAAGTCCGCGGTGGGCGATTGCCTATAAATACAAGGCTGAGAGCATTAGCACAAAACTTAATGGAATCACGTATCAGGTTGGTCGCACGGGTGCAGTGACACCCGTAGCAGAATTAGAACCTGTGTTTCTTGCCGGAACAACCGTGAAAAGAGCCTCCTTGCACAACGCCAATGAAATAGCCCGCCTCGATTTACGAATAGGCGATTATGTGTTTGTTGAAAAGGGTGGTGAAATCATTCCTAAAGTGACTGGTGTGGATGTGGAGAAAAGGAAACCTTCTCTTATGTCGGTGGTCTATATTTCAAAATGCCCTGAATGTCACACCGAATTGATCCGCAAAGAAGGAGAAGCCAATCACTACTGCCCCAATGAAAAAGGTTGTCCTCCCCAGATTAAGGGACGCATTGAACACTTCATTCAACGCAAAGCTATGGATATTGATTCGCTGGGCGAACAGACCATCAAGCAACTTTATGATCTTGGATTGGTAAAAAGTCCGGCAGACTTATATGATCTAACCAAAGAGGATTTGTTGAAACTCGAAAAAGTGAAAGACAAGTCTGCGCAAAACATGTTGGATGGAATCGAACAATCAAAATCACAACATTTTGAAAACGTTTTGTTCGGTATTGGTATTCGCTACGTGGGTAAAACAGTTGCAGAAAAATTAGCACGCCATTTTAAAAATATCGAGGCACTCTCTACGGCTTCCTATGAACAATTATTGGAAGCCCCTGAAGTGGGTGAGAAAATTGCACAAAGCGTAGTTGACTTTTTCAAGGATAAGGATAATCTGAAAGAAGTAGCGCGCCTTAAAAAGGCGGGGTTGCAGTTTGAATCAACTCAGCATGAACCAACTGTAGTGAGCGATTCATTAGGCGGAAAATCGTTTGTCGTATCCGGTGTTTTTCAAAATTATGAAAGAGATCAATTGAAAGATGTGATTTCTTCACATGGCGGAAAAGTTCTTTCTTCGGTATCAGGAAAACTGGACTATTTATTGGCTGGTGAAAATATGGGGCCTGCCAAAAGAGAAAAGGCAGAAAAACTAGGTGTAAAAATTATCTCCGAAGAGGAGTTTGAAGCGATGTTGAGAAATTAAGCCTGCATATATTAAACCTAAAGTTTGAATATACTTTATTAGATTTCGACCATGTTTAAAATGCAATTTCTAAAAATGCGGACTCAAGCCGCACTTAAAAAAAACAAAACTATCCATGCCAGCACTCCTTATCAAAAGGCGGCAAGCATGGGAATAATCTTTACCGTTGAGGACAAGCAAAAACATGAAGCGGTAAAAGAACTCGTTCGCCTGTTGGAACGGGACGGGAAAAAAGTGCAGGTGCTGGAATTTCTTCCGGATAAAAAGACCAACCACGAGTTTAAGTTTGATTTTTTTACCATTAAGGATATCTCATTCTGGGGAGGGGTGAATGCACCCAATGCCTTGAAATTTGCCGAAACCCCATTTGACTATTTGTTTTGTATAGACAAGGAATCAAATCCATTAATTTTAAATCTATTGGCACAAAGCAAAGCGCATTGCCGGGTGGGCAAATTCAGTGAAGCAGAAAGCTCTTTCTTTGAATTTATGATCGAACAAAATGGAACAAACAAAGGATTAATAGAAACAATGTATAACTATACCAGTCAATTGCGATAATGAAAAAACTTTTTGGTACCGGTGTCGCACTAGTAACACCTTTTGATGAATACGGTGAAATTGATTTTAAGGCTCTTAAAAGATTGATGACATACACGGCAAAGGGAGTGGATTACTTTGTTGTGATGGGAACTACCGGAGAATCTGCCACCTTAAGCAAGGAAGAGAAAAAGGTGGTGTTGAAATTTATTTTGGAAAACAATCCCAAAAAGCTTCCTGTTGTTTATGGAATTGGTGGTAACAATACGCAAGGTGTATTGGACGAAATTAAATCAACGGATTTGAAAGGAGTAACAGCTATCCTATCCGTGAGTCCATATTACAATAAACCGTCACAAGAGGGGATTTACCAACACTTTAAAGCAATTGCTGCCGCTTCCCCCCTACCAATCATATTGTATAATGTGCCCGGGCGTACTGGTTCAAACTTAACAGCACAAACAACATTGCGTTTAGCTTCAATAAAGAATATAATCGGAATAAAGGAAGCCTCAGGCAATCTTGAACAGTGCATGAAAATCGTAAAGGAAAAGCCAAAAGACTTTATGCTGATTTCGGGTGATGACATGCTAACACTGCCAATTTATTCAATCGGAGGTGTCGGTGTAATTTCCGTACTCGCCAATGCACTGCCACAAGTATTCCTAAAAATCAAAGAGAACTTATATTTAGGGAAATTGATTCAGGCTCAGGCCGCACAATTCAAAATAATTGATATAAATGGTCCCATGTATGAGGAAGGAAATCCAGTTGGTGTTAAGTACTTGCTTAGCCATATCGGAATTTGTGGTGATACGGTAAGGTTGCCGCTTTGCAAGCCTTCACCTGGTTTGCAGAAAAGAATCAGCGACCTATATAAAAGTCTTTAAAAATTAAGAGGGCCGAATCTTACCGATTCGGCCCTCCATAAATTAATATTAATCCACTGATTAATTACCAGCCTTGTTTTTCAATTCCTGAACTTCTGCACGAATCGCTTGAGCTGCGTTTTTAAGGTCTTGCATACCCTTTCTGATTCGAGTTCCGGCAGCACTATTTCCTTTGTTGTAGAACTTATCTGCATCGCCTTCAAGAGATGCAATCAGAGTCTTTAGTTCTTCAAATTTTTTCATGTTTATAGGATGTTTAAGATTTAAAATTTATTTCCTAGTGCCAATTTAACTAAAAACCTTTAAAAACAAGCCAGAAACCCATATTTTTTAGATTTTGGTAACGTTTACCAACTCTTCTTTCCTGTAAAACCCACTATCAAGCTTTGTTTTTAGCGCAGAAAAGGCATTTAGTGTTTCTTCTACATCTGATAGCGTATGAGCCGCTGTTGGGATAATTCTGAACATAATCACATCTTTCGGAACTACCGGGTAGATTACAACAGAGCAGAAAATACCGCTATTCTCTCGTAAATCCATAGACATATTTGCTGCCTCGCCTACCCCGCCTTTAAAGAGCACTGGTGTAGGTGGCGTCTGTGTTGGGTTGATATTAAACCCGCGATCTTTTAAACCAGTCTTTATCGCAGCCATAATCTTCTTTAGGTCTGATCTAAATTCGGGATGCTTCTTTACTAACTCCAATCGTTTTAGTGCTCCAATCACCAACGGCATAGGTAATGATTTCGCGTAAATCTGTGAGCGAACGGTATAACGCAGGTATTTCAAAATTCTCTTATCACCCGCTACGAATGCACCAATGCTGGCCATCGACTTTGCAAACGTTGAGAAATAAAGATCAACCTGATCCTGCACACCTTGCTCCTCGCCTACTCCTGCACCGGTAGCACCCATCGTACCAAAACCATGAGCATCATCAACAAACAAGCGGAAATTATACTTCTTTTTAAGGTCAACAATTCCTTTTAGGTCACCCATGTTACCTGACATACCAAATACACCTTCGGTAATCACTAATATCCCCCCGCCAGTTTCATTAGCCAGTTTGGTGGCACGTTGAAGTTGTTTCTCCAGGTTTTCCATGTTGTTGTGTGGATAAACAAACCGTTTACCCATATGCAAACGCACACCATCAATAATACAAGCATGCGATTCGGAGTCATAAACAATTACGTCTTTTCGATCAACTAAAGCATCAATTATAGAAAAAACACCCTGGTAGCCATAATTAAGAAGCATGGCATCCTCTTTCATCACGAAATCAGCAAGCTGCTTTTCTAATTCAATGTGATGCACAGAGTTTCCTGACATCATACGCGCACCCATGGGTGAAGCTAATCCGTATTGTGCAGCTGCATCAGCATCGGCCTTTCTAACTTCGGGATGGTTAGCCAACCCCAGATAGTTATTTAAACTCCAGTTTAAAACTTCCTTTCCATTAAATTTCATTCGCGGACCAATTTCTCCCTCCAACTTGGGGAAAAAGAAATAATCATCTGGTAGATGTGAATACTTGGCCAGTGGGCCGGCCTCCATTTTTAACTTTTCAAATAAGTCGACCATTGTTAAATTGTTTTCGGTGAAGATACTTTAAAGCTGAACCAATCTGACAGCCAAACTGATAATAAGCTAAAAGTGCGGCAAAAGTAAAAAAATAAATGCAGAGTATATAAGAACTTAAAAAAAGCTCACTTTTAACCTTAGCATATAATCATTAGCATTGCAAAAGCGAAAAGGTATAAAATGGCCAGGTGCTTGGTTAATCAAAAGAATAATAATTCAGCCTGAAATATCAACGTGCATAATAAAATAACTAATTATAACGCATGAAAAGGATCAAGAAATTATTGGTTGCCAACCGAGGCGAAATCGCCCTGAGAATCATGCGCAGTGCTCGTGAAATGGGTATTCAAACGGTGGCGGTCTTTAGTGAAGCTGATCGTAATGCGCTGCATGTACGATTTGCCGATGAAGCGATTTGTATTGGTCCGCCAGCCTCCTCACAATCTTATCTGGTTATCCATAAAATCATTGATGCCGCAAAAAGAGTCAATGCTGATGCTATTCATCCCGGCTATGGTTTCTTGTCAGAGAATGAAGACTTTGCTGCTGACGTAAAAAGGGCAGGCTTAATTTTTATTGGTCCATCTGCCGAATCTATCGAGTTAATGGGAAGTAAACTTGCCGCCAAAACGGCTGCAGCAAAGTTCAATGTACCGTTAGTACCAGGTACAGCAGAACCAATTTCAGACATTCCTCATGCAAAAAAAATTGCCAATGAAATAGGTTACCCTATTTTGATCAAGGCAAGTGCCGGAGGCGGTGGAAAGGGTATGCGTGTAGTAAATAACGAAGCTGAATTTGAGGAGCAAATGGAACGGGCTATCAGTGAAGCAATGTCTGCCTTTGGCGATGGCTCTGTTTTTATTGAAAAATATGTTACTCAACCTCGTCATATCGAATTCCAGATTTTTGGAGACCAACATGGTAATGTGGTGCATCTGTTTGAGCGTGAATGTTCTATTCAGCGCAGGCATCAAAAAGTAGTTGAAGAAGCCCCTTCATCCATTCTAACACCCGAACTTAGAGCAAAAATGGGTAAGGCAGCAGTAGATGTAGCCAAAGCGGCCAATTACTATAATGCAGGTACAGTCGAATTCATTGTAGATGAAAATAAGAATTTCTATTTCCTGGAAATGAATACTCGTTTGCAAGTGGAGCATCCGGTAACGGAACAAATCACCGGACTCGATTTGGTGAAACTTCAAATCAAAATAGCCGAAGGCGAAAAACTACCCTTCAAACAGGAGGATCTTTCCATTCACGGGCACGCCATAGAAGTCAGGGTTTATGCAGAAGATCCTGCCAATAATTTCTTGCCAGACATTGGTACATTAAAAACATATAGACGTCCGCAAGGTCATGGCATAAGGGTGGATGATGGCTTTGAGCATGGCATGACCATTCCTTTTTATTACGATCCAATGATCGCCAAAATGATTTGTCACGCTGAAACCCGTGAGCAAGCCATTCAGAAAACCATTCGTGCTATTGATGAATATGAGATAACCGGACTGGAAACTACACTCGGTTTTTGCAAGTTTGTTATGAATCACGAAGCTTTTCGCTCAGGTGATTTTGACACCAAGTTTGTAGAAAAATATTTTAAGCCTGAACTGCTGGAAGGCGAACCGATACCCGAAGATGAATTGCTCGCCTCAGTGCTGGCCACACGGGTAATAAACGAAATAAAAAGTAGTCCCATGAAAACAGAGAACAGCAATTCTACAATGAGTAAATGGAAAAAAAACAGGGTTAACTAATGGCCGAAATAAAACCGATAAGAGCCTGGAGATATAATGACTCATTGGCAAAAAATATTGATAATCTTACTTCACCTCTTTTTGATGTGGTTTCTGAAAATCAACTTAAATCGTTGTATCAAAACCCATTAAACTCCATTCATCTCTCAGTGCCACAAGGACCCGATGCTGCAACAAAGGCCGCTTACCTTCTACAGCAATGGAAAAATGAAGGCGTGATTGCCCAAGATAAACTACCCGCCATCTATGTTTACTATCAATATTTTAAACTCTCCGGATCGAGCAAAGAATATTGTCGTAAAGGCTTCATCAGTCATATACGAACCTATGACTGGAACGAAAATATTATTCTTCGTCACGAAAACACCATACCTAAATCAGTTAACGACCGCATTGATTTATTGGACAAAACCGAATTACATGTAAGCCCTACTCATGGGCTTTACACCGATGAATCATTTGCCTTGGAAGAGTATATGGATGAGGCCATTCAGTGTCCTTTATATGAATGTGAAGATTATCAGGGAGTGCGCGATGTCTTGGCTGTGATTCATGACGCACACATTATTCAGAAATTTATTGATTTCATAAATAACAAAACAATTATCCTGGCGGATGGTCATCATCGCTACGAAGGATCACTTTATTATAAGAGAAGAAAAGCAGAACAAAATCCAGAACACACCGGTGGCGAAGGTTACAATTTTCACCTGATGTACCTTACCAACACGGAAGCCGATGATTTAAGAATACTCCCCACTCATCGCATAATTCAAAACATCCCCAATTTTGATGAGGATAAGATCATCGAAAAATTGAAGCTCGATTTTGATATCAAAGAAGTGGAAGATGCCGATACATTGAATGAAATCATTGTGGGTAAAAAATGGGCATTTGGGATTTTATTCAAAGACAAAACACTCAAAGTAAAATTAAAACCAGCATCGCTTTCTACCATGCGATGGCGCTTTCCCGATGAAGTAAAGGAATTGGATCTGACTATACTTCACTATTTTATTATAGAAAAAATTCTTGGAATCCCGGGGAAAGACCAACGCACATCTGAAAACATTTCCTTTGACAGGAGTTTTTCAGATTGTCTTACCAAAGTGATAAAAGGCAATGCGCAAATGGCCATCATCACCCAAGATATCTCCATTGAAGAGATAAAGAAGGTTTGCCATAGTGGATTTACTATGCCACAGAAATCCACTTATTTTTACCCCAAAGTAATTTGTGGTTATTTATTCAGTTCAATCAATGAAAATGAATTTCGATCGCCCCCTTATTCTCGCTTCTAGTTCGCCACGCAGGCAATACCTGATGAAAGAGGCTGGGTTTACTTTTGTAGCCCGATCACCCGACATCGATGAATCCTTTCCGCATGATTTAGTTATCACTGCTGTACCCAAATATCTCGCTAAGAAAAAGGCAAAAGTATTTGAAAAGCATATCGGCAACGAAATTGTGATCACGTCTGATACGGTGGTGATCTTAGGCAATGAAATTCTAAACAAGCCGCTCGACAGGAAGGAAGCCATCGACATGCTAAGGAAGTTGAGTGGCCAAACACATACGGTAATTACCGCAGTGTGTCTTTTCAGCAAAGAAAAGACGGATTGTTTCGATGATCACACCGAAGTAACCTTTAAAACATTAACGCAGGAAGAGATCGAGTTTTATGTTGACAATTATAAACCCTACGATAAGGCCGGTGCATATGGAGCACAAGATTGGATCGGCCTAGTAGCCATTGAGAAAATTAATGGTTCCTATTTTACCGTCATGGGCATGCCTATGCATCTTGTTTACCGGCATCTTAAAAATTTCTGAACTTGAAAAAAATCCTATCATTGGTCACCAGCCATGTGCGTCAGGATTTTCAACTCAATTATTATGTAACCATTATCTTTTTTTTAACTGCGTTTTTAATACTCAACTATTCAGTTGATTTGGAGACCTCATGGATTGATCGCGATAATGATAATCCCATACGGATGCCGCTATATTTTTCACTTTATGGATTCGGATATTTTATCTCATGCCTTATTGTTTTTCAATATAAAAAAATCAAACATGTATGGAGATCAAAAAAGTTTTGGGTATTCTCACTCGTTGGGTTAAGTGTCCTATCGCTGGACAAAGGGTTTCCGTATTTACAATCAATAATGAATTCATTACAACAACCGTATGACGTTTATGCCTGGCTATTTCAAATCGCTGCGAATATGACATCATTTGGGTTGGTATTTTTACCGCTTTTTGTATTTTCAAAAGCATTCGACAATCAAAAATCTCGCCTCTATGGGTTATGTACATACAGTAACCTGATGCCTTACGCATATTTACTGTTAATCATTGCGCCAGTGATTTTCATTGCTTCTTTAGAAACAAGTTTTACTGACTATTATCCTATTTACAAATCCAATATGGTGGCAGAATTATGGAATTGGCCAAGCTATTTCCCCATGTTGATATTTGAAATTTTCTATGGGCTTGATTTTCTAAATGTTGAATTCCTTTTCAGGGGTTTCTTTGTGATCGGTATGTCTCACGTGTTAGGAAAGCACTCGATCATTCCCATGGTGGTACTTTACTGTTTTCTTCATTTTGGAAAGCCTGCCGGTGAGGCAATCAGTTCAATTTTTGGGGGATATATATTAGGCGTTCTCGCATTTTACACCCGATCAATTTGGGGAGGCATTATTATCCATGTGGGCGTAGCGTGGATGATGGAAGCCGGAGCTTATTTCTCCAAACACTTTTGAAGTGATTCGAGGGTAATGGTAGTGACACATTTAAAGTGTGTTTGAGGACACTTCTTGTAACCATGCAAACCACAGGGCCTGCATTCTAATTTTTCTTTTGTTTGAACAATATGTGATTTTTCAGAAAGCGGGCCAAATCCAAAAGACGGAACGGTGGAACAAAAAATTGCTGTAACCGGAGCATTCATGGCGGAGGCCAAATGCATAGGAGCAGAATCATTTACAAAATTCATCAATGCGCCTTTCATGAGAGCCGCGGACTCAAGAAAAGATAACTGACCGGCCATATTTTCAACATGAACATTTTGTATTTGCGATTTGATGTTTTCACAAATTGATTGATCGGATGGTGCCCCCAGCAAAAACACCGTATCAACTTTATCTTTTACCGAATTCAAAAAATTAATCCACTGCTGCGCGGGAAATTGCTTGGTATACCAAACAGAAGTTGGCGCTACACATATATAGGTGCCTGTCTGAAAGGTAGCAACCCTTTGAAAATCCTGATCAGAAGGATACAGTTTTGGGAGTTCACGGTTCTTATCCGTAATAAACTCGATTAACTTTTGGTTACGATCCGTTTCATGAAGATTGGATTCAAGATCATGCTTCACGCGATGTGTGAATAAAAACGACCATGGATTTTTATCAAATCCGGTTTTTATTTTTGAACCGGAAAAAGCTGTTATTAAGCCTGAACTGGCAAACCGATGTGCGTTTACCACACAGTCATATTTTTTATTACGAACGTAGCTGGTGAGTTTAAGAAGATTCTTGAACTTCCCTTTCTTCTTGTCCCAAATGATCACTTCGCGCACATGTGGATTCCCTTTAAGTAACGTTTCATTACCTTTTCGTAGCAGAAAATCAATAGAAGAATCAGGATAAGATTTTCTTATTTTCTCAATTAATGCCGTAGCAAGAATTACATCACCAATAAAAGCGGTTTGAATAATTAAAAAAGAATGCAAGGATGCTGCCACGGTTTTTCTCAATACTTGGTTTTATAGAAACTCAATGCTTTATTGACGATTTCCAGCGCAACCTTTTTACCTTGAAAATCCGGTACCGTTACAGTTTTATTTTCCAATCTTTTATAACTCTCGAAGAACTCCTTTAATTCAAGTTTAAAGTGTACAGCCAATTCACTGATATCATTTAAATGTCTGGTGTTGGCATCATTTTCTGCCACAGCCAGGATTTTATCATCCTCCAATCCCTGATCAATCATTCGCATAACGCCAATTACCCGGCAAGGAACAAGGCACAGTGGTTGAATAGGCTCGCGACATAAGATCATTATATCCAATGGATCATGATCATCACCAAGGGATTGAGGTATAAATCCATAATTAGCTGGATAAATTATTGAAGAGTATAATACCCTATCAAGTTTTAGCAATCCGGTTTCCTTGTCCACTTCATATTTCGTGCGCATACCAGCCGAAACCTCAATGATACCATTAATAAACTCAGGCGGATTTAATCCCGATGATGTTTCGTGCCAGGGGTGATTTATCATAATTAATGCTAATATAAAAAAGAAGCCCATCCTTTGTTTGAGGATGGGCTTCAAATATTTATTTAATACCGAGAAGGCTATTCTTTCTTGTCGCTATCCTCCGATTTCTTTTCTTCTTTCTTCACACTTACCTTGTCTCCATCTTTCAAACGTTTGGAAACAACCAGAAAGGGTCCGGTGATGACTTGCACACTGTCCGGTAATCCAGAGATAATTTCAATATTATCATAATCACTGATACCGGTTTTCACTTCCTTCATTTTAGCCACACCATTTTCATTTACGAAAACGACAACCTTGTCTTCCTTCTTCTCTGTTTTTGGTTTGCTTGAGTCTGTCACGGTCCTTTCCTCACGGCCATTTTGCTCCGGGGTCTCTTTACTCTGTTTGTCTTCAGGACTTCGTGTGGTAACGGCAGACAATGGTACCGACAATACATTTTCTTTACGTGTTGTAATGATATCCACACTGGCTGTCATTCCTGGACGGAATGGATAACGATTCCCTTGCTTTATCAAATCTTCATAGGAAGATTGTAAAATAAGGATACGAACTTCAAACTCAGTAATTGCATCAGATGATTGCTTGTCGCGGGCCGTGTTTGCAATGTTGGTAACAATACCTTTAAACTGCTTACCTATGTTTCCATAGGCATCCACATCAATGATCACGGAGTCATCGTAATGTACGCGCACGATATCATTCTCATTCACATTCACACGTACTTCCATTTTATTTAGATCGGCAATACGCATCATTTCAGTACCTGCCATTTGAGCTGTACCTACTACACGTTCACCTTTTTTAACATTTAATTTTGAAACAATGCCTTTCATTGGTGCATTCACAGTTGTCTTACGCACATTTTCACGTGATTCTTTTACACTGGCTTGTGTACTTTTCACCACATATTTCGCTGCCTCAAGCGATTGCTGTGCTGATTTCAAATCGTTGTTAGCGATTTTAAAGTTCTGCTGGGCTAGTTGCCAATCTGACTGGGAAATTACTTTTTCATTCCATAATTGCTCCTGGCGCTTGTAATCTTGCTCGGCACGCATGGCTGTTGCTTCCGCCCGTGATAAATTTGCCTTCGATGACTCAACATTGGCTAGTTGCTGATTCATTGCCGCTTCTGATCTTTCTAATTGACTTCTCCATACATCAGGCCTGATCTTAACTAACACCTGACCTAATTTTACAGAATCGCCATCTTCAACGTTTAACTCGATTATTTCACCGGATACTTCGGGTGCCAACTTCACTTCAATCACTGGCTGCACAGTGCCAGAGGCACTTACTTTTTCTGTGATGGAAGTTTTCTTGGTTTTCGCCAATTCTACTTCTATGGTCTTCGGCTTACCGATCCAGCCTTGTGACCTGCCGATGATCAGTGCTATGATTAAAATAATAACTGCACCAATAATGATATACAGTAACTTGTTTGATTTTTTCTTCTGCTTAGCCATTAGGTTAAATATTAAAATTCAATTGGTTTTCCCTGATAAAAGTCCAGTACTTTCTTCTTAAAAATAAAGTTGTATTTCGCTCGTGTGAATTCGGTCTTGGATTGATAAAGGTCGTTCTCAGAAATCTGGAATTCAACCAAGCTCAAAGCACCCGCTTCAAATCGTTGTTGATTCATACGATAAGCTTCTTCACGCGCATTGACCTGCTTTTGGGAAGCCACATAGGTCTTGCCAGCCGCCAGTGCATCGTTGTAGGCAGTCTCTATCGCCTGCCGCAAGGTGTTTTCTGTTTCCTTCTTACTTATCAACGCCAATTCTTTGGAAACAGCCGCACGCTGCACTGCAGTTCTGTTTTGCAATCCACTGAAAATAGGAATGGTTAATTGTAAACTTAGGCTTTTATACAAATTGTCTTTTAATTGATCTCGTTGATTATAGCTATCCGCAATCAACGTTCTCACTGGCTCATAGGCATAAACCGGGGTTCCTGTATTACCTACTTCGCCAATGGGGGTCGATCCAAGTGTCATTCCTGTCGTTTGTGTGCGTGCAGTATTCGACACACTGGAATAATTGGATTGTGCATTGGCGTTGAATGAAAGTCGTGGGTACAAATTTCCTTTGCTGGCATTTAAGGCAAGTCTTGAACTTTCAACTTTCAAAATCGCACTTTTTATTTCTGGCATTGTCTGCTTGGCAATTTCATAGATGACTTCAGGATCTTGATCCAACACCAAATCATTAATAGAAATCTCTGGCACTTGTACGTCTATTGGTGTGGAAGCCGGCAACTGCATTGCTTGTTTCAATTGAAGCAATGACAGATTTAATGCATTTTCCTGGTTGATTAAGTTCACTTCGTTAGTGGCCACTGTGGCCTCCTGATTCAACTCATTGGATTTTGGCAATGAGCCTGCAGCAACTTGTTTTTTAATACGATCCAACTGTTGTACGCTCGAGTTGAGTTGATAGGTCGCATTATTAAAAAGTTCTTTGTTGAAAATAACATTGGTGTAAATGGTAACTACATTGATAATTACATCATTTCTTGATTTAGCTAAGTCATAATTAGACGCTTCATAATCCCGATTAGTTTGACGAAATGTATTTTGAATTCGCTGGCCATTAAATAAAGTCAACGAGCCACTTGCACCTGCATTAATCGTATTTGAATTGCGATTAATAAATTGGTTTGTTACTGGGTTTATCGCTCGTCCAAAATTTTCTCCATAAGCGCCAAATCCAGAAACAGTGGGCAGAAAAGCCATCTTTGCCTGCAATAAATTAATTTTTGCACTTTCAACACCATAAAGACTTCGCATTACTCTCAAATTATTCTCCAATGCGGTGTTTACACATTCCTGAAGCGTCCATTCCTTAGGAGCGTCCTGTGCTTGTGCAGTATAAGCGCCTAACGAGCCTGCGATAAGCAACAACAGTAAACGATTCTTCATACTCATTTTAATTCTAAATATTGGGTATATAAATTACTTCCTTGATCCAATTTAGACTCCTGAGATAATCAAATGTTACAGACTTGATTTCAGAATCCATTTCAATAACCTGGCACGCCAAATCATTTTTTCCTTTTCGGGAAACCGACATGGTGGCAATGTTGCAGTCATCATGTGCAAGGACATTTGCAATAAATGCAATGCTTCCTTTTATATCATCTGCAAAAATGATCATCGTATGCAAACTGGCCGAAAAGTCAGCTTTGAATCCATTCACCTCCGCAATATTGATAACTCCTCCCCCCTTGCTCTCACCAAGAACTTCAACCGTGTGGCCACCTTTACTTATTACAAGTCGAATAGAATTTGGATGCAGGGTAGATGCATTGCCCACTGACTTGAAGTGATATTTCAATCCAACTTCATTGGCTATTTCAATAGCCTCCCGAATGCGTTTGTCATCCGTATTGAAATCCATCAGCCCTGCAAGAATAGCCCTGTCGCTTCCGTGGCCTTCATACGTTCTGGCAAAAGAGTTGTAAAAAGTGATTTCTGCTTTGTCAGGTACCGATCCTAAAATCTTAACGGCCACTTTTGCGATACGTACTACCCCAGCGGTATGTGAACTGGATGGGCCGATCATAACCGGACCTATCATATCAAAAATGCTACTCTTTTCAGGCATACGCGTTTAGATAACGGAATATTGAGCAAAAGGATTTCTTTTATGGGTATTTAATATGCCCAATCAGGTATTTTTTATTGAATGAATAAAAGAAAGATTACTGTGTCTATATCTGACACAAATTGATGTAATACTATCGCCTGATTGTTAATTAGTTAACTTTCGATCCCCGGAACCACAAGCATTTTGGTATAGGATGTTCTCTGTCTAAGTGCTTTGGCCGGAGCATACTCTTCTGAATTCCACCAGGCTTTGGCTTTCTCGATATTTGGGAATTCTAATACTACAATTCGCTCGGGATTCCAGTCACCTTCCAGCGTTTCAGTTTTACCGCCTCGCACAATAAATTTTCCGTCAAAGGGTTTCAAAGAGATGGGAGTCAGTTTTTTGTAATCCTCATACTCGGCTGGATTATGTATAGACACCTCTGCGATAATATATGCTGGCATAATAATTAATTGTTTAGTCATTCTTTGTCTTTCCGTAAGCCTCAATAATATCCCGAACTAATCGGTGCCTTACCACGTCTCTTTCATTTAGTTCAACAAAACCAATTGAATTGACTTCATTTAGAATTCTGACGGCCTCTTTTAATCCAGAACGCTGATTGGCTGGCAAATCAATTTGAGATGTATCCCCGGTTACAATCATTTTTGAATCGGGGCCCATGCGGGTAAGAAACATTTTCATCTGCATCGGAGTAGTGTTCTGAGCTTCGTCCAGCAAAATGAAAGCGTTATTCAATGTTCGCCCACGCATATAGGCAAGGGGAGCTATTTCGATAATTTCACGCTCCATATAATACTTCAGCTTTTCAAACGGAATCATATCGTTAAGAGCATCATAGATTGGTCTTAAATATGGGTCGATCTTTTCTTTTAAATCTCCCGGTAAAAATCCAAGATTCTCACCTGCCTCTACAGCAGGACGCGTGATAATTATTTTCTTTACTTGTTTATTCTTCAAGGCTTTCACAGCCATGGCAACAGAAACAAATGTCTTTCCTGTTCCAGCTGGCCCTAAGGCAAAGACCAGGTCGTAAGTATGAACAGCCTTAACAAGCTTTTGTTGATTTACTGTTTTTGCCTTTATGGGTGACCCTTTAGTGCCATATAATATTATCCCATCCGGTGAATCTTCTGGCACAAATTCCTGTCGCTCCTGGGTAATGTATCCACGCACATTTTCTTCGGTCACTCTTCCGAACTGATGAAAATGATCGATCAAAGAGTTTAGTATATCCGTAATTTGAATGATGTCAGGGGCCTCTCCCTTAACCAGTATTTCATTACCTCTGGATATAATCTTACTCTTTGGAAATGCTGCTGCAAGTTCTACTATATTCTTATTTTCAACTCCCAAAAAATCCGTGAGCGGAATATTTTCTAATGTGATGGTTTTCTCTATCAATGAGGTAAAATGAGTTTTAAATAACTTAATTTTGGTACACAAAAGTAAAACAAATCCCGGGTTCGCATAAAATAAATAAAACGGGTATACTGCACGGATGGCCATCGTTACATTACTCACTGATAGCGGGGAAATCGACCACTATGTGGCGGCCATTAAAGCCAAAATATTAGGCGTAAATCCTGGTTTAACTTTAGTCGATATAAGCCATAAAATTTTACCATGTGATATTGCCCATGGCGCTTTCGTATTGAAGTCCGTTTTTCGTGATTTCCCGAAAGGCACAGTTCATTTAGTAGGCGTGGATGCCAATGGAGGACGTGACGATCAACCTATTGCACTTCAACTAGAAGATCATTTCTTTGTTGGTGCCGACAATGGATTGCTTGGACTTATCAGCGATAAAAGCCATCAGCAAGTGGTGTCACTCAATTCCATAAATCCAATTGAAACAACCTTTCCGGAAAAAGATATCCTCGCCCCTGCTGCCGCCCGCCTGGCGAGCGGTGTAGCCATTACTACATTGGGGCACCCCCGATATGAGTTTAAGAAAATGCTCAACCGACAAGTTAAAGCCACCAAGCGAATTATAGCTGGTCATGTGATGCAGGTGGATAATTACGGAAACCTGATCACCAATATCCTCAAACAAGATTTTGACATTCTTAGCAAGGGAAAATCCTACACCATTCATTTTGGTGGAGAAAAATTTAAGCGCATTCATTCCAACTACCATCAAGCCGAACAAGGTGATTGTTTTGTTCTTTTTAATAGCCTCGGGCTTTTGGAAATTGGAATAAATAAAGGGAATGGTAGCGAGTTGCTCGGCTTACAATATGACAGCCCGGTGAATATTACTTTCGAAGAATAACCTAATTTAAAAACAGCTAGTGATCTTACAGTCATGATTATACGAATTGTGCGAATGCATTTTAAAGAAGCCGGAATAGATGAATTTCTCGATCTTTTCAATCACAATAAAGAAGCTATTCGAAATTTTCCCGGATGCTCACATTTACAACTTTTGAAAGACCATAATGACCCAACAAGCTATACTACGCTTAGTCATTGGGATAATCCTGCCTCGTTGGATAATTATCGTAATTCTGAACTCTTTAGCCGCGTGTGGGGAAGAGTGAAAACACTTTTCTCCGAAAGAAGTCAGGCATTCTCACTGGAGAAATTTATCGAGCTATAATAATTGTATAGGATTTAAAGTTTACACATATTTGCAGCCCCAAGCCAAAGTGGCGGAACTGGTAGACGCGCACGACTCAAAATCGTGTATCCTCGGATGTGCGGGTTCGATTCCCGCCTTTGGTACA
>CAYGGY010000024.1:0-71912 GCA_964349405.1 uncultured Ohtaekwangia sp. | reverse complement strand
AGTCGGGATGACTGGATTCGAACCAGCGACCTCTACGTCCCGAACGTAGCGCACTACCGGGCTGTGCTACATCCCGAATCTGGTTTAATTTATTTATAAAATTAGTGAGTCAAATTAAATTCACCACAGTCAGCTTTCATTTTGAATCCTTCACACACCTGAATCCAGTATGATTCATACCAGAATCATAGGAAGAGCCTTGTCTGCCACTCGGTCTGTAATTAGAGCAATACTGGATACTGCAAGCAAAGGATCCTCCCTTAGATACATGTTTGATCGCATACGGATCATCCGGATCGAGGGTAGCTTGTGGGCCGGTTGGGTTGGTTAGCAACTGACTTTTTTTTACGGATATTTCAACACTATACCAATCGGAACACAGCTCCCATACATTGCCAATAATGTCATACAAACCATAACCGTTAGGTGGAAATGATTTTACCGGAGCTACTCCTTTGAATCCATCCTCGCCTGTATCATTGTTAGGAAATGCTCCCTGAAAATAATTGGCGAGATATTTTCCTTGAGGGTTAAGTTCATCGCCCCAGGAAAAATCCCTGGCATTCAATCCGCCTCGAGCGGCAAATTCATATTCTGCTTCCGTTGGCAATCTTTTGCCTGCCCATGTTGCATACGCTTCAGCATCTTCATAGGCAATGTGTACGACAGGAAAATTATCTTTTCCTTCAATAGAACTTCCCGTACCTTCGGGATGCTGCCAATCGGCACCAACCACCCAGCGCCACCATTGCGAGTAATCATTTAATGTGACCGGGGCATCTGGTGGCGTAAAAACTAACGAGCCAGGCTGTAGAAGATCATCGTCAGGTTTGGGTGTTCCCGGAGGCACCTGTTTTTTAAGTTCTTCCCAATCTAATCTTCGCTCTGCAACCGTTTTATAGTTAGTTGCCATTACAAAAATTTTGTATTGTGCATTTGTTACTTCCGTTACGTCCATCCAGAATCCATCTACTTGTACAGTATGAAGTGGCAGGGCATTATTAGCGGGTTGTTCGCCAGTGTCACCCATCATAAACTCTCCACCAGGTATCCACACCATACCAGCTTGTTCGGGTAAAGAATCATTTTTGTTGGATGTTTCTTTTTTGGAAGGCGCGCAGGAACTCAATACATAGATGAAGAAAATGAATAGATAGAATTTGCGAGACATGGAGCACTTGTTATAATAAACTTACAAGGTAATGTTATTACAATAATTTTTCTTTGAAAAGAAGTTGAATGTTGATTATCAAATAAATGAATTCGTAGTATTTTCTGTTTCTATGACTGAAGTCATAGAATAGATTGTAGTGTAATTATAGATTTGATCTTCATAATTAAGCAACGATCATGACCTCCACAGACCAGACACTAAAAATGGACACGGCCACCGTGGCTGATGTAGCTCTTACTTTTCCTCAAGCGATAAACATTCTTACTAAATATGATCTTGATTTTTGTTGTAACGGAAAAGTTCTTTTTACAGAAGCATGTAAAAAATCTAATTTAAATAGCGAGGAAATTTGGAAGCAAATCCTTCAGTCACCCGTAAAGAAGAGTGGAAATGAATTGAATTTTGAAAACTGGCACTCATCTGTGTTGGCAGATTTTATTGTGCAGCATCATCATCACTATGTGCGTGAGGCTATTCCAAAGATTCGAGAGTTATTGGATAAAGTATGTAATGTGCATGCGGATACAAACCCCGAGCTGTTGGCCGTGCGCACCGACTTTGAAGCATTGGCCGAAGAACTTTTAGGTCATTTACCAAAAGAAGAGCAAATACTTTTTCCAGCTATTAAGCGTATTGAAGGTCAGTTGATCGCATCGGTAGAAAGTAAGATTTCTCCTATGGCTCTTGAAATGCCCCTGATGGTGATGGAAGAAGAACATGAACGGGCCGGAGATCTTATTAAATCAATACGATCACGCACCGGCCACTACACACCTCCTTCCTATGCTTGTCCTACTTTTCAACTTACGTATGTCATGCTTCAGGAATTTGATAATGATCTTATTCAACATATTCATTTGGAAAATAACATCCTATTCCCACGGTTTAAATCAATCATGCATAATTAAGAATATATGGAACTGAATCAGGAAATTTTGAGCGATTTGATTGTGCATATGAAATATGCACGTTACATACCTGAAATGAAGCGTAGAGAAACGTGGCCGGAGATATGTCATCGATATGAAGATATGATGATAGAAAAATATCCGTCCATGAAGGAAGAGATTCAGCACTGGATGCAATTCGTCTACCATAAAAAGGTATTGCCTTCTATGCGGGCTATGCAATTTGCCGGTCCGGCTATCGCACGTAATCATAGTCGCATTTATAATTGTGCCTATCTGCCAATTGATGATATCCGGGCTTTTTCTGAAACACTTTTTTTGCTGCTGGGCGGAACCGGTGTTGGTTATTCCGTTCAGCGTCATCATGTGGAAAAACTTCCACCCATTAAGAAAGCGGAGAAGATAAAGAAATTCCTCATTGGCGACAGCCTCGAAGGTTGGGCCGATGCCGTAAAAGTTCTTCTTAAAAGTTATTTTGGATTTAGCAACTATTTGCCCGAGTTTGACTATTCGGATATTCGCCCTAAAGGGGCCCGACTGGTTACTGCCGGTGGTAAAGCACCAGGACCAGAGCCGTTGAAAATTTGTATCGCTCACGTGCAGGCTGTTCTTGACCGCAAGAAGGAAGGGGAAAAATTAACTCCACTGGAATGTCATGATATATTGTGTTACCTCGCCAATGCGGTGTTGGCGGGCGGTATTCGGAGATCAGCCATGATTTCGTTGTTCTCTGCTGATGATGAAGAGATGCTCACCTGCAAATTTGGCAACTGGTGGGAGCTGAATGAACAACGTGGTCGCGCCAACAATTCTGTTGTGCTGCCTCGTGAGGACACAACACGCGAGGAGTTTTTTGCTTTATGGAAAAAAATTGAATTGTCTGGTTCCGGTGAGCCGGGATTTTATTTTACTAACGATTTGGATTGGGGGACTAATCCATGTTGCGAGATTGCCCTACGTCCTTTCCAGTTTTGCAATTTGTGCGAAGTAAATGTGTCGGATATTTTTAGTCAGGAAGAGTTAAATGAACGGGCAAAGGCAGCTGCTTTTTTGGGAACCTTACAGGCAGGCTTCACCAATTTTCATTACTTACGTGATGTGTGGAGAGAGACAACCGAAGGAGATGCTCTTATCGGGGTGGGCATGACCGGCATTGCCAGTGGCAGGATTTTAAAATATGATTTGCTGGAGGCAGCCGAAGAAGTGAAGCACATGAACCTGGAAGTGTCTTCCAAAATCGGAATTCAATTTGCGGCTCGTTGTACTACAATTAAACCATCCGGCACCACCTCATTGGTGTTGGGCACCTCATCGGGTATTCATGCCTGGCATAATGATTTTTATTTGAGAAGAGTGCGGATAGGAAAGAACGAAGCGTTGTATGAATACTTACGAATCACTCATCCTGAATTACTGGAAGACGATCAACTGAATAGTAAGCAAGCAATCATTTGCATTCCTCAAAGGGCTCCCGAGGGGAGTATTTTACGGACCGAAGATGTGATGGATCTTCTTGAAAGAATCAAGAAGTTTAATACCGAATGGGTACGCAACGGTTTTAGAAGAGGTAGCAATGCCAACAATGTATCAGCTACGGTTTCTATACAAGAAGGCGAATGGGAAAGAGTTGGGGAGTGGATGTGGGAAAATAAAGCATCTTATAATGGATTGAGCGTCCTGCCTTTTGATAGTGGCAACTATAAACAAGCACCTTTTGAAGACATTACCAGAAGTCAATTTGAAGAACTGGAAAAAAGCCTCAAGTCAATTGATCTTACACTCGTCTATGAAGCTGATGACGAAACCGATCACAAAGCGGAAGCAGCCTGTGCCGGTGGGGCGTGTGCGATTGTTTAAAGCCTGATTTTAGTTTAAGCAGGGATGAAGTGTAGCTTTTAAGCTTTCACTTACATCCCTTTTTTGTACTTTTGGCATCTGATTTAGAGTTTAACAAAAAGACAACCTGCTAATATTGCATGTCCAAGCAAACCCGTAGAACTTTTTTAACTGGTCTTTCCATGTTGGCCATGGGAGTTACCACATTCGCCAATCCCTTTAACAAAAAGAAAATGAGCACCCCCCCTTTAGTACACCACGTTTTTTTCTGGCTTAAGAATCCAGCCTCAAAGGAAGATCTTGCCCAACTCATTGCCGGAGTTAAATCACTGGAGAAAATAGAAACCATACGCACCATTCATGTAGGTGTGCCTGCTTCTACCGAAAAGCGCGATGTGGTGGATAACAGTTACTCCGTTTCTGAGCTGATGTTTTTCGATGACACTGCCGGACAAAAAACATATCAAGACCATCCCCTTCACCAGAAATTCATAGCGGATTGCTCACACCTTTGGGAACGTGTAGTGGTGTATGACACCATGGCCGTTTAGATAAGAACTACTTTTGCTTTTCAATTCGCGCTTTAATTTCATCTACAACATAATGTGAAATTATGTTGCGCGTTGAAATATGTGTAGATCTGAATTGTGAAATCGTAAAGAAGAATCAGTTAACACACGCTGAGCCATAGCTATAAGTTGTTGAAATAGGACAATCAAGAGTCAATTGCCCCTACGATTTAAATTGATTTTTTAAAATTACAACAATGCACTTGAGGACTGCGATAAGCTATTTATCTTTCCGCCCGTGAAAAGAGAAACACTGATTGCTTACTTCTGCCTGGTTGGCATTTGCCTGATTTGGGGAACAACTTTTTTGGTGATGCGCATCGGGGTGATGCAATTCCCTCCATTTTTATTTGCCGCTATCAGACAAATAGTAGCAGGGTTATTATTAACCGGTTTCTTGTTTCTGGTAAAGAAAGAAAAATTTCCATCCTGGAATGTGCTTCGCATCCAGGCTTTTCGTGGATTTTTATTGATTACCTGTGGTAATGGGTTGGTTTCGTGGGCCGAAGTGTTTGTGCCCAGTGGCCTGGCCGCCATTATTTGTTCTACCATGCCCGTAATGGTTATTTTAATAAACCTTACGATTAACCGATCGGAGGTACCAAACTGGATAATCGCACTGGGGGTAGTTACGGGCTTGTCAGGTATACTCCTGGTCTTTAGTGAATACCTGAGCGATTTCGCCAATCCAAGTTATCGCATGGGCATCATACTAATTTTTATAGCCACCTTCACCTGGGCCATTGGAAGTATTCTTACTAAGAAGAAAAACTATGATACCAATCCATTTTTAAATGCAGGCATGCAAATGTTGTTTGGAGGATTCTTTTGTTTGCCCTTCAGTTTTTTATTTGATGATTTAAGCCATGTAGTCTTGTCCTTTGAAGTTGTCTTTGCTCTCTCTTATCTTATTTTGGTGGGCTCGATGGCAGGGTTTAGTATGTATGCCTATACGTTAATGAAATTGCCCATTACAATAGCCTCTCTGTATTCTTATATCAATCCATTGGTAGCGGTAGTGTTAGGCTGGTTGGTGTTGAGTGAAAAACTTAACGTAAAAATTGGCGTGGCATTTTTGATTACTGTGTTAGGGATTTACCTTGTCAATTATGGCTATCAACACCAGCAAAAGAAGAAGTACGCAGCTTCAAACGTGTAAATCATGATTTCCAAAATCAGTTTTCATTCCTGTGAGTTACCTGAAAAACCAGTTTTCTCCATTCTCATTCCTTCCTGGAATAACCTGGATTATCTGAAATGCTGTGTGGAGAGTATTCGTAACAATTCACGTTATCATCATCAGATCATCGTACATATTAATGAAGGTAAGGATGGTTCGCTGGAGTGGATAAAAAATCAATCGCTGAGCTACACCTATTCCGAAGAGAATGTTGGTGTGTGTTATGGTTTTAATGCCCCGGCAACGTTGGCTACCTCAGAATATATCGTGCTTTCGGATGATGATTATTACTTTGCCCCCGACTGGGATTATCACCTTTTGGAAGAGATCAAAAAACTCGATCATATTTATTTTTGTATTTGCGGCACGATGATCGAGCACAGTCCAACGCAATACACCAGCATGATTGCCCCTTACAATTTTGGTAAAACCATAAAGGAGTTTGATGAAACCAGATTCTTGAATGAGTGTCATTCACTTCCGTTTGAAGATTGGAATGGTGCCAATTGGTATCCGATGGTCCTTCACAAAAATGTATGGAATTTGATTGGCGGACTTAGCACTGAGTTTACACCCGGTATGGCGTCTGATCCGGATATGATGATGAAGCTGTGGCACGTGGGTGTTCGATACTTTAAGGGTGTGAGTCAATCGCGGGTATATCATTTTGTTTCGCGCAGCACAGCCAGAGTAAAAAAGAATGATGGCAATAAACAATTCTTATTGAAGTGGGGGATTTCAAAATCTACTTTCTTTGATATGTACCTGCGGTTAGGACAAAAATTTATGGGCCACACACCAGACCCAGACGAAAATGGCTTCACAATAAAATTACATCGCGATAAATTAAAGCGATTATTTTCTCTTTGGAAAAAGTAACTCTTGTTGCCCGGAGTATATTGAGCCGCGAATAACTCATAGCTCTAAGCTCGAAACTCAACGCTTACTAACCGTATCCCTACCAGCCTTCTTTAATAACCTCAGCGATGTAATGCACGTTCTCCTTCGTCATCTTCATGTGAAGAGGCAATACGATATAGTTTTCTTCAATGGCATCCATGTTGGGTAAGTCATCTTTTCTTCCTCCTAGTATGCTATATCGATCATTGCGATAATGCACCTGACTGGATTCAATTTTTCGCTCACGTAGTTTACGCATAAATCCACCGCGATCTTTCTCTACCAATGCGGTACACAACCAGGCGGCATGCGTGCGGTCATTGGCGTGTGCACCAATAAGTTTTATCCCTGTAGCGCCATGCAATCCTTTTTTATATTCTTCAAACAGCCCCTGGCGATGTGTTAACGTCTGATCAAATTCTCGAAGTGCCGCTATGCCCATCGCGGCACTGATGTCTGTCATTTGATATTTATAACCAACTTCAGTAATGTCATTTTCCCAAGTGCCTTTTTGTTTATTTGATCGGTCGATACCAAACCAGCGGACACGTTCTGCTTTGGGTATAAGATCTTGGTCCTGAATAATCAGCATACCACCATCACCCGTGGTGATATGTTTAATTGCCTGAAAGGAAAACATCGTGAAAGGAGATATCTCGCCAATACTTTTTCCTTTATAGGTAGCTCCCAGCGCATGGGCAGCATCTTCAATCACCGGTATATTATATTCTTTTGCGATAGCATGAAGTTCATCCATATCGCAAGGAAGTCCTCCATAATGTACACATACAATGGCTTTTGTTTTTTCGTTGATTAATTCACGCACATGGTGCACATTGATGTTCAACGTTTCAGGGTCTACATCAGCAAACCTGATTTTTACACCCATATATAAAAACGGGATGCTGGTAGCCGTGCAGGTGAAGACGGGTGTAATTACTTCATCACCTTCCTGCAGCCCGGCTAGTATGTAGGCGAGATGTAAGGCATCTGTTCCTGAACCAACAGCAATAGAAGTCCCTGATCCGGCAAAGCGCTGCGAAAATTCTTTTTCAAATTGAGCTACACGGGGTCCTTGGCCAATCCACCTCGAGTGTAATACATTAGTTACTTCTGCAATGGCGGTTTCTGGAATATGTGGATGAAAAAGAACAATCCCTTCAGATTCATTCATCACGGGCAGTTCATTCATCGGTTTTTCTTTGTGCAATGAATCCATCAAAAAACCCCTGATTTAAATGGAGGGGTTTGCAAATTTAGACCAAAAAAAGAAAGCTCCTTACAGGGAGCCTCTTCAATTATGATATAAATAGTGAAAGGACTAAATATTTGGCTGAGGGGTGGTTCTCAGGTATGGTTTTATCTTCTTATGTCCTTTCGGGAATTTTGCCGGTATCTCTTCATCTTTTACAGAAGCCGTAATAATCACATCCTCTCCCTGTTTCCAGTTGGCGGGGGTTGCTACACTATAACCGGAGGTTAACTGCAAGCTATCGATCACACGCAGGATTTCATCGAAATTTCGTCCCGTTGAGGCAGGATAGGTAATGGATAATTTAATTTTTTTATCAGGGCCAACAACAAACACAGATCGAACGGTGAACTTATCACTCACCTGAGGGTGAATCATATCATACAGGTTTGATACTTTAAAATCAGGATCTGCGATGATCGGAAAATTCACTTGAGTTTTCTGAGTCTCGTTAATATCTCCAATCCATTGTTTGTGTGACTCAACAGAATCCGTACTTAATGCTACAACTTTTACATTTCTTTTATCAAACTCTGCTCTCAGTTTGGCAACTGCGCCTAGTTCGGTGGTACATACCGGTGTGAAATCGGCTGGGTGAGAAAATAATATCCCCCAACTGTTTCCAAGCCACTCATGAAATTTGATGGTGCCTTCTGAGGTTTCTGCGGTGAAATCCGGAGCAAGGTCTCCTAATCGTATCGACATAAAATATTCATTTTGTTATGCTGCAAATATAACCGATGCAAAAGCATTAATTTTCTAATTAGTAAAATAGATCACGACTAAATGCTGCTTTTGACACGAAGAAATATCGATTAAGATGATTTCCGCTAGAATTCTAATGGATTCAGTCCTAGTTCAATAAAAATATTGCCACAATACAGGAATTTTTTCAAGCAATACTTTATAGGGATATTTCTAACTTTGTTTGAATAGAATAGACGTAATATGCCGAGGTAGCTCAGGGGTAGAGCAGCTGATTCGTAATCAGCAGGTCGTGGGTTCAAATCCCATTCTCGGCTCTGGATAAAATAGTTCACTTTGATTGTCTCCAAACCACAAACTAACACCATCGTTTCATTTTCATTCTTCCTGGCAATCACGCTGGTTGTGTTGGCAATGAATTTGATTTCGCTTTCTAACGAGCCAGCATGGTATACATATGTTGTCATTGTGTTTTTGGTGCCCATTGCTTTGCTGGTCATTAATAAAATCTTTCTTCGTTATAAAATAATAAAGATGGGTAACAATCAGGTAGAAATCCGGTATCCGGTGATCGGAAGGAAATTTGAATATTCCGTGAAGGATGTATCTGCCTGGAAGGAAAATGTGGTGAAGACAGGAAAAAATTCAGTATATAAGGAATTGGAAATTAGGTTTAAGGATCAACGCAAACTTAGCTTTGGACAGAAGGAACAAACCGAATATAATCGAATCATTAGTTATCTTAACCAAAAGGCACCTGAAAAAAAGACTGGATAAGACTTATTGCTTTGGATTGGTAAAGTTTCAAAACCTTTTTACTTTTGCCGGCTTGCCAGACGGTCAGGCATCCCTCACTCTGGATTTTTCAGAGTTTATGCCCAGGTGGTGAAATTGGTAGACACGCTACTTTGAGGGGGTAGTTCCGCAAGGTGTGCTGGTTCGAGTCCAGTCCTGGGCACAAACCTCATCGCACGATGAGGTTTTTTATTGCCGAAGTGGTGAAATTGGTAGACACGCACGTTTCAGGGGCGTGAGCCTTAACCGGTGTGCGGGTTCGAGTCCCGCCTTCGGCACAAAAAAGTCGCTCATTATTTGGGCGACTTTTTCATTGGTCTCTGATCGTAAGGGTTTTATTGGGGTATAATTTTTAAGATCATTCCACCATCAACGCCAATATAAAGATATTCGTCAGGGCCTTGGATTACATTTCGAACACGCCATTTCATTTCTTTCAATATCCGTTCCTCATTTACAATCATCCCATTCTGAATCGTCAACCGATTTAAATGCATGAGCACCATTGAACCAATAAACAAATTCCCTTTCCATTGAGGATACTTTTTTCCTGTGTAAAATACCATTCCACTGGGAGCAATCGAGGGAACATAATAGTGAAAGGGTTGCTCCATACCCTCCTTTTGTGTTAACCCTTCACCTACGAGCGTGTCATCGTATTCTCTTCCATAGGTAATAACGGGCCAACCATAATTACTGCCACGTTTAATGATGTTGATTTCATCACCACCTTTAGGACCGTGCTCATGCTCCCATATCTCGTTGGTAAAGGGATTGATCGTTAAGCCTTGGGCATTGCGTGTTCCATAGCACCAGATTTCAGAACGTGCCCCTGGTGTATTGACAAATGGATTATCTTCCGGTACGTTACCATCTTCTTTTATACGCATGATTTTCCCCAGATGGTTTGACAATAATTGAGCTGAATCTTGCCTTGATTTATCAACGCCTGTACTGATAAACAGGTACCCATCCTGATAAAGTAGTCGTGAACCATAGAAACTTGCACGGTTATAATATGGTCGTGCTGTAAACAAGCGTTTGCTTTCAACGAGGCTGTCACCTTGAAGTTTGGCACGTTCTACCGCCAGGCTAAATCCGAGTTCGCTTTGAAATGAATAGACGTAAAATAATTCATGGTTTTCCTTGTAATGCGGATGCGGCAGAATGTCGAGCAGTCCACCATCGCCTTTATTGTTTACCACGGGCACGCCCTTCACTTTTGTTTTGACTCCATCTTTTGTGTTCACCAGAATCATATTGCCAACAGGCCGGTCTGAAACAATCATCGTGTGATCGTCCAGAAAGGCCATGGCAAACGGAATAGTAATGCTATCGGTAACAAGTTCTAATCGTAATGGTCCGTGCTCGCTCTGTACTATCCAGTGTTTCTTCTCTGTTCCTTTACAGGAAAGACACACGATAACATAACTGATGATCGTGAGAATTGAAAGACTGAGTTTCATGGAAAAAAAGGTTAGCGTTTATCGTTAAAAGTCAAAGCGGATAAGCCATTCAAATCCCAAACAATTTTGCCTGCACGAATAGTAAGTTCAGCTTCGAATTTTTTTGAGCCTTCAATTTTAATTCCTCCCGCATCGATAAAGCCATACTTTCCAGGTAAGATACTAATGACAGCAATATCAGCAATGGAGCCTACGGTGAGTGACCCAAGGTCATTTCGTTTTAATGACTGCGCGGCATTCCATGTAGCACGTTGTATGATATCTGGCTCTTTCATACCCATGTTTAAATATTTCGACATGATGTTAAGTAGATTCTTCATGCCCGAATTCATGCTAAAGCGATGCAAGTCTGATCCAAAGGTGTTGGGAGCCAGTCCTTGTTGAAGGGAAGGTATCGCCTCGCTAAACCAAAATCCATATCCTCCATGACCTACATCAAACAATACACCTTTCTTTTTTGCTTCTAATACAAATGGCCTCACTTTTCCTTGATCATCTACAACGGATTCTCGCTCTGTAATTTTTTCGTATGAGTGAGTAATGATATCGCCAGGACGCATTTTATTTAATTGATCTTCCAATGAATATTGTGGAAGATGACACTCAACCAACATGGGCACGTTGGCAAGATTCCCTGCTTCCAGTGCACGATCAAAAGGTATCCAATCTTTTCCTTCATAATGACCGATTTTCACACCAACGATAATATCCGGATATTTTTGAATGGTGAGTGCCGTTATTTGTGCATTCATGTCATTGACATCTTCCTGATCAGGATTGCCAATCATTCCTTGCCCGGCAATATTTATAAAAGCGAGAATCCGTGTTTGAGATTTATCGATCACATTGCTTTTGAACGTTGGAAAATTTCTCCAGCCTGATGTTCCCGCATCCACTACGGTGGTTACGCCAGATTTAAAACTAAAGTCATCCGCAGACACACTATAAATCCCGTCAGCAAAGATGTCAGGTTTACTTCCAACAAATACGTGGGTGTGCATATCAATGAATCCCGGTGTTACCAATAATCCAGTCGCATCAATCACTTTTTTGGATTGTGCTGCAGGAATATCTTTTGCCACGTTGCTAATTTTACCTTCAGCAATGGCAACGTCCATCCTTGAGTCAATCTTATTTTTTGGGTCGATGACATGACCGTTCTTAATGAGTAAATCATATTGTTGGGCCTTCACCATGACGGATGTGCCTATGAAAAGCAGAAGAACGAAAGCAATTCGCATATTTACTTTTTCTGAAGTTCAGTTTCCCAGAAAGGGGCACTAATTCCATTGAGGTCCCAAACAATTTTTCCTGCACGAATGGTCAATTCTGCTTCCAGCTTTTGTGTGCCTTTCAGTTTTGTTTTTCTAATATCCAGAAAACCAAAATCACCCTTGCGTAAATTAAGCACAGCAACATCAGCATCTGAACCGACACTAAGATTCCCCAATTCAGGCCGCTTAATAGCATTGGCTGGATTCACTGTTGTTCGAACAATAACATCCTGAAGAGGCATGCCCATTGCAAGAAACTTAGACATCACATTGCATAGATCTTTCATTCCTCCATTCATACTATCGGCATGAAGATCAGTGCTGATTACGTTAGGCTGAAATCCTTGCTGCATAGCGGGCATTGCTTGTCTCCATGAAAATGCTCCACCACCGTGACCAACATCAAAAATAATCCCGCGTTTTTGAGCTTCAAAAACGAAGGGTTTTACTTTTCCATTTTCATCGACTACTGTTTCCCGATTTGCCGGTCCATAAGAGAATGTATGAGTAAACATATCACCCGGCCGTAGCTTTTTCATAAACAATTCCTCAATGGAATTGGTAGGATTATGCTCACCAAAATCAACCATCACAGGAACATTGGCAAGTTTTCCTGCTTCAACGGCCCGTTCTACTTGTGTAAAACCGCCCCAATAATGGGCTGCCTTAATCCCCACAAGGATTTCAGGAAATAATCGATTGATCATATAAGCGGTTTGTTCAGGATTCATATCATTAGTATCCTGTTCTTCAAAACGGCTTGCCATTCCAGTGCCAACGATGTTTAGCAAAGCAAGTATGCGCGTCTGACTTCTGTCTATGGTTTGCTTTTTGAATTGACGAAAATTTCTCCAGCCCGAACTTCCGGCATCCACAACGGTAGTCACACCTGCTCTAAAGGTGAAACCATCTGGCGGTAAACTGGTAAATCCATCCGCAATGTACGCGTCAGGTTCATTTCCTTGAAAAGCATGCACGTGCATATCAATCAGGCCAGGTGTAATGTATAGCCCCGTTACATCAACAACTGTTTTTGCTTTTTGTGGTGAAATGTTTGGTGCTACCAGATGGATTTTTCCATTGGCGATGGCTACATCCATTTTTCCATTGATCTGATTTTTCGGATCGATTACATGACCGCCTTTGAGCAATAAATCTATTTCTTGTGCGTATGAAGTTACTCCAAATAAAGTAAACAGACCATATAACAATGTTGCAATACGCAACGTATTGAGTTGAAATATTTTCATGATTGTTTCAGATTGAAAATAATATTTTATGTTGCCAATGGAGGTCCTGATGGAACCACAATGCGTTCGCGTTTACTCTTATATTTGTATTTCGTTGCCGTAAATTTTGCGGTTCTGTATTCACCCATATAAATCTCTCCTGAAAAGGAATTGCCGGAGAGCGTGGCAGAGAAAATAAATGGCACATGATCCGCATCACCTCGTTCTACACTTCGAAGAATAATTTTATCTCCTTCAATTGTACCGACCAGATCACGCACTGTAAAATCTCCTTTATGTGATCCCACAATCCAATTACCATCCTGTTCGATGTTCAGTGTATGATTACTCTTGCTGCTGAAGAACTCGATGTTGGCTTCCCACCTACCGGTGATTACTTCAGCAGGCGCTGTCATGGTAGTTGGTTTGGCGCTTCTTTTTTGCGAAAGAATTTCGAAAATTCTATCTGCTACAACCTTGTCGTTACCGGGTTGCATTTGCCCGGCAGTTATTTGAACAGATGTCATATTGTCTTTCGATTCACTACCGATAGCAATGCGAGGTTTGGTTCTTCCGGTTATTTCAGCAAGTTCTTCGCCAGTAAGGTTCAGTTTGGACGGATCCCACATGATATTGAGTACTGGCGATTTATTTGAGAGTTCCGTTGGCTCGAATATAGAAGTGGTAACTCCGGGAATGGTTGACATTTTTTTAGATATATTATTCAGCCAGGAGAGCCAGGTCTTCCACTCATTAGCATGATCGCGTTTCTTCCATGTTTCTACTGCAGCAAGCATTCCTATCATTTCTTCGCGCCCCACTTTATTATCACGACCGGGTCCATGGTGTGGTGAACTGGCTTGCCAGGCTGACATCAGAATGTCTTTTTTGCCCAATATCAACCCTGCACATTGAGGCCCACAAATCGCTTTGCCTCCGCTATAAACAACCACCGATGCACCTTGCTGCATATGTACATTTGGTATGGTAAGAACTTCTGCGGCAGCATCTACCAGAATAGGAATGTTTTTTGGTTTTGCGATTTTGGCAATCGCCTCGGTTGACATGGGTTGACCCGGCTGTGTGGCGCCATAAGCCATTAAATAAATCATGGCGGTTTTTTCATTCAACGCTTGCTCCAGCTCTTCAATAGTATCAACGGTAATGACCGTTACACCGATGTTTCGTATAGCGTGATCGTACACATTGCGGGAATGCCTGGGTATCACTACTTCTGTTTTCTCAAACCCTGTGAGATTTGGAATGCGTACTAGTTTTTCAGGATTTCCTCCTGTAACACATGCAGCAGTCACATGCTTCATTCCTGCGGCACATCCGGCAGACACCATTCCCCACTCTTCACCGGTAAGCTCCGCCAATTTGCGACCGATTCCATCTGCCAGTTCATCATACTGAATGAAGTTTTGGGAGGCAGCCTCCATAGCAGCCCGAACTTCTGGTCGTTCGATGGACCCACCAATAATAGTAAACGTGCCCCGGCAATTGATAATGGGTTCAACCCCAATCGAACGAAAAATATTTTGAGGTTCGTCTTTCAAATTCAATTCAGAAGTAGTGTTTGTACTTCCTGCGAAGGTGGGCATAGTCCATCCCGCTAAAGGCAGCAGGGCAAGATTCTTAAGGTGTTCTCTTCGTTTCATTAGGATTGGATTAATAATTCACCAAAAAGGTAATCATATGAAAAATTAACACAAAGCCATTGGTGTAATTACTGAGAAAAACAGGCAATGGAAATTCACCCGGATAATACTTGCCCCTTTATTTTTTTATTACAAAGGATTGGATTGGGTTGTTGACTGAACCGACCAACAGAATGGTTTGTGAGAGGGCTTCGATTCTTTTTATGTCGCGCACATCACCTTGTAGAATCATTCCTGATTTTTGATTAGGGAGGTATTCAAAATTACCGTTGCCCATGTTGATAAACACCATTCCACGACTCGAACTGTTGCGACCCAATCGAACTCGCACATAAGATTCGTTGCCGCCCATGATTAAATCGGCAAGACCATCATTATTTACATCAATGGATGTGATGGAATATACTGGAGACCATTGGGCCTGTGTAGGCAAATCCCTTTTATCAAATGAGGTGCCTTTATTTTCAAAGAAGGCAGTATGTAATTCATTTGCCTTTAGTACAACGGTATCCGTTAATTCTCCAGCAGTAAAAACTTTATCGATGGTTGCATTGGCGTATGAAATGTAATCCGGAAAACGTTGTTTAAGAAAATTCACCTGGCCCAACGCTTCATCGCGGCTAGCATACGGATACGATATGCCATTAATGAAATAACAGAAGAATGGATCGACCTGTCCATCAAAATTAAAGTCTTTAAAGATCATCGTGGCCGGATGTTTTTCTGAGACCCCGAACTGATTGTTTGTGCCGGCATTTCCAGCAATCAAATCCAGATCTCCATCGTTGTCAAAATCATGAAGTTCAAGGCAATTCCACCATCCATTGTTGGCGTAAGGGAACCACTGTGAAGTTTCATCTTTAAAATTTCCGGAGTGATTAATCCAAACCTGAATGGGCATCCACTCTCCGGCAAGTATCAAATCAGAAAACCCATCTTTATTTAAATCAATCACTTTAGCATCGGTCACCATTCCTGTATATTGAAGATGAGGAGCGAGTTCTTCAGCTTTATTGGAAAAGTTTCCATGACCATCGTTGATCAAAAGAAAGCTTCGCGGGTTGACCGGATATTGACCGGGGGTAATTCTTCCTCCTACAAATAAATCAAGGTCTTTGTCCCCATCAACATCCAATGAAACGACTACCGACCCGGCTTCGGTTTCTTGTGGCAACGCTTGAATATCCTTTTTAAATTTTCCTTTACCATCATTGCGATAAAACCGATCTTGCAACAGAGGATCGTTCGTATTGAAAAGATAGCCACCGCTTACCACATATAAGTCAAGATCGCCATCACGATCGGCATCAAAGAAGGTCGCATGCTCGTCTTGATATTCAAGATCATCCGTAAATGGATTTTTTGAAATTGGTTTGAATGATCCGTTTTTTTGTTGAACGAGTAGCGTACTGCTTTGTCCTTTAGGGCCTCCGATGAAAACATCTTCCAACCCATCACCATTAACATCCCCTATTGCCATTTTAGGACCTGTGTAAGAGTACATGTGAGGAAGAAGTAATTGTCTTTTGAAATCATTCACTGCCGTGGGTTGATGTTTCCAACTAATGAGATTCGTGGAATCAAAAAACGGGTTAATCTTTTCAACCGATGTCAATAGTACATTTTGTTTAGCGTCCTCCATGTCAGGAATGATTTCTGCTCCGGCTTTTATGTTTTTAAGAATCTGTCTTTTTCCGCTTGGCCACGTGATGCTGATAGAATCAAGTTGAATAGCTTTTCCGATTCCCACCGAAACAGCCGACATCATTGATGATTCATAACCGCGCACTGGTGAAAATTCGAGATACTGTGCGTTTCCGTTCGTGTAGGCTTTTATTTTTGTGCCGATGACATTCCTTCCAGGATTTTTTTTGAGTAAATCAATTTTTACATAATTCGACAGGTTCTTATCAACACTCGTGTTTTTGTAAATCATGGATGTGGTGTTCATTCCATTTACAATCAAGTCCTGGTCGCCATCATTATCCAAATCTGCGTAGGCAGCACCACTGGATTTATTTTTTTTTGTAATTCCCCAATCCTCCGTTTTGTTTGAGAAGGAGAGATTACCATTGTTCTTAAACAGAAAGTTGCCCTCGTTAATAGAAGGCATGTTGTTTAAAATTACTTGTACGTTAATGGGAACACCCGTTTGCTGTGCTTTGAGTTGTTCATCCACGGTAAATTTTAAAAACTGCATATTGGTGTAATCTTTCTCGTAGCCATTGCTCACATATAGATCTTTCCAACCATCCCCATCAAAATCATAGAATAACGCAGACCAACTCCAATCGGTATTAGAAATTCCGGCCAGCTGCCCAATCTCTGAAAACGAACCATCTCCATTATTTAACTGCAGCATGTTGCGTGTGGTTTGATGGTGAAAACCAGCACCTATCAGCATTTGATATTTATCGTAATTGTCATCACCCGATGAAAGTTTAATTCGCTCATTGGATGCTGGAAGCATATCCAATGTGTAAATATCAGTAAGGCCGTCATTGTTAATGTCAGCAGCATCTGAGCCCATTGAGAAAAGAGAAACATGATCAGTAGCTTTTTTGATCGTGTTGGTGAATGTTCCATCACCCTTGTTCATGTACAAATAATCCTCTTCATTGAAGTCATTAGAAATATACATGTCTAAAAAACCATCCTGATTTAAATCTGTTACCGCCACACCCAATCCAAAACTCAACACATTACTAATTAATCCAGCGCTTTCCGTTATGTTGATAAACTTTCCATTCTGATTTTGATATAATTTGCTTCCGAATTTATCACTCTTTTGCCCTTTGGCATTGTTGAGCAAAATGTTAAATCCGGCATAACGTTGCAAAGAATGATTGAGTACAAACAAATCTAGGTCGTTGTCATTATCGTAATCAAAGAAAGCTGCTTGTGTAGAGTACGAAGTATCGTCTATACCATATTCGGAAGCTCTTTCTGTGAATGTTAAATCTTTATTGTTAATGTATAAAAGATTTTTACGTAACAGTGAATCACCCATGGCCGAGCGACAAACATAAATATCTAACCATCCATCCTGATTAATATCGGTCATGGTCACACCGGTTTTCCACCCTTTCAAGGCACCTACTCCTGCTTTTTCGGTAATGTCTTCAAATTTGAAATTTCCTTTATTGAGATATAATTTGTTGGATGTTTGGTTGCCGCTAAAATAGATATCCACCAGTCCATCATTATTTATATCACCAACGGCAACACCACCCCCGTTAAAAAAATAGCTATAATTTAAAATATGATTATCTCCATTTTGTACCACCTCGTTCTTGAAGGTAACACCCGTTTCATCGGAAGACAATTCAACAAAAAGAGTATCCTCGGTTGGTTTTGCACACTGATGAAATAGGACAACTGAAAGAAGACCTATCACAATAGAAACGTTCTTATTCATTGTATTAATTCTTTGCGCTTAGATAATTTGACAATCTTGATAGTAATCTAAGTTGGTCATTATTCAATGGAATACTTTCTCCCTGCGCGTTTTGTTTGTAAACCAGCAGACACCAATTCGGGATTGTTTTATCGGTTGATTTTTCTTTCCACTGCGCTAAGAGTTTCATTCCGTTCGCTTCCATTCCGCTCTTTCGTAAAGCAAACGCGTTGATCAACAGATTGGCATTTTTAACATCGGTCATTTCGGTAATGAGTGATGTGTAAATTTTATCTGCTTCTGATTTATTTTTCATTTGTTCTAAACACACAGCATTTAGCAATTTTTCAAAACGCTCGTCAATGTCTGCATCGTATGGTTTCCCTACGCCCAGATTTTCCGGCCACTGTCTCGCCTTATCAATATTGGATAATGCCTGAGTATATTTTCCTTTATCCATGTTATCCAGCGCCATCATCAGAAGCGACTCGCGGTAAAGCTGACGGCCTTCCGTTGCACCTTCGTTTGGCAAAAATGTTTTACCGGTGAGTACCTTCAAACTGTTTGGATACTGCTTATTAAGCAGATAGCATTTGGCTAATAAAAATGTTAATCCATCATTATTTGGAAAACGTTTTTGATAATCAATCGCGACATCCAAAGCCTTTTGTTGATGGCCCGTATTGAGGTGATGAGTAATAAGCAATTTCCCATATCGCCACTCATGTTTATCCAATTGTATGGCGTGTAGCAGATTTTGTTCTTCTTCATCAGGAAAAAGCGATGCTTTGGTCGCATAGAATGGAGGGAAGTTAGGATTACCGCATTGCTGAAGCAATGCTTTGGCTTTTTCTAGGTTTCCTGCATTCCAATGGATGAGTGCTAAAAAATATTTTGGAGTCCAGGAAGTGGAGTTTTGTATAGCCCACTCCATCACCTGCGCTGAGTTAATGCGATAGGGAAAAATTAATGAGGGTGAAGATTGATCAGCCTGAGCCAAGACGGTTGAAGATGATGAATGATTATTTTTATGTAGTAAATACGCTTGCCAATATAGAATTTCTGCTTGTTGAGGAGCGTGCTTTAGGATAGTCAACGCATCTTCATAGCGATTGATCGTTAAGTACCAATCGGCCAGATTTAGGAAAACCTCATCTTTAAACTCTTGATTGATTTGTTTTGTGAAACTCTGTGAATCAGACATACTCCACAAAAGCTTCTCTGAATTAACAAAGTGACTCAGTGGACTTATCTCCTTGATTTTATCCAAGAGCGCTATAGCCTTTTCTTTTTCTCCCCGCACCCGGTGAAGGGTGGTAATGATTTGCCACGCATCCATATTCTTTGGGTGAACATCAACAGCTTTATAGGCATAATCAAAACTCTTCTGCCATTGATTTTGTCGGAAATATAATTTGGCTAATTCTGTGTATGACGCACTACGATATTCCATTGAGGCTGACGCCACACTATACGCATCCTGGGCATCTATGCTATGATTAGTTGCAACGTTTGACAGGCCATAAGCAAAATTGGCTGCTGGGTCATACGTGTTTATGCTTAATGCTTTCATCGCAAATTCACGGGCCTTTTCATAATCCATCTTTCTTATATGCAGGAAGGCCATTTCTGAAAGAGCAGGCACAAAATAGGGATCTTTTGAAAGACATTCTGAAAATAAATTTTCAGCTTTGGTGTAGTCCCTGGTTTGTACTGCACCTTTGCCGAGTGTGTAAAGTGCATATGGAGTATCCCATTTATAATCGGTTGGTAAAGTAACAGGACGAGCGAGTTCATCGGCAGAGGGATTGGCATCGTAATAAAATTTGTTGCCAATGTTTAAGGTGATTTTCTTAAGATCTCCCGACCATTGTATTGAATCTTTGTAAATCTGAAGCGGATTGAAAGAAATTTTTCGTTCAATGATTTTATTGTCACCACTGGAAATGGTAAGCGTTTCATTGATTGATTGTAACGGTGAGAACAGCCACTTGAGGTATCCGCCTTCAGCTTTTAGATTTAATGATCCATAGGGATCTGCTTTCACTACTCCCTTTGTTCCTTTGATCGGGAACCAATATTCAGTCCAAGTGTCAGTTGCGTAGGGAGAAAATCCCCGGTGTTTAAATGGTGTGTAGATGCTGGCTTCTGATGATTGATTGAATAATCTTCCGGACTGAACTTCTACATATTGTCCATCCGTATCCGATAGTAAATTTTCCCAAATCATACCTTGCCGAGAAAGGCCCCAGATCCAGATTTTCTTTCCTGGCTTTTCATCATACAATGAGTAGTGTCCCATACCAAAGTTTTGATCATGGTAAAAGGAAGCAAAGAAATCGGTATAGCTTCCGAAGACATGGTAAGACTTATAACCTCCAAAGTTATTTTGTTCGTAAAAGGAAATATCCTTTTTGTTGTCCTCATTAATTTTCCAACTGGCGTATTCTCCTTCATGGCCTATGTAGCGAGTACCCGGAAAAACAAATTCAAGATTTCCTTTTGCGGGCATGCCTACGTTCATCCATGTATAATATGGTTGCTCCAAATAATTACCATTATGCCAGGTAGATCGGGTAGTAAAATAAGCCTTATCAGAAGGAAGATTAATTTCAATTGTCCAATAGGTTTGTGTAAGCTTATCAAACGTGCCTACGTAGCAACTCACGCTTCCATCGGATTTGTTTTCTGTGCGATAGTCAACCGGAGTTGCGCAATTAGGTGTATGGCCGATGATGCCGTAATTTGGCTCGATGCCTCCACTCGTCCAGGGACCGCGCATAGCCACATCACGAAATTTTACGACTTGATTATTGTAAATGAATGGAAGACCGGTTGATTTTTCCCAGGCAGACCAAATTTTTCCTCCCACATCAGGTAGAACCATCAATTGGATATATTGATTTTCCAACTCTACCACTTTCCATTGTTTATTGATCGGTTTATCAGTAAACCCATCAAACCGGAAGTAGGGGTAGATCAGACTTTTTGACGGAATAGGGTTGGGGTCACTGAAAGGGTAGGTTTTAATTGTCTTGATGCTTTCATTTACTGACGCTGGCGATTGTCCGTTTAGAAGATGAAATAGCATTAAAGAGATCAGTGTGAGACATATTTTTTTCATAATGATAAGCGATATTCTAAGGAAATAATGGACAGTAATTTAAGAACCTTTCCATAGAGTTGACTCAATTAATATTTGTTTTTTTCGAGTGGTTGGTGAATAGCAAACTCCCCAAAGAATCTTTACTTTGTACCCTACAATATATTGATTTTGATTCGCCATGATATTGAACTTTATTTGGAATATTAGTCCTGACATTTTCTCGCTCGGGCCATTTGAGCTTAAATGGTTGACTTTTTTATTGGTAGTCGGAACGTTGACTGCAAGGAAGCTTCTCTTTTATACCTATAACTTGGAGGGAGCTAATCTTAACGAGGTTGCAGCGGTTTTTAATTTGACTTTGATCGGTGCAGTGATCGGTGCCCGGCTTTTTTATGTAACATTCATTGAGCCCACTATTCTTTTAAACAAGACAGCCCAAATTCTTTTTCCTTTTGAATTTAGTCATGGTTTTAAATTCATAGGCATCAGCCAGTTTTCTATGTTAGGAACTCTTGTTGGCGTAATGGTAATCTTATTGATTTATGCTAAACTCAAGAATAAATCGTTTTTAGGATTACTTGATAAAGGTGTATTTATGTTGCTCGTGATCATTATTTTTCTGCGAGTCGGTAACTTATTTCAATCCGAGTATTTTGGAAAACCGACCGATTCACCAACCGGTTTTTTGGCTACCAATAAAGTTGAAAAAGGTCTGTTAAGGGTACCTTGTTGCGCCATGCGAAATCCGAATGGCGAAAATCCACTCGATACAGTTTCGGTTATGAAAGGAAAAGCAATGCTTCATGAAGGCGTGGGGTATGAGCCGTTGATTGCGTATCTCTTTTTTAAGGATGGGGCCACGGAGCAATTGGTAAATGAATTTCTGATTGGCGATGTTAAAACATATTTATTTGAATTATCGGATCAGCTTTTTGAGCCGGGAACAGAGCCGTTACACTATACCATTTTTGTTGATAACGCCAATAATTATATGGCCCGCATTCAAACTATTGGCTTAGCACGGCATCCACTTCAACTTTACGAAGGCATGGCATTTCTTATGATCATCGCGGTTGCTTTCACGTATTGGAAAAAGCACTATAAAAAACTTTCGTCAGGAAAAATAGCGGGTATATTAATCATGTCAATCACAGGCATTCATTTCATCATCGAATTCATGAATGTGGTAACAAGGTCGCTGATCAAGAATATTCCATTAACCATTGATCAATATATCAGTCTCCCGATTTTCCTAGTTGGATTAGTTCTATTATTTATTTCAATTAAGACAAAAAGAGTATAGGCGATCAGATAAACTTATTTGTTCGAAGTATTACTTATTTATTTGAATGGATCTGGTCTTTCCCTGGAAGTCCGTTATGGTTATGGCTGTGATTTTTGAGGATAACTTCAAAGTGCGACTTGAATTAGACAAGTAAGTAGATCCATATTGAAATTCGTGGCGGTATTTTCTTCCATCCACTAAAGTAATAGAAGCATAAGCGTCATTTGCAATAGCCCGAATATATGTTGAAGGCATTTGATCGATAAAGGATTTTACTTTATTTGAATTGTTTCCAACAACAATTAGCCTTTGTCCATTTGCCAGCATGATTTTAGCCATTCCTTTCGAATCAAGATCGGAGACAAATCCACTTTTTGAAGTATGGACGGGAATGAAACTTCCTTTGCCATCTCCTTTCAGTAAAAGCCCGATCAGGGCATCGTCTCTGCCCGAAAGAACTTCGGGAGCATAGGAGTTTCCGCTAATCAAGACATCCAGATTTCCATCATTGTCAAAATCTTCAGTTATCATACCATAGATGGGGCCAACTTGTGCCACGAGCGGAAGTGCTTTCATTCCAAATTTTCCATTACCCAGATTTTCTATGTAGCTGCTTGCAAAGTTTTGTGCGCAAACAACGTAAGCGTCTTCCAATTCTTCGGGTAGAAAGGATTGATCGAAGGCAGCATCTGAATACGCAGTAAATGTTCTGAACCTTGCACGCATCGAATTTATCTGATCGATGAGAACATCACGCGGATGACCAATATAATTTACACCTTGCGTATAATAACTCATAATCGGATCGATGCGGCCATCTTTATTAAAATCTTTAGCGTGAATGCAAAGAGGTTCTATTGTAGATGCTTTGAAATGACTATTAAGCCCAAGGTTGCCAGCCAGATAATCAATGTCTCCATCCATATCAAAGTCACCGGCAGCGAGAGAATTCCACCAGCCTGAAGAGTTTTTAATATCGATCGGTTCTTCAAATTTCCCTTTGTTGTTTCGGTAAAACCGAATTGGTAAAAACTCCCCTGTAACTATTAGATCCATCCATCCATCGTTATCATAGTCGCTCCATAAGGCAGCGCTTATCATACCGGATTGATTAATATCGGGCATGATTTCTTGAATGATATTTGTGAATTTAATTGTATTGTTTTTACTATCATTTCGTAACAAAAAGCTTTCTGCTGGAAGCGGATATTTTCCGGGAGTAACTCTGCCGCCAACAAAAAGATCGAGATCGCCATCGCGATCATAATCGGCAGCTACTACACATGAGCCACTTGATGTTTCGGCAGGCAATGCGTCTTGAGCAATGCTGAAATTTCCTTTACCATCATTGATAAAAAAACGATCCTGATAAACAGGAGAGTTGCTGATCTGTTCGGTATCGCCACTGGCAATGTATAAATCAAAATCTCCATCCGTATCCGCATCAAAGAACAATACCCCTGTATCCTCTGCCAGGCTATCGATACCCGTTGAAAGTTGCCGGTTAAATTTTCCCTCCGTGTTTTGAATAAATAAACCGCCCGAATAACCGGATGCTCCTCCAATATAGAAATCATCGAGCTCATCGCCATTAACATCTCCCACGGCAATGCCCGGTCCATAACGAGAGTTCATATGAGGTATAGCAGGCTGCACTTTAAAATCTATGAAAGGATTTTCTTTATGCACAAAATCAATTCCGGTTTGATCTGCTGCTTTGAAAAGTGTTTTGATGGCCGGTGTAATTTTTTCTGGCCTTTTGCCTGCTTCTTTGTGATAGACTTTGATCAATTGGTTTGCATTCAATTTAGTTAGCAATTGATAGTTGCCATCAGGCCATATAATTTCCAGGCTATCAACAACATTATTCTGACTAATCCCGAAATGTAAAAATGGTTCTACCGTTGACAGATATCCCCGGAAGGGCAAAAAATATTGATACTGTAATGTTCCTTTTGTTTTTAGATAGACTTTTGCACCAAAGCCTTCCCAATTTTTCTCAGGGCCTTCGAAAGCAATTCGTAAATAATTTGTTTTATTTTTTTTGTCGTTTGCTGTGCTTTCCAAAAGTGAAGCTTCACCATCTATATTGTTAATTACTAAATCAAGATCGCCATCATTATCAAAATCAGCATAGGCAGCACCATTTGAATACGTGGGTTCTGTTAAACCCCATGCTAATGATTCATCGCTAAAAGTCAGATCGCCTTTATTTTTATAGATATAGTTATGAATCTTTATTCCTGGTAATTCATTTAGTAAGGCTTGTCGTTGTTCTTTATCTGCCGTTGGTAAGCCCATGTTTTGTGTTTCATCACCATACATGATAAAATCCAGGTTTGTTATGTCTTTACCATAGCCGTTGGTGATAAACAGATCCTTCAGTCCATCATTATCATAGTCAGCAAACAAAACACTCCAACTCCATTCGGTAGCCTCAACTCCAGCTAATTGACCAATCTCGCTAAACGTATCGTTGCCATTATTGAGTTGCAAGGTGTTTCGAACGTATTGAGGTTCATACCCAACGCTCAATCCATGTTCAAACTCATCATACCCGTTTCCACGAGGTGTAAGTTTCCATCGTTTATTATCTTCGGGCAACATATCGACAACGGCAATATCAACGAGTCCATCGTTATTATAATCGGCAACATCGTTGCCCATTCCATTGAAAGTCTGGTGCTTGAGATAGTTTGATACCTGGTTGGTGAATGTTCCGTCCTGATTGTTGATCCATAAAAGATCGTTGGTAATAAAATCATTGGAAACATAGATGTCTGGCCAGCCATCATCGTTAAAATCTGAAACGGTTACACCCAGGCCAAAACCTTCGATGAGAATTCCGGCCTCCCTGGTTACATCAGTAAACGTTAGATTTCCATTATTTCTGAATAACTTATCATTAGATGCAGCTTCTCCATTGACAACTTTAGGCCGTGAAGCATTGCGACTATAGCTTACAAAAGAGTTGCGCAATAAATACATGTCGAGATCCCCATCAAGGTCATAATCAAAAAAAGTACTTTGGATTCCATAACCTTTATCGTTCAATCCGTATTTCTCTGCTTGTTCAGTAAATGTTAAATCACCATTGTTGATAAATAAAATATTGGCTCTCTCACTTTCTGGTGTATTGCGATTGCCACCCACACTGATGTAGATGTCTTTGAATCCATCCTGATTGATGTCAACCATGGCGACACCGCTTGCCCATGTTGATGTGGTTACGTTTGCTTTTTCTGTGATGTCTTCAAATTTCCAATTGCCTTTATTCAAATACAGTTTACTGGATGTCATGTTGCCGGTAAAATATATATCCTGAAGTCCATCATTGTTAATGTCTCCTACGGCTACTCCGCCTCCATTGTACATGTATTCAAAGTCAATTACTGAAAGGGAATCTGCATAGGTAATTGCATTGGAAAAATGAATGCCGGATTCCGAGGGGTTTACTGGTTTAAATAATGATTCACGATCCGGTGTGCATGTCATCATCAAGAAGGCACAAAAAATCGGCAGAAATAATTTTTTCATGAAAGAAAGTAAACACTATAAAAAAACAAAAGGCCAGTAAATTTACTGACCTTTTGTATTAAGAAATAGAGGTTTTAATTTTTATCCCACCAGAGTGGAGTAGTTATTTTATCCCCACCTGCACCTAACAACGGAACTGCTTTATCCACTTCTGCACCATTCGTAACTTTTTCATCGGTAATGAATGGAATTCTTCTTATCCAGTTGTTCGTAGGAGTTTTGTTATCAGTAAGCGTTGGAAGATCAGTATTATCTGATGACACTACTGGATATAATTTGAAAGCGCGGCTTCTGCGAATATCAGCCCAAGCCTCAACACCTTCAGGATACAACGCCAACCATTTTTGTATAGTTATTTGCTCCTTTTGCTCATCCAGGGTTCCCGCAGCCCGATATTTTATGGGAGCTGTTGACACAGCAGGTGAATTCTGAGCATCGCCAGGGGCAATTGGAGTTTTTGCGCTGTTGACATATGCAGTGATTGCTGCTGCATCGTCAATACCCCACTGATTCATTGATTCAGTAATACCCTGATTATAGTAGGTTTCAGCGGTTCCCCCACCCATGTTCCATCCAAGTAGAACACCTTCTGCACGTAAGAACCATGCTTCAGCCGTGGCCATTACATTCGAAGGAGTTTCTAAACCTGTAGATGATGACCAACGTTCGCCATGATGTGAGTTGGCATCTGCAGAATTTAAAGGTTCAGCCATTGCAGCCTGTGTAAGACCATTACGCAATCCTTCGTAATCACCTGTTTTCACAGATTTCATGAAATAGATTGGCATCCTTGGATCAGCATATCCTTTTAATACAGATTCCATGGTTGCGCTCATTCTAAATTCATTCCAGTCCATGATTGATAATCCATTAAAGTCGTCACCTTTTTTGGTTCTGTAAATCAAGGCATCATCTGCAGGGCTATCCGTTAACACACCACCGGTCGCTGCTGCCTCCCCTTCTGTTTTGGCTCTTGCAGGATCTACTTTAGAAATACGAACGGCAAGACGCAACCGTAGTGTATTAGCAAACTTGATCCATTTATTTACATCACCTTTATAGATCAGATCAAAAGTACCATAAGGCTGTTCGCTTTTCTTTCCATTTAGGGTAGTTACAGCGCTTGCCAATCTTTTGAACATATCATCATAGATTTTATCTTGCGCATCATAAGGTACACCAGTGCCAGAAACGCCTGCATTGAAATATGGCACGGGTCCCCAGGTGTCAGTTAGTCTGTGGAAGGTATATACCCACCAAACCTGAGCGATTGCATATTCGGCAGAAGCAGGATCGTATTGTTCAAGAAGTGTTTGTAACTGAGGCACTACTTCACTATAAATAGGGTTCCATGCGGCCCTGATCCAGTCCATACGAATCACAAGACGATCAGATGGGAAATACGTAGTCGTATTGGCGAAATACTGACAATACTGATCATGGAATAAATTCTGAGCGATCTGATAATTCCAACCGTTATTGGTTGCCGTAGACTGAGCTTTCGAAAAGAGGAAAGGAAGTTGCGATGTTTCCAATTTTGAAAGTGCGTTCTTGTTGGTGTTAATGTCGTCAAATTCCTTCGTGCACGACACAACCAGTACAATGCTGCACAGAAACAAATAGCCTCCGTACGATCTTAACAGGTTTATTATTTTTTTCATATAAATTTTCATTCTGTTTAAGTTTTATAAGCTTAGAAAGTTAACTGGAGGTTGAATCCTAAACTGCGAGTAGAAGGTAGTGTTCCGTAAGAAATACCTTGCCAGTTACCATTACCAAGTGACATATCAGGGTCGAATGCCATTTTACGTTTCTCAAGCCCTGGGATTTCAAGTTTTGAATATCCTCTGTATAGGAAGAACAGGTTACGAGCAACGGCTGAGATGCGCACCACTTTGAAAACGGAATTCTCAGGAACCGGCACAGTATAACCAATCGAAAGTTCACGTACTCTGAAGTTAGTTGCATTATAGGTAAAGAATTCAGCTGAACCATAGCGACCACCTGAAGCGGTTGTCCAGAATTGTTGTGCGTTGATTGAGGTGCTTACACTTGTTGAACCATCAGCACCCACTCCGCCAAGTACCCATCCACCTTCTCTATGTTGAGCAGTAACTTCCGGAGCACCGTTATAAGCAAGAAACATCTCTGTTCCGTCTACCACAGTTCCCCCTACACGACCGTCAATCAAGAGTCTTAAAGAGAGTTTTCCATAATTAAATGTGTTGGTTAAGCCAAGAGTCGCCTTGGGATTGAAGTTTCCAATGTTTCCGTAAACACCAGTTGTAAGAGAAGAAAGAGGTCTTCCATCAGGTGTAACCAATGGAGTTCCATCATTGGAGTGACTTACTAACTTTCCATCGGCATCATATTTATCGGCCGTATTCATCCAGAAAAAGCCTTGCATATCTCCATAGCTACCACCTTCTTTCACAACAGGAGTTGCTGAGCGTCCGAAGCCGCCTGCTAAAGTAAATTCCTTGACAGTTGGTGTGAGTTCAATGATCTTGTTACGGTTCATGCCTAGGTTGAAGCCAATATCCCACTTAAGTGGACCGTCTTTTAAAGGGGATCCGTTAATAACCACTTCAATACCCTGGTTTTGGATATTTCCAGCATTGATATACTTGGAGGAGAAACCAGTAGCCACAGGCACACCAACTTCTAGCAATTGGTTGAATGAATTACTCTTATAATAAGTAAACTGAAGTCCAAGTTTGTTTTCCAAAAACTTAGCTTCAAGACCAAGTTCAAGGTTTTTAACAATTTCTGGTTTTAAATCAGGAATAGCTTGAGTAGAACCTCTGTAAATAAATCCATTCACACCGCCTTGAGAATAGCCATACGTGTTAAAACGCAACTGAGCACGTCCTCCATTACCTACTTCAGCATAGCTGGCATTAAGTTTCAAAAATGAAATGGCATCGGGAATAGTCACTAAATCCGAAATGATAGCTGAAACACCTACAGATGGATAGCTGAAAGAATAAGGTGAAGGTAGGGTTGAGCTCCAGTCATTTCTTAAGCTGGCGTCCAGGAAGATCGCCTCCTTGAAAGAAAAGTTCACCTGGCCAAACATAGACTGTGTTTGAGAATGAACAGCATCTTGACCATAAACTGGGTTCGTTGCGAAATTCAAACCAAACTTGTTTGTTACATTCAGGCCGTTTGCGCTTGTATAAAGCGCATCATATTTGTTGTCTTGTATGATTGCTCCTACACGGTAATCGATCTTAAGGTCATCAGTCAATTTATTTTTTCCTTCAAGCATGGTATCGAACCAATATTGAGAAACATTGATTTCCTGCCTACTATAAGAACCACCAACTCCTGAAACACCTACGGTTCCGGCATTGAAAGATCTATCCAAAACATCAGTGTACTTGTCTGTGTTTGCTCTTCCGCTTAATTTCAACCAATCGGTAATATCATATGAAGCAGATAGAAATCCCATAATTCTATTACGCACTTCATTGGTTACTGTATTATTAACAATCCAATATGGGTTTTGATACAAGGCAGGATTAATAACCGGATAAGGCGCACGCACAGGCACACCTACGTTGTTCAGGTCCTGATAATGTTGAGCATCACTAAGACTTACGTTGCGTGGAATCTGGTAAATAGCAAGCACAGGGCTAAGTGCAGATTCTCCTGTTTCATATTTATGATCCGTATTCTGAAGAATGTAATTCAACTTTGCGTCTGTTTTTATTCTCTTGCCGATATTATTCGAAATACGCAGGTTAATTGTGTGACGATTTAGATCGTTACTGGGTTGAATACCTTGAATCCTGTTATTAGTATAAGACAAATAGGTCTGCATTTTCTCTGAACCTCCAGAAATTCCAATTGAGTTATTTAAAGAAACACCCGTTCTGAAAAAATCCTTGACGTTGTCATTTTGAGCTGAATAAGTACGGGGTTCACCCATATATCCTGTAAATGACCGACCATCCATTTTCGGTCCCCAACTTTCACCTGAGGTACTTTTCAATACCCCTGAATTTCCCTGGCCATATTCGTTCTGGAAATTAGGCATTACAAAAGGTCTTTCAGTGGTAATACCTGAGTTGATGGATACTGTAACTTTATCTTTAGCACCTTTTTTTGTTGTGATAACGATTACTCCGTTACCAGCAGCACTTCCGTAAAGAGCGGCTGCCGATGCACCACGCAAAATAGTCATAGACTCAATATCATCTGGATTGATGTTCGATGCACCATCTGATCCTTGCAAACCACCAAAATCACTGTTGATAGTACCACTAGTGCCGTTCGTAATAGGAACACCATCTACAACAATAAGTGCATTGTTACTTCCCTGGATTGAGCGGTTACCGCGAAGCACAACGCGAACACCTGAACCAGGACCACCCGAACCTTGAGTAATCACCGCGTTGGCAACTTTACCTTGCAATGAGTTCATCACGTTGTTCGCGTCCCTTACTTCCACCAATTGAGAGGGTCTCACCTGCTGAGTTGCATACACAAGAGTCTTGGTCTCTCGGGAAATGCCCAAGGCGGTAACTACAACTTCGTTTAATTGTGTGGCGTCTTCTGATAAGACCACATCCACCACTGACCTTCCCTGAAGTGGTACTTCTTTAGTCACATATCCTATAAAGGAAAAGACCAAAGTGCTATTAGACACATCGGAAACATTTAATACGTAGCCACCTTCCGAATCGGTAGCAGTACCAGTAGATGTCCCCTTCACCAGAACCGAAACTCCTGGCATAGGAGCTCCATCTGTCTCAGAGGTAACCTTACCGGTCACTTTCTGCGCATACACTGACACACTAAGTAGCATGATCAGGCACGTGAGCTTAAGTAATCGTTTTTTCATAATTAATAAATAATAGTTGGGTTTGTGTGGGATTGCGTGCAACTCTGCACCAATCAATGAGGTAAATTAGTTATCTAAATTAATAAAAACAAAACTTTATTTGGGAATTGTGTTCGCACACAGTTAAATTGTGTGCGAAAACAGTAAAACACCGTATTTATTTTTAATGATATCTAAGAATATTCGCATAAAGGACATCGCTAAAATGGCCGGAGTTTCTGAAGGAACGGTAGACAGAGTGTTGCATAAGCGTGGCAATGTCTCTTCTAAAGCGCTTGAAAAGGTTAATAATGTACTTACGAAGATTCACTACAAGCCTAATTTGTTAGCCAGGTCGCTTAGGCGAACTAAAAATATAAGCATATCTGTGCTAATACCTGATCCCAAGGAGGATCCTTATTGGGCAGAAGTAAAATCAGGGATTATCCAAGCCCAAAATGAATGGGATAATTATGGCGTGGCCATCGACTCTTTTTTTTACGAGCATGATGGAAAGCTATCGCTGGAACTCATGGCAAACAAAGCGTTGAAATCGAAACCAGATGGGATGGTAATAGCACCTATTTTTTACCCACAGGCGCTTCAGGTATTTAGTCAATTACAAAAAAAAGAAATTCCCTATGTTTTGTTCAATACGAATATCCCTGAGTCAAACCCATTAAGCTTTATAGGTCAGGATTTGTTTCAAAGTGGTAAACTAGCAGCACAATTGATGAGTATCGGCAAAGAAAGCGATAAGCCTGAAGAGCTTGTTATCTTACATATTGGCGAAAATGTTATCGACTCACTTTATCTTATGGAAAAAGAAAAAGGGTTCAAGGAATATTATGAAAAGAACATCCATCATTTATTTAAAATTACGAGTATCAACCTGGAGGCTAGTAAGAAGTCTTTTGAACATAAAATTGAAAAATTGGTAAAAAATAAAAAGATCACAGGCATATATGTCACCACTTCCAAATCAGTGTCAATAGTCGCACATATTTTAAAAGATAGTTCCAGAAGTGATATTCGATTAATTGGATACGATATGTTGCAGGAAAATCTCAAGTATTTAAAAAGTGGCTGGATTAGTTTTTTGATTAACCAAAATCCTAAGCGGCAGGTTTTCCTTGGGATAAGTCACATGGTCAATCATTTGCTTTTTAAAAAAATTATTCCGAAAACAGAGTTTTTTCCATTAGAAATTATAACCCAGGAAAATGTTGAATCTTATATCACATCAAGAATTCATTAAATAACCATTGTATCAGATTCACTTAAAAAATGCACTTAGTTTGTATACTGTATAACCCCTAACCTTATGAATAGATTAATCGCTTTTATGTTCACTTTTTTTGCTTTTGTTGCAGCTCAATCACAATCCATTGACATCCTCATAAAAAACGGCCATGTCATCGACCCTAAAAATAACATAGATGCCATAATGGATGTGGCCATCACAGATCATAAGATTTCAGAAGTTGCCCCGAAAATTTCCAAGCCGGCAAAAAAGATTATTGATGCAACCGGTCTGTATGTGGTGCCTGGCCTGATCGATATTCATGGCCACCATTACTTCGGCACAGTACAGGATAAATATCTAAGCGATAGCTATACCGCTCTGCCTCCTGACGGATTCACATTCCGCTCTGGGGTAACGGCAGTCGTGGATGCCGGTGGTGCAGGCTGGAGAAATTTTGCCGATTTTAAAAGCAAAGCTTTCGCTAATTCGAAAACCAGAATGTTTGCCTTTTTGAATATTGTTGGATCAGGTATGAGTGGTGGCGCTGTCGAGCAAAACCTTGCTGATATGGATCCCAAACTAACTGCTATGGTTGCCAAACAATACCCCGACCAAATTGTAGGAATAAAACTGGCGCACTATATGGGCTCAGAGTGGGCGCCAACAGAACGCGCAGTAGAAGCCGGAAAACTTGCGGGCATTCCGGTAATGATCGACTTTGGCGCTGCTGAACCTGTATTATCTTGGGAAACATTGTTGTTGGAAAAATTAAGACCCGGAGATATCGTAACGCATTGCTTTGGTCAAACAAAAGGAAGAATGCACGTAGTAGAAAATGGAAAGGTTCAGCCATATGCAACAGCCGCACAAAAACGAGGTATCATTTTCGATGTGGGGCATGGAGGTGGCAGTTTTATGTTTGAGCAGGCTGTGCCTGCCATCAAGCAAGGATTCAAACCCAATTCCATCAGCACCGATTTGCATACGGGGAGCATGAATGCAGGCATGAAAGACATGAGTAATGTAATGTCAAAACTTATGAACATTGGGTTGACGTTAAACGAAGTGATAACAATGTCCACCTGGAACCCCGCGCAGGAAATAAACAGAAAAGAACTGGGACATTTAACAGTAGGTGCTGTAGGTGATGTTGCCCTTTTTAGTGTTGATAAAGGAACCTTTGGGTTTGTGGATGTGGGCGGAATTAAAGTGGTGGGTGATAAAAAATTAACCTGTCAAATGACATTATTAAATGGTGATGTCGTTTGGGATTTGAATGGAATGGCAGGAACTCCTTATAAGTAAATCTTTCATCATGAACTATTCAGTTGTTAGATTGGCATTTCTGATTGTTGCCTCTGCAGCACTCTTTCAGTGCAGAAACAAAATGGAACTTCCTAAAGGTGATGCCGACAACGGAGGTCTTGTTGTTCCCGGTGGTTTCGAAGTGGTGGTAGTGACCGATAGCGTTGGCAGCGCCCGTCACATGGCCGTCAACGACAATGGCGACATTTATGTAAAATTAAGAGGAGGTAACCCCAAAGGAATCGTTGCGTTGCGCGATGTGAATAATGATGGAAAGGCGGACAGCATAAAATACTTTGGCAATTATGAAGACAAAGGAAATTATGGAACCGCTATGCGTATCCATCATGGATACATGTATTTCAGCACCGCTGGTGAAGTGTACAGATTGAAGATTACTCCGGGGCAATTAGTTCAAGATGGAAAAGTGGAAGCAATTGTCATTGATGATTATAAGCATGATAGACATGGTTATGAACACATTGCCAAACCAATCGCCTTGGACGAAGCAGGCAACCTCTACGTTCCATATGGTGCCCCAGGCGATGTTTGTCAGGTATTAAATCGCATCCCTGGCGAACCTGGGGAAGACCCCTGTTCACAATTGGAAGACCATGGCGGTATTTGGAAGTTCGATGCCAGCAAACCAGGGCAAACTCAACAGAAAGACGGGAAACTTTATGCTACTGGCATTCGAAGTCTTGTAGCAATGGATTGGAATAAATCTGATAACACTTTGTACGTGGTCGTTCATGGAAGAGATGACCTCAATGCAAGGAATGCCAATCTCTTTACCCGATGGCAAAGCGCTGTCTATCCTTCGGAAGAATTTCTGCGTGTAAAAGAAGGTGACAATGGCGGCTGGCCCTATTATTATTATGATCAGGACAAAGGCAAGCGTTTGTTAAATCCAGAATATGGAGGTGATGGAATAAAAGAAGGAAAGGGAAGTGAGTATCTACAACCACTTCTGGGATTCCCTGCACATTGGGCTCCCAACGATCTTTTCTTTTACACAGGCGATCAATTTCCTGATCGTTATAAAAATGGAGCGTTCATTGCTTTTCATGGATCAACCAATCGTGCCCCATATCCACAAGCAGGATATTTTGTTGCCTTTGTTCCATTTGAAAACGGAAAACCAACTGGTCAATGGGAAGTATTTGCGGATGGTTTTGTGGGCGAAGATCCCATCGTTGACGTGAGTGATGCACCTTATCGCCCGATGGCCATTGCCATGGGGCCGGATGGTTCTTTATATTTATCCGAAACAGTGAAAGGAAAAATCTGGCGCGTAATGTTTAAGGGTGATAAAAAGAGTTTTGGTGAATCAAACCTTGCCGGGATGGAAAATCGAAAAAACCTTCCGCATATCCGCACCCCGGATGAGATCAACGATAATTTACAAAAAGGACAACTGGTGGGTGGCGAAAAAATATATACTACTTATTGCGCACCCTGTCATCAACGAAATGGGAAGGGCGCAGAAGGTAGATTTCCTTCTTTGGTTGACGCATCATGGGTGAAGGGTGATAAGGCAACGCTAATTAATATAATCTTGAAAGGCCTTGAAGGAAATATTGATGTGAATGGTGTTGGCTACAATGGTGTGATGCCCAAGCATTCTTTTCTTTCTGATGAAGAAATAGCGGGAGTGTTAACCTACGTTCGAAAGAACTTCGGTCAAAAAGAAGATGCGATAACCGCTATTGAAGTAAGAAAACTCCGTAAAAAACTGAGCGATAATTTATAGTCATAAACTAAACTAAGAATCATGAAAACCGACAGACGATCAATTTTTAAAAAAATTCTATTTGGAACCGCGGGCCTATTTGGATTTTCAGCCGCCAATGCAAACTCATTATCTATTGAAGATAGTGATGATGCTATCAAAACCGGTGATGTGGTTTATGATCAGGAGATACCCCTGTTCTCTGGATCACAGGTGTATGGCGGTCTTGTTTACATTGCCGGAAAAGGCGCTCACTTTGAAGGTGATATTAAAGCCCACACCGATCATGTGCTAAATGAATTGCAGAAAGAACTTGAGAAGGCAGGATCAGCCATGGATCGTGTTTTAAAGGTGAACGTATATTTGAACGACCTGAAAGACTACAAGGAAATGAATGAAGTTTTTCGCGGTCGTTTTGGAAAAAATCCTCCTGTTCGCACTACAATAGCCGCTGCCGGTGGCATACCTGGCGATTCATTAGTAGAAATTGATTGCATTGCTGCACTAAAAAGGAAATGAGATGACAAAGCGTAGAGACATTCTAAAGGGGTTGGCCACATTGCCTTTGATGAGTATGGTAGCTGGCGAAGCCATTGCTCAACCCACTGTAGAAAAAGATTTTGACCGTGACTTTTTCAAAGAACTTGGCGTTCGTACATTCATCAATGCAGCGGGAACCTATACCGCGTTAACAGCATCACTCCCTCATCCGGAAGTAATCAAAGCAATTAATTATTCTGCATTGCAATATGTGAAATTGGAAGACTTGCAGGATAAAGTTGGCGAGCGCCTTGCGGAGTTACTCAAGTGTGAAGCGGCCATGGTAACTTCAGGTGCTTTCTCTGCAATAACATTAGGAACAGCAGGCGTAATTACTGGTGTTGATTCAGAAAAGGCCGATCGCATTCCTACGGACATGACTGGTTTGAAAACAGAAGTGATCAGGCAAAAGAGTCATCGTGTTGGATACGATCATGCCATACGCAATGCTGGCGTTAAAATAATTGAAGTAGAAACGAGAAAAGAACTGGAGGCAGCCATCAACGAGAAAACTGCGATGATGTGGTTTTTGAATTATGGTAATCCCGAGGGCAAGATTAAAGATGTGGAGTTCGTAGAGATCGCCAAAAAATATAACATTCCAACCATGAATGACTGCGCAGCCGATGTTCCTCCTGCAGAAAACCTGTGGAAGTACACGCAGATGGGATTTGACTTAGTGTGTTTCTCAGGCGGCAAAGGAATACGGGGTCCTCAAAGCGCTGGATTGTTGCTTGGCAGAAAAGATTTAATTCAGGCAGCACGTAAAAATGCGCCACCTAATGGAGCCACGGTAGGTCGAGGAATGAAAGTGAACAAGGAGGAAATTCTTGGTATGTTGGTAGCCATTGAAGTTTATTTGTCGCGCGATCATAAAGCGGACTGGACATTGTGGGAAAAACAAACCAAAATGATTGCAGAGGCAGCCACATCGGTAGCGGGGGTAACACCTGAATTTCATGTTCCGGCAATAGCCAATCATGTTCCTTCTTTACGCTTGCGTTGGGATTCAAAAAAGATAAAAATTACACCGAACGAGATGCGTGAAGCTTTGCGTAATGGTCATCCATCGATTGAAACAATGGGAGGAAACGAATCCGTGGACATCACTACCTGGATGATGATACCGGGTGAAGAAAGAATTGTATCCAAGCGGATAAAGGAGATATTACAAAAGGCTTCTGTCTCTTAGTTTATTCCATCAGACATACAAAGGATTTTAAACGATCTAAAATAAAAACATGAAGCGCAGGGAAATAATAAAAAGATTATCACTGGCGCCTCTTGCGAGCGGTTTATTGGCAGGTACTCCAACTGAATCTGTAAATGCAGCCACTCTTTACGCAAAACGTGATTTATTCAAGGAGCTTGGTCTGCGCACATTTATCAACGCAGCTGGAAATTATACAGCGATGACTGCCTCGCTGATGCCCGATGAGGTGATGGAAGCCATACAAAGCAGTTCAAAAGAATTTGTGATGTTAGAGGAGGTGCAGGATAAAGTAGGGGAAAAGATTGCTGCTTTGTGCCAGGCTGAGGCTGCCATGGTCACGGCCGGGTGTTGGTCTGCGTTAGTATTGGGCACAGCCGGTGTGCTGACGGGAATTGATTCCAAAAAAGTAGCTCAACTTCCAAAGCTGGAAGGCACGGGCATGAAGTCAGAAGTAATCATTCAAAAATCACACATCAACGGATACCATCATGCGCTCACCAACACGGGTGTTTCTATCGTGTCTGTTGAAACGATGGAAGAAGCGGAAAACGCGATCAATGAAAAGACCGCCATGTTGTGGTTTCTCAATCGTGAAGCACCTGTTGGTAAAATTCAACATCAGCAATGGATAGATCTTGCGAAGAAACATACTATCCCAACAATGCTTGACATGGCGGCTGATGTGCCTCCGGTAGAGAATTTGTGGAAATACAACCTTATGGGCTTTGATCTGGTGTGTATTTCAGGTGGCAAAGCGATGTGCGGACCGCAAAGTGCTGGAATATTAATGGGCAAAAAAGATCTGATTGCGGCAGCCCGTTTAAATGGACCTCCGGGAGGAGGAAATATTGGTCGTGGCATGAAAGTGAATAAAGAGGAAATGATCGGCATGTATGTGGCCCTTGATAGTTACATTAAAAGAGACCATGCTAAAGATTGGAAGATATGGGAAGAACGAATTGCCGTGATCGATACGGCAGTGAAAAAAATCCCAGGTGTAACTACGGAAGTGATCGTGCCGCCAGTAGCGAATCACACGCCCTCGTTGGAGATTTCATGGGATATGACAAAAGTAAAAGTCAATCATACTGAGTTTGGTGAAAGATTGCGCAAAGGAAATCCTTCCATTGAAGTTATTGCCTGGGAAAAAGAAGGCAGCATCCGGATAACGGTTTTCATGTTGAAGGCTGGGCAGGAACAAGTTGTAGGCAAACGAATTCAGGAAGAACTATTAAAAGCCTCTGCCTGATAAAAGAATCTTTTGTTTGAATGCAACCCAACATTAAATGATTTCGATTATGATCCGCATGTTCTTTATTACCCTTATCGCAACCGGATTTTTGTCACCCACAAACGAAGAGACAAAAACCTATTCGGTCAATAAAATTCACGGAGAGGAAATCATCATCACAGGGAAAGGTGATAGTCCTTTATGGAAAAAAGCAACCGAGCTTTCAGATTTCATATATCCCTGGGAAAATGAAAAAGCTCCGTTCACTTCTTTCAAAGCGTTGCATAGCAAGGACTGGCTTTATTGCTTGTTTAAAGTGAAAGACGAAAAAATAAATGTGTATGTTAATTCAAATGAAAAATCAGAAACGTTGTATTCCGACAGGGTAGAAATATTTTTTAGAAAGGACATTAAAATGTTGCCGTACTATGGGTTGGAACTGGACGCCAAGGGAAGAATTTATGATTATGAAGCAAAGTATCCCTGGAAAATCAACGCAGCATGGTCGTGGCCGACAGGTCAATTGATTGTAAAAGCCAACCAGACAAAAGACGGTTATACCGTTGAAGTGGCTATCCGTAAAGAATCGTTAATACAACTTGGGCTTCTAAAAGAGAATTCGTTAGAGGCAGGATTGTTCAGGGGCGAAAGCCCCGAATTAAAAGGAGAAGATGCATCAAATATAAAATGGATTAGTTGGGTAAGACCAGATTCTAAAACACCTGACTTTCATACGCCTTCATCTTTTGGGGTGCTGCTGTTAAAGGATTGAAAAATAATAAAGAGAATAAAGATAGCTTCAATCGTTTTCCACACATAACGCTGTCTTTTGTAAAAGAAATGTGACACTTTGAAAATTTGATTTGCAGGATTTGCTGCTTCTAAAAAGAATTCCATTTTTTGCCTACGAATAGCACTATACCAAAAACCGGCAACCAACAATTAATACATTTATTTCTTGCCTAAACAGAATAAACCGCTCATCGCATTTCACCTAGTTTTTACAACGCATACGCTGTAATTTTTAGGACTTTTTTAATATTCAACTGATCCTACCATGGCATCTCTAACACTTAAAATCAACAACAAAACCCACACGATCGAAGCAGACCCAAAAATGCCTTTGTTGTGGGCCATTCGCGATTTAGCAGGACTCACCGGTACCAAATACGGTTGTGGCATCGCGCAATGTGGCGCGTGTACAGTACATCTGGATGGCACACCTGTGCGCTCGTGCTCCATTCCGGTTTCGGCAGCAGCCAATAAAAACATTACTACCATCGAGGGATTATCCAACGATAATTCACATCCCGTGCAGCAAGCCTGGATTTTAGAACAAGTGCCTCAGTGTGGTTATTGTCAAAGCGGACAAATTATGGCCGCCACTGCCCTACTTAAAAGAATCCCGAATCCTAACGACAAAGATATTGACACCGCCATGCAAGGTCATATTTGTCGATGTGGCACCTATCCACGCATACGTAAAGCAATCAAAACGGCTTCACAATTAATGAACGAGAAAGGCACGTCTAAATAATTTTGATTATGGAATCCATCAATAAAAATATTTCAAGAAGAAACTTCATCCGGCTTTCCGGCATGACCGGTGCAGCCTTCACCCTTGGTTTTTATTTGCCTGCTCAAGGCAAAGAGGCAGAAATAATAAAGCCGCTTATGGCTGACTCACTTACTACGGAACTCAACGCCTGGATTTCCATTGACACCGCGGGCAAGGTTACCATCACCAACCACCGGGCCGAAATGGGGCAAGGTTCGTATCAGACGGTACCGCAGATCATCGCAGAAGAATTAGAAGTAGATATCAACCAGGTGAATATTGTTTTCGGTGTTGGTAACAATAAAAGATATGGCAGTCAGGTTACCGGTGGTAGTTCTACCGTGCGTGGCACTTATAAAAATCTGCTGCGGTTAAGTGCTTCAGCACGTGAGATGCTTGTCGAGGCGGCCGCTAAAAAATGGAACGTGAGCAAATCAGAATGCTATGCGGAAAATGGCCAGGTTATCCACCGGCAATCAGGAAAAAAATCAGGCTATGGCGAGTTGGTAGAGCAAGCATCCAAATTAGAGCCACCCAAAGAGGTGAAACTAAAAAACCCGCGGGACTATAAAATCATTCGCAAGCCCTTGCCACGCCAGGACAATCCTCAAAAAGTAAACGGCAAGGCTGTATTTGGTATCGACTTTAAACTTCCCGGCATGATGTATGCCGTGGTGGAGCGAAGTCCTCGCTTTGTAGGAAAAGTAAAAACCTTTGATGACACCGCAACGAGAAAAGTACCTGGCGTGAAACATGTCTTTAAAGTAAACCGCGATGTGTTTAACAATATGTTTGAAGGGGTAGCCGTAGTGGCGGATAATCTTTGGGCAGCTATGCAAGGACGAAAAGTGTTAAAAGTGGAGTGGGATGATTCTGCTTTTCCGCATCATAGCACAGAACAGCTTTATGGAAAATTACGCGAAACAGCGAAAGGTGAAGTCATTTCATTTCGCACCAAGGGAAATTTCGCTGCTGCCTTTGAAAAGGCTGAAAAGAAAATGGAAGCCTTTTATGAAACTCCCTATGAATCGCACAGCTGCATGGAGCCGCTGAACTGCACCGCTCATGTTACCGATGATCAGTGTGAAATATGGGGACCTATTCAGGCACCGGACTGGATTCAAAGTAATCTAAGCACACATTTGAAGTTGCCTATGGAGAAAGTAACCGTTCACATGACTTTCCTTGGCGGAGGATTTGGCCGTAAAGCATTTACCGATTATCCCTACGAGGCAGCGATGATCTCCAAAGAAATAAAAGCGCCCGTTCAAGTTGTGTGGACGCGGGAAGATGACATGACTGTGGGCCCTTTCCGGCCGGGCATGGCCTATCACTGCAAAGCCGGGTTAAATAGTGGAAAGATAAGCGCTTTCGAAACCAAGATGGCCGGACAGAACATGGGCACTCAAGAACCAGGTGCTGATAAAGAAGGATATAATGATAGCGTAACTGAAGGGTTGCTTGAGCCCTATTTCAACTCACTGCCTAACTACAGTTTTGGTGATGCTCCGCTGGATTCACCTATACCAGTGATGTGGTGGCGTTCCGTGTATGCCTCTACCAATGGGTTTGCCTATGAAAGTTTTATCGATGAGATGGCTATCGAATCAGGTAAAGATCCGCTTGATTTCCGCAAGCAACATTTATGGGAAGAACGCTACCAGACTTTAATAAGCAAACTGGAAGACGTGAGCGGCTGGAAATCACGGAAGAAGAATGAAGGATATGGGGTAGCCATTACCGAATGCTTTTCAAGTATTGTTGGTGAAGTGGTGAAAGTATCAAAAGGAGCCAATGGAAAAGTGAGAATTGATAAAGTGTGGGCGGTGATGGACTGCGGATGGTATGTAAACCCCGACATTATTAAAGCTCAGGTAGAAGGAAGTATTGTAATGGCGTTGGGCGCAGCCACAAAACATGCCACTCATTTTGCCGATGGCCTTGCTGTTGAGAAAAATTTCAACGCCTACTTAATGCCGCGCATCAATGAAATTCCAGAGATAGAAGTTCACATCGTGGACAATGAGGAAAAAGCCGGTGGTGTGGGTGAGCCGGGGTTGCCCCCCTTCACGCCTGCGTTAACCAATGCCATTTTTGATTTAACAGGCAAACGAATACGCGTGTTACCATTCAACCTGGAAGAAGTATAAAAAACGTAATCCTATTTTAAATAAATCATGAAAAAAATTCTTTTACCATCGTTATTATCCGCTTTTATTTTAATCAGTTTTGTTTCGTTTCAAAAGAAGCCCAAGATTAATCTTGCTGCAAGTGCTGAGCTAGGCAAAGAAATCTATTCAAGAAATTGCGTGAGTTGCCATATGGATCAGGGCGAAGGGCTGGAAGGAATATTTCCTCCACTGGCCAAATCAGATTATCTGTTGGCAAATAAAAAACGAGCCATTCAGCAGACCTTGTATGGAGCCAACGGTGAAATGACCGTGAATGGAAAAGTGTATAATGGCGAAATGATTGGTTTCGATCTTACCGATGAAGAAATGAGTAACCTGATGATTTACATCTTTAATTCATTTGGCAACAAAGGTGGGGTGATTACACCATCTGAAGTAAAGGCCGCAAGAAAAAAGTAATCCTGTTTTTAATTCTTCCCCTTCAACGATCATTTTCCTAGAATAAAAATTCTTGTAAAGCCAGCTTAACTTTATAAGCTTTAAATTAAAATTCAATATCCATGAAATTTATTCCCCTGTTTTTAATAGTTCTTTTTTTTGCCTGTAGTAAACCCGATGAAAAATATTCAGGCTGGAGAATAAAAGGAGGGACAGCCGATGGAATTCAATATTCGCAACTCAGTGAGATCAATAAAGAAAATGTAAATCAACTTCAGGTTGCCTGGACCTATCAATCCGGTGATGCCGATACTGTTAACAACCGAACTCAAATACAATGCAATCCTATTGTGGTAGATGGTGTGCTCTATGGCACTTCCCCCGCTTTAAAAGCTTTTGCGGTAGATGCCGCCAACGGAAATTTGCTATGGAAATTTGAACCTGGCGAAACTAACTCAGGGCTTGGCGTAAATCGTGGAGTTACCTATTGGGAAGAAGGCGAAGACAAACGCATACTATATTCTTTCGGAGAGAACTTATATGCGCTCAATGCCCTCACCGGAAAGAAAGTTGAAACATTTGGAACACAAGGTCGCGTAAGCTTAAAGGAAGGCCTTGGTGAACGCACCGCTAATCTCATGGTGCTGGCTAACACACCAGGCGTAATCTTTAAAAATTTAATCATCATAGGCTCACGGGTGCATGAGGGGCCCATTGCTGCACCTGGCTACATCAGGGCGTTTGATGTGAAAACAGGAAAACTGATGTGGACATTTCATACCATTCCACAACCTGGTGAATTTGGCTACGAAACATGGCCACCAGATGCGTGGAAAAAAATTGGTGGCGCTAATTCGTGGGCAGGCATGGCAGTGGATCATGAAAGAGGATTAGTCTTTGCTTCCACAGGATCAGCTTCATTTGATTTTTACGGAGGCAATCGTCACGGGCAAAATCTTTTCGCCAATTGTGTACTTGCACTAGATGCCGAAACCGGTAAACGCAGATGGCACTTTCAAACTGTGCATCACGACATGTGGGATCGCGATTTACCTGCCTCACCGGTGTTGGTTACCGTAAACCATCACGGTGAAAAGAAAGAGGCTGTGGCCCAGGTTACAAAAAGTGGTTTTGTTTTTCTGTTGGATCGCGAAACCGGAAAACCCCTTTTCCCTGTTGAAGAAATTCCTGTTCCTGCTTCTGACCTGGAAGGTGAGCAAGCCTGGGCCACCCAGCCAATTCCTGTAAAGCCACCACCCTTTGCACGACAAGTTTTTAGTGAGGATATGATCAGCACCCTAACATCTGATTCATTATCGTTGAAAGAAAAGTTTAAAGGATTAAAAACCGGCAGGCCTTTTATTCCACCCAGCATAGAGGGAACCATCATTTTCCCTGGCTTTGATGGTGGTGCCGAATGGGGTGGTCCCTCCTTCGATCCACAAAGCGGAACCCTGTATGTGAATGCTAACGAAATGCCGTGGATCTTACAGATGGTAGACGTAAGGATGAAGGAAGACACCTGGGCTGGCATTTCGTTGTATCGCACCAACTGCGCTACCTGTCATGGAATAGAGCGGGGTGGTGATGGACACGTCTATCCTTCTTTGCGAAACATACAGGCTAAATATTCAAAAGAAAGTTTGATGAAATTTATGCTTACCGGAAAAGGGGTGATGCCTGCGTTTTCACATTTAAGTGAGAAAGATCGCGATGCTATTTCGCGCTATGTTCTCGACATGAATGAGCGAACAGAAGAAGAGAAAAAAGGATCCTTTGAGCGTGATCCGGAGATTCTTTATTCTAACACCGGCTACATTCGCTTTCTCACATCAGAAGGTCATCCAGCGGTTCAACCCCCTTGGGGAACATTAAATGCAATTGATTTGAATAAAGGAGAAATCAAATGGCAAGTGCCGCTTGGAGAATTTAAGGAATTAAAAGAAAAAGGAATTCCAGCCACAGGCACAGAAAATTACGGAGGCTCGGTGGTCACCCTTGGTGGTGTCATCTTTATTGCTGCAAGCCGCGATGAAAAAATCAGGGCTTTTGATAGTAGCACTGGAAAAGTCTTGTGGGAACACACGCTTCCAGCCGGTGGATATGCCACACCATCCGTTTATGAAGTCAATGGAAAACAATACGTAGTCATTGCGTGTGGTGGAGGTAAAATGAGTACGAAATCAGGCGATAAGTATATAGCGTTTGCATTGGCGAAATGAGGTAAACATTCAGGATGCTGCTCGTTACGGGTATCAAGAATCTAACATTCAGAATCATGGATCCGGAATTAAATTGACTTATTCTATTTTCAAATGGTCACAAATTGTTCAATCATTCTACTCGCAGCAGGCTCCTCTTCACGTCTTGGTCAATCAAAACAATTGGTAGAAATTAATGGTGTGCCGCTGTTGCTCCAATCAACCCTGGCGGCTCTCGATGCAAATTATTCACACGTAGTAGTAGTGTTGGGCGCCCATGCTGACCTGCACAAAAAAACGATTGCACACCTTCCGGTAGAAATTATCACTCATGTTGAATGGGAAAAAGGAATGGGTAGTTCTCTTAAAGCAGGCTTACAACATGTAATACAATCAAAACCAGAAACCAATGCCGTGGTGGTGATGGTATGTGATCAACCATTACTCACATCTGTTCATCTGATCGCTTTGCTCGATGTTTATAAAAACACCTCAAGTAAAATAGTGGCATCACATTATGAAAACAAAATAGGAGTGCCCGCATTATTTGATCGAATACTTTTTTCAGAACTTCTGCAAATAAAAGACACTCAAGGAGCCAAGGCATTTATGGAGAGTAATACAGGCTTGGTTACCACCATTGATTGGGCCGAAGGACGATTCGATATCGATACTCCTGAAGATTTAAAATCGATAAACTTTAAATGAGGTTAGTTTGTCGTTGACCTAAACCTTTCATCAATAATTCCTTAAGTAGTTCCAATAAAAACTTAAAATCCTATTTCAACCCGCTAACTTTGTAACCATGAAGGCGGTGATTCTTTTTACTATTATTTTTTCTTTCGGCATTACCCGGGCGGAATCTTACCAGATTTTTTCCGACAATGGAAAGATGGGTATCAAAGATGGCCAAGGTCAGGTCGTGATACCTCCTTCCTTTGAAGCCCTTGGATGGTCGGATGGAAGTTTTTCTGTCATTGGAAATGTGACCGGTTACCGAATCAATAACCAATGGGGACTGCTTACTCTTAAAAATGAATTTATCACCAAAGCAGATTATGAATCGTTGGTGTTTGCCGGTGCCGATAATATCGTTGCACGAAAGAGGCTTAATCCAGCCCACACCAAAACAGGATGCATCAACCTGAAGGGTGAAGTTAAAATACCATTTCAATATGAGGGGATCTCCATTTATGGATTAAGGGCCATCGTTTTCAATCTCAACAAGGCTAACTATGTATACGGATTGATTGACCTGGAAAATCACTATTTGATTCCAATGCGATACAAGAATATCTATCCACTGGGAACATTGCGCTATGCCGTAGAGGATGAAACAGGAAAAATTGCATTACATGGAGAAGACGGGAAACCAATTACGGACTTTCAGATTGATAGCATTTCTCAATTTTATAACAATAAAGCTATTATCTATGAAAATTTAAATCAAGGCGTGATTGACCGGGATGGAATCATAAAATTAAAACCCATTTACCACTCCATTCGAATCATCGGAGAAAACAAAGTGCAAGTGCAACTTCCACACGAATGGCTATTTATCAACGACAAAAATGAAGTCATCAATCGTTTTTCATCGGATGAACTTAGCCCTGTTAATGAAACAATATTCATCGTAAGAATTTCCGGGAAATACGGCCTGATTAATAATGATCTCAAATTAATTTGCCCGGTGCGTTATGATCAGCTGACTCCAATCGGAGATCGTGATATGTACCTGGCCCGGCTATCAGGAAAAATGGGCGTCATAAAATCGGACAACACTCCCGTAGTTCCATTTGTCTATGACTCACTCTACGCAGACGCGAACACGTTACGAGCTTACAAAAAGATAGAAGGCTGGTCGTTACTTAACTTGACTAACAAAACCCTGACACAAAAAAATTATGATTGGATTGGGGCCCAATACAAAAACCTATACCCGGTAATGAACAACCACTATTGGGGAGTGCTCTCTACAACTGGTGACGAAATTGTTCATTGTGTATTTGATTCGCTGGTTGAAATTGTAAACGATCAGCTCGTTGTTAAATTCAAAAATCAGTATGGAATCATCAATACACAAGAAGACTGGCTGGTGGCCCCTCAATCTTTACCTATAAAACTGATTAACGATCAGCTCTATGCACAGAAACAATATCAAAATATTCTTTTAAAGAATTTCAACAGAGACATCGTTTATATTACCGATAACCGATTAGAATTTAAAGAAGACTATTTTTTAGAATATCTCGCTGATGGAACAGAAAAGACAATTGATTATCAGGGGCGCATTGTAAACCGTGTGAGTCCACCCGCTATGGATAATGTTGAACGTGTCTTTCAATCCAGTGAAGGCTTTAGAGGAATAAAGCGAGATGGCAAGTATGGGTTTATTGATGAACGTGGACGACTGCGAATTGCCAACCGATACGATAACATCGGTGAATTTCATGAAGGCCTGGCGCCATTCAAACTCATTGGAAAATGGGGCTTTATTAACATGTCTGATCAGGTAGTAATAAACCCCAACTATGAAAAGGTCAGCAACTTTCAGAATGGCCTGGCCATCGCCTACCGAAATGGGAAATCAGGAGTGATGGATAAAACGGGGAAGCCTGTTTTATCTTTTCAATATGATTCCATACACTATTTGACGAATAAAAAATATCTCCTTTTCTCTGGTGGCTTAACCGGCCTGGCCGATAAAAATGGTTCTATTTTAATTGACCCTCGATTTGATTATTTATCTGAACTAGAGAATGGACTTGTTTTAGTAGGCATCGATGGAAAGTTTGGTGTATTAACGACCGCAGGCCTTAACGTTATTCCGATCATTTATGAGAAGCTCTCTTTTGATAAAAAGCATAATCAATTTCTTGCTTTTAAAAAATCGGAGTGGAAAGAGGTTGAAATAAAATAGTAAAGGGCCTTGTGGCCCTTTACTTTAACACGATAGTAGGTTCGTGGGTTCTTATTTATTTTCAGTGCCCTGACTGGTCTTACCTGAACCTGATCCGGAAATTGACTGTCTCATTTCTGTATCGGCCTGTACATTCTGCATTTTATAATAATCCATTACCCCTAAATTTCCACTAATAAAAGCTTGTGCAATTGCCTTTGGAATTTCTGCTTCGGCCTGAATTACATTGGCCCGTGCTTCCTGTGCTTTGGCAATCATCTCCTGCTCTAACGCTACGGCCATTGCTCTGCGCTCTTCCGCTCTTGCTTCCGCAACTCTTAAGTCGGCAGCAGCCTGATCGGTTTGAAGTTTTGCACCTATGTTAGCACCCACATCCACATCAGCAATATCAATAGAAAGGATTTCAAATGCAGTGCCGGCATCCAAACCACGTGATAAAACAAGTTTCGAAATCTTATCAGGATTTGCCAGCACTTCCTTATGTGATTTGGCTGAACCAATGGAAGTAACTATACCTTCACCAACACGTGCCAAAATGGTTTCTTCACCGGCACCACCCACCAATTGGGCAAGGCTGGCACGCACGGTTACACGTGCTATGGCAATTAACTGAATACCATCCGCAGCTACGGCTGCAACCTTGGGTGTGTTAATTACTTTAGGATTTACAGAAATCTGCACCGCTTCAAACACATCGCGACCGGCCAGGTTAATAGCGGTTGCCTGCTTAAAGGTCAGACTGATATTTGCTTTTTCTGCTGAAATCAAAGCGCGAATTACGTTTGGCACATCACCACCAGCCAGGTAATGAGTTTCCAATTCACGCGTGGTGACTATTAATCCTGCCTTGGTTGCAGTAATTAAAGAATTAACAATAATTCCGGGTGGCACTTTACGAATTCGCATCCCGATTAATTCGCCAATGGTAACTTTCACACCAGAAAAAATTGCGCTAATCCACAATCCTACTGGCACGAAATACATGAACATGAAAAAAACAACGATGCTAACAAAGACGATAAGAATAAATGGTAAGCCTTCCATAGTTTTAATTTATAGGTTCTACAATGATTTGATTTGATACAATTTTTATGATTCGAATTTTACTTCCACTGTCAAGATACTCTCCCAACGTTTTCACTTCGTACATTTTATTTTCAATTTCTGCTTTGCCCACGGGCCTTAATGCTGAAACAGCATGACCTTCTTTGCCAACGGCCAATAAGTCGTTTTCGCCCTCATTTACTTTACTGTCGATAGATGATTTCAATGAAAACCGGCTCCATACATTTGATTTGAACGAGTAATACAGAATAAGGCCTGTCCCCACGGACGTTACTCCTACGGTTACCCAGCCTGTTTCGCTGCCAAAATAATTAAAGCTAAACCCCATTCCCATCATCAAAAACACGAATCCGATTATGCCAACCAGTGTGGTGCCGGGCACAAAAATGATTTCAGCCACAACTAAAAAAAGGCCAATAAGTATCAACGAAATAACCGTAATCCATTCAACCATATATCGAGCTAAACTATAAAGGATTTGTTCTTAAAGGTAATTAAAAATTCAGGTTCGCAGTTTAAAATTTTAATAAGCCCGGGCAAACACCACTCTCCTTGAAGAGGGTTTCCCTGAATAAATACACTTACCTGACTCCTCTTTTACATCCAACGGTATGCAGCGAATGGTAGCCTTTGTTTCATCTTTAATGGCTGCTTCCGTTTCCGAAGTACCATCCCAGTGAGCCTCTACAAAACCACCCTTTTCGTCCAACACCTTTTTGAATTCATCGTAAGAATCAACCTGGGTTGTCTTCTCTGTTCTAAACTTTAAGGCTTTTTGATAAATGTTTTCCTGAATACTGTCCAACAGAGCGGGGATCTCACTCGCCACCGTTTCCATCTTCATCAACTGTTTTTCTTTGGTGTCTCTGCGTGCCACTTCCACCGTTTTGTTCTCGAGATCGCGCGGACCAATAGCGATGCGAACAGGCACTCCTTTCAATTCATATTCGGCAAACTTGAAGCCGGGCTTGTGTGTATCGCGATTATCAAACTTTACCGAATATCCTTGTTTGCGCAAAGCACCTGCAATCAAATTGGCTTGCTCAGAAATTCTGTTCAACTCATCCTCATTTTTGAAAATAGGTACAATCACCACGTGGATGGGGGCAAGCTTTGGCGGCAAAACCAAACCATCATCATCAGAATGAGCCATAATCAACGCACCAATCAGGCGCGTGCTCACACCCCAGGAGGTGCCCCACACCATATCAATCTTGCCTTCCTTGTTCGTGAACTGGACATTAAAAGCTTTGGCAAAATTCTGACCTAAAAAATGAGAGGTTCCTGCCTGCAAGGCTTTTCCATCCTGCATCATAGCTTCAATACAGTAGGTATCGATCGCTCCCGGGAAACGCTCTCCTTCTGATTTCTTTCCTTTGATCACCGGCATGGCCATAAATGTTTCCGCAAACTCGGCATACACATTCAACATCTGCTCGGTTTCTTTTATCGCTTCGTTTTCTGTGGCATGTGCCGTGTGCCCCTCCTGCCACAAGAATTCTGCCGTGCGTAGAAATAAGCGCGTGCGCATCTCCCAACGAACAACATTTGCCCATTGATTAATTAAAAGTGGCAAATCACGGTACGATTGAATCCATTTTTTATACGTGCTCCATATAATAGCCTCGCTGGTTGGGCGCACCACAAGCTCCTCTTCAAGTTTGGCAGCAGGGTCGACCATTAATTTCCCTTTATTATTCGGATCATTTTTTAACCGATAGTGAGTTACAATTGCACATTCTTTCGCAAAACCTTCAGCATTTTTTTCTTCAGCTTCAAACATGCTTTTAGGCACGAAAAGAGGAAAATAGGCATTCACGTGTCCGGTGTCTTTAAACATTTTATCCAGCGCCTGTTGCATCTTCTCCCAAATGCTGTATCCATACGGTTTTATCACCATGCAACCCCGGACATCAGAATTCTCTGCTAAATCAGCCTTTTTTACCAGATCGATGTACCATTGCGAATAATCTTCACTGCGGCTTGTAATCTCTTTTCCCATTGAAATTCGTTCTATTTATTTCGTAACTTTGTTAAGTCCGGCAAATATAGAGTAGGATTGTGAGCCAGACCTTTGTTCTTGATAAATTTTAATTTGCAAATTGGCATAACTACCAAGGAATAAAGTTGCACAAGAAGCACATTTTTATCGTTAAACTTGTTGTAGAGAAAAAGCTGTAAGGTTGGGTTTCATGTTATTGAAAGTAGGAGCTAAATAAAAAACTTATGAAAATCAAAATCACATTCTTGAGTCTGCTGGCCGTTTCGGCTGCCTTGGCTGCATCAGCACAAGTGGTTGAGTATGATGACATGTATTTTAATTCAAAAGATCGGGCCAAATTACAGGCTTCAAAGCCTTTAACCTTGAATAACATTTCTGCCCAGCATGAAGTGGCAACGGCCATCAACCCAACGGATAGTTATTCAGCACGCAATGTGAATCCGGAATATATTTCTCAAAGCACGGTTAAACCATCAGGTTCGGTTGAACAGGCTCCCTATTTCATCCCTAACTATGCGCCAACTGCCGTAAATCAAAAACTTTATAATAACTCTTCTTCCAATTGGAATAATTACAATTATGCTACTGCAGGGTACAATCCCTATTTTGGAATGATGCCAGGATTCGGAAGTCCTTATAGTAGCTTTTATCCTTCCATGTATGGATACAACCCTTATGGTGGGTATGGTTACAATGGATTTAATAGTTTCTATAATACTGGTTGGTCAAATTATATGAGTCTGGGATTTGGCATGAGTAATTTTAATAATTGGGGAGGATACAATTCAATGGCTTGGGGAAGCTCTCCTTTCTGGAATAATTATTATGGCATGAATTATTATAATAATTGGGGATGGAACAGCAGCTATTACCCGAGCCATGCGGTGATAATCAGTAATGGTGATTATAATCAAAGCGGTGCCGTTTATAGCAAACGCACTTCACGTAGCAACGACCTTAATAATTATGTAAATACAAGCAATAGAAGTGCATCCATGGTCACGACCGATTCACAAGGCAGAGTGCGCGGTGCTAATGGTCGGGTTTCCGATGACGGAAATACAAACTCCAATACCTATTATCAACGTGGATGGAGAGCAAACCCTGAGACCAATTCAGCAGCGCGGTCAACATGGAGCAATTCCGGAAGGACATCAGGCAACACTAATTCCAGTTCTTCTAACTGGTCAAATTCAGGAAGTAATAGCCGGAGCAATTCCTCGTTTTTCGATAGTGGCTCAAGTTCCCGCACTACCAATTCAAATTTTGGAAATAGCAATTTTTCAAGCGGAGGTGGTGACCGTAGTAGTGGTAGCGTAGGAGGAGGTTCCTCATCAGGAGCAAGACGCGGGAGAGATTAATCTAAATAAACTAAAATTTTAATAGTATGAAAAGCAGGGGCAGATGGCTCATTGGTATTCTCATGCTTTTACCGCATCTGATATGGGCTCAAAGTACAACAGAAACGGCTTTACTTTTCAGCCGAATCAGGCCCGGAGGTAGTGCGCGGATACAAGGAATGGGTGGCGTGCAAACCAGTTTGGGCGGAGACTACAGTTCTGCTTTCTCCAACCCGGCAGGGTTAGGAATGTTTAACCGATCGGAGATTGCGATCTCACCTGGTTTCAATACAGCCAAAAATACTTCAGACTACCTCGGCAACACAGGCACGGAAACAAAAACCAATATCAATATTCCAAGTTTGGGGTTGATATTTCAAACAGAACAAGAAGGCAGAAAAGGATTTTTGAGCGGCACATTTGCCGTGTCTTTTAATCGCGTCAATAATTTCAACCAAAATTTATCCTATCAGGGAATCAATAACAAAAACTCCATTATTGATTATTTTATTGAAGATGCCACTGGGTACGACCCTAACACTTTTACAAACGGTGGAGACAACTTTAATACCCCTACTGGTCTTGCTTACAATAATTACCTTATCGAAGACTCAACTTTTTTGAATCCGAATGCTTCGCGTTATGATTACATGTCTATAATGGGAGTATATGGTCCAAATGACATAAGAGAGGTTAACCAATTAGAAGACGTGAAAACAACAGGAGGGCAAAATCAGTGGAGTTTTTCCTATGGTGCAAATTTATCTGACAAGGTTTTTCTGGGTGCGGGGGTTGGAATAAACGCCCTGCGATTTCAAACTAAAAAAACATATACAGAATCAGATTTTAATTTTGTTTTAGATCCCAATTTCCAACCTCTGGATAATTTAGTGTTAGAAGAAGAATTAAGAATCAGCGGATCGGGAGTGAACGGAACCCTGGGAATGATATTCCGTCCCATCGACATGATTCAGGTTGGTGTATCCTATACTACTCCAACTTTATATAAACTTACTGATTCATACCGGGCAACCATGAGCACATTATGGAATAATTGGGATTATGGCAATGGGATTACGCTTCGCGATATAAGTGAAAAAACAGACGAAGTGATTTCTGAATATGATCTGAAAACCCCCAGTCATCTCAATATTGGCGGCACCGTCTTCATTCAAAAATATGGATTCATCTCTGCTGACGTGGAGATGGTAAACTACTCTGGCGCTAAATATTCATCAGGAATATCAGGCATTTCATTTAGCTCCGACAATGATAGAATTAAAACTCTTTATCAATCTACCTTTAATTATCGCGTGGGTGGGGAATATCGATACAAAAATTATCGGGCGCGTGCAGGCTTTTCCTACATGCCTGATCCTTTCCGGTTTGAACAAAATGGTATTAATAGAAAAATCACTTTACTCTCTGGTGGCTTGGGATATCGCGCTGAAAAGTTTTACATCGATTTTGCTTTGGTATTAACTCAAGGCAAAACTTCTTATCGCCCCTATAGAGTAAATTCAAAGGACAGCCCTTTGGTGGCTATCAAAAACAATAATACGCTCGCGGTGATAACGCTTGGCTTTCCGTTCTAATCAATTTATGGGCGACTGTACTTTAAGTAGCACGTCTTCAACCCTAATGGTATTGGCTGAAATCTTGTGCATAGCTTGATTATAGAAGCTGATTCGTTGTGATCGCAAAAATTCAATATGGTCCTTTAATTCATCCGGTGCCAACTTTGCAAGAAGGGGTCGCTCCTCCTTATTAGACTTTAAAATCCGATTGGTGATTTCACGAGCGGGCACATCCAAAAATACTGTTTGCCCCAGTTTATTCATGACTTCCATATTGTCAAAAAATACAGGAGCACCTCCTCCGGTTGCTATGATAAAATCGGGTAGACCATGTGACACTTTTTTCAACGTGTCTGATTCAATCTTTCGGAAATACGCTTCACCTTTTTGTTTGAAGATATCCTTTATTGCTTTTCCTTCACGTTGCTCTATGGCGATATCTAAATCTATAAAAGGAATATTCAATCTTTTGGATAGCTGTTTTCCCAATGTGGATTTTCCACAACCCGGCAAACCTATCAAATAGATTTTCATTTCAGCAGGGTAAGAATCTCTGCAGAGGAAGGAGTATCATTATGATGCCAATTCCCCAGTACCGTTCCGTTATTCCACAAAGCAATACCCGGGTTAGAGCGAATTATGGTCTTCAGCACGGTGGCGTCTGCATAGTAATAGGGCACTGCCAACTGATGCTCGTGACGAAACGCCTCCATAACATCCGAGCCGGAAGAGGTCAGAACAAAGCAATCTACTTTTCCTTCCAACTGTTTTGTTAGTTCCCTGATAGCATCAATATTTTTAGCTGATGCTTTATTAACATCAAAAATTATAATCAGTAGTTTGGCGCCATCAAATGTATATTGAGTTTTGTCTTCGCCATCCGGGCTGCTTACCGAGTAATCTGTAATTTTTGGTTTGGTTTTATCTTCATTTAGCACGCGTGATGAAATGTATTTATAGCCATCCTCGGAAGATAAAAATTGCGTAGCCTGTTCTTCCTTTCCGTCTTTTTCAAACGTGTATTCAATAATCGGTTGCTCCAATGGAAGCATCTGCTGCGGAATATTATTGCCAATGCGATAGGCACGAAAGTCAATAAATGGAAGATGCCTGATCGCATAGACTCCCAGGAAAAAACTTATCAACACAACGGCTAGAACAACACCATGACCTGTGAGCGTACGGAGAACAGATTGGTAACTTTTTCTATACCAGAAAAGATGAAGCACAAAAACCATTAGCACTACATCTTTGGTAAACGACTCCCAGGGGGTGAGTTTAATTGCATCGCCAAAGCAACCGCAGTCAGTAACTTTATCAAAATATGCCGAATAAAAAGTAAGAAACGTGAAAAAGGTCATCATTAATAATAACATCCACGCTGTCAAATTCATCCGCCAAAAAATAAGTATAGCTACACCAAGTGCTATTTCCAGAATGATCAAAATCACTCCAATCTCAAGTGCCCATGGAATAAAAAAATGAAAGAAAGAGCCGAAGTCTTCTGCGAACACTTCAAAATACTCTTCCATCTTTATTTGTGTTCCTACCGGATCATTCAGTTTGATTAATCCTGAAAAAATAAGTAGCCCTCCTACAAAATAACGTGAGAATTGATCGATAATTTTTTGAATCATAAAGTGTCTGTTAGTTTCTGGATACCGGAACCTGGCATACTAGTATCCGGCATCGATTTTAATTATTTCAATTTTATCAAACAAAATACTGAATAATTAATCATATCCTGATAGTTGGCCTTAACCCCTTCACTTGCGAGCGTTTTACCCTGATTATCTTCAATTTGTTTAACACGTAATAATTTCATAAGAATAATATCCGTCATAGAACTCACGCGCATATCGCGCCAGGCTTCGGCATAATCATGGTTTTTATTCTGCAGCAAATCAAAGGTCTCATTGACAGCCTGATCGTAGAGAGGTTCTAATTCAGTAAAACTCATTTCCAGTTGGGCAGATCCTTCCAACGTTAACTGCATCAAGGCGATGATGCAATAATTGATGATGCCTACAAATTCATCTTTGATAGGATCATCAACCTTCTGAACGCCCTTTTCCTGAATACTACGAATGCGTTGAGCCTTGATATAAATCTGGTCAGTTATAGAAGGTATTCGTAATACACGCCAGGCCGTGCCGTAGTCGTGAGTTTTACTGGCAAATAATGCTTTGCAGGAGGCAATCACCTCTTTATATTCGTGGACAGTTTTATCATTCATAAGGTGGTGCAAAGTAAATTAATTTCAGCCAACAAAACACTCAAGGTTCGGGGGAAGATCATCGATCTGCGAATCCCTAAAGTCATGGGTATTCTTAACGTGACCCCCGATAGCTTTTTTGATGGCGGCCTTTACAGCCGCGAAAGCGAACTACTAAAGCAAACTGAAAAAATGCTTCTCGAAGGCGCTGACTTTATCGACATTGGCGGATATTCCTCGCGACCCAAATCAGAAGATATTACAATCGATGAAGAATGGAAGCGTGTGTTGCCGGCCATTCAATCCATCAAAAAGGAATTTCCATCCGCCCTTCTTTCCATTGACACCTTTCGCTCACAGATTGCCCGTCAGTCTATCTCCGAAGGCTGCGACATGATCAATGATATCTCAGCCGGACAACTGGATAACAATATGTTTAACACTGTGTCCGACTTGCAAGTGCCTTATGTGATCATGCATATGCGTGGCACTCCGCAAACCATGACTCAATTCGCACATTACGATAATCTCGTGAATGAGATCATCGACTACTTTCACAAGATCCTTTATCAATTAAATCAACAGGGTATAAAAGATGTGCTGGTTGACCCCGGTTTCGGATTTGCGAAAACAGTTGATCAAAACTTTGAACTACTCAATCGGCTTGAACACTTGCATGTGCTTGACCAACCTTTGCTAATTGGCCTATCCAGAAAGTCAATGATTTGGAAAACCTTAGATACCACTCCGGAATTTGCGCTGAGTGGAACTACTTCACTTAACACCGTAGCCTTATTAAAAGGATCATCGATCTTACGTGTGCACGATGTGAAGGAAGCAAAAGAAACCATCCGGCTGTTAGATAAAATGAAACACGCCACGTAAATGCCTATTCATCAAGCAAATTAGATAAACAGTTTCACTACCTTTGCTGGAGATGATATTCGTATTTAACATTGGGTTTCTCGAGGTAGGTTGGGTTGATTTAATCGACATCTTGTTGGTTGCCGTTCTTCTTTATCAGGTATATAAACTGATTCGCGGAAGTCTTGCCATGAATATATTTCTTGGCATTCTGGCATTATATCTTGTCTACTTGATTGTGCGTGCTGCGCAAATGGAACTACTGGCTACCATACTTGGTCAATTTATGGGTGTGGGTGTGCTTGCCACAATTATTTTATTTCAACCTGAAATACGGAAATTTTTGTTGCTGATAGGTCGCACTACGGAAATCAACCGCGATGATATTTTTAAAACCATCACCAATTGGCGATCAGAATCGCCTGAAGAATTTGATATCAACCAATTGATCGAAGCTGTAAAAACGTTGAAAGCTACCCGAACCGGAGCCCTCATCGTTTTTTCACGCGATATTGAATTAAAATTTTATGTAGAAACCGGAGATGCACTTGATGCACAAGTAAACAAGCGATTACTTATTTCTATTTTCAACAAGCAAAGCCCGCTTCACGATGGCGCTATTATTATAAATAAAGGAAGAATTAAAGCTGCCCGCTGTGTTCTACCGGTGAGTGAAAATGATCATTTACCACCACATTTTGGATTGCGTCATCGATCAGCCATTGGTATGAGCGAAATTACCGATACGCTGATTCTCGCCATTTCTGAAGAAACCGGCCGATTGATTTTAGCACGCAACGGTCATTACCTACGCGCTTTAAAATTGAAACAAGTTGAACAAAAGATAATGGAATATCTGCACAACACGGAGCCAACGAACTGGAACGAAATACCAGAGCAACCGGAACCATCCGAATCAGAAGAAGTTAAATTGTAACCTCCTTAATCCAACTTCGGTATCTGATCGATAGATCGGATTTTAATATTCCGATAGTAAACTTCTGCAGACTCAGATTGCAGTTGAATTTTACCTTTACTCAATTCCGTGTATACTCCACCGTCTGATTGTTTCGAATTTTCAAGCACCATAACCACTACATTATTGATTACATGCACGCTGGTATTTTTAAAACAATAGAGATCAACCGTATTCCATTCACCCGATGGAATTTCAGCATCAGGATTTTTTTTGCAGAATCTTCCTAATTCAGAAATTTGACTGAATGTTTGTATGGCTCCTTGTGGGTCATATTGAAAGACACTGTCTGCATTCATCGAGGCTCGGATATCAAACCCTGCACCAGCCACTCCCCAGTAATCTCCACAGTCGCCTTCTTGTATCTGAAACTCCTGAGATCTCAACCAATATCCATCACCTATCCCATGTTCGCCAACACCGTGATATAAAAGTCCGCTATCTCTTCTATCCGAATCTTTTTCCCTGGGATACCATTTTAATTTGCCCCACTTGAACTGAAGTTGTAGGTGATAATTTTCGAATTCACGCTTTGTTGAAATGCCACCCCAGATTTCTCCAGATACCCTCAACACATTCTCATCATTCAGGTTCACAATTTTAAAAACGCTGGTGTCTATATTTAATCCAAGTGGTTTGTAAATTGAAGTATCTCCAGAAATTTGTTTAGCCCCTAAGTAGGTATCCCAGTCTTCAAGATTTGATCCATTAAATAATATCTCCCAATCTTCCTTTGGTGTGGGCGAACAGTTTGCCAGAAAGCATAAAACCGTAACTGTGAATAATAATTTGATTGCGTTGACCTTTACCATCTTGATCTATTAGTATGTATTATCAATTGATTCAATTCTCCCAAACGGCCCCAATACCGGCATCAAAAAGTTGCTTATTATAGGCAGGAATATCTTTATCCACTATTTCTCTTCCTCTTGCCTGAAGTGCAGCCCATTGAGTATTTAGCTCCTTCATCCGATCAAGCGAAGGCTTATTAACTCTGGGAATATCACTTTCGGTTTGATTAATTAAAAACAGATAATTCGCTGTGAACTTATTAGGGAAATTCTCGACATCATCATACGCTTTCGACTTTCGCTGAATCATGTCTTCATCCCATTGTTTCATTTTTTGTGATAACATCTGTCCCTCTTTCTTTAGCGCGTTGTATTTTTCATCAGCGGGTAATGTCACCAGGAGTTGATCGAGTTGCTTCCGCTGGCTATCCATTGCGTTAATCATTTGGTGCATCTCGTTCACCTTTATCTCCATACTATTCATCAATGAATGATACTCCTGATAGGTTTTAGTATCCGTTGGATATAAAGGATTGGCAAGGATCTCAAAATTTGCCGTGGTGGTGTAATCTCCCTTTTTTAAGGTGATTGAATATTTTCCCGGAGATGCTTTGTGCCCGTGGAAATTACTTTCAATATAAACACCCGGAATACCCACCATCGTTGGGTACCGCAGGTTCCACACAAACCGATTAAGTCCTTTCGATTTTGTCAAAGCAGGATCTGGAGATTGCACATCGCTTGTTGAGTCTTTTGCTGTATTAAAGGATCGCACCAGGTTGCCCTGTGCATCTTTTATCTCTATGATAACATTTTCAGATATTTTTAACTCTGGCAACTGAAAATAGATAACGAGTCCTGTGGCAGGGTTAACACCTCGGTAAGGGTTAGTGCCATCAAATTCTGTGGAGGCTCTATCCATCTCACTGTTTCCATTTACCAGCATAGCATTCTCTGGTTGAAAAAGTTTAATGCCTTCTTCATTTTTATACTGACGGATCAAACTCAGGTCATCCAAAACCCAGAATGATCTGCCTGAAGTTGCGGCAATAAGATCTCCCTGATGCACACGCAAATCAGTAATTGGAGTTACCGGCAAATTCAATTGAAATGACGTCCACTCCTTACCTCCATTCCATGAAATATAAAGCCCGGTTTCGGTTCCTGCATAAAGTAAATCCTTACGCTTATCATCTTCTCTTACAACACGGGTGAAGGCTCCAGTAGGAATGCCATTGATGATCTTTGTCCAAGTCTTTCCATAGTCAGTGGTTTTATAAAGTGCCGGAGTGTGATCATTAAACTTATAGCGGGTGGTTGCAATGTATGCGGTTGCCGCATCGTGCGGAGAAACTTCAATCGCATTGATCAAACATTCCTGTAGTCCTGGCGGTGTAACATTTTGCCAGGTGATTGCATTATCGCGCGTCACGTACACGAATCCATCATCACTGCCTGTCCAGATAACTCCTTTTTCATGTGGAGATTCTATAACATAACTCAGCGTTCCATAATTTTCAGCTCCCACGGCTTCGTTGGTATAAGGACCACCCCCTTTTCCTTGTTTATCTTTTTCGTTACGCGTAAGATCGGGAGATACTTCCGTCCAGGTTGCTCCCATATCGGTTGTGCGCAACAAGTATTGTGAGCCGTGATAATAGGTATTGGGTTCATGTTTCGACCAGATGATGGGCGCATTCCAATTGAAGCGATATTTAATATCCTTCGCATCCATTCCTAAATATTGAATGGGTGCCGCCATTATTTTGGTGTCTGCTTTTGCTTTCGTATCCAACACCTCAATAGTGCCCTGATAGCTGCCACCTAACACATAACGAGGATCATCAGGATTGAATGCCAGGAATGCACTTTCTCCTCCTGCCGAAGATGTCCAGCTTGCTGTTGTGATTCCACCACTTCCCAATTCCCGACTAGCTATTCTAACAGATGTATTGTCTTGCTGGCCCGCATATATATTATATGGGAAACTGTTATCAACGTTGATACGATAAAATTGCGCAGTGGGCATATTGCTTTGTGTAGACCAGGTTTTGCCAAAGTTTACTGAAATGCCAGCACCACCATCGTTGGCGATGATCATATTCTTTGAGTCATTTGGGTTGATCCATAAGTTGTGAAAATCACCATGCGTTCCTGAAAGGGTTTCCCAGGTCTTTCCTCCATCCAGCGAACGCAAAGCCGGAGCGCTCATCACATATACCGTATTTTCATCTTTCGGATCGGTGAATAACTCAATGTAGTACCACGCTCTTTGAACAAGGCGGTGATCGTTGGTAACGCGTGACCAGTTAGCGCCTGCGTTGTTCGAAACAAACAATCCACCCAATTCCTTATCTGAATCACTTTCGAGAAGAAGATACACCTTGTCGGAATTTGACCGGCAAACGGACACTGCCATCTTTCCTAATTCTTTTGGCAGACCTTTTTGAATTTTCTCCCATGTCTCGCCACCATCCGTAGATTTGTAAAGACCACTACCTTCACCTCCACTGATTACTTTCCATGGCAAGCGGCCATATTCATTCATAGCAGCATAGAGAATACGTGGATTGTTCATGTCCATCGATAATTCAACGCAACCTGTTTTATCATCTACATACAAAACTTTTTTCCAGGTAACTCCTCCGTCAATAGACTTAAACACACCACGCTCTTGATTTTTGCTAAACAAGGCACCTTGTGCAGCCACATAAACGATATTCGGATCTTGAGGATGAATAGCAATGCGCGAAATATGTTGTGTTAAATCCAATCCTATTTTCTTCCATGTTTTTCCTGCGTCTGTTGATTTATAAACGCCATCACCATGATGCGTCATCACACCTCGGATGGCGTGTTCGCCCATTCCCACATACACAACATTTGGATCACTTTCAGAAACTGACACAGCGCCCACCGACCCTGTCTTAAAATATCCATCAGAAATATTCTTCCAGGTAATACCCATGTCATCGGTTTTCCATAATCCCCCTCCGGTGGTTCCCATATAATAGGTGCTGATATCACCCACCACACCGGTAGCCGTATTGGATCGCCCCCCTCGGAAGGGCCCAATGCTTCGCCACTTTACTGGTTTAAAATAATCATTAAGATCAGTGGCGGACGAAGAAGATATTGGAGTTGAAGCTTCTGTTTTCTTGCGTTGTGCATCCGTTGTAAAAACCAACAGGAGTGAAAACATGGAAAGGATAATTCGCTTTGTCATGGATTTATGGATATTAACTATTGAAATATAAATAATATTTGGCCTACAGAATCGCTTCAGTGAAACCATTTCAGTGGTTTATTTTTGATCGGTATTCCGTTAGGGTAAGAGGTTAACCAGGTCGTCACCTACACTCTACTTTAGCACACCAAGTTCTTTTCCAACTTCCGTAAATGCCAGAATTGCTTTATCCAAATGATGACGATCATGTGCTGCAGATATCTGCACACGAATTCTTGCTTTGCCTTTGGCAACCACCGGATAGAAAAATCCAATTACATAAATTCCTTTTTCAAGAAGGCGCTCGGCAAATTTCTGTGCAAGGGGTGCTTCATACAACATGATAGGTACAATTGGATGAACACCTGGTTTGATGTCGAAGCCGGCAGTCGTCATTTTTTCGCGGAAGTATTTTGTATTCTGCTCCAGCTTGTCGCGCAACTCGGTTGTCTCTGAAAGCATATTGAATACTTCAATGGAAGCACCTGTAATAGAGGGCGCCAATGTATTGGAAAATAAATAGGGTCTTGATCTTTGGCGCAGCATCTCAATAATCTCTTTTCGTCCTGATGTAAATCCACCAGAAGCACCACCCAATGCTTTGCCCAACGTGCCTGTGATAATATCCACACGTCCGATCACGCCACAATGTTCGGGAACGCCACGACCCGTCTTACCAATAAAACCAGATGAATGACATTCGTCCGTCATCACCAATGCTTCGAATTGATCTGCTAAATCACAAATCTTATCCAACTGTGCAATGGTGCCATCCATGGAAAAAGCACCATCAGTAACTACAATGATTTGATTGGCCCCGGCTTTCCTGGCTTCTTCCAGTTGCGCCTTCAAATCATTCATATCGTTGTGTTTATAGCGGTAACGCATGGCTTTACACAAACGCACTCCATCAATGATAGAGGCATGATTAAGTTCATCAGATATGATCGCATCTTTTTCTCCAAACAACGGCTCAAACACACCCCCATTGGCATCAAAAGCAGCTGCATATAAAATGGTGTCTTCAGTGCCGAGAAATTCAGATATCTTTTTCTCCAGTTCTTTGTGGATATCCTGTGTGCCGCAAATAAAACGCACCGATGACATACCATATCCATGTGTATCAATGGCGCGCTTGGCTGCCTCAATCACGCGGGGGTGCGATGATAAGCCCAGGTAATTATTGGCGCAAAAATTTATTACTTCTTTGCCATCCTGAGTTTTAATATCAGCTCCTTGTGGAGTAATAATGATTCTTTCCTTTTTAAATAATCCCGCCTCGCGAATGGATTCCAGTTCTTTTTGCAATGCCGGTTGAAGTCTTTTATACATGGCTTAATTTATTTTCGGTTTTGGTTTCATCACAGGCCTCACAGCAGCCGGTGCATTTACCTTAGGTGCCGTTGCCACGTCAGGTATTTTCAACCGGTACTTTCTACGCAAAGGGTTGATCAGGTAGAGTTTCTGAGCCGTAAAACTAGCCGGGCTCATCTCCGCAAATAACCCATTCCACTCATTCCATAGATTGGGCTCATTTGCACAAAATGCCTGACTATCTATCTTTTTGCTGATCAGGTACTCTTCAAAATTCATCGCGTAAATCTACAATCGTAATTTGTAAATCGTAAATCGTAATTTTATCTAACTTCGCCCCGCATTCGATTGAATAAATGAAAAAAACGAAGATTTTGCTCATAGGCGCTGGCGGTCAGTTAGGGTCTGAACTTACCCAGGGGTTGTGGAAAATATATGGTCAGGAAAACGTAATTGCTTCTGATATCAAAGACGCTCAAGGCATTTTGAAAGAAGGTCCGTATGAGAAATTTGATGTCATGCAGCGCGATCGGTTATTTGAACTTATCCGCAAGCATGATGTAACGCAAATTTATCATCTGGCAGCCTTACTTTCTGCCACCGGTGAAAAAGATCCACGATGGGCCTGGAAGCTGAACATGGAAAGCCTGCTTTCCGTTTTGGAAGCAGCTCACGAATTAAAACTTCATAAAGTGTATTGGCCCAGTTCCATCGCTGCCTTTGGGCCTACAACACCTAAACAAAATACACCACAAGACACCATCATGGACCCAACCACCGTGTATGGCATCACCAAACTGGCCGGTGAACTCTGGTGTGAATATTATTTCAGAAGATATGGTGTGGATGTACGCAGCCTTCGCTACCCGGGTTTGATTGGGTACAAAACACTTCCAGGCGGTGGCACCACCGATTATGCCGTTGATATTTATTTCAAGGCACTGAAAGAAAAAAAATATGAAAGCTTTTTGGCTGCCGATTCCTATCTGCCCATGATGTATATGGATGATGCGGTGAAAGCCACGTTAGATCTGATGGAAGCTCCGGCAGAAAAAGTGAAGATCCGTTCAAGCTATAATATTGGCGCGATGAGTTTTTGTCCGGCACAAGTCGCCTCCACCATAAAAAAGCACATCCCCGATTTCACCATTACCTATAAGCCCGACTTCCGTCAAGCCATAGCCGATTCATGGCCCAAATCGATCGATGATTCCGCTGCACGACAAGACTGGGGTTGGAAACATCAGTTTGGATTAGAAGAAATGACAGAGGATATCTTAACGAATTTGCAGAAGTCTCCAGAACTGCTTGGGTGATTGAAGGACACGTAATATGACCCAAAAATCGAAATTCGTGCTCGAAAATTGCGTAATCATGACCATATTTGCGAGGTTATAAACGAGAACTAAACCTACACATGAAGTATAAACGCATCCTCCTCAAACTCAGCGGTGAAGCGCTGATGGGTTCTAAAACCAGCAACATCGATCCGGCTGTGCTCGAACAGTATTCGGAAGAAATAAAGACCATTAAAGAGCAGGGTGTGGAAATTGCCATTGTGATTGGAGGTGGAAATATTTTTCGAGGTGGTCAGGCCGAGGCGCTGGGTATCGATCGTGTTCAGGGAGATTATATGGGAATGCTGGCAACCGTTATCAATGCAATGGCCCTTCAAAGTGCATTAGAGCGTCATGGCATGTTCACCCGACTGATGGCGGGCATTAAAATGGAACAAGTGTGTGAGCCGTTTATCAGGCGCAGGGCTATACGCCACCTGGAAAAAGGAAGGATTGTAATTTTTGGTGCCGGCATTGGTAATCCCTACTTTACTACTGACTCAACCGCCAGCTTACGTGCTATTGAAATTCAGGCTGGAGTAGTCTTGAAAGGAACCCGGGTGGATGGTGTGTATGATAAAGATCCTGAAAAACACCCAGATGCCGTGCGCTATCACCATTTGAGTTTCCAGGAAGCCTATCAAAAGAAGCTCAACATCATGGACATGACGGCCTTCACTCTTTGCCAGGAAAATAAACTCCCCATCATTGTATTTGATATGAACAAGAAAGGCAATCTGCTTAAGATTGTAAAAGGTGAAGATGCAGGAACGTTAATTAGCTAATAACTATAAATTTCATTCTTATGGAAGAACTTGAATTATTTCTGGAAGACGCAAAAGAACAAATGGAAAAAGCCTTCGTGCACGTGGGTCACGAACTGGCCAAGATCCGTGCGGGAAAAGCAAATCCATCGATGCTCGATAGTATCCAGGTTTCTTACTATGGCGCCATGAGTCCATTATCTCAAGTATCATCGATTACTACACCGGATGCACGTACCATATTTATCAAGCCATGGGAAAAAGGATTGATACAGGAAATTGAGAAAGCCATTATGGTGGCAAACATCGGCCTTACTCCACAAAATGATGGCTTGCAAGTAATTATTAATGTGCCCATGCTTACTGAAGAAAGAAGAAAGCAACTGGTGAAGCAGGCCGGCCACGAATGCGAACACGGCAAGGTGAGTGTGCGCAGCATCCGCAAAGAAACAAATGAACAACTTAAAAAAGTAAAAGGTGTTTCGGAAGATGACGTAAAGAACGCAGAAGAAATTGTTCAGAAACTTACTGATGAATCAATCGCCAAGATTGAATCCTTGCTAAAGAAAAAAGAAGTGGAGATCATGACTGTCTAATTGTCAATTGATAACGAACAATTGACAATGAATACAGAAATACTGTTCATTTGAAATCACTTTCATTGCCAATTATAAAATTGGCAAAAGTCAATTGATATGCATCCCATCCTTTTTGAATCCGGTACCATCACCATTTATTCCTATGGCTTTTGCATAGCCCTGGGTGCATTGCTGGGTTTTTATTATTTATACTATCAAGGCAAGAAGGAATTCGGCATGACCTTCGATCAAAGCAATAATCTATTTATCATGCTCGTGCTGGCCGGAGTCATTGGCGGCAAACTATTCCTCATTTTCGAAGACCCCTCTTTGTACTTAAATAATCCAAAGAAACTCATATCAGGAAGTGGTTTTGTTTTTTATGGATCGTTATTACTGGCCATCCCCATTATGCTTTGGTATTTCAAAAAAATAAAAATACCGGTACTGGGCATGTTGGATGTAATGGCCATCGTCACTTGCATCGTACATGGATTTGGGCGCATTGGTTGTTTTATGGCTGGTTGCTGTTATGGTATTCCTACCGACAGTATTTTGGGAGTCATCTTTACAAACACAAGATGCCAGGCCGAACCATTACATACTTCGTTGCATCCTACTCAACTTTATGAAGCAGCATTCATATTTAGTATTATGGCGATGCTTTGGTTTTACAAGTCCAGAAAAAAATTCGCTGGTCAGCTTTTTTTACTTTACCTGATGGCCTATGCTTTTGGCAGAAGTATTTTAGAACTTTTCAGAGGGGATGTTGAAAGGGGGTTTGTTGTTAAGGATTGGCTGTCCAACTCCCAATTTATTGCTGCGCTGGTAATTTCGGTAGGCCTTTATTTCTATGTTAAATTGAATAGAAAAGCTAATTTGTAACATTGTTGATATTATGGAAAAATCAAACTGGTTACAAAACCTCAAAACAACAACCATGAAGTGGATCAAGCGTATTTTGATCGCACTACTACTTGGTGCCATTGCAGTGTTTAGTTTCTCCTATTGGGGATCATACTCGGAAGGGGTACGTTCCGGTATGGTCGTAAAGATCAGTAAGAAAGGATTTATTTTTAAAACCTATGAAGGTCAGTTGAATCTACAGACGTTTGGTGCTAATAAATCGCCCAATTTGGTGTCAGAGTCGTTTGAGTTTTCAGTAGAACATGACCGGGAGGATATCATCAAAACCTTGGAGGATGCATCACTAAGCGGAGAGCGGGTGAGCCTGAAGTATGTTGAGCGATTAGTTAAATTTCCCTGGCGGGGTGACACCAAGTATTTTGTCATCGAGGTAGAGCGCATTAAATAACACATCATGGCAACCATTATTATTTATGGGTCTTACGGCTATACAGGAAAAATTATTGCACAAGAATGCAAAACAAAAAGTCTGAACGTAATTCTTGCCGGACGCAATAAAGAATTGCTACAAAAGCAAAGTGAAGAATCTGGATTTCCATTTGAAGTAGTAGATGTCACGGATTCATCGGCCTTAAAAAATCTTTTACGTAAAGGATCTGTAGTCATTCATTGTGGTGGCCCATTTCAATATACGGCCGATGCCATGGTTGATGCTTGCCTTGAAACAAAAACGCATTATACAGACATTACAGGCGAACACCAGGTATTTGAATTGCTGGCGGGCTATGATCAAAAAGGAAAAGACGCGGGGATCATGATTATGCCGGGCACCGGCTTTGATGTTGTACCCTCCGATTGTCTCGCCTTGCATTTAAAAAATCGATTACCTACTGCGACACATCTTCAATTGGCATTTACGATGTCGAAGGGAGGCCTGTCGCGTGGCACTTCCAAGACGATGACCGAAGGCCTTGGCAACGGAAGTTTGATTCGCAAAGACGGAAAGCTCACACCCATCCACCTGGGTGAAAAAGTGTTAGAAGTTGACTTTGGGTTATTTAAAGCCTCCACGTTAAATATTCCGTGGGGAGATATTTCTACAGCGTGGCGCAGTACTGGCATTCCTAATATTGAAGTTTATACAGGCGCTACGGACAAAATGATCAAGAATGCCAGAATGAGTAAATACTTTAATTGGTTGCTTCGACAACGTTGGGTAAAAAATTACCTTCTGAATAAAATTGATCAGAAGCCAGCAGGACCCAGTGAGGAAAAAAGAAATACAGGCCGTAGTTTTCTTTGGGGAAAAGTCTGGGATGGCAATGGCAAAGAATGTGTTAGCCAGCTTGAAACCGTAAGTGGTTATTCATTGACGGCAAAAACAGCCGTGCTCATTGCGGAAAAAATTCTACATGGCAACTTTAAATCAGGTTATCAAACTCCGGCCATGGCGTATGGGGCTGATCTAATCATGGAAATAAACGAAACAACTAGAAAGGATTTATAATCATTATTTCTTTTCAAGCCGTAAGGCAAATAATAACGGCCACCACTTGCCCGTAATCAGCAAAAGTCCACTTTTCTTTTCGTATGCAATTCCATTAAGTACATCGGCAGACGGATTCATTTGATTGGCTTCTCGTGCCAGTTCCGTTAAATCCAATCTTCCCACTACATCACCACTGGACAAATCAATTTTCAATACCTCGTTGGTCATCCAACGATTGGCAAATAGATAACCCTCAATAAATTCTAATTCGTTGAGCTTATCGACAGGACTGGATCCTTGTTTAATCTTTAATACGCCAACTTCCTTCAGTGTAGCAGTATCCAAAAAATGAATGTTATCAGTGCCATCACTCACGATCAGATTTTTTCCATCGTGGGTGATGCCCCATCCTTCATGCTCATACTGAAAGTCCCTTATCTTTTGAAAAGTGTTTATATCATAAACAAAGCCAACACGTCCTTTCCAGGTGAGTTGGTATATTTTTTTATTGAGAATGGTGATCCCTTCACCAAAATATTGATTGGCCAATAATACTTTTTTGTCTTGCTTACCCGATGATAGCTCCACCTCTGCGATCCAGGAGGAACCTTCCTGGCCTGTACTTTCAAAAAGCCTTCCGTATTCAATCACCAGGCCTTGTGTAAACGCGGACGTATCATGAGGAAATATTTTTACTACTGTATGTGGAATAACAGCGATTTCGGATTTTTTAGGTCCACAAGAACTACCCATGAAAATAATAGAAATTATTAGCGGGTAGGTCCAACCAAAATATTTTGTGTTCGGTGATGCGTTGCTCATTCAATAGAAATTAATTGTTCCTTTCGTTTTACAAGTTTACCAAATGGCTCTAAACCATATCCCTTTTCTTTTGCAAACCCCTCAAAAGAGGAGGCATTGGCAGCATCAACACAAACCAGCAAGCCTCCACTGGTTTGCGGATCGCATAATGTCAATAATGATTCCGCCCCAATGCCGAATACCTTGGCTTGATAGCTGCTCCAGTTACGCATGGTGTTGTCCGGATAAATCATCTTTGATGCGTAATATGAAATATTTTTGAGCAGAGGAATTTTAGTATATACTATTTCTGCCGACACATCACTTCCCTCACATACTTCTATCAAATGCCCTAACAAACCAAAGCCTGTCACGTCAGTGAGAGCACTTACATAGTCAAGTTTTCCCAATTCTTTTCCTATATCATTGAGTTGAGACATCACCCGGACAGCTTCATCAAAATCTTCAGAAAGTGCAAGTCCTCGTTTAAGAGCAGTCGTAATCATTCCCACTCCGATAGGCTTTGTGAGATAAAGTAGATCCCCTGGCCTGGCCGTACTGTTTTTCTTTAGGTTTTCTTTACGAACCATGCCCGTCACGGCCAAACCAAAAATGGGTTCCGGGCTATCGATGCTGTGGCCACCGGCCAATGGGATACCTGCTTTGGCACATACACTGCGACTCCCTTCCAATACTTTCTGCGCTACTTCTTCTGAGATCTTACCTATCGGCCAACCTAAAATTGCAATGGCCATCATGGGTGATCCACCCATGGCATACACATCACTTATGGCGTTTACCGATGCGATTTCCCCAAACGTAAAAGGATCATCTACGATTGGCATAAAAAAGTCAGTAGTGCTGATAACACACGTTCCATCGCCCAGATCAAACACAGCCGCATCATCTTTAGATTCATTGCCAACAAGCAGATTGGAAAATTGAACCTTCACAGAATCAGAATGAAGAATCTTATCAAGAACGGCAGGAGAGATTTTGCAGCCACAGCCGGCACCGTGCGAATATTGAGTAAGTTTTATTGAGTCCATATCTATCAGCAAAAGTACTGCAAATTAAGCCGTGAATTCTATCACGTCTTACATGAAGTTCAAAGCAGACGGGTGCATAATGTTATTGTGGTCGTATAGATTCAATCCACTTCCGTATTTTCTCAGACTTTTTCATGAAGATCTCACTAACTCCTGAGATTGCAACCTTATGTCTTTCAAATGGTGAGTATTTTCACGAGATAACATCAATTGGCACTTCTAGATTTTCAATATTAATCGGTTCTGCTTTTGAATCTTCGGTGTAGTAACCATAGCCTTTTGTTTGTTTTTTACCATTCACAGCAACCATTACATTCTTTAAAATACCATCATGTGCAACTTTATTAATGGCATCAATTTCCTCTCCATTACTCTGATTCAATCGAATTAAAAGCAAATTAAAATCAGCATACATTCCAACAATAACTGGATCATGGACTACTCCAAATGGTGCATTGTCAATTATCACATAATCAAATTGTTCTTTCGCTTGAGCTACAAAATTTCGCAACAATTCATTATTCAGTAACTCAGACGAACCATCATAAACCGTTCCTGAAGATACAAAACTCAAATTTGTGATTTCTGTTGATCTGACTATCTCCGTTAAAGAATTTTTACCTTGTAAATAGTCACTTAGTCCGAGTTCAGGATCCTGGTTTAAAATTTTATGCAATCGGGGTTTCCTTAAATCACCATCAACCAACAAAACCTTTTTTTTACCAATCGCAAATATTACAGCCAAATTGAAAGCCACAAAAGATTTTCCTGCACTGGATACATATGAATGTACCGCCAAAACCTTTCCATTAACATTCCGGAAAAAATATTCTAAGTTTAATCGCAATCCTCTAAAAGATTCAGTCAAAGCCGACCTCGGATAATGGAGTACCGCCATTTCTGTTTTATACTTATTAAGAGTTATGGTGCCTACTATGGGAACATCCAATCGATTTGTGATGTCCTCGATATCCGTCAATACCCCAGTTGCAAGTTCTTTTACCAAGACAACAAAAAATGCAACAGCTAACCCACTAAAAAATCCAATTAATAAATCTAATAACAAAATAGGCCCCATCAGTACTGCAATGCCTTTGTCAGATGGATCTAAAATTTGTGCATCGGGATTATTTGATGCCTTCGCAATCTCTGCTTCAGCTCTTCGCTGTAATAAAAAAGTATATAATTCATTATTTAAATCAAAGTTTCTTTTAATGCCAATTAGATCCTGTTCCGTTTTCGGAAGTCTCGATAATTGAGAATTCACTGATCGTTGCCTTTCATTCAGATTCTGAAGCTCAACATTGGAATTAGAAATCAAATTCTCAACGTTCTCCTTCAAAGCCTTTTGTGTGTATTCAATTTGATCCGTTAACGAAATTAACTGTGGATTTCTCTCTTGAGCTGTATATGATAATACCTCTCGCTTGACATAAAGCTCATTTAAAGTAATAACTTTTTGATTAAGAGCTTCATCGGTCACGCCCACTAAAGAAGGAGCCATAAGATCTTTATTCTGATTACGGTTTTCTAAATAATATTTTAGATTTTTATAATACTCCAACTTTAAATCTACATTGGCCCGCTCACCCTCAATTTGTTTTAGCTTTTCAACTACTGAACTTGCCTCTTGACCTAAATCAACCGTTCGATTCTGTGCTCTGAAACTGGTAAACTTATCACCCGCTAATTGCAAAGACTGATTTACACCCGTAATCTGGTCATCGATGAATTTAATTGTATTATTCGCCATCCTATTTTTTTCATCCAATCCAAACTGAATATAGACTTTACCCAATTGGTTTAAATAATCAACGTCACGCAATAATTTGCTTGTCCTTAATTCAACATTTATTAGATTTGATTGGCCATCTTCAGGCTGCTTTACTGACAATTTATTTTTATAACTTAGAGCTATATCGCCTAAATTATTAAATACTAATTCGAATTTCTCCCCTACCTGAACTGGTCTGTCTGGCCTTTTTATCAACGAGAAATGAAAAAAATCATTATGAAAAGGTTCTCCATATTTTAATTGC
>CAYGGY010000023.1:0-72119 GCA_964349405.1 uncultured Ohtaekwangia sp. | reverse complement strand
TATAGATGTAAGTTAATATTTATTTGACAAAAATGGTAACCAGAGGTTTAATTATAATCGAAGATTGAGTTATGTTTAGATCATCAAATTTTTAATAATCAGATGTATCTAAACAGATTCTTTTATTTTGTTGTATGGGGATTTATCGTTATTTCCTGTGGTGAGCAACAATCGACCCAACCCTTGGGAAGTTCAAAGGCAGTTATTACGGAAGAATTTAAAGATTACTGGTATGCGGGCAACGCGGAAGTGAGCTCGTATAATTTATTACAAAACCGATATGGAGAAGATCGCAAGGGCAAGGCCATGATGATTTTTGTTACAGAAAATTTTTCTATAAACCGGCAAGTAAAACTGGATGACCCAAAGAGTGGAGGGGCAGACAAAGCAAGCGTATTGAAATTGAACATGACAAAAAATTTTGTTACCGGAATTTATCCATATTCGATGATGCTCTCTGCATTTACACCGGTTGATGTAAATCAAGTTCCATACACACTAAAATTAACGATGAGCGCTCAGGAGTGGTGCGGTCAGATTTTTTCACAAGTAAATCTTAAACACAAAAATTATGTAATAACAGGCCACTCCTATTTTGAAAAGGAAGGAGATGAAACACAGAATTTAAAGGTAGCGTGGCTGGAAGATGAATTATGGAATCGTATAAGATTAGATCCAACAAGCCTTCCTGTTGGAGAGATTGAAATGATCCCCGGATTATTTTTTTCCCGACTTAATCACTTTGGCACGAGTAGCGAAAAAGCAATTTGTGAGAAAAATGAAACAAAAGATATTGTTATATACCGTATCACTTTTCCCTCATATAGGCGAAGTCTTGCCATCGAGTTTGAGAAAATATTTCCATATCGTATTATAGGTTGGCAGGAAAAACAGGAACAAAATGGAAATACATACACAACAACAGCAACGCTGGACAAACACCTGATCATCGACTATTGGACAAAGAATAAAAATGAGTTTCTTTATTTAAGAGATTCACTCGGCCTTTCTTATCAAAACTATTAACCATGATTACCAATCAACGATCTAAATTTTCTTTGCCAGCAGGCAATGTATATTTGAACTGTGCCTACATGTCGCCTATTCTCAAGACAGTGGAGAAAAAAGGAATAGAAGGCATTTATAAAAAGAGAAACCCAGCCATCGTTACGAGTGAAGATTTTTTTAAAGACACGGAAAAGATTAGAAAGGAATTTTCAAAACTTATCAACGGTCAAGCCGATCGCGTAGTATTGGTACCTTCCGTGTCGTATGGAATGGGCAACGTGGTAAATAATATTAAACTATCATCTTCAGATAATATCATTGTAGCTGCCGAACAATTCCCCAGCAATTATTATCCCTGGCAAAGGGTGAGTGAGGACACCGGTGCGAAACTGAAAGTGATAACACCCCCAAATGAGTTGGTAAATAGGGGGAAACTGTGGAATGAACGATTGCTGGAAGCCATCGATTCGAATACGAAACTTGTAGCCCTTGGTAATGTTCATTGGGCTGATGGCACTTTATTCCGTCTGAAAGAAATCAGAAAGCGAACGAAAGAAGTGGGAGCACTTCTTGTAATAGACGGAACCCAATCAGTAGGGGCGTTGCCGTTTGACGTGAAAGAAATACAACCCGATGCGCTGGTCTGTGCTGGTTATAAATGGCTGATGGGGCCGTATTCATTGGGGCTTGCCTATTACGGAGAATATTTTGATCAGGGTAAACCCGTGGAAGAAAATTGGATTAACCGTCTTCATAGCGAAAACTTTGCGGGTCTGGTCAATTTTGAAAGCAACTATCAACCAGGAGCCTTACGTTATGAAGTAGGCGAACACAGCAATTTTATTTTACTGCCTATGCTGCTGGAGGCTTTGAAACAGATTAATCAGTGGAAGCCAAAAGTAATTCAGCAATACTGTGCAAGCATAACACGCAAGCCGATAAGCATTCTTCAAGAAGCGGGATATTGGGTGGAGGATGAAAAATTCAGAGGCCATCATTTATTTGGAATACGAGTGCCCGCTTATTCGCAAACAGATAAACTCAAAAAGTCATTGCATAAAAATAAAATATCAGTTTCTTTTCGGGGTGACGCTATTCGTGTTTCACCCAATCTTTATAATAGCGAAGTAGAATTAATGAAGTTGGTGCGCGTGCTTGTTTCTTGAAGGGCATGACCTCTGTATCGCAATCGCGTAAGTATTTTATGGGAGGTGTGCTCATAGCATTTTTGGGCGCTATCTGTTTTTCCACTAAAGCAATTTTTGTAAAACTTGCTTATCGTGACACTACAGTAGATGCCATTTCATTATTAGCACTGCGGATGGTGTTTTCATTGCCATTCTTTGTTGGATCGGCCTGGGTGTCTTCATCAAAACAGACAAATGTAAAATTCACTCCGCGTCAGTGGGTGAATGTAGCGATGATCGGATGCCTCGGCTATTATATTAGCAGTTTGCTCGACTTCTTAGGATTACAGTATGTGACTGCTGGTATTGAGCGCTTGATTCTCTTCAGTTATCCAACACTGGTAATGCTCATGTCCTCAATGATTTTCAAAGAGAAAATCAGGCCCATTCAATGGATGGCATTAGTAATTACGTATGTGGGTTTATTAATTGCTTTTATCAGCGAAGTAAATTTACAATCCGCACAAAGCAGCAATTTTATTTTAGGATCGGTGCTAATCTTTATCTGTGCATTTACTTACGCAGCTTATATCGTTGGAAGTGGACGTTTGATTCCGATGATAGGCGCAGCAAAATTCAATAGCTATGCCATGAGTTTTGCATCGATTGGGGTATTGCTTCATTTCTTTTTAAATTCAGATATTTCGTTGTGGAATTTTCCTTCCCTGGTTTATGTATACAGCTTTTTGATGGCGATACTTTCTACAGTTGTTCCTTCGTATTTAGTAGTGTTGGGAATCAACCGAATTGGTTCTGGCAACACGGCCATTGTGGGGAGTATAGGTCCTGTATCAACATTGTTACTTGCCTATTTCTTTTTGCAGGAAAGCATTTCACTCTTTCAAATTGTGGGTACTGGTATGATTTTATTTGGTGTACTTTTAGTAAGTGGTCAGAAGAGAAAAATGATACTTTAATTACTTACGATCTTTTCCTATGAGGACTTTCATAAATATTGGATTCATTTTAATGCTTAGCTGGCAAACAACAACAGCACAACCGCCCGAACATATTTTTGTTTTTCTAAATACGAAAACCGATCAGGCAGAACTTCCCGAAAATGAGGTTAAGAAAATAATGGATGGCCATTTGGCCAATATAAATCGCCTGGCGAAAGAAGGAAAGCTTATTGCGGCTGGTCCGTTTGAAGGAGGAGGAGGCATATTTATTTTTAAATCAAGCCACATTGAACAGGTGCACGAATGGTTAAAAACCGATCCTGGTGTGCAGGCCAACCGCTGGAATGTAGAAGTACTGCCATACTATCCGAAAGTTGGCTCGGTGTGCACAGTGAGTGAACCGTATGAGATGATCACCTATCAGTTTATACGATACGTTCCCTATGTTACGAAGGATAACATTAATCAAGAGCCGACTCTTTTTAAAAAGCACCATGAATATTTGAAGTCGGTTAAAAACTCTGCCCTCGTAATCACCGAAGCGGTCTTTGGTGATAATGAAGGAGGTATTTTGATTGTGAACGGGGAGCTGACTGATGAGGTTATTGAAAATGATCCTGCAGTAAGTCAGGGTTTGCTCGATGCCGTGGTTAAAAAATTATGGATAGCGAAAGGTGCTTTCTGTGAAAAATAATATTTCCTTTTAACGAAATCATATCACCAATTAAATAACAACATGGTCGGTGTCCTCAAAGACTAAAATTAATTAACTAGCTGGTCTGTGTTTCGCAGACCAGCTATGAGTATTAAGCAATTCCCCAAGGGCTAAACAATACCCACAAGAAGATCACACAAACAATCAATAGGATCGTAAGCCAAAAATCTGTTGAGTGACTTTCTCCTTTCACAGAGGGGGTGCGCCTATAGGTCACTAATTTCAATTGCTCTTCCGATTGTGCTGGTGCCGTAAGACTTACCAAAATCAAGATCACCCCACAAAACAAAAAGAGAAACAAGGCAAAATGCAAAAAGTTAATGCTTAACATCATATGTAGAAAACTTCCATCGTCCACTTTTATCATTCCTTCTTTGGCCATAAACTCCGTCACCAGGCGCGACACGCCCAATACAAACCCTGCCCATAAAGAGACAATCGCACCGCGGGCATTAATACGCTTAATGAAAAGTCCTAATAAAAATACAGCTGCAATAGGTGGGGAGATATACGCCTGAATACTTTGCAAATAATGAAATATACCTCCGCCCATCAGGGTTCTCATAAAGGGTATCCAACTTAAACTGATGATCACCAATACCACCGTAGCAATTTGCCCCACCCATACCAATTGTTTTTCACTCGCATCTGGCTTATAACGTTTATAAAAATCGATAGTGAAAAGTGTCGATGATGAATTGAAGGCAGATGACAATGAACTCATCAGCGCAGCAAGTAGCGCAGCAATAGCAAGACCTTTCAATCCTACCGGAAGCAAACTGGTAATCATGGCAGGCATGGCCTGGTCGGGATTATCCAACGAAAAAGCAAGCAGCCCTTTCTGAGCGAGCGCAAAAGCAATCACACCGGGCATCAGGAAAATAAACACCGGAAGAAGTTTCAAGAATCCGGCAAACAATGTACCCTTACGAGCATGACTTATATCCTTTGCGGATAATACTTTTTGAACAATGAACTGATCCGTACACCAATACCATACGCCAAGAATTGGAGCGCCAAACAACATTCCCGTCCATGGATAATTTGTGTCTGACATTGGGCGCCACAGGTTGAAGAATTGTTGCACATCAGGATTACCGGGATTCGCACTGGCAGCCGCAAGTGTGTTTGTCATCTCATTCCATCCACCGAGTTCATGTAATCCGAAATACGTAACGGCAATAGTTCCTGCTAATAGAATTATAGTCTGAATCAGATCGGTATAAATTACAGCCGTTAATCCGCCCAGTACGGTATAAAATCCGGTAGATAAAACGATGATGATGGCTCCTGTCCAAAAGGGAATTCCGAACATGTCGAACACCAGGGCACCAGAAAAAATGATGAGAGAAATTTTGGTGAGCACATAGGCGAGAATAGAAACCACAGAAAGATAGGTTCGGGCAGCAGGCGAGTATCGCATCTCCAAAAACTGAGGCATGGTATAAACTCCCGTCTTAAGATAGAAGGGAACAAACACCCAGCCTAGAATAATCAAAACCAGTGAAGCAAGGATTTCAAATTGTGCATTGGGCATATCGGCACGCGCCCCTGAACCAGCCAATCCAAGAATAATTTCAGATCCTACATTGGATGCAAAGAGCGCAGCACCAATTACAAACCACCCTTCACTTTTTCCAGACAAGAAATAATCAGCCGATGCAGTGTCGCTGTGGCTGTGCTTCCTTCTTAGTGTGGCCCAGCGGGCAATATAAAACACAATGCCAAAATAGGCGAGTACTATAAGGAGATCGAACGTACCAAGATTTGCAATCATAAAAGAAAGGAGTTTGGGGGTATATCGTTTATTTAATAGTGGGGTCTAATTCAATGTGTGAACATGGCGCTTCTTAAAATGCATGGGATTTTCTTTTGCATACCGGTTAAACGTCTTGTTGAAATACGACAAGTTGGTAAACCCGCTTTCGAAGCAAGCCTCGCCTACATTATAATTTTTAAGCAATAATTTTTTTGCCTGGTTCACTCTATATTGATTAAGAAATTCAGTGAAGGTCATGTTTGTCATGCGCTTAAAATAGCGGCAAAACGCAGCTGTGGATAAATTACATAAGTCAACTACGTTTTGAATATCTACTTTTTCGTGATAATGCTCTTCCACATATTTATATATTATTTTGATGCGCTGTTGTTCTTTCAAGTTATAGTTCTGTTCAACGGGTGCGATGTTGAGTACTTCGCTTTCGGTACTCGTGGCAAGCACTTGAAAAATTTCCAACAAAAGTATCCATTGGCGAAAATGATTCTCTTGAATCAGTTCTCTCAACTTCTCACCCACATGGCGTTTTGTTTCACCATTAAATGCGATAGCGCTACGCGCTTTTGAAAACAATGTTCGGATGTCTGACAGTTCGGGAATATCAGCCAAGGCTTGCTGTAAAAAGTCTTCCTGCAGTTGAATCACAATTTTTTCGTACTCGGTTTGTATACCATAATCGAAGTTCAAGTGTGGAATATTAGGCCCCATAAACACGAGGTCACTACTTTCATATTTTGAGATGTGATCCCCGATATGTCGTGTTCCATCCGCCCCAGCGATAAAAATCAATTCATACTCCGGGTGATAATGCCAATAGAAAAGATCATTCAACCGCGGATTTTTCAATATCCTGAACGAACTTCCTTCATCGGGCTGTACCCTTTCAAGTTTGATCTTCATTGATCTTTTCTATTTTTTTTGACCATGAATGTACTTAAAAATTCAATATCTAAACCAAAAGATCAATAGAGAACAAATATTGGCAACTCACGTAGAAGTTTAAAGTCAAGAGGCAGAATACATTTGACTTAACAAAAACCAAAATGACTCATGGAAAAAAATGCCCCCGCTACCATGGCCCCAACAATGGCTCCTAACCAGAATCATAAAGAGATTCCTGGCAATCCCTCTACGGCTACCTCCAGCAAAATTAAACTAAGTGACCGCTCCAATGGCAAACCACTTCGCGTTATGACGGAGGAGGATTGGAAATTCTGGATACATAACGGTTACATCGTAATCAAACAGGCGGTACCAAAAGGAAACTGTGAGCGATTGGCAAAACTCCTTTGGGACTTTGAAGAAAAAGATGCTAACGACCCTTCAACCTGGTATGCCCCGCCACGTGCTGAAATGAAAATGAAAGAACTTACCAATACCGGTATGGTGGAAATTTATAATCATCAATACCTGTGGGACAACCGTTCTGTTCAACGTGTGTATGATGCTTTTGTCGATATATGGGGAACAGAAAAACTATGGTGTACGATTGACCGTGCGAACCTGAATTTGCCAATACGCGAAGGTTACGAATACAAAGGATTTATTCACTGGGATTACGATCCGGAAACAAAACCACAAAATGTGCAGGGTGTATTAGCGCTGGCCGACCAAACGGATGAAAACATGGGCGGCTTTCAGTGTATCCCCGAATTATTCCGAACCTACGATTACTGGAAACTTTCACAACCTGCCGATCGTGACCATTTCAAGCCTGACACTACCGGATTTACGCCTGTGAAAGTTAAAATGGAAGCTGGTGATTTGTTGATATTCAATAGTTCTCAACCTCATGGCATACGCGCAAACAATTCGGGTAATAAGGTGCGCATGGCGCAATACATTTCCATGATGCCGGCCGAAGAGGACAATGAAGCCATGCGACAGTGGCGCATTAATTCATGGAGCAACCGCATTCCGCCCGATGGTTATGCGTTTCCTGGCGATCCACGCAACTGGGAGAAAACCAAATATGAACGTGCTGAACTCACACCGCTTGGCAAAAAATTATTGGGATTAGAAAAGTGGTAAGATGAGTTTTTGGTATCTTTTGTATTATTACCTCAGTCCTTGTTCGTGCAGACCGAAACATTCCGTACTAGTTTAAAATATATTTAAAGCATAGTGTTCTTACAACTCATTGACCTAAAGGAAATCATGCCACCCTGTGAAAGCACCGATCGGGAAAAGTGAAAAAGAAGGTTGATGTGTACGAACAGAGTCCAGGGTAACGCGAGAACGACAGAGACCAGTAATGGTAAAGTATTATGATGAGCCAACTATTTACAACACTCAACAACGACATCACCATGCCGTTGTTGGGTTTAGGCGTTTACGATATGTACAACCGCGAAGCCGAAGAAGCGGTGATCAATGCTCTTGAAATTGGTTACCGATTGATTGACACCGCTGCCATGTATAATAATGAAGTGGAGATTGGTAATGCAATTCGTTCGAGCAGTGTCCCCCGCAAAGAAATTTTCCTCACTACAAAAGTTGCCGATGGAGATCAGGGATATGATAGAACATTGCGCGCGTTTGATGAGAGCAGCCACAAGTTAAACTGCGATTACGTTGATTTGTATCTCGTTCATTGGCCCATTAAGAAGTCCAGAAAAGACACCTGGCGAGCGCTAGAAAAATTATATGCCGACAAACGCGTTCGAGCCATTGGTGTAGCTAACTACCTGGTTCCTTTTTTGAGTGAACTGGAAACATATGCAAACATAACTCCAGCTGTTGACCAGGTGGAGTTTAGCCCTTATTTATTTCTGGAAGACCTGTTGAGTGAATGTAAAAGAAAACACATTCAGTTGCAAGCCTACACTCCGCTCGTGCGCGGACAGCGATTTTCAGATCCTAAATTAATTGCTCTTGCAAGTCAATATGAAAAAACTCCTGCACAGATTATTCTGCGTTGGGCGTTACAGTTAGGGGTATCCACGATTCCAAAGTCTTCAAACTTAATTCGACTGAAAGAAAATTTTGATGTGTTTGATTTTCAGATCACGGACGAAGACATGACAAGAATCAATGCCTTTAATGAGAATTACCGAGTGGTGGATGATCCTATGATGTTGCTGTAAGTTTTTCTTATAGGCACGACAAGACACAGGCCAGCGATCAGGATCAGATGGTTATTATTTGCTTTTCTTTCGTGTTGTTGGCTTTTTCTCTGTCAAAGCACTTGTTACCTCTTTGTCAATAGAGCGCAACCGGGTTTCGCAATAGTCAATTAATTCTTTGGCATGCTTCACTTTTGAAGCAAGGGTATCGAGTTGAATGTTGTCATCCTCAATTTCGTCAACAAGTTTTGAAAGCTCACGGTATGCTTCGTTATAAGTCAAGTTCATTTTTTGATTTTTTAATGACGGTGCTATGAATAACTTCGTTTTTCAAAATGGTTTTTATTTCTGAATTCGGCTTGATGTCTTTGGGATCAATGATTATCTGATCGTTGCAGGTAATGATAGCATAACCTTTATTTAAAATCGTTGACGGACTGTATGCTTTTACCGTTCTCTTCATTTGAAGTAAATTGTCTTTGGCTTTGTCGATCATCCGTTCCGTGGTTTCAAGAAGGCGATCTTTTAAATCGGTGATTTCGCTTTCAAAGTTGAAGTTGTGCTCTACGATGCTGCTCGCCACTTTGGTGGGCGTCTTATGCTGACGGGCCATCAGATCAACAATACTCGTATTTCTGTCATGCCCGATGCCTGTTAAAATGGGCAACGGAAAAGAAGCCACATATTTTGACAGATCATAATTATCAAAGGGTTTGAAATCAGTTTGCGAGCCACCGCCACGTACGATGGCTACTACATCGAAGTTATCCTTTTCAACTTCAATCTGTTTTAGTTTTTGAATAATCAGGTTGCTTGAATTGTCTCCTTGTATCTGAGTTAAAAACTCTGTTACCGAAAAGGCGTAGCCATATTGATTGGTCACAATCTCCTGGTTGAAATCCCGCTGTCCGTCTGAATCCGGTGCGGTGACTAATGCGATTCGTTGGAACACTATCGGTAATTCAATTGACTTGTTGTTCGTAAAATATTGTCCATCGACAAGCCGAATGAGTGTTGGGTTTTCCTTGACTAACCGATCCAGCGTCTGTTGCCTTTCTTGTTCTAATTTACCGAGGGCATACGTATGATCTATTTCCAACACTTCTAAGTCAATGCCATAGCGCTTATGAAAGCGCACCCGTACGTTGCAGGTGATCTCGAGGCCGCTGGCAAAGATTTGACCGGAAAGTTTCTCGAACCGCACCACGCTGCTATATGAGTTTGACCAGAATACACCCTTGATCTCTGCCGTGATGAGACTGCCTTCCTTTTCAATGAATTTTAAAAAACACCACCGTTTGTCCGGTTGCTTTTTTACATCCGTGATTTCTGCTGTGATCCAAAACGTTTCGCCAGCAAAGCGGTCTTGAATGACATCGTCAATTTCATTGATGAGTTCTGAAAGTCTTAATCGCTTTGTCATAATAATTTCGACTGATATCTGACCTTTGTTGATGCTGGTCGCCTGACCAGCGTGCTTCGAATTTTTAAATAGTTAATCTAAGACCAGTTATCGATCAGGCGACCACAACAACTCTATTACAAAAATCAACTAATGTTCTATGAAGAAAAATGTCAGCCTATCGGTCTACTCAAACACTTTTAATGGGTTATGCTCTAAAACTAAATAGCCATCTAAATCAAACTTAATTTTGTAATAATGAAATTTGTCATCCTTCGTAAGCTCTCCATCTTTATTAATATCTTTTAGTGTTCTGAAATAGATTGTATTTTCCTCTGCGATCAAATGATAGTCATAAAATTCATGTAATTCTTTAGTGATTTTTTTGAACGAAGTTCCATCAGCCTTACTTAAATATAATGCCTCTAAATCTGAATTATTCAATTCCTTGTCTCCATTTGTATCACGATCCGAGATTGAATATAAAAGATAGCCACGTTTTGTTTTGTTAAAGATCTCTCTGAGAAAGTTTACACTTCTAATTCGTATTTTTTTGTTAGTTAGTTTACGTTCTTCTCCACTTTTGTCATGAAATACCAGGTTGATAAAATTTCCGATCAAATCATCTTTATTAAAATAGCTTGAAGCTATTTCCGCATCGCTGTATGACCCCGAACCGATTTTACTATATCCACCTCTTTCCTGGAGATTTATTTGTCCGATGGCAAAAATCAATGTTTCCGTACTGTCAAACTTGATGGGCAGCTCTGCAACCAACATCTTCGTTGTGTCTTGGAAGAATTCTTCGACAAATAATGTTGTGTCAATATTATTCTTGTAGTTAATCTGAGGTTTATCTTCTCCGCATGACAAAAGGAACATTCCTATTAACGCGTAAATGACAAGATGTTTGTATGGCATGTTTTATAATCCTTTTATTATCAACTACTTCTTCGGAGGCAACTTCTCATTCAGCTTATCCGAGTGCATATACTTATTAAACCAATCGAGGTAGCGTGTGTAGCGATCTTTCTGATAGCTCGGCACTACCAGGCCATGGTTCTGTCCGGGATAAACAACAAATTGTGTGGGCACACCTAATGTTTTCAATGCCTGGTACATTTGCTCACTGCCGGCAGCGGGCACATTAAAGTCTTCTTCGCCTACCATATAGAGTGTGGGCGCTTTTATTTTCTCCACATTCAAAAATGGATAGGATACCTTCATCCACTTGTCCATATTCTTCCAAGGCACACCCAACTCGGTTTCATATTGAATGGTGTATTGATCGGTTCCATACATCGATAATTGCATGGCACTGCCGGCACCGCTAGCGGCAACTTTAAAGCGCGGATCGGTTGCCGTCACATAATCCGTAAGAATGCCACCATAACTCCAGCCACCAATACCCAGTTTGTCTGGATCGGCTTTGCCTGCTTTGATAAGATGATCAACCGCTCCAATTAAGTCAACAACTTCTTTGTTTCCCCAATCGCCCGAGATGGCTTTGCTGAACGCCATTCCGCGCCCGTTGCTACCACGATAATTTACCGTGGCCACGGCATAACCTTGTGTGGCTAGCAGCTGTGGTATTAAATCAAAACTAAAATCATCCTGTGATGTTGGCCCGCCATGTATCCACAAAATCAGCGGAAGCTTTTGGTCTTTCGGTTTTCCTGCCGGCCAGAAGAGGAAGTTGCCAACACGGGTGCCATCTTTGCTTTTCGAATCAAAGGCTTCTACGGTAGCTAACGTCAACGATTTTAAAAACTCATCGTGAATGTGTGTGAGTCTGCGTGCGGTTCCGTTTTCAATCGCATAAATTTCACTGGGTGTCATCGGGTCGCTCGATAAGGTTACCCAGGTATCCCCTGCCCCACGTTGAAGTGAATTGAATACACGATCACCACTGGTGATGGATTTCATCTTTCCATCCAGATCAAATGAAGCAACATGACTTCTGCGGTCATCCTCCACCGTTACCATCACCGACTTGCTATCAGCCGACCAACGAGGTGCTGATACATCGCGATCTAATGTGGTGTTGATAATTTTTGGTGTTCCCCCATCAGAGGGTATGATGGCTATTTGTCCCTGATCATAAATATCATACTCGGGTGTTTGTGATTTCAGGTAGGCAATCCATTTTCCATCAGGGCTCCATTGCGGACTGTTGTCTGTATCCGCCCAGGTTGTCAATTGTTTTAATGACGCTCCCTTCTTTGCCTCCATCACCCATAGGTCGGTGTTGCCGTTGCGATCAGCATCTGCAGTGCGATTGCTTACGAATGCAATTTTTTTGCTATCGGGCGACCACACGGGACTTACTTCATCAAAATCTCCGCGGGTAAGTGTATCAATTTTTTTAGTTTCCACATCAAACACATATAGGTGATTGCGCTTTCGCTCGAGGTAGCCATCACCATCGGCTTTGAAGTGATAGCGATCGATCATGATGGGCTTTTGTTTTTTGTCCTTTTTTTCTTCTTCCTCTTTCGACTCCTGATCTTTGATGATCAGTGCAATCTTTTTGGAATCGGGGCTCCATACATAATCGCTGATACTGTATTTCAGATCGGTTAACTTTTCTGCTTCGCCACCTCTACGATCCATGCGCCAGATTTGTGATTTCTTGGTTTCATAGCGCGATGAAAGGAAGGTGAGGTATTTTCCATCGGGTGTCCATCGTGGTTTACTTTCGCCTTCTTTGCTGGCGGTGAGCTTTACGGATTCCTTTCCATCCCAGCTGATCATCCAGATGTCGCTGTCTGATTTATCTTTCACCGAATCAGGCATAGATAAAACATATGCCACCCATTTGCCATCGGGCGAAACCTGCGGATCGCTGATGGAGCGGATTTTATAAATGTCGGAAGGTGTGATGGCGCGCTGAGCAATGGAAGTTAGCGCGATAAATAGAAATGGGAGTAGATAAAGTTTTTTCATAAAGAGCGAAGGTAACCAGAAAAAGTAAATGATTATGTTAATGTCACTTCAGGTTGTGGGTTTGCATATCGAAATGAAATTTTAAAAAACTGGCCTGTTCTAACTTGACTTGTACCACAACAAGTCTTAATGAAAAGAGAATAAAGCCAGGCAGTATGGACAGAGACAAAAGATGGAGGAAATCAATTCTGAAAAAAATGAGTTTGCCGAAGGAGTATGGCAAAGCCATAAGCCGACCGATCATTTAATGACGACAACATGTCCACGATACGTATTGTTTAACTCTTCGTTTAAATGTTTGCACTTAATCTTGGCTATTATAAAATAAATTCCCGTTGAGATCTCTTGTTGTTGGTCCAATCCATCCCAATAATTATTAATATTTGTCGAACTAAAGACCGGTTGACCCCATCTATTAAAAATCAGGAGATTAAAGTCAAGCAGTGATGATTCGGTGCTGATTTCAAAGAGATCATTATAGGTATCTGCGTTAGGAGTGAACACATTTGGATAAGAAATTTGGCAGCACTCATCTCTGTATGTAACTATTATTTCATCGATTAATGTATTGCAAGCATTCTTAACCTCTACTCTATATGTCCCAGGTTGTGTTACTTTGAACGTTGCATCTTCCGAACCGGTGCTCCAATAATACGTTGCATATGGGGAAGAGGCATCCAGCAAAAGTTTATCTCCTATACACAATGATGAATCTTTACCTAAATCAACCTGTAAAGGATTAACGAGGGTTATGTTCACGGTATCAAGAATGGTGCACATTCCTTTCCTAAGGATAGCCCAATAAATGCCATTGGTTGAAACTATAATGTTGCGTTCGGTGGAGTTGTTCCACCACAGAACGCTTTCTACTTCATTTGGAACAGAAAGTTGAATCTCGGACCCCATACAGATAACCTTGTCTTTTCCAAGATTAAGGTTGGTAGTCTCCACTGCAATTATAAAATTATCCACTAACACATTGCCATAAACCTTTTTTTCAGAGTCAGCATATTGTGCCACAAGAACAAGATGTTGATAATTGTCATCTGAGGAAAATTGAAATGAAAATGTTAACCATTCTTCATTTGCAATTATTGGTGACCTCCAAATAAGCTTTGCTTTACTACAACTTGCTTTGGAAGCCCAAATCTCTAAATGTCCGGGATTATTATATTGAATAAGATCAAATCCGGTGTTGAACTGTGCACCCAAAAAAGTTGAAAGATCAATTGATAGAGTATAGCATTTGTTTTTCTCTAACGGTTGGGTCAATTGAACCCCTGCTGCTTCCGTAAGATTATCATTAATCTGACCAATACTTCCACGCGTTACTAATCCTAAGTATGTATTGCCCTCTGACGCTTTTTTAGAAAAATTCCATCCTATATTAATGGGTTGCGTATCGGGTGTACTGTATTCACCACAAGGAACCCAACCGGGAGGAGAAGCTGACATTGCAGGAGTTCCTTCAAAAGATGGATTCGACAAATATTGGGCAAAAAGGAAACCGGGTAAGAATATGAAGAATATGACAAGTGTTGATACTGAAATTCTCATTTTAATATTAACTTTATTTGTTGATTTGATACGTTATAAATTTTGAATTATCCTTTCAAAAACCCCTCATCACGATAGGCCGGTTTAGGATACTTATAAAAACCTTCGCCTGTTTTTTCTCCCAGCTTGCCCGCATTAATATATTCTTTCAACAGTTTTGCAAAAGCGGCTGAAGTGGCATCGTCTCGTTCTTTCACCACATGCCAGGCGGTGTCAAGACCAATGTTGTCGATAATACCAAACGGACCAGTGGGCATGTGGAAGTTTACCATCCATGAGCGATCAATGTCTTCGATGCTGGCGATATCTTTTGTTTTCAATCTCCCCGCTGCGCCCAACACCGCCATCAACATAAAATTGAAAATGTATCCGGGTGATTCTTTCTTCACAATCACCGGCACCTGATTGAGTACTTTTCCTACTTCCTGTAAGAGAGGAAGCAATGAAGGATCGGTTGTTGCATGCGGCATGATATCCACCACACGTGCATAGAACACGTCATGAAAATGAAAAGCACAGAATTTTTCTGGTCGGCCGGAGATGTTGGCTAACTGTGATGGAAGTAAATACGAAGTGTTCGTAGTGAAGATGGTTTTGGCAGGAGCAAATTCACCAATTTGCTTCCATACTTTTTCTTTGATCGATAGTTCTTCGGTAACGCTTTCGCTGATGAAGTCACAATCGGTTAATGCATGATTCAGATCAGTAGTATAACTTATCCGCATAAGCGCTTGTGATTTTTTCTCATCAGTAAGCAAGTTCCCTTTAATGAGTTGCCGCAGGATTTTATCCATCACCATTTTGGCTTGATCCAGGATGGGTTCGGTGATGTCATAAAATGTAACGTGGTAGCCGGAGATTGCTGCCTGCAATCCAATGCGGGCACCTAAGTTACCTGTGCCTATGATGGTGATGTTATTTATTTGCATTTATACTCGATCGTTTATCGCTGTGCTTTCCTTGCGCACTCTGTGTTAAAAAAACATTAACCACAGAGGTCATGGAGATTAGATGGTATTTTTTTTGATGGCTCTTCTCGCATTCTCTCCACACGCATTGATCACATAAATGAGTGACGCAAAGCGTGGATCCTTGGTAAACCCTTGTTTGAAGCGATGGTATATCTGCTGGCAAATCACGCCCACTTTAAAAGCACCAAACGCATAATAGAAAACGATGTTGTCAACGGGCGCGCCTGATTGCTGTTGATAATACGCTACAACTTCCTTGCGCGTAAAATTGCCTGGCATCCACGTAAGGTTGAATGGCCTCAAGGCATCCGGGTCACTTCCTTCTGCCCAATATGCAAGGGTTGTTCCTAAATCCATTAATGGATCGCCCACGGTGGCCATTTCCCAATCAAGAATAGCAATGATGTCAGTAAGGTCATTGGGATTTAACACGAGGTTGTCGTATTTGAAATCGTTGTGGATGAAGGATATTCTTGATGTTATTGGAATATTTTTCTGCATCCATGCGGCCACTTCATTCATCGAAGCTATGTCATCTGTTTGTGCATTCACATAACGTTTTATCCAGCCTTCCACTTGTCGTTGCACATAGCCTTCAGGTTTACCAAGTGCATCAAGACCAGAAGTGTGAATGTCGATCTGATGCAATTTTACCAACTGATCAATCGTTGCTTTGGATAATGCGCGGAATGATTCTTCACTTACAATCACATCCTTCGCCAATCTGTTTCTGAGAATAATTCCTTTCACTCGCTTCATGAGATAGAATTTTACTCCCATCACACGTTCATCCACACATAAATGAACAGCATGCGGTATTTTCGTGAAGCCGGCCTCACGCAATTTGGTTAGCACGGTAAACTCGCGCTCCATGTCGTGTGCCGATTTGATGTTGGCGCCAAAGGGTGGTCTGCGCAACACATACTCGTGTTCACCAGCTTGCACAAAATAGGTGAGGTTGGAATATCCTCCGGGAAATTGTTTGATCAAAATTTCTTTATCGAAGCCCGGAAGTTTATCACGCAGATAATGCTGCAATTTTAGTTGATCTAGTTCTTCGCCTACACGTATGTTGGTGGGTTGGTCGAGCATGAATTAATGAATATATTTTTTCAGAATAGATTTCGCCAGCGAAGATTTATGAACTTCATCTGGGCCATCGTAAATACGTGCGGCTCGTTCATGACGATACCAGAACGAAAGCAAGGTGTCATCGGTAACGCCCAACCCTCCGTGTGTCTGAATAGCACGATCAATCACTTTCATCAATATGTCGGCCACAAAAAATTTGATCGCAGAGATTTCATCTTTGGCTGCCTTGGCTCCTTGTTGATCAATCGTATGAGCAGCATTCAATACCATCAATCGCGCAGCATTAATTTCAGCACGGCTTTCGGCAATCCAGAACTGAATCGCTTGCTGTTGTGCCAATACTTTTCCTTCTTTCAGTTGTCGCGCTGCAGCACGCTTGCACATCATATCAAAGGCACGCTCACAGATGCCGATCCATCGCATGCAATGGTGAATGCGGCCCGGCCCCAATCGCGCCTGCGCCAACGTAAAACCTTTTCCTTCTTCTCCAATCAGATTTGTAACAGGAACTTTACAATTCGTGAACCGCACTTCTCCATGACTCATATAATCTTCACCCACATCACCCATGATCGGAATGTTGCGAATCAATTTATAGCCAGGATTATCCAACGGAACCACGATCATACTTGCACGCAAATAAGGGTTTTCATTTTTGGGATCAGTGAGTGCCATCACGATCGTGAATGATGCGCCATCAGCCGCAGTGGTAAACCATTTATGACCGTTGATGATATAGTGATCTCCATTACGTACAGCTGTTGTCGCCATATCCACCGGATTTGATCCGGCAAACTCAGGCTCGGTCATCGCGAAGCACGACCGAATATCTCCACGCATTAATGGCTTCAGATATTTTTCGTTCAATTCCGCGGAAGCGAACTGATGCATCAACTCCATGTTGCCGATGTCGGGGGCATTACAATTAAAGATATAATGACCCAGTGGTGAGGTGCCCAACACTTCGCTGATGTGTGCAAACTCAGTGAGTGATAAGCCTACACCACCATCATTGGTTGATAAATGAGGGGCCCATAGTTTTTTTTCTTTTGCTTTCGCACGAAGCGATTTCAATAATGGAAGTGACTCCCTGAAAGGATGTGTGATGATGTGCAACTCAACCGGATAAACTTCCTGCTCAAGAAATGTTTTGTATTCAGGAAGAAATGTTTTGACTTTTTCGCTATAAAAGATATCACGCATAATCAATCATTAAATTGTGAAGCCGCCATCAGCCGTAAATACACCACCTGTAGAATAAGCCGAAGCATCTGAGGCTAAGTACAACGCCAACGCGGCAATTTCCTCAGGTGTGCCTACTCGTTTTATAGGCAGTATCTTCATCATTGTGTGCATAATTTTATCGTTACTCCACAATGCCTCACTGAATTTTGTTTTGATGAGCCCCGGACAAATTACATTAGCGCGAATGTTATCATCACCCCATTCTTTGGCCATTACCTTTGTTAAAGAAATAAGTGCCGCCTTGCTTACGCTATAAATTCCTAAACCAGGTTCTGGTCTTAAGCCTCCAATGGAACTGATGTTAATTACTGATCCGGATTTTTTCTGTTTCATGAACGGGTAAGCTTTTTTCGCTAACTCAAAGGGGCCTTTTACATTTACATTCATGATTTTATCAAATACACTTCCATCCGTTTCTACTACCGGACCAAAAGCAGGATTTGCCGCAGCATTGTTTACCACAATATCAATCGTTCCATAGTCAGAAATTGTTTCTTCCATTAAGCGAGCAATATCAGCAGTATCACCCATGTGGCAAGCAATGGCTTTTGCCTGGCCTCCCTTTTTAATAATAGACTCAGCAACCCGATTCACCGCGTCCAACTTGCGACTTGACACCACCACGCGAGCACCGGCTGCGCCATATAGTTCTGCGATGGCCTCACCGATGCCTTTGCTGGCACCCGTTACAATGGCCACTTTACCAGAGAGATCAAAAAGATTTGTCATAAGAAAAAATTAAGATAGGATTAACCACATAAATTTTACTGAAGCTAAATATAGACGATTAATCGTTAAGAATTCACCATGCCCACGTCACTCCCAATGAGTTAAAACAACGTAGTGAGGTGACATAAATCATAAAAGTTGACACTTTAATTAAATTAAAATTTGTCCTTTAATTCAGTTGGAAGATTCTCTTCTTAATTGAAGTATCATTTGACTGTAAATGGATTTCAAATTTTGTATCTTTATTCTTACAAATTACTTGCTATGAAACTCCAATATGTAATGGCCTTCGGAACTGCGCTATGTCTGGCTTCGATTGGCACACAGGCTCAAGTCTTAAACAGACTTAAACAAAAGGTAGAAAATAAGACCGAACAAAAGGCTGGTGACGAAATTGACAAGCTTTTTGGCGGAAAGAAAAAACAAACAGATCAGAATGGTAAGGGAGGACAAGGTGGCGCTGGGGGTTCCGCAGGACAACAGGGAGGACAAAATGGAAGCGGAGGCAGCAGCAATCCTTCCAACAAAGGAGGGGGAGGTTTAATTTCCACACCTCCGGATGTAAAGCAAAATCTTGCCGATGCTGAAGTTGCTTATAAAAAGAACAGCTATGGCGAGGCGCGTTATTCCGTGCAACAAGCCATGTTGGGTGTAGAATTGGAGATCGGCAATAAAATAATAAAATCCCTACCTGAAGCTGTTAATGGATTAGCTAAAGAAACCGAATCCGATAAAGTGACCAGCACCGGTTGGGGGTGGGAAGGACTCACCATACACCGCGAGTATTCCGATAAAAAAGACAAACAGTTTAGTGTTACCATCGCCAATAATTCTATTATGATGGCTGGTATTAATGCTTACCTATCGGGAGGCTATGCGCAACAAACCAATGGTGAGCAAAATTGGAAGCAAACAAAAATAAAAGGGTACCGGGCTGTGATCGAATATGACGAGGGAAGTGGATACACCCTAAGCGTCCCGATCGGGCAGTCATCCATCATTGTTTATGAAGGAATCAACTTTGCCTCTGAACCTGAAATGATGAAGGCGGCAGAAGTGATTGACATTGATGCTATCAAAAAGGAATTAGGAGAACAATAAAAATGCAAGTCATGAAAAAATTCAACTTGGTACTATTATTTCAGGCAACGGTTTTCGTTACCCTCGCACAGGACTTTGATAAAAACATAACTGCGGCAAGTGCTTCTTATTCATCGGGCAACTTGCAGGATTCTCGCTTTGCTATGGAGCAAGCGCTTCGTGATCTTGACATGGCCATCGGAAAAGAAATTTTAAAAGTCCTTCCAACCAAAATAGGACCATTAGCGGCCATTGAAAAAGAGGATAATGTTTCGGGCTCCGGTGGTTATGTTGGCTTATACGTGCAACGACACTATGGGGCCGATCCAAAAAAAGGATCGATAGAAATTATTAACAACTCCCCCATGATCAATTCTATCAATGCCGTCTTATCGATGCCCGTAATTGGCGGTATGATGCGCGATGAGAATCAAAAGATGATTAAAGTGCAAGGATACAAATCCATTCTCAATAAGAATGTGAATTCCGACACTGGAAAAACAAATTATGAGTTGCAAATACCAATGAATAATACATTGCTGACACTAAAAATGAATGACACCAACGAAGGTGAAATAACGGCAGCCGCCAACACCATAGCGCTGGCAAAGATTGTGCAGATGGCACAATAAAAATAGTTGCTCAATGTAGGCCAGGCCTATATTAGAAATCAAACTGTCATCGCGGCCTTGTGCCGCGATCTCATTTTTCAGCATATCGATCCTGACATCAGGTCATGCCAGTAATGGCAATCTTTCTATAAGTTGAATTTTGAGATAGCTTCTATAATTTTACAAATCTTGAAACTGCTTATGTTAATAATTCTTGGTTCGGCCTTACTGGTGGCGGTTTCATTCCTGATAGTCGGCATGTTGATTTCAGCGCCCAGCCACAGCGGTCCGACATCTGATCATTTTGACGGGAAAAAATTTATCAATCCAGGTAATGCTCAAGCGAAAGGATTACCCGATGTCTTTCAATGGATGATGCAACGAAAGCAAGGCCCATGGACTGAACGAAAAGAGTTTTCCTATGGTGAAAAACCCTACCCATTTATCAAAGATGGCGTGAAGATCACATTCGTCAATCACTCTACCTTTTTGATTCAGATAGGGAATCTGAATATAATTACTGATCCGGTTTGGAGCGAGCGCACCAGTCCGTTTCGGTTTGCCGGCCCCAAACGAATGAAGCAGCCGGGCATTCGCTTCGAAGATTTACCCAAGATTGATTACATCATTCTAAGTCATAATCACTATGATCACCTCGACATTCAAACAGTAAAAAATATTTACAAAACCTATAATTGCAAGATCATAACTCCGCTTGGCGTAAAATCATTTTTAGATAACAATCATATTTCTTCTGCTACTGATCTGGATTGGTGGCAAGAGATTTCTCTTTCTGATACACTTTCCATTCAATCGGTGCCGGCACAACACTTCTCTGGGCGTGGCCTAAACGATCGTGATGCAACGCTGTGGTGTGGTTATGTCGTTAAAAACCATCAGGGAAATATTTATTTTGCCGGTGATACAGGCTATAACAAATTTACCTTTAAAGAAATCGGTGAGCGATGTGCTCCTATATCCGTAGCACTCATTCCTATTGGTGCCTATAAGCCAACGTGGTTCATGTCACCTATTCATTGCTCCCCGGCCGAGGCTGTGCAAATTCATTATGATGTGAAAGCCTCACAAAGTATTGCCACGCACTTTGGCACCTTTCCATTAGCTGATGATGGTGAAGAGGAGCCATTAATCGATCTGACAGTGGCATTGAAACAAGCAAATCTAGCTGCAGACAAATTTGTTGTGTTTAAAGAAGGAGAAGGAAGGTTATTCTGAAGACCTCACAAAATTGGTTGGGTATGATCAAAAACCTGGTAACCTTAGATTCCCTCAAGTTCCTCCTGGATTAAAAGACTTTTGGCTTTTTTCTTCCATGGCAACAAGTTCAACCGCCTGAAAAAATTGATTTGGATAGAAAATTTAAAGGACCAGGCATTCAGTTGATTACCTCCACAAAACCCATTGCTAATTATGTCAAAATCGTTCGTATAAGAAATTTACTTTACCCGGATGGCTTTGGCCCGATCCTTACCGGAAAAGCAGGTACTGATATTAATGTAAAGCAAGGTTATGATGACGCCAGAGAAATGGGCATTTCAATATTCTCAATACTTAAAGATGAACTAGGTAATTTAAATAGGGGGAAGCATATCATAAGCATATTGGGTATAGTGAATTTACAGATCACGCTGGAGTTATTAATGGCTTTAAAGATATAATGGCAGCTATGTTCGGAGAAAAAGGAAATCACGCCCGCCCTGTAGTTGGGATGAATTCTTTACCTAATAATTTTACTTTGGAAGTTGAAATCATTGTGGAGGCTGAGAAGGCAAATTCACTTATTATAAAACACTTACCCTTCGTGTTTGGATAACATGTTTCGTAAAACTAAATTGCCTTAAATCTATTCCTCATGAAAAAGCTTATTACACTATCATTGTTTGCGCTGGTCACGTCCATTTCAATAGCGCAAAAGAAAATTGATTTCGATAAGAAACTAAAAGATCTTGGCATTGAATTGTATGCTCCCACAAAGCCGATAGCGAATTATGTAAAGGCTGTGCGTGTAGGAAATCTTCTTTATTTGTCCGGACATGGCCCCGATCGTGCAGACGGCTCAAAAATTACCGGAAAAGTTGGGGCAGGCGTGACTATAGAACAAGGTTATGAGGCAGCAAAACAAACCGGAATATCTATTCTCTCTACCCTCAAAGCTGAATTAGGCGATCTTAATAAAGTAAAGCGCGTTGTTAAAGTATTAGGTATGGTAAATTGTACTGACACTTTCCCCGATCAACCAAAAGTAATTAATGGATTTTCTGATTTAATGGTGGCGGTGTTTGGTGAAAAGGGAAAGCACGCACGATCAGCGGTTGGTATGAATTCATTGCCCGGTAACATAACCGTAGAAATTGAAATTATTGTAGAAGTAGAGTAAGATATTCTACATGAATATTTTGGCTTTTTGATTTTGGTTAAGGCCTTTTCCCTCCTTTAGCACAGGAAATATTTCCCATTCGGATCAAATCATACATGATCTTTCTTTTTACATAATACAATATTACATTTAGAGAGAACCTAAACGGAGATAACTCACTCGTGTATTCCAGTTATTTTACCATAGTCCTTCGGCAATTGCGCAGCATTTACTCGTTAATTAATCTTACGGGTCTTATTGTTGGGCTTTCGGCATACCTCCTAATTTACTTGTGGGTAATGGAAGAGTTGAGCTATGATCAATTTCATGCCAACCAGAATAGAATTTTCAGAGTAGTAGAAAATCAGCATAATGATAAAGATGAGGTGTATCCGATTGCCCTGACCCCGGGGCCCCTTGGTCCTTATCTTGGAAATTCATTTGCGGAAGTAGAATTGATGTGTCGGCTGGTTCAGGTTGAGTTTTTATTTCGGTTTCAGGAAAAAGCTTATTTTCAAAAAGGAATTTCGGCAGACCCCTCCTTTTTTGATCTGTTTTCATTTCCATTAATAAATGGTGATGCGCGCTCCTTTAGTAATGGTGTCGATAAAATTATTATCAGCGAAAAGTTGGCCGAAGCTTACTTCGGAAAATCTGACCCTATTGGTAAAGTATTTAAAATTGTTGGTCGCGACTTAATAGTGATAGGGATCCTTAAGAATATTCCGGCCAACACTCATTTTCAATTTGATTATGTAATTCCATTTGATTTTTTGGAATCGGCTGGGTTTACTAATCCTGGTTTATGGAATTTGAATCGATTCCATACCTACTTGTTGTTAAACTCTTCTGATAACCTCTCTACCTTCGAAGACAAAATCAGAAATGCAATAAAACAAAATCTACCTGAATCAACGATCGAGATTGCCCTTCAACCTCTTACCGATATTCACTTGAAGTCTGGTCATTTGAATAATGACATTGCCGGGCATGGTAGCATGCAATATGTAGTAATATTCTCTGCGGTAGCTATTTTTATACTAATCATAGCAAGCATAAACTATGCAAACTTGGCTACTGCCCGCTCGTTAAAGCGGGCAAAAGAAGCCGGGGTGCGAAAAGTTGTTGGTGCCAGTAGAATTCAATTAATAGTTCACTTCCTGTCAGAGTCCTTTTTATATAGTATAGTAGCCTTCGTAATTGCCGTGATTATATCGTGGTTACTCCTTCCGTACTTTAATGGACTTGCGAGCAAGCAGCTTGTGTTTAATATTTTTAATCCATCTGTTTTTCTACCACTTATTATCTCGGTAATTTTTTGTGCCCTATTAGGTGGCGCCTACCCAGCATTACTTTTATCAGCGCTAAACCCCACAGTAGTGTTAAAGGGTTTTGTAAAATCGGGTAAAAGCTCCATTTTATTCAGGAGAGGACTTGTCATTATTCAGTTTCTGTTAACCATTTCTTTTATCACCGGTACCTTAATAATACAGGAACAACTAGATTTCATTCAATCCAAAAAACTCGGATTCGATAAGGAAAACATTCTTGTTTTTTCATCCAACAGGAAATTAAGAAATCAATACGAAACGTTTAAGAATGAACTGCTCACTGTGCCGGGAGTAAATCAGGTAACGGCTTCAAACAGCAAGTTATCTTTTTCAGACCAATCAACCGGAGATGTTGAGTGGGAAGGTAAAGACCCTAATGTTGAGTTGTTATTTCATCAACTCATGGTAGATCATGATTTTGTAAAGACATTTTCTATTTCACTGGCAGAGGGCCGTGATTTTTCTGCCGATATCGCCTCCGATTCAACAGCAGTATTACTTAATGAAGAAGCCGTGCGACAAATGAAATTAAGTGATCCTCTAAATAAAAGTATAACCATTGAAAAGGCAAGGAAGGGAGCAATCATTGGTGTTGTAAAAGATTTCAACTTTAAATCAGTTCACAAAAAAATTGAACCTGTAATTATTTATATAGACCCAAAAAATTTTTATGATATATCGGTAAGATTAAACCCTGGCAACCTAAAGGAACAGGCGAAAGCTGTTGAAAATGTGTTTAAAAAATTCAACCCTGACAGACCATTTGAATATTCGTTTCTTGATGAAGATATTGATAAACTGTATCGCAATGAACAACGAACCAGTAAAATCTTTGGTTATTTCTCTGTCTTATCAATTTTTCTTTCCAGCCTTGGGTTATTCGGCATTATCATGTTCGCTACAGAGCAACGGGCAAAAGAGATTGCGTTGCGAAAAATAATGGGCGCTTCCGAGCTTTATCTTATTTGGCTACTCTCCGCTGAATTTATTATACTGGTAATTATTGCTTTCTTCTGTTCAACCGCTGTTATGTATTTTGCTTCAACGGTTTGGCTAAAAAACTTTGCCTACAAAATTGAGCCGAGTATATGGTTGTTCTTATCTTCAGGCTGTATCAGTTTAGTGATTGCATGGCTTACGGTAGGGTATAAATCCATCCAGGCATCAAGATCAAATCCCATTGAGCCATTACGTGGTGAATGAGAATTCTCTCATTTATTTTGACTATTACTTTACTCATTATTATTACCTTTGCACTATCCATGAAAGACCGCATCCACATAATGCTATTCGCCTGCTTGATGTTAATAACCATTGGCTATAGTCAGGTCTTTTATAAAATTGAGATAAAGCAGGGCCAAACGATTACCCTGTTTGACAATACCGATGAATCTTCGACTGAAGAAGAATTAGATCAGGATGAAGTTTTTATTGACCATAATGACATCAAGGTGTTGCCTTCATTTTGTCACATAATCATTTCCAGCAACACAAACTTTGCATTCCCAATCCTTTATCTGGAAATTATTTCACCTCCACCACGGGCTTGAAATTTTCTTAATCAAGTATTTTAATGCTTGAGCCTGTTTTGTATTTCTTTTTTGATTAATCTATTTATGAATTTACGTCATTTCTGGCATTCGGATTTTCCTGCCTCTGTAGTAGTATTTTTAGTGGCATTGCCGCTATGTTTAGGAATTGCTCTGGCTTCAGGCGCTCCTTTATTTTCAGGCCTCATTGCCGGTATTATTGGTGGGGTCGTAGTTGGGGCATTAAGTGGTTCATCGGTGAGCGTTAGCGGTCCCGCTGCGGGTCTCACAACAATTGTAGCTGCATCCATTTTAGATCTTGGATCATTCGAAGCATTTTTTTTGAGTGTAGTTTTTGCCGGCCTTATCCAAATTGGATTTGGGTTTGTTAAAGCTGGTGCTATTGGTCATTTTATTCCGTCATCGGTTATTAAGGGGATGTTAGCCGCAATCGGGTTGATTTTAATATTGAAGCAGATCCCGCATGCAATAGGTTACGATGAAGATTTTGTTGGTGACGAAAGTTTTTTTCAGTCAGATGGACAAAATACATTCTCAGAGATCCTTACGTCACTTGATTACATTAGCCCGGGTGCAATCATAATAAGTGTATCATCTCTGTTGATCCTTATTTTATGGCATAAAAATAGATTACAACGTTTCCGCTTTTTCAGGCTCGTACCTGCCCCTCTCGGAGTGGTCATTGTTGGGATTTTACTTGACCTTTGTTTTAATGCATTTTTTCCTTACCTGGCAATAAATGATAAACATTTAGTTACCGTGCCCGCCCTACTGGGATCATCAGAGACAAACACATTTTTTGTTTTTCCTGATTTTTCACTGTGGTCCAATCCCAAAATATACTTTGCGGCCATCACTATTGCTGTAGTAGCAAGTCTGGAGACTTTGTTAAGCATCGAAGCGTGTGATAAAATGGATCCAACACATCGCATCACACCACTTAATAGAGAGCTGAAAGCACAAGGTGTAGGAAATTTTGTGTCAGGTCTTTTAGGTGGATTACCCGTTACTTCGGTGATCGTACGAAGTTCAGCCAATATCAATGCCGGGGCACGATCAAAAGCATCAGCCATTTCGCACGGACTTATTATCCTAATTACGTTATTGGTCATTCCAGATTTCCTTAATTTAATACCTCTCTCTTCCCTGGCGGCCATTCTACTTTTAGTTGGATATAAGCTAACCAAATTATCCTTGTATAAGGAAATGTATGCAAAAGGCAATAGTCAATTTTTTCCGTTCATGGTTACCGTTATGGCTATTCTGTTTACTAATCTTTTACAAGGGGTTTTATTAGGTGTAGTAGTTGCTTTATTTTACATTCTTAAAACAAATTTTCATCAAGCGATTATTTCTGTAAATGCAGATGACCATTACCTGATTAAATTTTCTAAGGATGTGTCCTTTATGCATAAAGCCTCGATTAGAAATGCCTTGGTAAAAGTGCCCAACGACACACAACTGCTCATTGATGGCACCCGATCTCAATTCATTGATAATGATATTATTGAAACCATCGAAGATTTTATTGAAACCGCGAAGTCCAAACACATTGAAGTTGAAGTAAAGGGAATCAAAATTAAAACAAAAGAAATTTAGGGTGCTTAACAATTAATCTCATATGAAAAAATACGAACAACTACTTCTGCAAAACCGCGCCTGGGTTGAAGAAAAACTACAAGAAGATAAAGACTTCTTTAACCGATTGGCAAATATTCAAACTCCCGAATTTTTATGGATCGGTTGTTCTGATAGTCGTGTATCTGCCAATGAAATCACCGGTACACAGCCTGGTGAGATATTCGTACATCGTAATATAGCAAACATGGTTGTGCATAGTGATATGAACATGTTAAGTGTGCTTGACTATGCGGTGAATATACTGGAAGTAAAACATGTGATCGTATGTGGTCATTATGGGTGTGGCGGAGTAAAGGCAGCGATGACGAATAAACAAGTTGGTCTTATTGACAATTGGATAAGACATATCAAAGACGTTTATCGCATGCACCAGGATGAACTAGAGGCTATTACAGAAATGAAAGAGCGCGAAGACAGATTTATTGAACTTAATGTGATGGAGCAAGTATACGATCTGGGGAAGACTTCCATTATTCAAAATGCCTGGCAAACCCGTGGTGGCCCCTATGTACATGGTTGGGTTTATGACATCCGCAATGGTCTGATTAAAGATTTAAACGTAACCATGCATGACGACTCTGAAATGCCTAACGTATTTAAATTTGAAAAACTAACCAAAATCTGATCTTCAATAACGAAATATGGTTGTTGGCACCTTTTAGTGTGCCTCAAGCCAATTCTTGCCGATGCCCACCTCTACTTCCATGGGCACTTCAAGGATCACCGCTGATTTCATTAACTCGATTACTTTAGGTTTAACGATCTCTTGCTCTTCGTGATGAAGATCAAACACCAATTCATCGTGCACTTGCATGATCATTTTAGTTTTTAACTTTTCTCGTTCCAGCCATTTATGAATTTGAATCATAGCTATTTTAATGATGTCTGCGGCACTGCCTTGAATAGGAGCGTTGATGGCGTTGCGTTCGGCAAAGCCTCTGGTCGTGATGTTACGTGAATTAATATCACGCAGATAGCGTCTCCTTCCCAAAATTGTTTCCACATACTCTTTCTCGCGAGCATAGTTAATGGAGTCATCCATGTAACGTTTTATGGCTGAGAATTCTTTGAAATAAGCATCAATGATTTCGCTCGCTTCTGTTCTTGATATCCCCAAATTCTGAGATAGACCAAAGGCTGTGCTGCCATATAAAATACCAAAGTTTACTTCCTTTGCTTTGCGCCTCATATCAGGCGTAACTTTTTCCAAAGGCACCTTGAAAACTTTTGCAGCGGTTGTTGCGTGAATGTCGCGTTTGTTTTTAAAAGCCTCAATCATCGTTTCATCTTTGGCAAATGAGGCCGCTATACGTAATTCAATCTGCGAGTAGTCGGCAGACATAAACAAATAATCTTTATCGCGTGGCACAAAGGCAGCCCGTATCTGTCTTCCTTTCTCCGTACGAATGGGAATATTCTGAAGATTGGGATTGTTTGAGCTTAATCGCCCTGTAGCAGCCACCGCCTGACGATAGTCGGTATGAATACGATGATCTTGCTTACTCACCATTTTTGGTAAAGCATCTACATACGTGGAGCGTAGCTTTTCATATTCACGGAACTCTAAAATCTTTTTTGCAATCTCATGTTCTCCCGCCAGCTTAACTAATACTTCTTCACCGGTAGCATATTGGCCCGTCTTCGTTTTTTTTGCTTTGTCAAGTAATTTCATCCGGTCAAATAGAATTTCACCAAGTTGCTTTGGTGAGGCGATGTTAAACTCTGTGCCGGCAATCTGATAAATTTCTTTTTGTACTTTCTCACTATCCTTTCTCAGCGCTTCCGACATCCACTTCAGTGTTTCCTCATCAATATTCACCCCTTCAAATTCCATATGAGCCAGCACACTGACCAACGGCATTTCCACTTCGCGCAAAAGTCTCCATTGCCCCCGTTGTGTCAGGTCGCCTTGTAATTTAGATTTCAATTGCAACGCCAAATCAACGCGTTCAAATGCTGAATTTAACTTTTCGCCTGCATCAGAAAGTTGATATCCCAAATACTGACTGCACAAAATTTCCAGATCATGTGACGCCTCCGGCTCAATAAGGTAGTGAGCCAACATAGTATCAAAAAGATTTCCGCGAACATTAACGCCATACTTCATCAACGCGAGTAATGAGAACTTTATGTTGTGCCCTACTTTGCCAATTTGTTCGTCAAGGAACACTTCCTGAAATTCACTAAGAATGTGTTGCGCATCGGCACCTAAGGCGATAAAGTAAGCTTCTCCTTTTGAAAAGGAACAAAAGAGATCGGTAGCAGCGAAATCAAAATTCGAAGCCTCATCGGTCAATAATTCAAATGAAAATTCTTTTTGCTGCGTTAGTTTTTGAATAAGATCGTGGCGTTCTTCTTGTGTCTTGATTACATGATACAAAGCATTCGCGGTATCTAACCTTTTCCTTTCAACATCCACCTCATCGTTTTCAGTCTCTTGTGGTTCACCAAACATGGAAAGCTGCGAAGGTTTCGGGGCAGAAACGGCCACTTCTATTTTTGACTGAATACCAAATATGCGTGGCATCATTGTCTTGAACTCAAGGTCTTCAAGAATCGGTTTTAGTTTTTCAATATCGGGTCCGGTATACAGCAAGTCTTCTTCATCCCATGGCACTTGTACATCGGTAATAATAGTAGCCAGCTTTTTTGACAGCATAGCTTGCTCTCCATATTGTTCAACACGTTCCTTTTGTTTGCCTTTCAATTCACTGGAATGAGCTATAATATTCTCAACGGTTTTATATTGCTTTAAAAGTTCGGCTGCGGTTTTTGGTCCAATACCCGGTATACCCGGGATGTTATCAGAGGTATCTCCTTGTAGGCCCAAGACATCAATTACCTGAGCGACATCTTCGATATCCCATTTTTCGCAAACTTCTTTGGGGCCCAGAATATCCACAGCATTACCCATGTAGGCGGGTTTATATAGTAGAATCTTTTCACTCACGAGTTGTCCGAAATCCTTGTCGGGCGTCATCATAAACACCTCAAACCCTTCTTTCTCTGCACGCTTGGCAATGGTGCCAATGATATCATCCGCTTCATAGCCATCTAACTCCAAAATCGGAATATTAAAACCTTTTAGTATCTCCTTTACCTTTGGAACTCCGCTACGAATATCTTCCGGGGTCTCTTGTCGGGTAGCTTTATATTCTGCAAATATTTCATCGCGAAATGTTTTGGCAGAGGTATCAAAGGCTACCGCAATGTGTGTGGGCTTTTGCTTTTGTAATACTTCCAGCAATGTATTGGTAAAACCAAACGGCACGGATGTATTGATTCCTTTTGAGTTGATTCGTGGGTTTTTTGTAAACGCAAAATGTGCGCGGTAAATAAGAGCGTATGCGTCTAACAGAAAAAGTTTTTTATCAGCCATGGGGCGAAGGTAGAAAGAAGGGGCAGAAGTATAAACAGAAAATTAGTTGGTTTCAGTCTTTCCTAAAAAGTTAATTCTTTGGTAAAGAAAGAGAGCGGAAATATTTCCGCTCTCTTTCTTTCATATCAATATCAGTGATATTAATTCTTGTTTTTCAAATCTAAAGCGAAATCTTTGGCCGTTTTAGCTGTCATGATTTCCATAAAATTCAGTGCCCCATTGGTAGTCGGCCCGCCACCAGTTTGAATCTGTGGCACCACGGCACCTGTATATTTACTAAATGCCTCAGCCCAAACTTTTTGCACCTCTACTTGAGCATTTAATTTCATTTCTAGGGCACCATCGGCTTGCATAATTCGTTGTCTGGCATAGGCATTCGCATCTGCGAGCTCCTTAATTTTCTTGGCCTCCAAAATAGCTCCTTCATATGCGATTTTCTGTTGCAGTTTATCTTGCTCGGCTACCTTCACTTTAGTTTGCGCTTCAACTACCTGTTTGGTTTGGTCCTGCTTCTGCTGATATTCAATCTCAACAAGTGCCTGTTCGCCTTTTGCTTTGGCTGTAAGTGTTTGTTGCTGTGCTGTCATTAACTCTTGTTTTGAAATTGACGACTTAGTTACTGCGTCAATAATCTTCACCAACTTTTCATCAACTTTATTTTCATAATCTACATCAGTGATCGCTGCATCCGCAACAGTAATTCCGTATTCCTTAATGGAAGAAAGTTTGCGTTTGGGTGTCGATGTTTTTTTGTCATATTGGATTTCTGTTTGATACACTCTTTTCTTTTCCATTTCCAGGGAATCAAACACCACATTCTCTTCTGTTATCAGCAAGTAAACACCTTCTTTCAATTGATCTAAAAAGTCCTGAGCCATTTGCGCGCGACCACCCCCATAGTGTTTCTCACTACTCATCAATTGAGCCGAAGATTGTAAACATTCTTTGGTATAAGGAGCTAGTCTTTTTACTACCAGTGATTGAGGGGTGCGGTGTGTGTTATGAATAAGAATCATTTCTTTTTCATCAGCAGGTAAAATAAATTGTGTGATGCCACGAACATCTGCAGTGGTCGCATCACTAAAACGAATCATTATCTGGCCGACCTCAATACCATTGTCTTCAATGTCAAGTTTGGGTACAGCTTCCTGGTAGGTTACCGAAATCTGATTTGGCCACTCTTTCTCTTTTGCAAAGAAGCCTGCATAAAATATTCCTGGCGCAAACTGAACGATCTGTTCACCGTTTGTTCGCTCCACTACCGTACGATTGCCGGCATCGTTCCACGAAAATGGATTAATGATAAGAAAAAGGATTAATCCAAGAATGGATAATACACCGATTACAATAGTTTTTTTTGCGATGATAGGATTCATTTTATTGTGGATTTTGATTTTTGTTTGAGTTGTTTTTGTTTGAGAAATAGTTGGTCAACAGCAGTACAATTACGTATGCAACAATTCCGAATACGGCCAGAAATCCGACCGCGAGTGCTAGTCTAATCATGGGGTTGTAATTTTATTAGAGGAAATTAAATATAGTGAAAACGACTTTGATGTTGCAACAAGATGAGCAGTTACATTGTGTGTTGGGTCAGTTTGATCATATATGCATCATACTGGGAGAATGAAACCTGGCTTGTTGAAATTTATTTGAACTGATCGTTGATACTCTTTTCTTTTTAATCATTTATGCCTAAATAGTATCTCTAAACCGATTGCAATGAGCCAAAGCACCCCATTACGTCAATTCCTTAAATGGGAAAAAGAAGTGCCCAATGATCTATTTCTTCGTCAGCCTTTTGGCGGGGAATGGCGCAACTGGACCTATCAACAAACAGGGGAAGAAATCAGAAAAATTGCGGCAGGGCTAAAACGATTAGACTTACCTAACCGTAGTAATATAGCTCTACTTTCGAAGAATTGTGCTCAATGGATCATGGCTGATCTGGCTATTATGATGGCCGGACATATTTCGGTTCCTCTTTATGCTACCCTCACAGCGCCTTCCATCCAACAGATTCTTGAGCACAGTGAATCTAAAGCAATCATCGTTGGTAAACTCGATAATTACAAGGCACAACAAGAAGGCATTCCAGCCGGAGTAATTCGCATAGGTATGGAATTGTACGGAATACAAGAGACGCACTCGTGGGAGAAAATGCTAACGGCCGAAAAACCACTTTCTGAAATCGCCTCGTGGGATCGCGATGAGTTACTAACCATCATGTACACATCAGGCACAACCGGTAAACCCAAAGGGGTGATGCACAGTGCCGGTAATTTTGATGCTTTGATACAAGTAGCTGCTGAAGATTTGAAATTTCCCTTACGACCTAAATTGTTTTCTTATTTACCCATAAGCCACATTGCTGAGCGTGTAGGCATTGAAATGGTAGGCCTTTATAGAGGTGGGTTCTTTTCTTTTGCTGAAACATTAGAAACGTTTCCAAAGAACTTAGCCGATACACAACCCGATGTGTTTTTTGCCGTGCCTCGCATTTGGGCCAAGTTTCGGGAGAAGATTTCGGAAAAATTGCCCCCCAAAAAGTTAAACACATTACTTTCGATTCCTATCATCAATACGGTTATTCGCAAAAGCATCAAAAAAAAACTAGGTCTTTCAAAAGCCACACACATTTACTCAGGCGCGGCACCTATATCCGTAGATATGCTGCAATGGTTTAATAAATTGGGTATCACCATTTTTCAGGCTATAGGCATGACGGAAGATTGCATCTATTCCCATTTTAACCGTCATGGGGCCAATCATTTTGGTACGGTTGGCCAACCGCTTTCCGGATTGCAATTTAAAATAGCCGATGACGGAGAGATGAGAATTAAAAGCCCAAGTCTGATGAAAGGCTATTATAAAGAACCAGAACTCACGGCTGCCGCTTTTGATGAAGAGGGTTTTTTGAAAACCGGAGACAAAGCAGAAAAGGATAAGGATGGGTATGTCAGCATAGTAGGTCGCGTGAAAGATCAATTCAAAACCGATAAGGGAAAATACGTTTCACCTGCACCGATTGAAATGATGTTATTGGCCAACCAGGACATAGAACAAGCTTGTGTGGTGGGCATGGGCATACCACAACCTATTGCCTTGGTAGTTTTATCTGCATCCGGAAAAGCAAAGTCGAAAGAAGAAATCAGTTTAAGCTTATCCAATTCGCTCAACGAGGTTAATCCAAATTTAGAATCATACGAAAAACTTGAAAAAGCGGTAGTGTTGAAGGGTGAATGGACGATTGAAAATGGATTGCTAACCCCCACTTTGAAAGTGAAACGTAACGAGGTGGAGAAAATACACATTCCAAAATATCCAACCTGGTATCATACTCAACCCGGGGTAGTCGTGTGGGAGTGATATAAGTCATTCTATTCGTTGACCGTTCTCATAACTTTCTATTTATAGTCCTATATCTTTAATAGTATAATAAGCCGTTGAAATTCGTTCATCTGTGATGAATAAATTTTTGGATATCCTTTAAAGCTTGCACTATGAAAAAGAAAGAACCCGTTAGCACCATCATGACAAAGACAATTCATGCGGTGCAGATTGATGATAAACTAACTGATGCGCTTCGGTTGGTTCGCAAGTATGGTGTCCGTCACGTTCCGGTTATCCATGGAAAACAATTAGTCGGAATTATCAGTAAGACGGATTTAAACCGACTAACCTTCAGTAGTTTGTTTGCCAATGAAGATGATGTTGATGAAACCGTTTTAGACATGCTCACCATCAGCCAGGTAATGTCTCATAAACCACGAGTGGTGAAGGCAAGTGATACCATCTATATGGTTGCAAAGATTCTTTCAAAAGAGGAGTTTCACGCATTGCCAGTAGTGGACGATCATGACGAGACGCTATTGATAGGAATTGTCACTACAACGGATGTGATCCAGTATATGTTGGAGCAATATTGATTGACAGTTAACAAGGATAAAACCAATTATTCACGGTCAACTGTCAATAAACCATTATTTTAATCTTGCCTTAAAGAAGTCTAAAGTGTTTTTGTAAGCGTCTGCCGTAAAATCTTTGTTGTGTTTAGGGTTGCTTGGATTGGCAAAGGCATGATCAGCATCATACGCTTTCACCGTTAAATTTTTACCTGCTGATTTCATATCAGCTTCAAACTTATCCATCACCTCTTTGTTAATCCACTTATCTTGTGTTGGCCAGATTGCAAGCACATCACAATTCAGATTTTTTAAACGATTCACATCTCCCTCTGGCATGCCGTAATAGATCACACAGGCTACTGCTTGTTTTTCCGCTGTTAAGGATGCCTGCATTGACTGCCCTCCACCAAAACACCAACCAATTGTAGCGATTTTAGCATTCTTACCAACATACGCTATGGCTCCCTTTACGATGGCGTTACCACGATCTTGCTTAAACTCGCCCATGTATTTTCCCGCATCGGCTGGTGATGTTGCAATCTTGCCATCATACATATCAAGGGCTATCACATTTACATTACCCAAATCTTTATATAGTTGTTCGGCCTCGCGTTTGATGTGGTCATTTAAACCCCACCATTCCTGAAAAACGAAGACCCAATTATTGCTTTTCTTTTTCGCCATCAGTAAGTAACCATTGGCCTCTTTACCATCGCTGGTTTTAATGGTTATCATCTTGCCATTTTCACTTTGATGAATATACGGTAGTGGATCAGGGTGAGATCTGTTGAATTCTTTGTTCGATGCGAACAAAGCGAATTTTTCAGTAGCAGAAGTATGACACACGGTAATGTCATCAACATCATTTTGTGCCCAGGCTGCCATTGAGACGCAGATACTCAGCAGGATTAATTTTATTGGTTTCATGTTTTTTGATTGGATGATTTAATCTTTTAATTGGCCAGAAATAACTCTGTCGTAGGTAATGAAATCTGTATTTACCGGCTCAAAACCGTTCTGCCTCAACAACATAGCGACTTGACCGCGGTGATAACTGCCATGATTAACAAGATGAATCATGATTTGTTGCACATTATTTTCATAATAATCACCTACATAGTTGTTATACTTCATGATGCGATCAAAACTTTCAGTTGAATGAATGAAGTTCATCCATAATTCGTCAGCCTCCTCTACCATCTTTCTCAATTCCGGTAAATCATAGATACCCCACAATTCATATTTGCTCTTAGGCAAATCTTTTATTCGATTGAGCCAAATAAAGTTGGCGGCCATCAAGTGCCCAAATGTGGTAAGTATTTTTTCGTCTGTTACCAATTGTTGTTCCAAACAACCGATTACCCTGCGATTGGCCCAGGCATTATACGGATACCATTTTAAAAAGAATTCCTTCATGCGTAGATTGGCAATAATTAACTATTGATTTATGAGACTATTAAAAAGGGCTTCAATTTACAAGGTTTATTTGATACTTGCTTTTGGCATTTTATCGTATAACTCATTCGCACAAAAAAAATATCCAACCGCAGAGATTGAGCCCTATTATGATTTGAATTTTACGCCAACGGAACGCGATTCGCTTTTAAAGGGAGTGGAAGATTATCAAAAATCTTTTCAACTGATTCATCAATTCAAACTAAACAACAGTACACCCATGTCGCTCGTGTTTGACCCCATTCCGGTGGGAATGCAAGTTGATGCTACACAAAAACCAATTGACTGGGGATTGCCTAAAAATGTAGTTATGCCTGCAAACAAAGAAGAACTTGCCTTTTATCCGGTTTATAAATTAGCGACCCTCATTAAAAATAAAAAGATTTCATCGGCCGAGTTGACGCAATTGTATATCAAACGTTTAAAAAAATACTCCGATACACTCCAGTGTGTAATTACACTACTGGAAGAGTCCGCTCTTGTTCAAGCAAAAAAAGCCGATGATGAAATTGCGAAAGGAAAATATCGTGGCCCACTTCATGGCATACCTTATGGCATAAAAGATTTGTTATCGGTAGAAGGAACTGAAACTACGTGGGGTGCTGCACCATATAAAGATCAGAGAATTAATGAAACCGCCACCGTGGTAAAAAAAATGGACGCAGCGGGCGCCATACTGATCGTGAAACTTAGTATGGGGGCGTTGGCTATGGGTGATATCTGGTTTGGCGGGGTTACAAAAAACCCTTGGAACCTGAAAGAAGGATCGAGTGGATCGAGTGCGGGATCTGCCTCTGCAACTGCAGCAGGTCTTGTTGCATTTGCTATTGGTACAGAAACGCTTGGCTCCATTGTATCACCGAGCACTCGTTGTGGTGCCAGTGGTTTGCGCCCTACTTATGGAAGAGTAAGCCGACACGGAGCAATGGCATTAAGTTGGAGTATGGATAAAATCGGTCCTATTTGTCGATCCGCATTGGATGGAGCTATCGTGTTGAATGCCATTCGGGGATCAGATGGATTGGATAGTCATGTGCGCAATGCTGCCTTTAACTATTCGTCCAAAACAGACATTAAAAAATTAAAAGTGGGATATCTAAAAACGCTTTTCGATGCAAACTATCCCACCAAAGCAAATGACCAAAGGGCGATAGAGGTTATCAAATCGCTCGGTGTTGAATTAATTCCTGTTGAATTGCCTGCTGATATTCCGGTCAATGCCATCCGCTTGATGCTCACCGCTGAAGCCGCTGCGTCTTTTGATGAACTCACACGATCGAATCGCGATAGCTTGCTCACCAACCAACGCAGAGGGGCATGGCCAAACACCTTCCGCACGGCTCGATTTATTCCTGCGGTAGAATATATTAATGCTTCGCGAATCCGCTATGAACTTGTTCAGGCGTATTATGAAAAGACAAAAGATTTTGATGTGATTATTTCCCCCAGCTTTGGCGGCACACAATTACTCACCACCAATTTAACCGGACATCCTTGTGTGGTTGTGCCCAATGGATTTAATTCTCAAGGAAGCCCAACCAGTATTTCGTTTTTAGGAAAACTGTTTGGTGAAGCAGCAATCGTTTCATTAGCTTACGCCTATCAGCAGGCAAGTGAGTGGGAGGATTTGGTGCCCCCGATGTTTAAGGATTAATAGATAGCTCATACTTTTATTAGTTTCATCTATTATAATTTCTTTCAATTTTCATTGTACCTTGGATCAAACCATTGTAGAATTTTTATTAAGAGGAAGTCTTAAAATTTAATAGAGTTATGATTCAACGTATTATATTTTTTCTCTCGATACTTTTATTTTCATCTTCATCATTTGCACAAAAAAGTAAAACGCCTAACATCATTCTCATCTTCATGGATGATATGGGTAATGGCGATTTAGGGGTAACTGGTGCATTGGAATATCAAACAACGGCCATCGATAAAATGGCAAGAGAAGGAATCCGGTTCACAAATTTTATGTCAGCGCAAGCAGTTTGCACAGCATCCCGTGCCGGTCTATTAACAGGCTGTTATCCAAACCGTGTCGGACTTTCTGGGGCACTATTTCCTAATAGTAAAATTGGAATTAATTCTGATGAAGTTATTTTGCCTGAATTGCTTAAACAAAAAGGATATGCCACCGCCATTGTTGGCAAATGGCATTTGGGCGATAAGCATGAGTTTCTTCCACGTCAACATGGGTTTGACGAATATTTCGGATTGCCATATTCAAACGATATGTGGCCGGTGGATTATGACGGAAACCCTGCTACCGATTGGCGGAAAGATAGTTTTCCGCCTCTCTTCATCATGGAAGGAAATGAGAAAAAAATTCCAATAAACACATTAGATGATCAGGCACAATTAACCCGATTATATACGGAATATGCCATTGATTTTATTAAACGAAAAAAAGATAAGCCCTTCTTTCTGTACTTACCGCACTCCATGACACATGTGCCGATTAATGCTTCAGCATCCTTTAAAGGAAAAAGCAAACAAGGACTTTATGGAGATGCGATGATGGAAATTGACTGGTCAGTAAATGAAATACTAAAGGCGGTAAAGTCCAATAAGCTTGATGACAACACCATGATAATCTTCACAAGTGATAATGGGCCATGGTTAAACTTTGGAAATCATGCCGGCTCAACGGGAGGGTTGCGTGAAGGCAAAGGAACTTCGTTTGAAGGAGGAATGCGCGTGCCCTGCATCATACGCTGGCCTGGTGTGATCAAGGAAGGACTTATCAGCAATAGTCTTACTTCTTCCATTGACATATTTCCTACTCTTGCTGATGTTGTGAATGTAAAACTGCCGGTACAGAGAATCGATGGATTAAGTTTGTTACCGATCCTCCACGGTGATGTTACTGCACAACCAAGAAAAGAATTTTATTACTATTACCGCGCCAATAGTTTGGAAGCAGTAAGGATGGATAATTGGAAATTAGTGCTAGCACATCCTGGGCGCACGTATGAAAATTTTGAAATGGGCATGAATGGACACCCCGGTAAGGTGGATGAAAATTTTCCCGTGAAGCAAAGTTTGTATGACTTAAGGCGTGACCCGGGTGAGCGTTATGATGTACAAAATCAATTTCCTGACATAGTGAAATCATTACAGACGTTAGCTGATAAAGCGCGGGAAGATTTAGGTGATGACATTTTAAAAGTGCCAGGTAAAAATCGGAGGGAGCCTGGAATTATAAAGTAATCCAGTATTCATTTTCGTTGATAAATACTTTATTTAAAGTATTTTGTGTCTTCCTTTTTTCGGACACAATTATGAATATTTTATTCTTTTATATAAAGACCTTACTTCTGAGACCAGTTTTTATCCTAGCTTTTCTTCTTGCCTTTTCCTCTTTGGAGGGACGTCAAATAACAGGCCGGGTGTTGGATAATGAAACTCAAAAACCTGTGCGCGATGCTAACATTATCATCCTAGGCACTACCCAGGGAACCAAAACAAATTTTCTTGGTTTTTTTAGCCTAAACGTGGATGAGCAAAATAAGGAACTGATTATTTCTTCAATCGGATATCTGACTAGTAAAATTGAAATACCTGCAACTGACCAATTCAAAATTATTCTTACCCGCGAATACCTAATTTTAAAAGAGTTTAATCTTGCCCATTATTACCTTGAAGATTTAAAACCAATAGAGTATGTGCCCATTGAAAGCAATTCTAGTCAAACTCAGGATCGGGACGCTGAATACCCTGGAGGATGGGATGTTTTCTACAATAATTTGGGTTTTAAATTAAAGAACGAATCTATTCCCCCGTTACCTCCTGACTCTATTTTAAAAATAAAATTTACAATTAATGTGGAGGGAAGGATAACAGATGTACAAGTCGAACCAAGTAATCCTGATTTTTTGTTGATTTTTAATAACGCCATTTCAGGTATTTCTAAATGGAGACCGGCCGTACAGAATAATAACCTGACCCCCCAATTTTTCATTTTACCAAGTAGATGGTCAAAATCAGAAGAGGTTTACGTAGTAATTGAAGAATCTGCTATTCCCTCTGGGGGCTACCCTGCTTTTTATAAATTTATAGGTGATCACATCAAATATCCAAAAGAAGCTAGACACTATGGAATAGAAGGAAGGGTATTTATAGAATTTATAGTAAACAGAGATGGAAGTCTATCTGATTTTATTATTCTAAAAGGTATTGGCGGTGGGTGCGATGAAGAAACTTTGCGCTTAGTTTCGATGTCACCCTCCTGGATACCGGGCAAGCAAAAGGGGAAGCCTGTTAGGCAAAAGATGGTACTACCAATAACATACAGCTTAGGTGGATCATTCCGCTCCAGCAGTGCAAACGAAATGATGGAAATTATTGATAGACGAGACAATCTTCATGAATGGATATCAACAACTATGCGCTATCCTGCAAAGGCCCGTAGAATGGGAGTCGAAGGTTGGGTATATGCCGAAATAAAAATTGATAAAAACTCCGGTGAAATTTTATCCTCAAAATTATTGAATGATATCGGTGCAGAATGTGGCTATGAAGTGTTGAGAGTAATCAGCACAATATCCCCTGAAGCAATATTGAATTTGAAGCCATCAAAGGAAAATCTCATTCTACCTGTAGGTTTTGGATTAGACCATGTCACAAAAAAACCTGATGAATCTGTTTTAGTAAATGATAGTGTTGAAATACTAAAACCCGTGGAAATAGTAGCGGTTGGAATTGAAAGACAAAGACTGGCACTTGGCTCCCCCGTTGCAGGACCCTATCCTCTTATTACCGCTACAATCCGAGATCGTAACAAGCCTCTCCCTCCTCAATCTTTTTCCGAGGCTTCAAAAAAATCAATATCCTTGTCACTCGTGAGTAAAAGCATCGAAGTAATTCCTACTGAAATAGAAACCTTCAAGAATCTAAAATTTCTGGACTTAGAGAATAATCAAATTACTCACATACCTGAAGAATTTGGTCAATTGGAAAATCTCAGTGAGTTCCACATCCCAATCAATAAGCTCAAAGGATTGCCCTCCTCATTTGGCAATCTTCAAAATTTAAAAATATTAGGACTTGCTCAAAATGAATTTACAGAATTTCCACACGGGGTCACCAAACTTGTAAAACTGATTGCTCTTGACTTGGCTAACAATAAAATCAAAAACCTTCCCGCTGAGATAAATCAATTAAAAAATTTGCATGAACTATATCTTCAAAACAATGAGATTACCAGGGTTCCACCAGAACTATTTGAATTAACCAGATTGAAGAAATTATATTTGGAAGGGAATCCTATAAAAGAGGAAGACAAGACAATTCTAAAACAACGGCTTTCCAAAGTTGAAATTCATTTTTGATTAACCATCATGCCTCCGCAAGGATCTTCGTTGTACTTCATCGCACTCATACCCCCCTCACCTTTCTTTGAAGAGGCACAAGGGTTAAAAGAATATTTTCGAGATCAGTATCATTGCAAGGCTTCCCTTAACTCTCCACCACACATTACGCTTCATATGCCCTTTCAATGGAAGACGACTAAAGAAGAAAAATTAGTTAATGCCTTACGTGATTTCGCATCCGGAAAAAATTCTTTTCATATTTCATTTAAGGATTTCTCGTGTTTCGCCCCAAGGGTTATTTACATTGATATAACAGCCTCCGAATCACTGAATGCCCTACAACATGAGTTATATCGATTCTGTAAAATGGAATTAAACTTATTTAACGCTCAATACAGAGATTTGCCATTTCATCCTCATGTAACACTTGCCTTTAGAGACTTAAAGAAAGATCAATTTATCAGAGCTTGGGAAGAATTTCGAGAAAAGAAGTTTATGGGCGAGTTTTCCGTTGATAAAATTACACTATTGAAACACGATGGAAAGCATTGGCAGCGCTTTCACGATTTTGATTTTTAATTGCTGGCTTTTTCACGACTTTAGATGCCTAATTCTTCTTCTATGAAACATTTATTTCTATTGGGTGTCGTTTTTTCCGGAATAACCCTGCGGGCACAAACTGGCTCAGAAATTTTATTGTTTGATCTGAAAATTAAAAAAGATAAAATCACCATCTCCAATCCTAAAAACGTTACCAATCACCCAGGGTACGACAATCAACCTTCTTTTCACACAGATCAACCGATGCTTTATTATTCATCATTTAATGATGAAGGCCGTGCCGATATCAAATCATACAATTACAAAACCGGAGCAACAACATTAATTACTCAAACTCCTGAGCGTGAATATTCGCCTACGCTTACCCCCGACAAAAACAGTTTGTCGTGCATTATTCAACGCGACAATGGAGCACAAGATCTTGGAAAATATCCAGTAGATGGTGGCGAGTCATCGATAATCATTGATAATATGATTGTGGGCTATCACGCCTGGGCCGATAATAGTCATCTGGCTTTATTTATTTTAGGAGAACCCAATAAGCTACATTATTATCGCCTGCCCACAAAAGAAGACATTGTACTTGCTCAAAACATTGGCCGTTCATTACACAAAATACCGGGTGAGCGCGCCATCAGTTTTATTCAGAAAGCTTCGGACGCCAATTGGGAGATCAAAAAACTGGAACCTGAAAAAATGAAGATCACAAGACTGGCAGCTACCTTGCCAGGCAGGGAAGACATCACCTGGACAGCAGATGGAAAAATCATCTCCAGCGATGGAACAAAAATTTATTTTCTTGATCCTGAAAAAGGGCAAAACTGGGTTGAGGTTTACGTTCAATCAGGCCGTGAGTTATTGAAAGGTGTTACACGTCTTGCAGTAAATGCAAATGGGGATAAGTTGGCAGTAGTAATATCTGAGTAATGTTACTTCTCTCAGATCCTGTGGGAAGGATCTAAATAAAATAACAAAATTTTATTTAATCGGGGTGGTCTGTGCAGGACAAGTTGTTGTGCCGCATAAGCAGGCGATATGATTGATGAATCAATATGTAGACGTTTCCAATAAAGTCAAATGATCGTTCACTTCTTACTCAATCTTTCTTGAAATACATTCTTTATAAAGACAGTAAAGGTGGAGCCATTGAGATGTTCGCTCTCAAGGAAGATCTCTCCATTCAATGAATCAACTAAGATCTTTGTAAGAAAAAGCCCTAGTCCGGTAGCGTTTTCCGGCCCGATTGGTTGCGCGCTAAGCTTTTGAAATTTTTTGAAAATCAATTCTTTGTCTCTTTCTGTAAACCCTTGTCCTTGGTCTTTTATAAGCAAATATAAATCAGACCCTTTACTCCATACCTTACATTGAATTTGTGTATTCGGTGTTGAATATTTTATGGCGTTCGATAGAAGATTAATAATAATATGATACAAGAGATTTCTGTCTGATTTGGCTTGCTTTGGAGGCAAGATAAAATCATAAGAGATTTCAATTTCTTTTTTAGAGGCAAGCGGAGCATATTCTTTTTGAATTTCCTCTAATAATAAAAGTAAATCAAAAAATTCCTTCTTCGGTTGCTTTGAATGATGTTGAATGCGGCTTGTTTCTAAAAATTCGGAAATAAATATTTTATTATTTATAGACACCTCTTCCATCCTATTTATTAATTCTAGTTGGCTGGATGTTAAGCTGTCCCCCAACCGTAAGAGGTTGATAAGCCCTTCTATTTTGTCAAGCGGTGACCGTAAATCATGCGCCACTAAATGCATAAGATTTTCCTGTAGATCGCTCATTGCCTGAATTTCTTCATTCTTAGCTTTGAGCGAAGCATTTTGTATGCTAATTAACCGTCTGGTCTTTTGATTTTTTTTGAGCAACCAAAAAATGAAGAACGAAATGGCCAATAAAAAAATGATCAACGCCAAGCCAACCATAAATAACCTTTGTTGACTTTCGATTACCCCTGCCTGAATCGCCATGTCGTTTTTCAGTGTCAAATTTTCAAGCTCTTTTAGTTTTGCTGTGTTTAGCTTTTCCAAATTGCTCACATACTTTAACCGTTCTTCTTTTTCTAATATACTGTGAATGGAATCGTACTCCTTTCTATAAATCAGCGCTCTTTTAATATCAGAATTTCTTTCGTGGATCTCCGATATCAACAATAAACTTTGGGCCATAAACGTGCGGATACCCAGAAGATGTGCTAGGCGTAATGCCGCATCGCTATTTTCTTTAGCTGCGTTTAGTTTACCAATTTCCAGATACGTTTGTGCCAACCCTAATAAATCTTCAATCTTAAATTTTCTCTCAGCAATCTGATCTTGTACAGTAATGGCATCGTTATAATATTGGATGGCTTGCGGGTAGTTTTTTGCTTGTTTCTCCACATCTCCCAAGTTCCCCAGATTTCTGGCGATAAATCGTTTGTCCTTTAATAACTCGTTCAGTTGCATGCTTTCAGTAAAAGCCGCGCGTGCCTGAGGTATGCTGTCCATTTTCAGATATAAGACACCCAATATTTCATAGGCGGCCATCAAGTATCTCTGCTGATGTGTTTCTTTACTTTTATCAATGCCGATGGTGATAAATTTCAATGCTTTTTGATATTCTCCTAACGTAGTATATGCCTCAGCGATGTTAGCATATAAAAGACCGAGTGTTTTGGTGCAGCACGGTTTTTTGCCCGCGTCTACTGCCTTAAAATAATAATCAAGCTCTGTGTAGGTGTCTCCTAAATAGCCATAAAGCATAGCTGCGTTGTTATAGGCTTTGGGTAGAACGGTGCCCGATTCGTCTTGTTCGGCATAGGCGATGCCCTCCCAATAAATCTCAAGACTTTTTTCAAAATTACCGGTCTGTCTATAATAGTCGGCAATGTTTATGGTTAGTGTTGCCGCAAGCGAAAGATTTTTTGTTTCTAAAGCACTCTTTTGCCCTTTTGTATGATATGATAATGCTGAATCGAAATGGCCACTATACCAAAAGGCATCACCTATATAGAGGAATAACCTCTCATTGTATCGTGGCTCATCACCGGCCCATTCAAGTCCTTCTTTCAAATACAACAAGGCAGAATCGTATTTGAAATTGATAAAATAGGCGTTGCCTAATAGCTCACATCCTTTGGCTTTAATAGCGCGATGATCCTGTTGACTTTCATATTGATATGCTTGTTTGCCATAGGCAAGACTTTGAGGCCGGTTTTCATATTTGTTTGCTTCTATTAATTTTTCTAATACGTGCAAATGTTGTTGGGGGGAAAGATTGGTATTCAACAATAATCTAAGACTATCCTGTTGAGCGGTTACACTTGAAAGACTAAGCAGAAAAATGTTTAGAAAAATATAAATCAAATTACGCACGACCTCAAAATAGTAATTAGGCTTTTATCCCAAAATGATTTTTTGATGGATGGATATGGACAGCGTTGTTATTACAGTTTTGGCACAAAACCATAATCGCTGGTATAGGTACTCACGAAGACATCTCACGAAACAAATTTAGTTTGTCTCATTATGTGAAGACACCAATCGAAAATTAGTTTCAGATTAACTACAACTAATCTTGTTCACCCTGTTTTCGTGACGTCCACCTTCAAAGGGGGTGTGCAAAAAAGAATCAGTAATTTTTTCGGCAAGTTCAAGAGAAACAAATCGGGCAGGCAAACAAAGAACATTTGCATTGTTGTGTTTACGCGCCAATGAGGCGATTTCTTCCGTCCAGCAAATGGCAGCACGAATACCTTGCGTTTTGTTGGCAGTAATCGCCACACCGTTGGCACTACCACAGAGTAATATACCAAGCTCAAATGCTTTTTTATCCACGGCACTTGCAACGGGATGCGCAAAGTCTGGGTAGTCTACTGAATCGTGATTAAAGGTTCCAAAATCTTTTACCTGGTGTCCGTTATCTTCCAGGTGTTTTTTCAAAAACTCTTTATAATCATAACCGGCATGATCGGCTCCTATTGCAATGTTCATAGTTAACTTGATTGTTGATCTAATCGGGCTTCTTCCAATTCACGTTTTTCTTTTCTTCTCAGTTCAATCGATGAGATGAAAATACTGATTTCATAAAGAAAATACAATGGAATAGAAATCAGGGAAAGGCTTAATGGATCAGAGCTCGGTGTAATGATTGCCCCGATGACTAAAATAGCGATCACGGCATGCTTGCGAAAGCTCTTCAAAAGTTTAGGTGTAACAATTCCTACTTTTGTCAGGAAGAAAATAACTATGGGCAACTGAAATAAAAGCCCGCAACTCACCACCAATATGGTAATGGTAGATACATACGAAGTGATATCAAATTCATTTGATATATCTGGGCTTATCGTATAGTTAGCAAGAAAAGCGATCGTCATTGGGCATAGAATAAAGTAGCCAAAGGAAACCCCTAACAGGAAAAGGCCTGAAATGGAAAACACGGCACCCCTTGAACTTTGTTTTTCTTTACTATAGAGGCCGGGTTTAACAAAACTCCACAACTCCCACACCACATACGGGAATGCTACCACCAATCCGATAACGAAGGATGCTTGTAACTGCATGGTAAATTGCCCCATCAAAAAACGACTTTGAATCTTCATGGGAATTTCAGTAACACAAAGTCCTTCTACTCCGGTAAGATCTCCTAATTGGCATAGCCATCGAAAAGTTATAAAATCAACATGGCCCGGAGCAAAAACGATGTACTTGAAAATTTCTTCAGTAAAGATGAACGCCAGGATCATCATCACAAAAACTGCAGCCACTGATCTCACCACATGCCATCTCAACTCTTCAAGATGATCCAGAAATGCCATTTCTTTTTCTTCGCTCATAATTTCAAATCCAATATAAAAACTCCGCAATGTTGCGGAGTTATTTTGCTCAATTTCTTACTTATACAATGGGAATTTCTTCATGAAGGTATTCACCTTACGTCTTACAGCCTTTAGGTGCTTTACATCTTCAGGCTTTTTCAACGCCTCATCAATCAAGTCCACCACTTTGATAACATCCTTTTCCATCAAACCACGTGAGGTGATGGCTGGCGTGCCAATGCGCATACCGGAAGTAATCATCGGTGATTGCGTATCGAACGGAACCATGTTTTTATTGATGGTGATGTCGGCCTGAATTAATGCTTCTTCAGCAATTTTACCAGTAAGTTTTTTGGAACGAAGGTCGATCAACATCAAATGATTATCGGTGCCGCCAGAGATGATTTTATAACCCCTGTCAACAAAGGCAGTGGCCATGGTTTTTGCATTCTTGGCTACCTGTACAATATATTCCAGGTATTCATCACTTAACGCTTCACCAAAGGCAATGGCCTTGGCCGCGATTACGTGTTCAAGCGGTCCACCTTGCGTGCCTGGGAAAACTCCTGAGTCCAACACGGATGACATTTTACGCAATTCACCTTTAGGTGTTTTTAATCCAAAGGGATTCTCGAAATTCTTTCCAATCATGATCAATCCACCACGAGGTCCTCGAAGAGTTTTGTGTGTTGTGGTGGTAACAATATGGCAGTGCTCCATTGGGTCGTTTAGTAAACCTCGAGCGATGAGCCCTGAAGGATGCGAAATGTCGGCCAATAACAATGCGCCAACACTATCGGCCGCGTTGCGTAATTTTTCATAATCCCAATCGCGGCTATAGGCAGAGGCACCACAGATAATCATCTTTGGTTTTTCGCGCTGAGCGGTCTCCACTACTTTATCGAAATCAATCTCGCCTGTTTCCTGTTCAACCCCATAAAAGGAAGGTTGATATAGTTTACCAGAAAAGTTTACCGGAGATCCGTGGGTAAGATGACCGCCATGTGAAAGGTCAAAACCAAGAATTTTATCACCGGGTTTTAGGCAGGCAAGCATTACTGCTGCGTTTGCCTGGGCGCCAGAGTGTGGTTGCACATTGGCCCACTCGGCACCAAACAATTCCTTTACACGGTCGATGGCCAGTTGCTCTACTTCATCCACTACTTCGCAGCCACCATAGTAGCGCTTGCCGGGTAGGCCCTCAGCATATTTGTTGGTAAGCACAGATCCCTGCGCTTTCATTACCTGTTGTGAAACAAAATTTTCGGAGGCGATGAGCTCTATACCATGCTCTTGTCTTTGCTTTTCCTTTTCAATCAGGTCGAAAACTACCTTGTCGCGTTTCATAGTTGGGAGGTGAATGTTTCTAAAATGGATATTGCATGGCCTGCGTTCTTATCAGGCTAATGGCTTTTAAATCAGGTGGCAAAAATAGATATTCTGTCCAACATGGTTGGTAATTAATCGAGAAAAGTGAAGGACATTTTGACCATTGAAGTAAAATATCAGGTTATTTGCAGTGTCAATAATTCTAAAGAGTATGCGCATTGTATTTACCATTATGTTGGGATCCTTGCTGACCATACAGGCCTTTGGCCAAAAGACCTATCTCACTTCTGATGGAGAGTTAATTCTGGGTTTCGCTTCTATTAGTAAAAATGGGGTGGGGGAGCAATCAATACCTCGTTTTACGATGTTTCTTCACGCACAGTCATTGGTGCATTTTGATAAAAATGAGAAGATTGGATTCTTTTCAGGGTTCACCATGCGCAATGTTGGATTTATCTATGACGAAGATGCCAGCACGCGTAAAAAATATCGCACCTATAATGCCGGCATGCCCTTCGGATTCAAAATCGGAAATATGGACAATAGGTATGTATTTGGTGGCTATGAATTGGAGATGCCTTTTAACTATAAGGAGAAAACATTCATCAATGAAAAGAAACAAGACAAATTCAATGTGTGGTTCACCAGACGCAACCCCACGTTTTACCATTCATTGTTTGTAGGAGTGCGGTTCCCTCATGGCATGAGTCTTAAGCTTAAGTATTATCTTACTCCGTTCTTTAATCAACACTATACACAGTTGGTAAATGGCCTGTCTGTAAAGCCGTTTGAAAATTTAAATGTGAATACTTTTCATTTGTCGCTCTCAACCATGATCACAAAAGGAAAGAAGATTGTTGTGATAAAAAGATGACCCAAAAGCACTTTAGCGTAACTCCTTCACAACTAGATTTATTTAAGCATCATCAATTACCAGAATCCCATTCTGGCAATTGCCAACTGTAGGGGGCACAAATTCTTGTTGATGCTTTTTGGTGAGCGTACCTATTTCAGCAGAGATTCCCTTACGGGGATTATACGACTGTGCGATCGAGATGGAAGTGTTCCTGTTTTGGATCGCCCAACCTGAAGAAAAGCTCACCATCAGGGGGGGGCTCAAGGTAGCGTTGGTTTTTGCTTACGCGAAGTATACTGTTAGTAAAACAGTTTGCAGTAATCCCGTAAGGAGAAGGGACAGAAATTTATTTATTATAAGAACACGAAGATCAAAAAAGCATTCTTATTCTTTTGAGGCAAAATGAGTCACTTCTGAATCGATAGATTACCAGCTTCCGCTACTTCCACCACCGCCAAAACGTCCACCACCACCCGAAAATCCACCGCCACCACTTCTACCACCAGAGCTCCATCCACTCCATCCTCCCCGACTGCCTTTTGTTGAACTTCCAGCCATGCTCTTGCCAATTTTTTTGCCCCAATTAGTGCGACCGATCCATAGTTTAAGTATTGGAAATGCAATGATGTAAATCAATCCGGGCACGTACCAGCGTTCTTCACTCACAAGAAAGATAGGAAACAGCGTATAAAAAGGAATTAAAAACGCATACATACCCCAGCCGCTGCAACCGGGTAGGACCAATGCAAAAAACGCGAAAATGCTTAGAAATAAATAAAGTCCTAGCCCGATCAGAACTCGTTCTTTCATTGAAAGATCCTCCAAATCATTGGTGTCTTTGGCCGAATATTCACCACCAATTGCTTTAATTATTCCATCAATGGCGGCCGTGACACCACCCTCATAATCACCTCTTCTAAAATTGGGAGCCATTTCATTGCGGATGATGCGGCTACACATAGCATCAGTAAGCACGCCTTCAAGTCCTTCACCTACTTCTATGCGCATTTTGTGATCATCAACAGCTATTAACAACAAAACGCCATTGTCTTTATCTTTTTTTCCGAGTCTCCATTTTTCAGCCACCCGGATAGCATAATCTTCAATGGACTCACCCTCTAAAGAATTTATGATAAGGATCGCGATTTGATTGGAAGTGCTGTCTTCAAAGTGGGCCAATTGTTTTTCCAAATGGTCAATGTTCTCCGGCTTGAGCACGTGCGCATCATCGTGCACACGCATGTTCCATAATTCAGGTATGGCCTTCTGACCAAAAGCAGAGGAGGACAGAATCAATGCGTATATCAAAAATTTTAACCGCATATTTTTTATAAGATCTTTCTTAAAAAAGGTAACACTAAATATTTTCTACCACGAGTCGCTTGAGCCACCACCACCGAAGCCACCACCGCCACCAAAATCACCACCAGAATCCCACGACCCTGAACTTCTTCCATAACCACCACCCAACATAGATCCCATCATTGCGGCAGACCAATATCCTCCAGTGCCACCACCGCCACCACGGTTTTTGCGAGACATGGCAACAATCAAAATCACGATAAAAACGATGGTGCCAATGGGCGAGCGACCTTTGCGTTTCTTAACGAGAGGCTCATCATTTACATAGGTGCCTTGAACAGTATGAATGATTGCCATCACACCGGCTTGAATGCCTGCCTCATAATTTCCTTGACGGAAATAAGGGGCCACTTCATTGCGATTGATGCGACTGGACAATGCATCCGTAAGCACTCCTTCTAAGCCATAGCCCACTTCTATGACCATTTGTTTCTCATCCATAGCAACGAGAAATAAAACTCCGTTATCTTTCTTTTCTTGTCCAAGCTTCCAGGCTTCAGATACACGCAGTGCGTAGGAATCAATGTCATCTCCATCGAGCGAGGAAATTAAATATACGGCTATTTGTGTGGAGGTGGAATCGCGATGTGCTTTTAAGATGGTCTCCAGTTGTGCTTCTACCTGAGGTGATAGAATCCCTGCTTCGTCATGCACCCATTTACCTTCATGTGCAGGCACGCTGCGCTGTGCTGATGCAGAGAATATGAGAAGGGTAAAAAATATAGTTGTGAGAACTGATTTCATCGGTAATGATAATATGAACGGAATGATAAAAGGGTTAATACATTATTCAAGTCTCAGTTCATCGCCTAATTCGTTCACATCATCAGGAGCAATAACGAATCCTTTTTCGAGTAGAATTTCACCACAGCGTGTGATAGCCGACACAATACCATCAGTAATTTTTCCATTCTTTATTTGTAAAATAATGCTGCGAACGATGATATCCCACTCTTTTTGATCGACTACTTTACTAATGCCCTTATCGGCCATCACAATCACTTCGTGTTCAAAAAAAGAAATGAAAATCATAATGCCGGTGCGTTGGCGTGTATTAAATACTTCTTCCTCAAGAAAAGCGGCTTCGGCACGTTTGCGTGTAGCTTGATCCTGGTGTGCCTGACTTAACATGAGTCGCTTCACCGGATTAATGAAATGAGCCTTCAACGCACCAATAAATCCCCCCAGCATGACAAAAGTGAAGATGAGCATTGGGTCGTACACCGCCAGAGAAGGAACATAGCGATCAAAAATAATAATGATGAGAAACACTGCTGCCGCACCGATCAAGGCGGCACGGTAATTTGCAATGCTATAAAACCCACTTTTCTCTACAAACACGGGAACAATCTCTCCGGAGATTTTGCTTTCCGCATCCCGCACTGCTTTTTTAATGCGCTCAAGGTCTTCGGGGCTAAATCTTTCTTTAATAGACATATGTTTTAATCTTAAGAGGTCAAATTGGAATGTCAAAGATACAAGGATTCGGCACGATTTATAACTGCTTTTTTATTGGTCTTAGAAGGTTAATCCTTCCTGAAAAAGATGTTCTTCAGGGAATTGAAAAGAGGACAACACTCTCCAGTGATTTTTGCTATTACTTTTTTACTATGGTATTATATTTTAATTTAAGGTGCATAAAGTGTAACACTATTCAATATGACATTCGAGGAGTTTACCAGGAAGTATATTATTAAACTCGAACATCCGGAGGATGTTGAAATTAAAGATCAATTGGCAGATCCTTCAGTCAAACAGGTTGTACTGGTAGACCGTGAATTAAATGAGGTAATTTATATTAAGATGTTTGTTCGTGGTGATCTTCCAACGGAATTTGATTTTGGTTATGAGCTATTGGTTAATCAACTTAAAGAATAAGCGCGTCATGCTGATGTGAATAAATCAATTTGTTCACTCTCAAAACGATCACCAATCCCCTCCTCTCTTCAACATTAATTCTTTAATCACTAATAAAAAAATTGCTTGCGTTGAGATTCTTGAATCTCTTTGTTGCGGCACTAAAGGGGTCTAAATGAATTAATGCCTAACATTAACTTCGAATCATGGAAGAAAAAGACTTAATCATTATTGGTGCCGGTCCTATTGGCCTTGCCTGCGGTATTGAAGCTCAGAAAGCAGGAATGAGTTATATTATTTTAGAAAAAGGATGTTTGGTGAATTCACTTTACAACTATCCACATAACATGACTTTCTTTTCTACTTCCGAGCGACTTGAAATAGGGGGCGTGCCGTTTATCTCTAATAACCCAAAGCCTACGCGATCGGAAGCGTTAGAATATTATCGCAGAGTATGCACAAGTTGGAAGTTGCCCGTGAAATTATATGAGGAGGTGCTGCAGGTAAAAAACCAAGAACAAATCTTTCACATTAAAACTTCAAAGGAAAATTATTGGACAAAAGCTGTCATTCTTGCTTTGGGGTTTTATGATTTGCCTTATTTGCTGAATGTAGAAGGAGAGGGGTTGCCTAAAGTGAAACATTATTATGATGAGCCTCACCCATACTTTGGTCAGAAAGTGGCCGTGATCGGTGCGGCTAATTCAGCGGTAGATGTTGCCCTGGAAACGTGGCGCAAAGGCGCAGAGGTAATTATGGTAATGCGTGAAAATAACATTCGGGAAAGTGTTAAGTATTGGGTGAAACCAGATATTGAAAACCGAATTAAAGAAGGCTCTATTAAAGCATATTATGAATCAGAAGTGGTACGTATTTCACCCAAGACAATAGAAATAAAAACCCCTACTGGAAATCAAATTTTAGAAAACGACTTTGTACTGGCCATGACGGGCTATCAACCTCCTTTTGATTTTATGAAGTCGATGGGGATTACATTTCATGAAGATGAATACCACACTCCGCAATACAACGAAGAAACCATGGAGAGCAACGTAGCTAATTTGTATCTGGCAGGTGTTGTCTGTGGCGGACTCAAAACAAATAAATGGTTTATTGAAAACTCACGGGTACACGCGGAGATCATCGTCAACCATTTGAAGGAAAAGGTTTGAGATCGAATTACTTCCGAGCGAAATCAAGGCCTAATTTTAAACCGAAATAGAAATTTCGCCCGGCAGCGGCATTATAATAGCGGTTTCCTGCGGCATTCAAATCATTGCCAAGACTATAGGTTTCATCCAACAAATTATCAGCGCCAGCGAATAATTCAAAAGGAACCTTTTTATACAATTGATTTTTATAGCCTGCCTTTGCACCCACTAACGTGTAGCTTTTAGCGAACACCGAGTTTGCATCATTCAATGGTATCGCTGCAGTATAGTTAATGGTGAGGTTTAGAAAAAATCTTTTTGCAAAAGTAAGGTCCGCCCCTCCCGTGATCACGTGTTTTGGAGTGCCCGTTAGCTGATTTCCAGAATAGGAAACCAGGTCTTTTACGTAATCTTTAAATTCATATTGATTGAGGGTTAGGCCACTCCACACTTTTAAAGACGACACTGTTGCGTTGGAGATATTAGGTTGCCAGTTGAGCAGCACCTCTAATCCATTTTGATTGGTGGCACCAGCGTTTACAAAGTAATCTGCGCCATCAACGTCTCTTCTTACGACAATCGTTTCATCCAACACAAAATGATACACCGCCATATCTACAAAGAACGTACGGTTGACAAAATATCCTTTTCCACCGATTTCAATTTGTCTTCCTTTCTCGGGTATAAGTGAAGTGTTGAAAACCCCGTTCGAAGGTCGCACTTCCGCTAAGGTTGGAGGAGAAAATCCCCAACTCATATTTCCATAAACCGAAAAAACATCGTTGATTTTTCTTAACAGTGCTATGCGAGGAGTAATAACGGGATTGTAGTTTACATCCTGAGAAACAGCCGGTGATCTATTCAGTTGCAATAGATTATAGCTCACCCAATTTGCACTTAATCCTCCGGTTAGGATCCAACTATCTTTACTTAATTCGCCTTGTCCGAAAAGGCTATATTGAAGGGTTCGGATTTCTTCATCACTTTGTAGAAGACCAGCGTATCCTTGCAGGTTCTTATAGTTTTTTACGGGTGAATAGCCTCGTTGAAATTCTCCACCACCTTGCATGGTTGCCTTCCAGCCATGAACCATAAAAGAGAAATTGGTTACACTTCGTGCCCCAAGGTTTTGCTCAAGCCTACGTTCATAGTTACGAATCGAAGGGTTTTCGAATTGAACAAAATTGCCATACACGCCCGTGCGGTTATGAATATTTTTACTGAAATGGTATTGATGAGAAATGCCTGTATAAAAAGATCGTAGAGAAACACCAGCTTGTTGAGCAACAGCACTAGGTTGTGTGCCGGCAGCCGGCCGTGCTTGTCTGGGGTTGGTGAGATATTCGGCCTCGTTAAGTCCACCGGGAGTTTGATAGTATAAATCGGTATAAAATATGGCGGTCTCTAATTCTTCCTTGTCGGAGAGTGAAAACCGAAAGGTACTGTTGAGTTGATCGCGTACCATGCGTGTTTGTTCGCGATAGCCATCGGATTGTTGATGTTGATAGCCCACATGATGGCTTGTGTTTTTGTTTCCCTGCGATAATGAAAACTGATAACTTGATAATCCATAACTCCCCCCCATCCATGAGGCTGACAACAAATTTTCATTTTCAGGCATTGTTGATTTTAATAATACAACGCCACCGGTTCCTGCGCCATATAGACTTGAGCCTGGGCCTTTAATTATTTCAATCAAGTTGATTGCATTGGCGTCCAATTGGTTGAGGTAGGTATTGCCTCCCGGATCGGTAAGAGGAAGTTCGTTCCAATATACTTTCACGTTGCGCACTCCGAATGGCGAGCGCAAGGAACTACCTCGTATGGAGAAGCGATAGCTGCCCGGAGAACGCTCTTCCATGCGAATACCCGGAAGATTATTAAGGGCAGAAACCAAGGATGTATTGCTGAATCGTTGTAACTCTGAATTAGTTACCAATCCCACCGAAGCAGGAACTTGTAGGATGGGACGATTGGCTTCATAGGATCGGATAGTTACTTCCTGAAGAATTTTTACAGAATCGATTTCTTGGGCAAACGATGAAAATGAGCACAAAGAAAGAATAATGATAAGACATGATTTCATTCGGTAAAATTACGAGATTGAAATCGCAAAATATAAATGCTTTTGATGAATGACTTAAAGTTTATTTGAATTCATCAGTGAAAGACATTCTGAGCATTCACAACGATTATGATCACTGGGGCGGTCGTATTTTTGCCAGTTGGTGAGCGATTTATTAAGATGAACAAAACTTGATGGCCGTGAAGAAAGATTGGCGAACGGAATAATATTAGATTACAAAAACCCTTTCATTACATCGTCAATGGATTTTGTGTTCTCAAAGTATCCAAGAACCTTCATTAATACACGGTCCACGAGAGTGTCCGGGCAGGAGGCACCACTGGTTAGTACAATCTTCAATGGTCTTCGGTCGGGTAGAAATTCGTGAGTGACTACCTTTATTTTATTATGATAGTTGAAATGATGAATCTCTGAAAGAGACTTTATTTCATTTTCTGAATTGATGAAAAAAGCAGGGAATTTTCTTTCACAAAGTTCAACAATGTGCGAAGTATTAGAACTGTTATATCCACCCACTACAATGGCGAGGTCGGCACCTGATTCCAAAAGTTGATAAGTAGCATCCTGATTGTCATTGGTAGCATAGCACAACGTGTCGCGCGTGTCTGCAAAATGTGCTTTCACGTTTTCCGCTCCATGTTTGGAAATTATCAACTGGCGGAAAAAATCAGCGATGCCCTGTGTTTCACTAGCCAACATAGTAGTTTGATTTACTACTCCAATGCGATGTAGGTGTAAATGCGGATCGAATCCGGGAGAAAACTTGCCGGCAAACTCTTCATAAAATTCTGAACGAGTCTTACTACCCAACATATAATTTGCTAGTTTTTGAGCCTCACCCATGTCTCTAACAATCACCGATGGGCCATAATGGTTGCTATGAGAGAACGTAGCTTTTGTTTCTTCGTGTTTGGGTTTGCCGTGAATAATGATCGTATAGTTTTCTTTTCCTAGTTTCTCAGCGCGGCTCCATACTTTTTCTACGAAGGGACACGTGGTGTTATATTTATGTACTTCTACTCCTTTATCAAGTAATAAGTTTTCAATCTCCATGGTTGTGCCAAACGCAGGAATAATAACCACATCATCTTTATTAATGCTGTGCCAGGGAATAAATTGAGAGCCATCCGTATCCATAATAAATTTTATTCCACGCCTCTCCAGATCATTATTCACTTCCTGGTTGTGGATCATCTGGCTAAGAAGAAATACTCTTTTATCAGGATTTTCGTCAAGGGCACGGTAGCTGATTTCAATGGCGTTTTCTACACCATAACAGAACCCGAAGTGACGGGCCAGAATAAATTGTACCGGGCCGAAGTCTAAAACACTAGGGGAAAAATCTTGTTTGCGAAGATCGTTGACCCTACGTGATTCCTTTATTCTTCCGGTGACGGAAGATCGGTAATAGGCCGGTATCTGAAATTTTTTGATGGTTAATGAAATTTGTTTCTAGCTGTAAAGGTAATCGGATTGTTTGTTTTGTGATGGGGCTGATGTTATAAAAAACAAAACCCCGAATATATCGGGGCTTTGCGTCAGGCTGCTTTTGATAGCTTATCTTCTTTTATTTTGTTCGTTCGCATTTCTTTGGCTTGAAGGTCAAACCATTTTACTTCAACTAAATTTGACTTCAGATATTTGAGTACCTCCATCACTTTACCATCTACTTTGCTGCGAACTCGTTCGCCTTTTTTAAATAGTTTTCTCATTCAGTTTTAAATTAAGTTCTACATACGTAATGCGAATATATACTCACGAGGGTAATCTTCATATACCCCGGCAATTGTTATTAAGTCTCCTGCCTTCTTTTTTCTTAAAACATCATTCACGGATTTTACGGATTTTACGGCTACATCATCAATGTGGGTAATGATAAAACCCTCCCTGATATCTGTGAATCGCTTTATTTTACCATTATTTAAAGAAGATATTTTAACGCCACCAGCAATTTCCAATCGCTTAAGGACTTTGCTATCAACATCTTGCAATTCCCAACCTAACGAGGAGGCTTCTGATTTTTCTTCTCTTTTAACGGTAGTGGTTTTGCCTTCGCGGTTCTTCAAAGTAACCGGCACTACGATCATTTTCCCTTTACGGTCCACCGTTACTTCAATTTTATCGCCCGGTCTTTTGCGCCCCACATATTCAATTAGGGCAGAACTTGATTTGATGGCGGTGTCATCCAATTTTACCACCACATCACCTTCTTTTATGCCGGCAGCTTTGGCGGCACTTTTATCAGGATCATCTCCAAAGCCGGCAACAAAAGCCCCCTCATTTACGTCAAGGTCATTTTCTTTTGCCAGGTCACTACTAACATTTTGAATGTTGATACCCATCCAACCGCGCTGAACGGCTCCATAGCTGATAAGATCTTCTGTAATCTTGCTAACAATGTTGGAGGGTACAGCAAAGCCATATCCTGAATAAGAACCAGTAGGACTTGCGATAGCGGTGTTGATTCCAAGCAATCCGCCATTTATATCCACTAATGCACCACCGCTGTTTCCGGGATTAATGGCGGCATCAGTTTGAATAAAAGATTCTATAGCGGTATTTGCGGCTTGACGTCCGTTTACACCGGGGTTGCCCGAATTAATAATATTAATATTTCTACCCTTGGCACTGATGATTCCAGCAGTAACCGTGGAGTTCAAGTTGAATGGATTGCCAACGGCCAATACCCACTGACCTACTTTAGACTCATCGGAATTTACAAATGACAAATAGGGAAGATCTTTTTCGTTGATCTTTATTACGGCCAGGTCGGTATCCGGATCGGTGCCAATAACCTCCGCATTTACTTCACGATTATCATGAAGAGTTACACGCACAACATCAGCATGATCAACCACGTGATTGTTAGTTACGATATACCCATCCTTATTGATAATTACCCCGGAGCCTGTGCTTTGGCTGGGTCCCTGGCTCTCAGGTCCTTCAAAGAAAGGACGGAATGCGTCAGGGATTTGCGAGTTGGTACGCGCTGTTTTCTCCTGTATAGATCTGATATGCACCACGGCTTTAGTAACCTTTTCTGCCGTACCGGTAAAATCCAATGGTACCACTTGCCCTGAGTCATTTACTGTATAGGCTACCTGAGCGGCAGCAGCACCGGTGATGTGTTCTATTTTAATTGCTGACGGTTGATCTTTCACCAACCATTGGTTAGCTACAATAGTTATCACACTACCCAACATCGCAGCCAACATAAGTGATCCGAATCGTTTCATAGTTCTCTGTATAATTTAATAGTTGTTAAAAATAATTAATTGAAACAAGATGTGTTTCTGTAAAAAATAGTTGAAATATGTTTTCTGATTTTTTATTTGTCCGCCCATTGCTCCCCACGAAATCAAAAGAAATGCCAGTGGTTTTAAAACGATGACGGATGTGATTTGGGTTCATTTTTTCTGACAAAATTTCAGTTTCTTATTAGAACTAGTCTTTAAATACCCGACTGAATCACCTCAAGATATTAAGTACCTTTGTTCTTTTATAAAATACATAAAAGCCAATTCACGTGATCATTAAGGGAACAGTAGTCTTAAAACAAGGACGGGATCACTCCGTAAAACGATTCCATCCATGGGTATTTTCAGGAGCGATACAGCAAACCGCGGAAGGATTGACCGATGGCGATTGGGTGGAAGTAAAAGATGCCTCTAATAAAACCCTTGGCTTTGGTCATTATCAAAAAGGAACCATCACCGTACGGATAATTTGGTTTGGAGCTATCCCACCAGGTGATTCTGTTTATCGTTCCAAAATAAACGTTGCCTTTAAACAACGAATAGGCGCTCAACTGATTTCAGATTTCACCAATGCTTTTCGGCTTGTTCATGGCGAAGGCGATGGATTACCCGGTTTAATAGTAGACATCTACCATGATGTAGCAATTGTGCAAGCACATTCAACGGGTATGCATCGGGATCGGGGACTTATTTCTGACGCTATTAAAATGGCGATGGAAGAAAAAGGTTTTGATATATCGGCTGTGTATTACAAATCATTATCAGAAAAATCAGAAAGTGAATATTTATTAGGTATGGCAGCCGTGCCACACATTGTGCTTGAGCACGGAAATAAATTTTATGTGGATTGGGAAGAAGGTCAAAAGACCGGTTTTTTTCTTGATCAGCGCGAGAACCGAAAACTGTTGGGTGAAATGAGCAAACACAAATCGGTGCTAAATACATTTTGTTACACCGGTGGGTTTTCCGTCTATGCCTTGCAAAACCAAGCAGCATTAGTTCACTCGGTGGATGCTTCTGAAAAGGCCATTGCTATGACAAGAAAAAATTTATCACTCAACGGGTTTGATCCGCATGTTCATGAATGCGTGGCCAGTGATACATTCGATTTTATCAAAGACAAAAAAGATGTTTATGATGTGATCATTCTTGATCCTCCGGCTTTTGCTAAGCATAAGGATGCGCGCCATCAGGCGGTGAAAGGATATCAGCGGTTGAATAGCGAGGCAATGAAAATGATTAAGCCCGGTGGAATCATCTTCACCTTCTCATGTTCGCAGGTGGTAGACAAACAATTATTTTATGATACGATTGTGTCAGCGGGCATTCAATCTGGCCGACAAATAAAAGTATTACATCGCCTTTCACAACCAGCGGATCACCCAGTTTCGCTCTATCATTCTGAAGGTGAGTATTTGAAAGGGCTTGTTCTTTATGTGGAGTAAATGAGCGCCCCTGATTTACAGATATAGTTCTCTGTAAATCAGGGGCAGTTAAATTATTTTACTACTGCTGCCGGAGGCTCAGGATGTTTGGTGTAGCGCTCAAAGAATTCAATAACACGTAGCATATGATCCATCATTCGTCCTGGATTTCCACTGCGGGTAAGTTCGTGACCTTCGCGCGGATAGCGAATGTACTCTACTGGTTTATTCATGATCTTCAAACTTTTATAGAGCATCTCAGACTGAATCACTCCCGTGCGCAAGTCCTGATCACCATGAATAATCAACAGGGGAGTGTTGATCTTTTCTACATAAGTAAGTGGCGATTCAGAATCTAACAATTCTTTCGTTTCTTTTTGCCACGGGTAGCCGCCAAAATGGTCGGGCACCAATCTCCAAGCATTGCCTTCCCCCATAAATGTCGTGAGGTCATAAACGCCTCTTTGTGCATTAGCTGCTTTGAATCGATTGTCGTGACCAACAATCCAGGCAACCATATAGCCGGCATAGCTTCCTCCCTCTACAAAGAGTTGATCTTTATCTATCCAGTTGTGTTGTTTGACGGCTTCGTCCAATGAGGCTAGTATATCCCCCGCAGGGCCATTGCCCCAGTCTTTGAAGTTTCCTTTTTTGAATTTATCACCATAACCACCACTGCCACGTGGGTTACAATACACCAATCCATATCCCCAACTGTTTTCAAGCTGATATTCATGCCACATAGAAAATACGCCCGGTCCCCACATAGCAGAAGGACCTCCATGTATATTTAAAATGGTCGGATACTTTACCCCCTCCTTTTTACCAATAGGTTCCTGCACCCAGTATTGAATTTTGGTTCCATCAGGACGAGTGAATGAATACTCTTTTGGTGAACTGACAACGCGGTCTTTCATCCACCACTCGTTCAGTTGAGTAAGTTGACGATTGGTTTTGTCTTTTAGATTGAACAGATAAATTTCCCAAGGATTCTTTGTTTCAGTAAGGGCATACACCACTTTATCACCACGCACATCAAAATCATTTACCCCGTTGTTACTTCCAAAAATTCTAGTGATGGGACCTCCTTTTGCTGGCACACTGAATAAGGGAATAATGCCTTCAGTCTGTGACGAAAAGTAAAGAGCCTTACTATCCGCAGACCAAACGCTACCTCCAATATCACGATCTAACGAGGCGGTCAACATAGTTGGTTTTCCTCCTGCTGCTGAAATTACAGCTAACTGATTTTGTGTAGCATGACGGTTTTCAATATTAGTAGCATAAAACGAAATCAGCGTGCCGTCAGGTGAATAGGATGGATTAGAAATGCTATAGCCTGGCAACGTTAAAAATTCTTTCGCGGATTTGGAGGCTACATCGATCATCCACAAATCATTATCCCGTTCACGATCAGGATGGATTTTGTAAACACGTGATTGGCAAATGATCGTTGCTCCGTCTCGCGACCATTCCGCTGATTGGAAATCCTGAAAGCCTTGAGTGAGTTGCACATCCTTTTCATCTGCACCAAGGGTATGAATGAAAAGATGAGCAAATGTATCTTCCGGCTGAAGATTTAATTCTCCCTGAAGGTTTTGTCGCACTAATACACGAGGATTATTTTCGTAGGCATTTCGTGCCAGCCACGCACGCATTTCCTCCAAAGAGCCATCGGGGCTGTTGGCTATCTTTTTTCTTTCCTCCGGTTTCAACGATTTGAAGTTGGGCTCATCGCCTTTAGTTCGACCGGGTCGTTCGTAGTTCCAGGGTGTATTGCCTTCTAGGTTCGAAAAGGGAACGCTGGCTGAATATAAAATCTTTTTACCATCCGGTGACCAACGAGGGTTACTGGCTCCGTATTCTGATTTGGTAATCACATGTGCTTCGCCACCGCTCAAAGGGAGTATCCATAGTTGCGACTTATCTCCCTCCGTGCGAACAAATGCAATTTGTTTCCCATCGGGCGACCATTGTGGTTGATTGTCATTTTTATCACCAAAGGTTAGTTGTATCGGCTCACCTTTCCCAAACAGATCGAGCAGATATAAATGACGTGTATAGTAATAATCGTTTTCATTTTTTACGGCTTTGCGCACAACAGTTATGATGGCTTTAGTTCCATCGGGAGAAATTTGAATTTGGCTGGTGGTTGCAATTTTCATCAGATCAGAGGCTACAATTGGTTTTTTTGTCTGACCAAAAACCAACACCGGAAATAATAGCACAATAAGAAGAATGCGCATTCTGTTTTTCATACACAACATGTTTTCAGTTTTAGATTAAGAAATCCTAACAAAAGTTATTACGATGAGGCGACCATCGCAAGAATATCTTCGACAAACTCGCGGGAATTACTTAAGCGGGGCACTTTGTTTTGTCCTCCCAGTTTTCCTCTCCTTTTCATCCAATTATAGAAGGTGCCTTCAGCTACAGTATGGATAGTCGGTGACATAAGCGCAATGTTATTACACCGCTTAGCATCATAATCGGAGTTTATTTTTCTTAAAGTTTCGTCAAGGAAATGGGTGAATTCGTTAATATCCCGAGGCTGTTTTATAAACTCAATAATCCATTCGTGTCCACCGCGGGTTCCTTTATCAAAAAAGATGGGAGCGGCCGTGAAGTTGTTGATGACAGCTCCGGTTTGTTCACAAGCTCGGGTTATCGCTGTTTCTGCATTTTCAATGATCACCTCTTCACCGAAGGCATTTATAAAATGTTTTGTACGGCCTGAAATTTTTATTCTGTAGGGAGAGATGCAAGTAAATTTTACGGTATCGCCAATATTATATCGCCAAAGCCCGGCATTAGTGGTAATGACCATCGCATAATTTTTACCAACCTCCACTTTAGAGAGAGGAATTGCGTCAGGATATTCTTTATCGAGTTCATCTGCGGGGATAAACTCATAGTACACTCCGTAATCAAGCATGAGTAAAAGATCATCTGAATCCTTTTGATCCTGAATTCCAAAAAAGCCCTCACTTGCATTAAAGGTTTCCCAATACACCATTTTTTCACTGGGGATAAGCGTTTCAAACAATTTACGATAGGGCTTGAATGAAACCGCACCGTGAAAGAATAACTCCAGATTTGGCCACACTTCGAGTATAGAACTCTTTTTCTCTAACTCGGTGATATATTGAATCAAAAGAACTGTCCAGGTGGGTACACCGGCAATATGTGTTACGTTTACTTTGGATGTTTCCCGGGCAAGCTTCGCAATTTTCTCTTCCCAATTATCCATAAGGGCCACCTCAATACTGGGGGTGCGGATAAACTCGGCCCAGGGGGGGAGGTTTTGCATAATCAACGCTGACACATCACCGTAATGTGATGTTGCGGTTGGATCAAATTCATTTATACGATAGCTTCCTCCAACACCAAGTCCCTTCCCAGAGAAAATTTTCGTTTCTGGGTAGTTGTTGATAAACATTGAGTAAAGGTCTTTTCCTCCTTTGTAGTGGCAATCTTCTAGAGCCTCGGGGCTTACGGGAATAAACTTGCTCCGGGCATTGGTGGTGCCACTTGATTTGGCAAACCATTTTGTTTCGCTGGGCCACAACACGTTTTGCTCGCCATGCATGAGTCGGTCTATGTAAGGAAAGAGTTGCTCATAGGTATGGATAGGCACCCTTCGCTTAAAGTCTTCATAGGTCAGAAGATCATCAAAGGAGTACTTTTGACCGAATTCGGTGTAACGGGCAAAGCCTAATAACTTCTTAAGCACTTCGTCTTGTACTTCATGAGGGTATTTTTTGAAAAGCTCAATCTGATGGATTCGCTTTTTTATTACCCAGGTAAGTATGGAATTAAGGATTTGCATGCACTGTGATCTCAAAAATAGAATGAGTGCCTGCTATTACCAAACATTTGATTTTATTGATTTGAGGGTGTTGCTACAGAGGATCTACGCAGGCGGAAGTTTTGCCCTAAATATACTTTTCGCACCAGCGGATCATTAGCTAATTCTTCAGCGGTACCGGCCTTAAAATGTTTGCCCTCAACCATAAGATATGCCCGATCGGTGATGGAAAGGGTTTCATCCACATTATGATCAGTGATTAAGATCCCTATATTTTTCTTTTTTAATCTAGCTACAATGCCTTGAATTTCTTCAACTGCGATCGGATCCACCCCAGCAAAGGGTTCGTCAAGCAACACAAATTTAGGATCAACTGCGAGCGCTCTAGCGATTTCGGTTCTGCGTCTTTCTCCACCTGAAAGAACCATGCCCAGGTTTTTGCGAACATGAGTTAAACTGAACTCTTCCAATAGCTTTTCTACTTTTTCTTTACGTTCTTTTTTTGGAATGTCACGCATTTCAAGCGGTGCCATAAGATTCTCCTCAACAGTAAGTTTACGAAATACCGATGCCTCCTGAGCCAAATAGCCGATGCCGCGCTTTGCCCTTTGATACATAGGCAAATCAGTAATGTCTTCCTGATCCAAATAAATTTTCCCTTCATTTGGTTTTATCAGGCCAACAATCATATAGAAACTGGTGGTTTTGCCAGCACCGTTGGGGCCTAGTAATCCCACAATTTCTCCTTGGTTGACATACACCGAAACATTATTTACGACCGTGCGTTTTTTATATTTCTTAATTAGATTTTCAGCTCTCAGTATCATGCGTTATTAAATTTAATATCTCTAATTCTTAATTGAAGAGATGTAATGCCGTTGAATGTATTTTCTTCCAATGTAAAAGCCATATTAAAAAACCCCACAATTGTTAATTGTTCATAATGTTCGATCAGATCAAACCCAACAACATTAAACTTTGTTTCGTTTCCTGTTTGACCCGCCAGGAATCGTATGTGTTTGTCTTTAAATCCGCTTAATGAATTTGCCACATAAACGTCTTTTGCTTCAAAGACAGGCTTAGCATTGTCAGGACCAAAAGGAGCCATTTGTTTGAGCACACTGTAAAATTTAGAAGTAAGCGCATCAAATTGCACAGTCAAGTCAATCTCGATAATAGGTGTGAGCATTTCTTCTGTGATCGAGGCAGAGACAACTTCCTCAAACCGCTCCTGAAAGGCTACCAGATTACGTTTATCTAACGTGAGGCCGGCAGCGTATTTATGGCCACCGTATTTCTCCAATAAATCACTGCAGCTACTGATCGCTTTGTATAAATCAAAATCTCTCACACTACGTGCAGAACCAGTTATCATGTCATTTGATTCAGTTAATATCACAGTAGGTCGATAATATTTTTCCACACACCGAGCAGCAACTATGCCAATAACTCCTTTGTGCCAGGTTTCTTTGAACAACACAGTCGATTTTGCTGAAAGAAGTGTTTCACTGCCTTCAATCATTGCAATTGCCTCTTCAGTAATACTCAAATCAAATTCTCTACGCAGGTCATTTTTGATGTTTATTTTTTCTGCTAAAGAATTTGCCTCTGCTACGGTGGAGGAGATCAATAATTCTACAGCACCACGCGCATGAGCCACTCTTCCGGCAGCATTAATACGCGGCCCCAGGGTGAATACAATCCCAGAAATATCTAATTCATTTTTGATCGCAGCAATTTCTTTCAACGCTTTAAGCCCGGGGCGTGGATTCTGATTGAGCTTTTGCAAACCATAATGGGCAAGAATTCTGTTTTCTCCTGTGATAGGAACAATGTCTGAGGCTATGCTAACAACAACCAGATCGAGGTATTCAATAATCTCTTCTTCCGCACGATATCTGCGCGAAAAAGCCTGTATCAATTTAAAGCCCAGGCCGCATCCACTTAACTCTTTATAGGGATACTCACAATCGTCTCTTTTGGGGTCAAGCACAGCTACCGCGTTAGGGATAGATCCACCCGGCAAGTGATGATCGCAAATGATAAAATCAATTCCTTTATGGGTGGCAAGAGTGACCATGTCTGATGCCTTAATACCTAAATCCAGCGCGATGATGAGAGAAAAATCATTTTCTTCGGCCCAGATAATGCCAGCTTCTGAAACACCGTATCCTTCGGCATATCGATCGGGTATATAAAAATCACAATGAGGGTAAAAACTTTTCAGGTAACTGTGAACCAAGGCAACGGAAGTAGTGCCGTCTACATCATAATCACCATAGATTAGAATTTTTTCATTTTTATCGATCGCAGATTTGAGGCGCACAACGGCAGCTTCCATGTCCTTAAGGAGAAAGGGATCGTGCAAGTGATCTAATATAGGCCGAAAAAATGTTTTGGCACTTTCAAAATCAGTAATGCCTCTTTGTAATAAGATAGTTGAGAGATATGGATTTATATTAATGGCCTTACTCAGTTCCTCAATATTTTCAGAGGAGGGTGCGTTCTTATATATCCATCGCTTTTGCATTGCGTTATTTGCTTATGAAATGTATTGCTCCGTTTTTTCCTTCTGCACCGTCTTTTCCCGGCTTTCCTTTCTTGCCGTTTGTGCCATCATTTATTGGCCCCAAACGACCTGCCCCCCCTATACCACCATCGCCTCCCAATCCGGCATATCCACCGTAATTTTTTACAAAAATAAACGTGTTGATTAGCCCACGAAGTGTAGGGCAATTTTTGCATTGAATAGAGAGGGTTCCTCCATCCCCTCCATGGCCACCAACAGCACCATTGCCACCATTACCTCCGTTCCCTCCGGCACATAATCTGGTCCCAGGTCCACCACTACCGCCAGGGCCTCCGTCACCTCCGTCACCTCCCTCACCACCCACCAGATTGATAGTTAATGTGCCGGTGATGTTCAGGTCAGTAAAGTATAGAAATAGATTATTAGCAGATTGTCCGGGTGATCCAGGTGAACCATTTCCTCCATTTTTGCCATGCACACATGGACCATATTGATCGGCACCAGCAGCACCCCGTTCACTTTTGGTTGCTGTTGTGACAAGGCTTGATATTGAACACCCCTTTCCTATTATTGTCACTTTTGAGTAAATGGAATTTACCTTTCTAAGTGGATTTAACAAAACCACGGAAGAGTCCCGCATGATTAAAGTATCAATGATTAATATATCGGTGTCTTTGATAAAATATTTTTCCTTTTCCTTTAGTACGAGCCTGGAAATTTTGGTTTGCCCCATACCCATAGAGCCTTGAACCAGAAAAAAAAACAGAAAAGATATTCGCAACATAAGCCTAAAAGTACACATAGAAACTTTGATAAATAAAAAGGCAGCGTATTTACGCTGCCTCTAAATTTTTGATGAGGAATTTTATTTTGATGAGGAATTTTTTTCTGTTACAACACCTTCCAATACATCTTTGATTTCTACACGCTGACCATCTTTATAAGGAACGATCCAGGCGTCTTTCACCCCCATTGCCCTCATATATTTCTTGAATGTGTCGGCCTCCCAGTAATCTCTGAAAATACCAATGGTAAATCTTTGCTCTCCTTTTTCAGCAGCCTCTCCGCCAAAGTTTGGATTATTCTCAAAGTATTTAGAAAGATCTTTGTTCTTGAAAGCCCCAATCTGAACTTTAAAAACAACTCCTTTTGAAAAATCCATGGAGTTTACAGGCGGAGCTTCTTTCAATTGTGCAAGTTCTGCTTTTGCTGAAGTTAATTCTCCACGCATACGAGAGATTTGATCTTCCAATTCAGCGATGCGAGCATTTTTATCACTCACTTGCTTGTTGAGAGTACTTACCTGTCCCTTCAGGGCAGAATTATCATTGTCAGCAGTCTGTTTTGCTTCCGTGAAGTCTTTCAGATTGGCTGGGCTCTTAGCGTATTCCTTGGCTTTCTTTTTCCATTCCTTTTTCTCCTTTTTAGAGAGTTGAGCGAAAACTTGCATGCCGGAAAAAATCAGCACCAGGCAAAGGAAGATTACTTTAGTTTTCATTTATGTTAGGGTTTTATTTCAAAGATAAAAGTAAGAAAATTATTCTGAATTTGGGTTTAATGTCATCCTTTTACCGTCTTGAATCAGATGAAATCACGCAGGTTGATGATGAAAGGAATGCTAAGGTCAGTCTAAACTTCCCACCATTTTTTCTGGACGAACCCATTCATCAAATTGCGCTGAAGTAACTAACCCCAGTTCTACAGCAGCTTCCCGTAAGGTTTTATTTTCCTTGTGTGCCTTCTTGGCAATCTTTGCTGCATTCTCATATCCGATATGTGTGTTCAGTGAGGTGACCAACATCAATGAGTTTTCCATGTGTTGTTTGATGATGGAAAGATTTGGCTCAATACCCACGGCACATTTGTCATTGAAAGAGACACACGCATCACCAATCAAGCGTGCTGATTGAAGGACGTTTGAGGCTATCACGGGCTTAAACACATTTAGTTCGAAATGTCCGTTGGCACCACCGAATGAAACAGCGACATCATTTCCAATCACCTGCGCGCAAACCATGGTCAGTGCTTCGGGTTGTGTAGGATTTACTTTACCTGGCATGATGGATGAGCCAGGTTCATTGTCGGGGATGATGATTTCACCAATACCGGAGCGAGGCCCTGAGCTGAGCATACGAATATCGTTACCTATTTTCATCAAGGACACAGCCGAACGTTTCAATGCACCGGAAAGCTCCACCATAGCGTCATGTGCCGCAAGCGACTCAAACTTATTAGGAGCGGTGATGAAAGGATAGCCCGTTAACTCCGAAATCTTTTTTGCCACCAGCACATCATATCCTTTTGGTGTGTTTAGTCCTGTCCCTACAGCAGTTCCACCCAATGCCAACTCACTCACCGCACCAAGAGCGTTGTTGATAGCGCGCATACTATTATCAATCTGCTGTACATATCCGCTAAACTCTTGTCCTAACGTGAGGGGAGTAGCATCCATAAAATGGGTGCGCCCGGTTTTAACAATATTTCGATAATCAGCTGATTTTTTTGCGAGTGTGTCACGTAGTTTTTTCATTCCCGGAAGCGTAACCTCAACCACTTGTTTGTAACTGGCAATGTGCATGGCTGTGGGAAATGTATCATTGGATGACTGCGACTTATTTACATCATCGTTGGGATGGAGGACTTTTTTTTCATCAGTAAGTTTGCCGCCACTTAGCACATGAGCACGATAGGCTATTACTTCATTGGCATTCATGTTACTTTGTGTGCCCGATCCTGTTTGCCAGATTACCAATGGAAACTGATCGTCTAACTGGCCGGCAATAATTTCATCACATACTTTACCGATAAGATCTTTTTTATCGGCACTTAAAACACCTAACTCAAAATTGGTGATGGCAGCGGCTTTCTTCAAATATCCGAATGCATAAATAATTTCTTTTGGCATGCTGGCCTCAGGCCCAATCTTGAAATTGTTGCGTGAACGTTCTGTTTGTGCACCCCAATATTTATCGGCTGGCACTTGTACTTCACCCATGGTGTCTTTTTCGATGCGGAAACTCATAACGTATTTTTTGGTTGAGCAAATTTAGTCCTCAAAATCCCAATTGAAAACAATTACTGTGAAAGTTGTTATAAGTGACGCAACTCGGCATGCTGATCCAAAATCCATCCGGTGAGACTTAGTCGTGGTCTCGTAGCCGGAAGTACTTCATGCTCTAATTGATCGCTACGAAAGCAAACAAGGCGGCCAGCGTGAGGAAGCACATCGATGTGTTTTTCAGGCAAGTAAATACGAAGTTGACCACCGTCTTCTTCTTTCCAAGTTTCATTAAGATAACATATTACTGAAAGCTTGCGATGATCGTCTTTTTTGAATTGGTCGAGATGTCTTTTATAGTAGCTGCCTGGAGGGTAAACAGTCAGATGTACTTCATAATCTTTCAGGCTTAGAAAAAGATTTTGGTTTACAAAAGAGATCAACTGGTTGAGTTTGGTTAGATACGCCTGTAAAGGAGGTTGGGCCAGCGTTCGGTCTATCCATTGAATATAGTCTCCTCGAATAGCTTCATTGATTTGTTTATCCTGAAGCTTTCCGATTCCCGCTTTTTTAAACGGTAACAATCCGTTCTGGAATTCGTCCAGTTGAAGAATGGATTGTACTTCTGGGGGTGATAAAAAATCGTCTGCAATAGCATACCCATTTTCGGCCAGGCCATCGGCCACCAAATTAAGTTTATCGATAAGAGTGCCGTTCATGGTGCGAATTTAACTGCAGGAATTAACTTTGGCGACATGATTACTAATTTAATGAAGCTTGTTTCTAATTACGCACTGGGTCTCCTTTTATTGATTTTGGCTTTTTCTTGTGTGCCCAAAGAGGAGGTGGTATTTAAAGGCGTAAAAAATATTTCGGTAGAATCTGGAGAACAGAACGAACCATTACTTAAAGCCGATGCTTTATTTTATAACCCTAATAAAGTAACGATGAAGCTGAAGGAGATCTACGTTGATGTGATGGTGAATGGCAAACCATCTGCGCAAGTGAGGCAAAAACTTAAACTATCCATTCCGGCAGAGTCGGATTTTTCGGTTCCTGTGGCGGCACAACTTTCATTAAAAGAATTGGGGCTTTTGGATACCATTGTGAATTTATTGGGGGGTAAGAAATATGAAATTCAATATGCTGGTTTTGTCAGAATTGCTGTTCACGGAGTGACCGTAAAGGTGCCGTTTACTCACCAGGAACAATTAAAATTAAGATTCTGAGGCTTCTTAAATATAAGGATTAGACTTATCAATAACGTTAATTTGACCACAGTAAGGTGAATGCTGGAAAGAACTACACGTTTGCTCTTAAACTATTTGAATAGGTAATGATCATCACCGGATAGAATGGCCATCAATGAATCAATTACATTGTCGTCTTTGATAACATAATCACGAATGCCGCGCTCAATAAAACTCAGCACCAAATTACCATCGTCTATGGAACCTAGCAGGATTACCTTATTTTTTTGAGTAATACGCGGCTTAATTTTTTCATATAAATCAATACCACTTATGCCGGGCAATTTATAGTCAATAATCATGACGTCCGGCAACGAACTTGAAAGCGACTTTAAGCAATCCTCCCCAGTGGAGAAAATGGTAAGTTTATGGTCAGGGTCGCTTTGTAGCGCTCTAGATATAAAGTCCGCGTAAATTGGGTCGTCTTCAATCAGGTAAATCTTCATAGGCGCGCAATATAGCAATCAACTTTATTTTGGGTAAATTGATAACAGTTAAGAAGGCAAAAATTGCCGTCCAAAAAATTCTTGATGGCAAGTATGTGAATCAACTTAGTTTTAGTATGCCAAAACGTTGTAACTATGGGAAAAATAGCAAGACATTTTATTTTCTTATCACTGCTGCTGGGCACGGCATGTTCAACACAAAATAAAAAAACCACCATTTTTAAAATTTCCTTTACAAAGGAAATGAGCGAACAGGCACAGGATGGGCGCTTGCTTCTCATGCTGGCCAATAATGATAAATCGGAACCACGATTTCAGATTAACGATGGTCTTTCCACACAGTTGGTTTTTGGTATCGATGTAGAAGGCATGAACCCCGGCCAGGAAATAATTATCAATAGTGAAAACGCCTTCGGTTTTCCGATCCAATCCATCCATAATATTCCAGCCGGTGAATACTATGTTCAGGCATTGATCAACCGTTATGAAACATTTAATCTTAAGACAGGCCAAACGGTAAAATTGGCACCCGATCAGGGTGAAGGACAACAGTGGCAAAGTAAACCCGGAAATTTTTATAGCAAGCCGGTGAAAGTTTCTATTAAAAAAGAAGGCGAAACGATAGCAGTAACAATGGATCAAAAAATTCCGCCTATTGACGAACCCAAGGACACTCAATATGTCAGGCACATTAAGATTCAAAGTAAAATGCTTACAGAATTCTGGGGCAAGCCAATGTACTTAGGCGCGCATGTGTTATTGCCCGAAGGCTTTGATGAACATCCGGACGTTAAGTACCCATTGATGATATATCACGGGCATTTCCCAAGTGACTTTGGTGGATTTAGCACCGAGCCCCCTCCGGTAAATATGGATACTTCTGATTATGCTGCACGCTTTGATATTTATGGTTATAATAAATTTCAAAAACAGGAAGCTTATGATTTTTATCAACAGTGGACTAGTAAAAATTTTCCTCGGTTTATTATCATAGAAATTCAACATGCCAATCCTTACTATGACGATTCGTATGCCGTGAATTCTGCTAATCTTGGTCCTTACGGGGATGCGATAATGAAAGAATTACTTCCCGAAATTGAAAGTAAATTCAGAGGCATTGGAGAGGGATGGGCACGGTTTACGTATGGGGGCTCAACGGG
>CAYGGY010000022.1:66231-72453 GCA_964349405.1 uncultured Ohtaekwangia sp. | reverse complement strand
AAAATTATTTGTTGGATGATGTTGGGGTTCCTTGTTGGTGGAGCCTTCGCGCAAAACAACCACTCAACACCAACAAGGGCGGGGAGCTGTATGATTTGGAAAAGGATCCTTTCGAAACTAAAAATCTTGCCCAAGAACCCGAATTCAAAAAAATAGTAGAAAAGCTTCGAAAAGATTGCAACGCTCAGATAAGGAAATACGCAAAAGCAAAATGAATTTCGGGTTATATTGATCGATCTTTCTTTATAATAGATTTCTTTTCTTAGCGAAGTCTTCTGCTAATTAGTCTTTAGAACATTATTGTTTCTCAATAATGTTCATCTAATCTGCGGAGTCCGAAGCGAGAGTGTGCGCGGAAAGGAAGGACATCTCACAACGTTGGCCTCTTTCTTGCATTCTTTATTTTTTCAAGAAGTTCAGTTAATTCTTTAACCTTCTCGGGATATTCTTTATAAACATTTTTTTCTTCGTGCAAATCGATATCCAGATTGTACAATTGCCCGATTGGCTCTCCTGGCTCTGGTTGTATTTTAGCTGGAGCACTAAACCCTCCCGAGCCCAGGTTGGTTATCAATTTCCAAGGTCCTTTTCGTATTGACAAAAAACCCAAGGATGAACTATTCACAATTGCTGGCTGATGGGCAACCGATTCAGATTTACCTGTAAGGACAGGAAGTAGAGAATAACTGTCCTCCGATTTGAATTTTGAAGAATGATTGCCAACCAATTCCGCACAGGTAGCCATGAGGTTTGCTAATGTAGTAGTAACATTGCTGGTGGTACCGGGTTTTACTTTTCCAGGATACCGTACAATAAATGGAACCCTATGCCCTCCTTCAAAAGCATCGCCCTTCATTCCTCTTAAATTTCCTGCCGACTTATGGTTATAAAGCTGAACTAAATTTTCTCGCCAATAGGGGCCGTTATCACTGGAAAAAATAACCATCGTATTATCCGAAATGCCCATACTATCTAAAATATGCAGTACCTGGCCTACGGCATCATCCACCATCAATGCAAAATCTCCATATTCTCCCACAGAAGATTTGCCCGCAAAAGTTTTCGTTGGCACCCAGGGTGTATGGGGTGCCGTTAATGGCAAGTATAAAAAGAAGGGGTTTTTGGAATTTGATCGCTCTTTAATAAACTTCTTCGCCTTCGCAGTGAAAACAGGAAGGACTTCATTAAATTGAAATGAAGGCGACATTAATCCCGCTCTCCAGAAAGGGCCTGTAAATCCCGAATTCAAACTGTTCCCTTTTGTTTCGCTGGTAAGCGGCTCTACCAACTGTTGATTTTCCAAATAGCAATAAGGAGGCATATCCAGTGATGCAGGAAGTATGTATGAATAATTGAAGCCTGCGGTCAGCGGTCCTTGAGCCGGTCTCTTCGTGAAATCAATTTGCATGGGATTCATTTCTTTTCTTATACCATACAAATTTTTCTTATTGTTATCCGGTTTTAACGAATCACGGAAAGCTTCTTTAAGGGTCCAATCCAGCCCCAGGTGCCATTTACCAATCACTGCCGTGTGATAAGAACTTGCTTTTAGCAACGAAGCAACGGTGGGGAGTCCGCTTTCAATCAACGTTCGGCTATAGCCTTGAAGTACACCAACGGGGAGCCTGCTGCGCCACGGGTACCTGCCCGTGAGGATTGAATAGCGGGATGGAGTACAAACAGATGCCGTAGTATGCGCATCAGTAAATCGCATGCCTTCGCTTGCCAGCCGGTCAATATTCGGTGTTTTGATTTTCCCTTGTAGGTTATAAGCCGAAACATCGCCATATCCCAAATCATCGGCCAGAATATAAACAATATTGGGTAACCCTTTTTTATTTTGACCTTGTACGATAAGGGGTTGTATCGTCCATACAAAGATTAAAATGATGAACACCCTGACTACTGCTACTAATTTTATTTTCATACTTTACTGATAACACTGACACTTCACGATCTTAAAGAAACCTTTTTCTGAGTTTTCGCTAAACCTATTCATTTACAACTTATGTCAAGGTAAGTTTTTACGAGCATCTGGCAAAAGATGAAATGTTTCAACATCACAAATTAATTGCTATTTAACTGATGCATAGGCCTGATGTTTTTAGATCACGTAACTACATACACGTTAACTAAATCTGAAATCGCATACTTATAACGTCCAGCTTTTCTTTTGCCTGAGGTCGGTGTAATCATCGATTCTTATACGATACCTTTCGTTCTTGTCTTTTCTTAACGGAGTCTTCGTCAATTAATTATTTGTTAATTATTGTTTCCTAAAAAACGCTCATTCAATCGCGGAGTCCGAAATGATATTGCACAGAAGGGAAAGTCCAGGGCAAGAATCTCCAATGCACAAATTTTCATCTTGGCTATTTACCCTTTAAATAGTAATTTAGTTTAAACCAACTAACTGTTATTTTATGAGAAATATGCTTTTAATCATAGCTATAGTTTGCTTTGGATTTGCTGGCTGTCAGAAAAATCAGTCAACCTCCTCAGCGGTAAATAAGGAAGAGGTATCAAAAACGGCAGATGAATTATTTACTAAATTTAATTCATCCTTTAAAAACAAAGATGCCAGCACAATGGAAACATTTCTGACTGATGATGGTTTATATCTTGGAACAGATCCTGAGGAATTTTGGAGTAAACAAAACGTTATTGAAGCGCTAAACAAAATTGCTCAGGACACAACAAAAAATTTGAATTACACTGTTGATAAACGAGATGTCAGGGTTTCCTCTGATGGAATGACTGCGCTAGTGATAGACCAGTGTATAATACCATTTATCAGCAATATACCAGTTCGCACAGTTGGTCATGCCGTAATGAAAGATGGACAATGGAAAATTGATTTTTATAGTTGGAATGTCATTCCAAACAATAAAAGCATGAGTAAATTAAGTGAAGCGTATCAATGATCATTTTAGTGTCTTTTCTTTGCGAAGTCTTCTGTTACCAATCATTAGTAAAATTTTGCCTCAAAATAATTTATATCCAATCGCGGAATTCGAGCATGAGACTCCGCGAGGAATACGATATCATTTATATCTGTCCGTCTATATATATATAATAGCCTGATTTTTTATCACAAATAGCTGAACATAGTCGTATCTGAGATGTCATTAAAAAGAATTAATGAACGTGTGCGTTAGAAAAATTATTTGTTGGATGATGTTGGGTTTGCTTGTTGGTGGAATCATCGCGCAAAACCTCCACGCAACACCAAACAAGGGCGCGGAAAATTCGTTGTTGAATAGAAAGTAAAGGAAAGGGGGGATTGGGTTTGGTGCAGTGTGCGGGCGGTGTTAACACCGCCCACAGGCAAATAGTAAAATATTTGTTCATCTGTTCACGTATTTGCTATTTATTTCTATGATTTTGATTTTGTCGGAACGTGAAATGAGTCCCGGATTTATACCCGGTTGCCCTTCAGGAATCTCTTTATTGAGATCTTTGTAGTAAGAAACCCAAACAGGAAAAAATGTATTCGTTTCCGGAGCTTTAAAAGTCATAGCCTTTAATTCAAAAAAGTCTTTGTTGTTTGCTTCCTTAAATATTTCATAAATCAATTCGCTACAATACCATTTACCATTGTCCAATAAAAACTCATTGTCATAAGGTTGCCCAACCAGTTGCTTTGCATTTGATATTACTTCCGGAATTAAATTTTCATATTGATGTTTTACTCTGCCAACCGTTATGTTTTGAATGGTAGATGTATCGCCACTTCTTGAAAAGAAATTTTGTAGCGAGTTCACTTGCACTTTGGTGCCAATGGCTTCAATTACCTTTAATGTATCATTGATATCGATAACCATTGCACAGTGAGAAAACTCTCTATCATAAACACCATCTGTTACCGCTTCAATGGCATCGCATAATTCACCACAGTTTAGATTTTGAAACAATAAATCTCCCTCTTGAAAATCTTCGTTGTGCTGGAAAGAATTACAACTTATTAAAACCGTGCAGCCGTAACAGAACATCATTATGTTGAGTAAGCTGATTTTCATTTTCATGTGTATATTATTTTAATGTTAAGGTAAGATGGAACCTCTCTGATATTCGTTGCCCTGTGTAAGAAATTCGTTCCTGCCCGGTTTTGTGTGTTGAGACATTTTCAATTAATCTTTTTGTCGTTCGCAAATTTGTCTGATTAAAGTGCGTTAGCCAAGCATTCTCTTACCTTCGTTGATCTTTTTCCTCTGATGGTTGGTGGTCGAGCTGGAATCAGGTGCTATACCTCCTTTCTTAGCGGAGTCCAAAGCGAGACCCTGCCTTTGTTGGTGGTGAGAGTGAGCAACGCGGGGAGTTTCACCAACAAATGAGATATCATTAAAAAAAATTAATGGACGTGTGCGTTAAAAAAATATTTGTTGGATGATGTTGGGGTTGCTTGTTGGTGGAGCCTTCGCGCTACATCTCCACGCAACACCAACAAGGGCGGGGCGAGATTCCATTCGGAACAGATCAAATGAAAGACTCACATTTGGGATGATTGCGCTCCTCGTCTCGGAAGGCCTACATAATAAACCGCTCACTTCATTTTAAAGCAAAAGCCTTAAATTCCGTTAAAAAACGCACTAATGCCTCCGCACCGGTCTTCCGTGCGTCCGCACGTATCATTGGTGCGCTCGCAAATATTTTTTCAAAATGACTTCCATCTGTCGCGGAGTACGAAGCGAGGCGCTGCATGAAAGGAAACGTGGGTGTGGTGATACTATCGTCCATGGGCAAGTCTTGAATGAATTCACCGCAAACCATTTTTCTTATTCGTAGAAATGTGCTCGTCTGGTGACCCGCGCAAACAAGAGAGCTTCTGTCTTTTAAAATGATGACGAATGTCATAGACATATTAAGTCCTTAATCGCAAATTTTGCATCAACCATTAATGTTATGAATATAACTGTTAATCAAACCGAACCAAGGTTATCAAAAGTCATGTTTTGGACGCCACGTGTGTTGTGTATTCTTGCAATCTTATTCATCAGCCTTTTTGCGTTAGATGCCTTTGCGCCCGGCCTTACCTTATGGCAACAACTGGGAGATTTCTTCATGCACATGATTCCCTCCTTTGCGCTGGCTACGTTGCTGGCGTATGCATGGCGACATGAAAAAACGGGCGGTATTATTTTTTTGCTCCTCGGCCTGATCTTCTCACCCATCATCTTCAACTGGAACTACCGCATGAACGGTTCGGTGTGGCTTAGCCTCGGCATTATTGCAACCATAACATTGCCTTTTGTGGTTGTGGGCATTTTATTTCTTACACATCATTCCATGAAATCAAAAACGGTACGTTAAAACGTACTCACCAGACCACACGGATCGTGATGTTTAGTTAAGAATGCACCTATTAATTAATGCTTCCTGTTAGTGGTCATATCCTTTTTTAACGTCTTCATTTTAACGGGACGCTTCCCGAAATATGATAAGAAAGGCTTTGTATTTAATAAGTCATTTTTCCTGCTAATAAACATGGGAATATCAGATGCGATTTACTTTCTTAGCGGCAAATTACAGATAGTTCAGTCAAGCAATTAAATCAATAACAATAAATACAATGTCAAAGAAAGTAGTTACCCTTGGTGAAGTGATGTTGCGCTTGTCAACACCTGATTACAAACGTTTTGTTCAGTCCGATTCTTTTGATGTTACCTACGGTGGAGGTGAGGCCAACGTGGCAGCCGCTCTTTGTAACTACGGGCTTAACGGCACCTTCGTAACCAAAGTGCCCAATAACCCCATCGGCCAATCTGCTATTAATCATCTTAGACGCTATGGTGTAGACACTCAATTCATTGCCAGGGGTGGCGACAGGCTTGGTATTTATTTTCTGGAAACGGGGGCGTCCATGAGAGCATCGCAGGTGGTGTATGACAGAGCCGGAGCGTCCATTGCCGAAGTGGATGCTTCGGAATTTGATTTTGATAAAATACTGGACGGAGCTGATTGGTTTCACACAACAGGGATTACTCCTGCACTAAGCGATAAGGCCGCTGCGCTTACCGAAGCAGCACTGAAAGCAGCAAAAGCCAAAGGCATCACCACCAGTATCGATCTTAACTACCGTAAAAAGTTGTGGAGTAAGGAGAAGGCAAGAGAAGTGATGACACGATTATGTCAGTATGTGGATGTATGTATCGGTAATGAAGAAGATGCAGACACCACACTGGGCTTCAAGGCAAAAGATACGGATGTTACCAAGGGGGAACT
>CAYGGY010000022.1:0-66131 GCA_964349405.1 uncultured Ohtaekwangia sp. | reverse complement strand
ATTCCTGGTGACCTTAACCATGCAACGCTCAGCGAAGTGAAGGAATTGATGAAGGGTGATGGCAGTGGAAGGGTGCAACGTTAAAATTTTATATTCATGATTATTGATTCCTTGCAAAACGCATCTACCTATGTTGGTTTGCATCCTTCATTCGCCAAAGCCTTTGAATACATTTCTAAAACTGATCTTAATTCTATCGAACCCGGCAAGTATGAGATCGATGAAGATCGGTTGAAGGCAACTGTTTTTCAAAAAAAGGGGATGACCGTGGAAGATTCAACCTCCAAATTTGAGTGCCATAATAAATTCATCGATATACAGCTTTGTATCAATGGCACTGAAAAGATGGGATGGAAACCAAGACAAACCTGTCTCGCTGAAAAAGGGCCCTATAATGAAGAGAAAGATGTGTTGTTCTACAACGATGCACCGGATATGTTTTTTGAATTGAACAGCGGACAATTTGCCATCTTTTTCCCCAACGATGTGCATGCACCGATGATCAGCGATCATGAAATCAAGAAAATGGTAATCAAAGTAAAAATATAAGTATGAGTAAAAGTCAGCAGGCAATAGATGCGATTGTGGCACAAGGAATTCTTCCCTTGTATTTCAATCCGGATGAAAATGTAAGTCTTGAAATCTTACGCGCGATCCACAAAGCGGGAATAAAAGCGATAGAATATACCAATCGTGGTGAAGCCGCTTTTAATAATTTCAAAAAAATGGTTGCACTAAGAAACCAGGAAATGCCTGATCTGTTGTTGGGAATTGGCACGATCAAAACGTTACAACAAGCAAAAGACTATGTTGCTGCTGGAGCCGATTTCATGGTGAGTCCTGGGTTTGTTCCTGAGGTGGCTTCCTATGCGATCACCAACGACCTTTTCTATGCGCCCGGGTGCATGACTCCTTCTGAGATTATCGCAGCAGAAAATGCTGGTGTGAAATTCATTAAACTATTCCCGGGAAATATGCTCGGACCAGAATTCCTTAGCAGCATCAAAGAAATTTTTCCGAAACTACTTTTTATGCCTACCGGTGGTGTAGATACAACCAGGGAAAGTATTGAAGCATGGTATAAGGCTGGTGTGTGTGCGGTCGGAATGGGTAGTAAGTTGATCAGTAAAAAATTAATGGAGCAAAAGGATTACGCAGCCATCGAGTCGGCTACGAAAGAAGTACTTGCTTTAATACAAAGTGTGAAAAAATAAACTGTGGTGATAAGCCATCCCCAAAAAAACAATGCCACCAAAATCACAATGAGTTTGGTGGCATTGTCGGTTTAGAGAGAAGGTCAATAAAGACAAGATCCGTTGTCCGCTTTGACAAAATATGACTTGTAATTTTTTGCTTTCGGATCTTTGCAGCCTTTCAATTCCAGTAATTCTACTTTTCTAAATTCAATTGGGTGGCTTTCACTTTGCAATGAAATATATCCTTCTGTAAGAGGAGTGCCGTCTAGTTTTACGGCCGAATCAAAATTATGCACCACGCCACTGCCAATTTGAGGCTTGGTATATTCTAATACCGTGTCGCCATTCACCATATGCCGGATAAGTGAATCACCAAGCACCAACATTTCAACCCGTACCCATTGATCGCCATTGTAGGTTTTAGAGTTGGAGTTTATACAGTGTTGGGTAAAGAGTGTATCCGCTAAATGTACATCTGTCCCTGGTGTGCAAAGGTTGGCCGTTGGTCTTTCGCCTTCCCCCAATCCACCAAGAAACTGAGCCTCAATACTGATTGGAAAATCCTGATCGCGCATCATACTTTGGGGCGACTGGCAATGTAACATGGCTCCACTATTTCGCCTGGCCCAACCTTCGCCACCCGTTGCCTGGTCACCAACAAACCGATACTCCACAGCAAGAAGGTAGTATGAAAATTTCTTTTTGTAGAAGATATGGCCGTATTGATAACGGAAAGAATCATACTGATCGTAGCGAACGATCATCTTGCCACTATCAACACGAAAGGTGTTTCCAAAATTATCATTGAGTTCATGTTTGGCAATTTTTATGTCCCAGTCGTTGAGGTCCTTCCCGTTAAAAAGTTGTATCCAATCTTTTTCTTCTTTATCCGGTGCGCAAGCAAAACACACGACAATAAGAGTGAGCATCATTAAAAAGGAATGAGGGAGTATTTTCATTGGTTTTAGATTATGGGTTTCAGTAAAAGTAACTATTCTAATTGTGTCTTTAATGATAAGATCCGCAAAATGAGTTCCCGTGTGATGATGCCCGTCATGGATATTTTATACTTTGAGATTTATATTTCTATCCTAAAAAAGGAGGAGCTATGAAAAGCAGGGAATACATCAAAGCCGAAGAAAACCTAAAAATTGATCAAGAGAAAAGGTATCAACGCAAAGACAAAAGAGCGCAGGTAGAAGGCCTTACTACGATTAAGAAAGACAAGAAAGTGAAAGCCCCAAAGAAATAGATCAAGGTCTTACTTGTTTTGCTATCGAATAACCCTTTTTCTTGATGGTGTTTTGCCTGGCTGTATCGTATAGCAACGGGTTGGTGTGATTGAAATGAATGAAAGTGATTTTTCTTTTGGTCAATTCTTTTTCCGATTGAAACATTGACATCGTCTCCATTACCAGCGGGTGAGGCACTTCACTCATATTACGATTCGACAGTTCATCCGGAGAGAAAAAAGTAGCATCGAGAAAAGCAATGTCAACTGATTTCACTTCCTCCACAACATTTTTTTTCCACTTGCTCCACTTATCAATATCCGGAATGAAAAGATAGCGCTGCGAGGGTGTGATTATTTTGAATCCTGCTGTTTCAGAAAATTCATCACGGTGCGGAACCTGAAAAGCGTTGACAGAAATATTACCTGATAATTTCATAGGAGTGTTCTCATCCATCTCAACCAATTCAATGTTCTGTAAGCTTACCAACTGACTCCAGGGTCCGTTGTTTTCTAAAAATATTTTTAATCGGGGTAATGAATATACCGGCACACGGTTGCTGTTCATTACTTCGCGCCCTAATTGTAACAAGCCGCTGTAATGCCCCATGTGGGCATGGGTGATAAAAATTCCATCCGGAAGGAAATTTAATTGATGCTTCGTTACCTCAGCGAAAAGATCAAGTTGCTCTTTGATATCGGGCGTAGCCTCGAACAACCACCATTTTTTACTTTCAAAATCCACCAGTGCCAGGGAAACGACAAACTGTTTTAAGGGCTCGTGCTCATGGGCTTGAACACAACAGGCACGTTGGCAACCCATTTGAGGATAGCCGCCATCTTGTGCGGTGCCGAGCACAATCATCTGGGTTTGTGCGGCTGTAAAAGTCGTAACGAAGAGAAAGATGAAAAGCAACCGGAATATCATGCCTAAAGATATAGGTAAGATTAAACAATTACTCACTCTTCCAAGATAGCTCTTGTCGCGAAACGTTGTTTATTTAATACGTGAACATGATCGTGCCATGGATAAACAGATCGAAGGCTTGGCAAGAAATAAAGCAAGTTTACTAGATTTTCCCTTTAAGCTGACTTTTCCTCAACAACACCATCTGGATATTTGGCGAAGCGTCCTTTTTCTCGGGGATGCACATGTTCATAACTAGGCCATGGCCAGCCACCAAATTGTGTTTGCTGATATTCGTTCATCGCTTGCTGAATTTCAGCCTGCGTATTCATCACAAATGGTCCGTATTGTGCCACCGGTTCACCAATGGGTTCGCCTTGCAGCAATAATAAATAGCTGTCGGAAATTCCGTTTTGTATTACTACTTCCTTATCAGCATGAAGGTCAATCGCCTGATGAGTAGAAAAGTTTTGTCCGGCAATTTCAATAGAGTTGCCCTCATAAAAATAAAGTGAACGATTCACTTCGGCAGAAGCAGTTGGTAATTTCCATTGTGCCCCGGCATCCATTTTAATGGTCCAGATGGCAACTTCGTGATTGGCATCGGCAGCCCAGCTGTTTGGTGCGGGATATGGGGCGGTTGTATTTTCAAGTTGCCCTGCAATCACTTTTACGTTGGTTGCTTTGCCCTTTACATCGGTCGATGTATGCGTTTGAATGGTTTCGCTCCACAACATAGCAAAATGTGGCTCGGTCAGTTTTTTTGCTTTGGGCAGGTTGAGCCAGATTTGAAAAAGCTCTAGCGGATTTTCTTTGTCTTTGTGTAAAAGCGGAAACATTTCACAATGCTGCACACCTTTGCCAGCTGTCATCCATTGCACATCGCCATTACCAAAACGACCGGCAGCTCCTAATGAATCGGAGTGATCAACCAACCCTTTGGTAACAACCGTAACCGTTTCAAACCCACGGTGTGGATGGGCAGGGAAGCCCGGCACTTGCTCGCCATGATACATTCTCCACCCCTCTTTGCTGGGCGCAAAATCCTGACCGATCGCTCTGCCTGCCAACGAGGCCGCGGGACCCATTACGTCATTTCCTTTCGGATAAAAATCCTGATGATGTACACAAAACAGAAAAGGATCTTGTGTTTGCCACGGAAACCCTAGCGGTTTTATTGATTTGATTGGGGAGATAGTCATGGGCTAAAATTATGGAATGATTGTTTAACCAAAATGAAGGGTGAAAAGTTTTATGTCACATTTACCAATCTACTTTTTAATTAACTTTCCGACCCTCAAAAAGTTGATAATGAATTCATGAATTGCAATACGCCTTACCTTAATTTAAGATTCCAGCTTTTTGTTTTAGCCTATCTGGTGATGATTTTATCGGCTCGAAGCCAGGATATTACAACCGAAGGTCGTGATTTCTGGTTTGGATTTATGGAAAACAATGCCAGTTTGGCTCAACCCGTTGAATTAAAAGTTTACATCAGTGCAGTTGATTCTACGGGTGGTAAAATTGAAATACCGGGAACAAATTGGTCCAAAGATTTCTCTGTTCTTTCCAATTCAACTACGATGATTGTGATACCCACCAATCTGGGTATGGCATTGGGTTCCGGGTCTAAAGAAAATAAGGGAATTCATATTACTGCTGGTGCCAACATAACAGTATATGCTCTCAATAGCAGGCAAGTAAGTGCCGATGCCTCCGTGATATTGCCTATGCCGGCCCTTGGCAAAACGTATTACATCTCTTCTTATTTAGGAACGCCACCCTCTATGTTTTCGGAGTTTCTTATTGTTAGTGCAGAAGACAATACAGAAGTGGAAATCACTCCAGTAGCCTCCACAAACGATGGCCACGTTGCCGGCCTACCTTATAAAGTGACCCTTGCTTTAGGACAGGTAATGCAGGTGCAATCGCGAAGTGATCTGACAGGAACCAAAGTAACGGCCAGTGGCAGTTGTAAAAACTTTGCGGTCTTTTCGGGCAATAAATGGACGAATGTGGGCGAATGTGGGCCGGCACAAGATCACTTGTACGAACAACTTTTTCCTGTAAGCACTTGGGGTAAAATTTATGCCACAGTCCCTTATCGGGGCAGACTGGGTGGAGATGTTTTCAAAATCGTAGCCTCCGAAAACACTACGACCGTTACTATTTCTGGGCAGGCACCTGTGCTTTTGGATAAAGGCAATAGCATAACAAAATTATTGGCGTCTCCAGGAACGATCACTGCTGACAAGCCGATACAAGTAGCCCAGTTAAGCAGAAGCCAAAGTTGCGACAATCAGTTTGGAGATCCGTTTATGATTATGTTGAGCCCGCTGGAGCAGTCCCTGACTGATATTACGTTCAATGCTTTCAACATTACCGTTATTCAAAATTATTATACCAATATTATTTCCCCCACCGCTGCTATCAATGAACTTAGGTTGGATGGTGTTAGCATTGCTAACCAATTTTTTCCTTTTGCTGATAATCCCACATATTCTTATGCGCAGGTTAGTATTCTCAACGGCAATCATACGATTATATCAGCATCCGGTTTTTCAGCTTTTGTCTATGGGTTTGGGAATATTGAATCCTTTGGGTATGCAACAGGCGCAAAGCTTGATAATCTGAACATGACAATTTCTTCAAGCAAAAAATCGAGCGGTCAGATTACGACTACCATATGCGCGGGTGATACTGTATTGTTTGACGTGTCTTCAAAACGATATTTTTCAAAGTTCCAATGGAATTATAACAACACCAGCAAAACGGGAACCCAGGCAGAATATATTTTTCCTGATGGAGGGACTTATTTTGTATCTGTTACCGGCTCCAATGATACGGGCATTTGTTCCGATGCCGAAACGGCAACCATTAAAATTAAAGTCATTGAGCCCAATGAAAAAATAAAAGGTCCATCATCCGTTTGCCCATTCGATTCGGGAGTGTCCTATTTTGTTAATGCCGATCCCGGCAATACGTATAAATGGTTTATTGATGGTGGGGTTATTGCGGACACGCCATCGAAAGACAACATCATTATTAACTGGGGCGGAACAAATAATAACGCGCGTGTACGCCTTCTTACCACTGACAAAATGGGATGCGTTGGCGACACCACTGCGTTACCCGTGAAGGTTAACATTAAACTCGAACCGATTTTACCTATTGGAACAGATAGCCTTTGCTCCAGCGATGTAAGAAATAATCCATATTACGTTTATAAGAATCCCACTTCCATCTATACCTGGAATGTAGAAAATGGTCAGATCGATTCAGGGCAGGGAACGAATGAAATTAATATATCATGGAACGGGCCGGGTTTGGCAAAGGTCAGCTATATCGAAGAGAGTACTGTAAACACTATTTGCGCGGGCAAATCAGATACCTTGAAAATATTCATTGAACAAGAGCCGAAAGAACCTCTTTCTATTGTGCTTCCTAAAAATATTTTTCAAATAGGTGAACCAATACAATTTCATTTTAATGGTGACCCCTTGTTTAAATTTAAAAGTTGGGATTTTGCCAACGGGACAACCGCAGACAGCTTAAAAAGAGAATCTCCCATTGAGTATTCCTATACCTGCCCTGGAAATTATAATATAAAGGTCACGGCATACACAGGAACTGTTTGTAAAAACCTGGGGATAGGCGAAGAACCCATTGAAATATTAAAGCCGGAATTATCCTTGCTAGTTGTTTCACATCATATTGCAAAAGATAGTGCGCTTGAAATAAGCACCCAAGTCAAGAATGTTGATTATTTATCAGGCAATGTTAATTTACAACGAAGAACTATTGATCCAACTATTTCGAGTTGGTCTGTGCGAATAAAGAACCAAAGAAATGGACAATATACTGATACGGATTTGGCTACGAAGAGCAACGTCTATGAATATAAGTTAATAATTCCATCATGGTGCGGAAATGTTTATGAATCGCTTCCTCATAATAGCATTCTGCTTTTAGCGGAAAAGGACAGCACAGAAGATGAGGAAAAAGTCAACCTTTTTCGCAATGATTATAATAACTGGAAGAATGGCGTTGACCGTTATGAATTATGGCAGCAGGTAGATGGCAGTACTTTTGTTCCAATTACTGATTTTGTGAATAATTCGCTTACTCTTTCATACAATAATGAAGGGTTTCGGTATTGCTTTAAAACAAGAGCGGTGGAAGTGGGCGAAGGGAATGTGTCATGGTCAAATACAACCTGTATTGACTTTGTTCCGAAGGTGACACTCCATAATGTGATCACAGCAAATGCAGACTCTAAAAATGATTTGTTTATTATAGAGGGCTTGCAAAATTATCCCAATAGCCAGCTAACTATCTTCAATCGATATGGTACTCCGGTTTTCGAATCAAATAATTATCGTAATGACTGGGGAGGTACCGACAATAATGGAAAAGAGCTAAGTGCAGGTGTCTATTTTTATTTGTTGAATCTGAACGATGATCGGCCAAAAGAAAAAATAATTAAAGGAACTGTTAGTATACTACATTAGTGTAGTGAAATGCATTGGTTTTTTCTACCAATACCCGATAACAAATAATATTGGAATAGGATAAAAAGGCAGTTGAAAAAGAAGGAATTATAATTGTTTGGATTTCTAACAATCGCAATTTATTCTTTATCAAGGACGCTTTGGTTTACACAGGTCACCATATTTCCTGTTTTATAAAACTCAATAATATTTTCAGCAGCCAGGCGGGCCATTCCATTTCTTGCCTCTACTGTTGCTGAACCAATATGCGGAAGCACAGCGACATTGGGCATTTGCAACAACGGATTGTTGGCAAGCATGGGCTCTGGATTTGTTACATCAAGTCCGGCTCCCCAAATTGTTTCGGTGCGCAACGCAGCAATTAAATCTTCTTCATTATGTACTGATCCACGTGATGTGTTGATGAAGATCGCGTTCTTTTTCATTTTGCTAAAAGCCGTTTTATTAAAAGCGCCTTTGGTTTCATCACTCAAAACACTATGAACCGAGAGCACATCGCTGTGTTGTAACAGTTCGTCAAAGGTTACATAGCGTGCACCAAAAAGATTCTCTGCTTCAGCATTTCGGTTTCTGTTGTGGTAAATAACGTTCATGTCGAATGCTCCACGGCAGCGCTGTGCCATCACCATACCTATTCTTCCCATTCCAAAAATGCCAAGTGTTTTCCCACTGAGTTCTATACCCAGATTTTTCAGTGGTTCATACTGTTTCCATTCGCCTCGCTCAATGGTTTTGTGCTGGTAAAACATTTTTCGTGATACAGCAATCATCAATCCGAAGGCGATATCGGCCGTGGCATCACTTAATACATCAGGTGTATTGCCAACAGGTATTTTCATTCGTGTAGCCTCGATTACATCAATATTGTCAAAACCCACAGCAAATTGCGCGATGATATCCAGGTGTGAGCACTGATTGAAAAAATATTTATCAAGTTTATCTGCGCCAAGCGAGATAAGAGCATTGACTTGTTTGGCACGTTCGATCAACTGGGGCTGTGTCATCGGGCCTTCACCTTCCCACACACTTACCTCAAAGCCTGCCTTGGTGAGCATTTCAGAGGCCAGCCCCGGAATGATACGAGTGATGAGTACTTTTTTTGACATAACTTAACGAGTAGATTCTGGATGACTGATTCTGGTTCCTGCTTCAACACAAAGATACGCTATCATTTGTTTTTTCTGTTCTGCTTTGAAGCCTTGGCAAGGTTGTTGAACTCAAGCGATAGGTTGATCCAATACAGAAAGTCTTTCTGAGATTTCATTCCTTCTTCACTTACAAAAACATAACCCTTCATCGGTCGGCCTGTAAAGTCCATTATTCTGCAACCTCTCTGCGCTAACACTTCTTCCTGAATTTCCGGATTAATTCGGCACATCATCTCATCGTTAACAACACCGACACACATTTTATTGTTTACCATGAAACAAATTCCACCAAACATATTTTTCTCAATGGTTCTAGGAACATCAACCAACGTTTCACGAATTCGGTCTGCTAATTTTTCGTTGTAAGCCACATCGGATAATTGATTTCATAAATTTAACAAAATCTAGCTGAGCAATTCCGCCATCTTCTTATAGCAAATTTTTAACCACGCTACAGGGTTATTTTATTGTCTGGTGAATACAGCGTGCCTACCCTTCATATAATTTAGAGTGGCCTTTGACGGACGAAATCAGTAAATTGCTATACTCTCTTTTAAATCAGTCCACACATCAATCGCATTAACATGAAAAACAAAGGCAAAAAATCCGCTTCCATTAATCGGAGAAAATTTATAGGTGGAATGGCTTCAGCAGCGCTCGCATTCACCATCGTGCCCCGGCATGTGCTTGGAGGTAACAACTTTGTGGCTCCAAGCGATAAACTCACCTTAGCATATATCGGTACTGGCACACAAGGGCTTCGGGAGATGTTGCCACTTCTATCAGTTCCGCAAGTGCAAATTGTGGCGATTTGCGATCCCAATAAAGAAGCTGTGGGCTATCGCGATTGGGGCAGGGAATACTTGAGAAATGATATCCGGAAAAAATTGAATAACCCCAATTGGAATCCGGGTGGAGATAATGTAGTGCCGGGAGGAAGAGATAACGCAAAAAACATAGTTGACTCCTATTACGCTAACATTCGCAGTGCCGCGAAATACAAAAGTTGTGCAGCCTATGCCGATTTCCGCGAGCTGTTTGAAAAAGAAAGGGACTTTGATGCCGTCAAGATTATGACGCCCGATCATTTGCATGGCATCATCGCCATTGCAGCACTTAAAAGAGGAAAGCATGTATCAACTCATAAGCCCATATCCAATCGGGTGATGGAAGGTAAGCAAGTAATTGAATTGGCGAAGAAGACGAATTCCACCTCACACCTGGTTGCGTGGGAATCAAACAACTCGATGGACACTACTATGGCGTGGATCAATAGCGGTGCTATTGGCACATTAAAAGAAGTGCACAACTGGACCAACCGACCCGTATGGCCCCAATATTCTACACTGCCAACGGATACACCTGCTATTCCTAAAGGGCTCGATTGGGATTTATGGCTAGGGCCAGAAAGCGATCGACCGTATCATCCTAATTACACCAACATGGTATTCAGGGGTTGGTACGATTTCGGTGGAGGATCCATGGCCGATATGGGACACTATAGTTTGTGGACGGTATTCAATGCGCTGCAATTGGAAGCACCCACAATCATTGAACCTACATTCAGTCATGTATGCGGATTTAATGATATGATTCCGTTTCGTGTGAAAAATGATTTTGCCTTTCCTATGTCAAGTACGGTGCGATTTAAATTTCCCGCCAAGGGATCGCGACCAGCCATTGACTTATGTTGGTATGACGGAGGCATGAGACCTCCGATGCCGGAAGAACTTTATGAACAACACAAAGAATTGCCTGCCGAAGGAATGATGTTCGTGGGCGATCAAGGGAAAATATTGGCAGGATTTCATGCAGAAAATCCGCGCATTATTTCAGGTAATAGATCAGGCGAATCCTATCAGCACCCCAAACCTGAAAATCCCCCTGAAAATTTTATGCCTAAGACTTTTATTGATGCGTGCCTGGCGGGTAAACAATGCCCCGGAAGTCTAAGAGATGCGTGGCCTCTTACAGAAGCAATCAACTTGTATGCGGTTGCATTGCGCACCGGAAAGACCTTGTTCTACGATGCTGCTTCCATGAAGATCACTAACATAGCTGATGCAAACAAGTACCTGTCGCGTGAATATCGCAAAGGCTGGGATCCTTCATCTATTTAATTTTTTGTCCAATTATAAAAATCCATCATGAAAAAGCTGACCCGAAAAGAATTCATAAACAAAGGAGCCGCTGTGCTTGCCGGAGCTTCTTTACTTACACCAAATTGGTTACAAGCAGCCTCGAAAGATTTACGTACGCCTGGCAACCTGCTTCTTGGGTTTCAAAGCTGGACGATCAAAGAGGCACTAGTTAAAGATTTTGCCAGCACTTTGCGAATGATGTCAAGTTTAGGATATCAAAGCGTAGAAATGTGTTCACCTCCTGGCTATGCTAAATATGGCTTTGGTCCGTTGCAAAGTATGAAAGCCCCGGAGATGAAACGCATCATGAAGAGCTCGGGCATCAGCTGTATTAGTTGTCATTATGGCTTTAGTGAATTAAAAGAAAACGTACAGGAACGCATGGATTTTGCCAGTGAGCTTGGGCTAACACAAATGGTAGTGGCTTCCTTTGGATTACCTGCCAAGGCCACCATAGATGATTGGAAAAAAGCGTGTGATGAAATGAACCAATTAGCTAATCAAACAAAATCTCACGGATTACAATTGTGTTACCACAATCACAATATGGAGTTTGAAAAACTGGAAGGTGAACTTATTTATGATGTACTACTTAATCAACTTGATCCTGCGTTGATAAAAATGCAATTCCAGTTGTGGGTAATTATTGCTGGTTATAAGGCAGCCGACTATTTCAGAAAATATCCGGGGCGTTTTATATCAGCACACTTGTCCGACTGGTCGGGTGTAGCTGAAGAGCAAGTGGCCATCGGAAAAGGAAAAGTAGATTGGAATGATTTTTTTGAAGCAAGCAAAGTAGGCGGGTTGAAAAACATTTTTGTAGAGATGGATATGCCTGTACTTAAAGCAAGCGCTGATTATTTGAAGCAAATGGGGTAGTCTATTTACTTAATAAATTCTATTATCAAAGGGATTACCAACTCGGGCGTTTCTTCCATGGGCACATGGCCAACTCCTTTTAGAATAACCAGCGAATCCATTGGCAAGTCGCGCTGAAATTTATAGGCATTGGCAACAGGAATCAGCTGGTCTGACGATCCCCATATTATCAGCGTAGGCAGGGTAAGTTTGCTTACGAGTGTGGTGTCTCCTGACTGATCGTTTTGCAATCGTATCAATAGTGCCTTTCGATTTCCCGTCCGACAAGCCATGTCACGATATTGTTCTACCAACGCATCGGAAACAAGACTTTTATTTCCGTAAACATCTTCCAGGCTTTGGCGTACAACGGAAGCGGGAGTAATGATGGTCAATAGATTTTTTAACACCGGAATTTTTCCCAGTTTAAAAGCCAGCGATCCTTTTGCATTAACCGTTGGATAACCAGCCGGATCAATTAATATAACCTTCCTAACTTTATCCGGATAGGTTGCCGCATACTGAAAAGCTACCAATCCGCCCACCGAATTGCCTGCGAGGTAACATTGCCGAACTTTTCTCTCTTGAAGAAAGTCATTTAAAAAAGCGACATAATTTTCTATGCTGTAATCCTGTTCTGGATTGGGGCCGGTTAATCCAAAACCGGGCAAATCCATGCGAATCACACGATGCTCTTTGCTCCATTCATTGGTGCAGGCATCCCAGGTATGAAGCGAAGATGACGTGCCATGTAAAAGAATCAATGGAATGGTGTCGTGTGCCGGGCCCTCATCACGAAAATGGACAGTCATTCCACCCAATGGAATAAACTGCGATGCCTGGTTAGCGTATTTTTCTTTTAACTGTTCAACCGGAATATCTGGTTGGTAAAATACGAGCAGCAGCAAAGTCACAAAGGCGAAGAGTCCCCCAAAAGTGAACAGCAAGATCTTACTTTTCCTTTTCATCCGCCCAGTCCTATTAACTCTCTTTCGCGGATCCCAGTACATTTACATTCAAAAACTCGTTTCTGAACTTTCCTTCCGGATCATAGCGATCTATTAGTTGTTGAAAGTCTGCAAACTTTTCATACCGTGATTTCAGTGTTTCCGGGTTGATCGTAAATAACTTCCCCCAATGAGGCTTAACCCGGAAGGGGGAAAGTTTTTCTTCAATTTTTGGAAGCAACGAATTCACCTTTTCAACATCTTGTTTTAATGTAAAGTGAATGGCTACACTTGGTTGATGATAGCATGGGCTCATCCAAAAATTATCCGCATCTATAGTTCGTATTTCTGTGATCATAAGATACGGTTTGATTTCATCACGTAATGTGGCTACTGCTTTAATAGCTTCTACTGCCTGTTGACGAGGCACAAAAAATTCAGCTTGCAATTCCTCACCACTGCTGGGCGTGAAGTTCATCTTAAAGTGAGGTAGCCGATCATACCAAGGCCCGACTACACCCATTTGTTCTGTACAATTTTCGGCCGATAATTCAATGATCGGATGTACATTTCTATCAGCCAAAGTAGCTTCGTAAAATGTTGCTTGTGCTTTCTCAGCATCGTCATGTTTTACCACCCGTTTGATCCATACCTGGTTGATATTCTCTGTTTGCCAATCGTAAAACAAACTGACACTATATCCACTTGCCATGATTTCATCAAAGTGACTTTCCAGTTGGGTGATGGGTAAGTTTAAATAGACATCTTGCCGTACATGAAAGGTTGGCACAAGTTTCAATGTCATTTTTGTTACTACTCCCAACGCGCCTAAACCAACCACCGCCCCATCAAAATCAGGATCTTTGTCGCGCATCAACGTGACTACTTCGCCATTGGCCTTCACCAATTCAAGTGCAATAACAGCCGTTGCGAGATTACCATTAGTTACCCCCGAGCCATGGGTGGCGGTAGCACATGCACCGGCTACTGAAATATGTGGCAGCGAGGCTAGGTTATGTATTGCAAAGCCTGCCTGATGAATTTGCTTGCAAAATTCCCCATAGCGAATGCCCGCATCGATGGTTACCGTTTGTTCCTCTAAGTTAATATCAATTGCTTTATTCAAATTTTGAGTAGAGATCAGGTTCTCCTCTGAATCAGCAATACGGTTGAAGCAATGACGAGTGCCCAATGCTCTCACTTTTACGCATTGCTTTAATGCTTCCTGCACTTCTTCCATAGTAGCAGGCTCATACACATTCGTTGTGCTATAGGTTAAATTTCCAGCCCAGTTTTTTAATGCCATGACTTGCTCTTTTTTATCTGGTACACATGAAAGCAATGGAGCGAATGCTGTTCCGGTTATCAAGACGGATGAAAGTTTCAGGAAGTTACGTTTTTTCATTTCAAAAGAATTTGTCTACAAAGTAAAATAAACCGGTGAAATAGTGGGGCCGATTTGACAATTGATGTTGTAAAGTTATCGAACTAAACAATTGATCATTTAGTTTTGCCATCACTATGTCCAAACTCTTTTCACCTTTCTCCATTAAATCGGTAACATTAAAGAACCGAATTGTAATATCTCCCATGTGTCAGTATTCTGCAGTGGATGGCCTAGCCAATGATTGGCATTTGGTACATCTTGGTAGTCGTGCGGTGGGTGGTGCCGGGCTGATCATTCAGGAAGCGACAGCGGTTTCGCCAGAAGGCCGGATTACTCCGGATGATCTGGGCTTGTGGAAGGAAGAACAAACGGAAAAATTGAAAAATATTGTTTCGTTTGTTCACGCTCAAGATAGTTTGATAGGAATCCAACTGGCACATGCCGGCCGCAAAGCAAGTCATTCTTCGCCTTGGAAAGGAGCAAAACAACTGAACATACAAGAAGGTGGATGGCAAACAGTGGCTCCTTCATCCGCTCCTTTTTTAGAAGGAACTCTCGCTTCAGTAGCTCTTAACGATGATGGGATAAAAAAAGTAATTAGTGATTTCAAGAACGCAACGCTGCGTGCTGTTGATGTTGGTTATGATGTTCTGGAAATTCATGCGGCCCATGGTTATCTATTACATGAATTCCTTTCACCGTTAACCAACCTTAGGAATGATTTATATGGCGGCTCTTTTGAAAACAGAATTCGTTTGTTATTAGAAATCATAAAAGGTGTTCAGGAATTCTGGCCGAAGCATAAACCATTGTTTGTACGCATCTCTGCTTGCGATTGGGCAGAAGGCGGTTGGAACATTGACGAGTCTGTGAAATTGTCAAAAATACTGAAGCAAGAAGGTGTCGATGTTATAGATTGCTCTTCCGGTGGAGCTGTGGCACATCAAAAAATCGCCTTGGGGCCGGGCTACCAGGTTCCCTTTGCCGAACGAATAAAAAACGAAGTGGGAATAATTACCGGAACAGTAGGGTTAATCACCACCGCCCAACAAGCCGAAGAGATCCTCGATTTAGGCAAAGCCGATTTAATTTTGATAGCACGAGAATCTTTACGCAACCCTTATTTTCCCATGAAGGCAGCCATTCAATTGAATGAAAATATCGATTGGCCTGACCAATATTTACGCGCTAAATAATTCACTTTATCTATAATAAATTAAGGGTGTATTTAGTCAACAAAAATAATTACCACGCTTTTATCCGAACAAATAATCTCTTCTAACACCTGCCCCACCGGTACTTGTCAACCGAAAGGGATTAAGCACGATAAAGATTCCTAAAGGATTGGCAATGGTTCATTTAACCGGGATGATCGCCACCAATATTTTAACCGGCCAATTAGAAGGTAATCTTTCTTTAAAACCATACCATCGAAGTGCTACATACACCACGTTTGCCGCCTTCGCTTTGTCTGCTATAGTCATTACGTTTTAACCCATCTCCATGAATTACCTAAAAACAATATTTAGTTTCTCCTTGATTATAAATGTTTCCTTCCGCATTTGTATTACCTAACGAGCTGGGGAAGAAAAAGATAGTAGCCGATAAGAGAGCATATGAAATCAGTCATTCCATGGTCCACCCAATGAATGGACTGGTACAAGTAAAGGTGTGAATTGTATTATCCTTTATAATGAAGCCGAGAGCAGCGTTGAGTCTGTTGCCGTTTCTGTTTTACTTTCATCGTTTGATAGCAAAAATTCGAATCGGATTCGCACGCACTTGAAGTACTGGATGCTATTAAATTTCCTACCGTAAAATTTACCAGCAATAATATTCAACACAACGGGGATGAATTAATCATCAACGGTAACCTTACCTTTCATAATGTAACAAAGCCGGTTACGATCACTGCGAAACGAACAAGCTTTGGGTAACTGGTTCATTCAAGGTTAATATGACTGATTACCAAGTCGAACCTCCTACGCCCATGGGTTTTAAAACTCAAGAAGAAATGGCCATGACTTTTAAAATTGCATTTCCGATGCCATAAGTATCATTCCTTCAATAGTAAAAAACGGTTTATAAAGTATTCCCTTTGGAGAAATTTATCACCATGATTTAATACGTCTTGTGTAAAATCCCATTTCTGGTTTTCCTTTAAACCGTAAGGCAAAGACTACTCATTTAGTTATTGATTGCGAATCCAGTAAAGGCGGTTATCTTTATAAAAACAAATTCCCTTATACTATGACCACTCTTGAAATTTGCTTGTTGCAATGGAATGCATACAATCGAATCATGCAAAAAACACTGAATGCTATCCCCGATGAAAACTTCTATAAACCCATCGTGCCTGGTGGCAATTCCCCTTCCTGGTTGATAGGCCATTTGGCAGATACCGATGATAAACTTCTCGAGCTTTTTGGAATAAGAGAGAGACTGTTTCCTGAACTGTCAACCATTTATCATCATGAGCGTCATACTAATCAATCGGGTCACTTATCAAAAGATGAGTTGAACGCAAAATGGAAAGCAATCGTGGCCGAGTTGGATACTGCTTTCAAAAGCATGAGCGAAAGTGATTGGCACGCACGCCATCTGGCCGTGTCGGAAGAGGATTTTAAGAAAGAGCCTCACCGTAATAAACTCAATGTGATGCTTAGCCGGGTTACTCACAAGGCTTCACATTTAGGTCAAATAGCGTTACAGCCAAAATAGTATTCATCCGACTGAAGGCAAGTACAATTTATGTAAATTGAAAGACAAGAGTACCCAGCAATGTTATGGAAGAAAATGCGATTATAAATTGTTCAGCATACTGTGAAGGTCTCCGGGTCGCAAACGTAACCATAGATAATATTAGTGAAGTACTTAAGCAGCCAGACAAGTTTGCCTGGATTGGACTTCACGAGCCGGGTACCGAATTGCTGGCCAACATTCAAAAACTGTTTGGTTTACACGACCTTGCCATTGAAGACGCTCATAGGGCACACCAACGTCCGAAGATTGAAGCATATGGCGATTCGCTCTTCATCGTGCTGCGCACCGTACAAATGCATGAAAGGAAAATTGATTTAGGTGAGACTCACTTTTTTGTTGGACGAAATTTTATCATCACGGTGCGGCACGGTTCTTCCCTTGCTTATTCAGATGTACGGATGCGCTGCGAAAGCACACCTCACCTACTTCAAAAAGGACCCGGGTTTGCTCTTTATGCCGTAATGGATGCGATTGTCGATCAATACTTTCCGGTAGTTGATGCGTTGGGAGAAGAACTCGAAACCTTAGAGGAAAAAATCTTTGACGAAACGTTTGGAAGAGAAGCGACCGAACAGATTTATTACCTCAAGCACCAATTGCTGGATGTTAAACGATCCGTTTCTCCCTTGATTGATATATGCAATCGGCTAATGCGTTTTGATCTTAAACTTATTGAGGAGGAAACGCGACCCTACTTTCGTGATGTATATGATCACTCCATTCGCATTAATGAAATGATCGATAATTCGCGCGATCTTCTTTCCACAGCCTTAGAAGCAAACCTATCTCTCATTTCAATTTCTCAGAATGAGGTTTCGAAAAAATTTGCCGGATGGGCTGCCATTATTGGTATTCCTACCATGGTGGCTGGCGTATATGGAATGAATTTTAAATACATGCCTGAATTAAATTGGCAACTTGGCTATCCTGTTATTATGACCTTAACATTGGGATTGTGTGTTGCTCTTTATTTTCGCTTTAAAAAATCTGGTTGGCTATAACAACCGTTTATTTTTGTCCTGGTAATTTTAAAATCATGAGATGACGACTTCACCCTATTCTAACCATAATAAAACCTTAGTCCTCAAAGAAGAAGAATATTCAATCTGGAAATATGAAGGCGTGCCCGAAGAGGTCATTTCTTTTTTTGAACAAACTAATTGGGGAAGTGCCGGTGCCGTTTATGAGCGCAAGAACTCAAGCGAACTCGTTCGTCAGTTAAAAGCTCCATACTTATTTGCCATACAAAAAGAGGAAGAAATTGTAGGTACGGCAGTATTCTGCCATACCACACCATTGGTTCTTGGTGTGCCCTATAATTGTTATATCATCCGATACTTTGCCGCCTCACCGTTAATTCAAGGCAAAAAGATTATAAAACATTATGCCGGAAAGGTGATGGAAGTCGTTCGAGATGCGGAAACAGAAAAAACAATCTATGTAGGCTGTGTTGAAAAAGGAAATATTCGCTCTTATAAAGTAGTAGAGAATGCTGGCTACGAGCCACTCGGATTATTGGGCGTCAATGCTTTCAGTCGGTTCTTTCCGAAAGAACAAAATAACATTGAGCGGATACAAACTGAAAGTAGTAAAAAGAAAGTGCTTGAACTGCTCAACACATTCTATGTAAATCATGTTTTAGTGCATTTCGATTATCTTTTTCTTCGCGACAATTATTTTGTTATTCGTGAGAACGGTGAGATCGTGGTGGGATGTCAGTTTCATCGCGTGCATTGGGCCATCAACAAAATGCCCGGCTTCATGGGGAAACTTATCATGCGCGTGCTGCCCAACATTCCTTTTATCAGTAAGCTTTTTAATCCCAGGCGGTTTGAGTTTCTCGCCTTCGAAGGAATTTATTTTAAGCCAGGCTATGAACAAACATTGCTCAATCTGTTTGAGGGATTACTTCACCAGGAGGGCATGAATTCTGCCTTGTTTTGGATGGGTGAAAATTGTCCTTATCGAAAGAAAATACAACAGCATGGCAACCTTGGTTTGATGCAATACTTCGTTAAAGATGCTGGTGTTTACATCATGACTTCCTATCGCAATATGGGTGAGGAGGAAATTACCCTACTGAAATCAGGACCATTATATGCTTCTGCTTTTGATTATATCTAAGTGATCCTATCTGTACACCCATCAGAATTTTGTGTCCTAATTCAATGTCGTTTAGTAAAGTTATAAAGGAACTCTTCAAGGTTTTAAAATCCCTGGAGAATTCCTTTTTTAACAAAACGACATTACCTCATAATTTCAGATTTACCTTCTTTCCGGTTTTAACAGCCAGGTAGATCGCATCTATAATTTTCAAATCCTTTAACCCTTCTTCACCATCTACAGGAACAACTGGTTTTTTCCCTTGTAAAATAATTGCCGCCATCTCATCCATCTGTGTGGTTTGATGGGTAATATGCGGATGTGTTAGTTCGCCTTTATTGGTGCGTGCCTGAATGGGGCCATATCCGGTAGAGGGTTGCATCTCAGCAAAACCTTTTTCTCCATTCAGAAAAAAACGATCCAGGTTATTCATGCTATAGGTCGATAAACACGATGCTACCGCTCCGCCCGGAAACCCAAACTGAAATTGGATGGTTTCATCAATGCCTTCTTTAAATTTTACCGGATCTGTTTTTGTTTCTTGTGCCGTTACCCATATTGGCTCTTCGCCTATCATATAGCGCGAACCATTTACAGCATAAATTCCGATGTCCATCATAGAGCCTCCTCCTGAAAGTTGTTTGTTTAAACGCCATTGTTTAGGATCACCTATTTTAAAGCCACACAATCCCTGGAAAAACAAAACTTTTCCAAAGTCACCCGTATTTTTCATTCGAATGATTTCCAGTGTCTTCGCTTCAAAGTGCATTCTGTATCCTACCAATAATTTTACATTAGCTTTCTTACAGGCATCAATCATTTCTTGTCCTTCGCTGGCATTTAACGCCATCGGCTTTTCACTAATCACATGCTTGCCTGCTTTGGCTACACGTATCGCATAGGGCTTATGCAAAGAATTGGGCGTGATGATATACACTGCATCAATTTCAGGATTATCTTTTATGCGATCGAAATTGTCGTAGTTATAACAATTATTCTCCGGTATAGTATACTTGGCTTGCCAGTCTTTTATTTTTGATGGGGTGCCACTGATTACTCCCGTTATTTTAGCCATTTTACACGATTGCATTGCCTCGGCAACACGTGTAGCATAACTTCCAAGACCCATGATTGCCACACGCAATACAGGGCCTTGATATGGAATTTCGTTTGCATCGCTGGCTGCTTCCAGGTTCACTGATGTAAGGAGGGGAAGGCCAATTGCAGAGGCTGTGATTTTTTGTAGAAAGTTTCTGCGTGAATTCATAATGTAAATTTTTTGTGTTCGGGAAGGTACGTTAGTAATCTGTTCTCTAAAAGTAAAACTTACACGATACAATTGCACAATGATTTCCGTTCAGAGAGGGAATGAAAAGTATAAAAGGTAAATTAGCATTATGAAGAACTACGTTATTGTGTTGCTTACCGCAATCGTTTTCGCAGGATGTGTCAATATTGACTCAACGTCCAAAAAGAGTATACCTGATATCGTGCGCATTCAGGGAGTTAAACCGAGAAACGTGATTTTCATTTTAGCAGACGACCATCGTTATGATTTCATGGGCTTTACCGGAAAAATTCCTTGGTTAAAAACGCCAAACATGGATCGTCTCGCCAAAGAAGGGGCTTATTTTAAAAATGCTTTCGTTACTACCTCCTTATGTTCTCCAAGTCGTGCTTCTATTCTTACTGGGCTTTATTCTCATAGTCACGCGGTAGTAGACAATCAAGCACCTCTTCCAGATAATTTGATTTTCTTTCCTCAATATCTTCAAAAGGCTGGCTATCAAACAAGCTTCTTTGGCAAATGGCATATGGGTGATGATAGTGATGACCCCAGGCCAGGATTTAATCATTGGGAAAGTTTTAAAGGGCAAGGTGTTTATTACAATCCCACGTTGAACATAAATGGAAAGAAGGTTGCTTTTAAAGACTCCACATACATTAGCGATTTATTAACTGAACATGCTGTGGATTGGTTGAAAAATCGCGATAAGCAGAAGCCATTCTTTCTTTATCTGTCGCACAAGGCAGTACATGCTGATTTCATGCCGGCAAAAAGACATAAAGGAAAATATAAAAACGAACCCATCGAATTACCTCCTTCATTCCGTACTTCGGATAGTCAGGTAATAGGAAAACAAACTGTCGCTCAATCTATAGAGCCGGAGGTTTCAAAAAAACAACCCTTAAAAGGAGAAGCATATTATGGAAAGGGGCGTACGCCCGACTGGCAAAAAATGCAACGTGAAAGCTGGCATGGTGTAGATTATATGTATCATGGCCAGATTAGTTTTCCGGAATTTTACAGGCGCTATTGCGAAACGCTGTTAGGTGTAGATGAAAGCGTAGGAGCAATATTAAACTATTTAGATGATAACGGATTGGCCGAAGAGACATTGGTGATCTATATGGGTGACAATGGATTTTCGTTTGGCGAACATGGGCTAATCGATAAACGTCACTTTTATGAAGAATCTGTAAAAGTACCTTTCCTGATTCGATGTCCTGAACTATTTGAAGGATCAAAAATAATGGAGTCGATGATCCAGAACATTGATGTAGCCCCAACCATATTAGCAGCCGCAGGAATAGAAAAACCTTCACCACTTCATGGTCAATCTATTTTACCCTTACTGCAAGAGCAAGGTGTAGCCTGGCGCGATAAGATTTTTTATGAATATTACTGGGAATATGATTTTCCGCAAACACCCACCATGCATGGTGTGAGAACGGACCGATATAAATTGATTCGTTATCATGGCATTTGGGATACCAATGAGTTTTATGATTTACAGGAAGACCCAAATGAGATGAACAATCTGATTGCAAGCCCTGAACACCAGGAATTAATTGAAAAATTAACGGGTGATATTTATGATTGGTTGGAGAATACCGGGGGCATGCAAATCCCGTTAAAGCGAACGGTTAAAAAACGGTTTGGTGATCATCGTAATCAGGGCACCTATTGATATCATCCATTTATTGATACGGCTACTAATACGTTGAGACCACAAAAAACCTTATCAGTGGCCGAAATATTTCCGGCCACTGATAAGGTTTTTGGATGCAAAGGCATTCAAACTTTCAACGTACTCTTCAGTGAATCAATTCCTGATTTTCCACTATTAAGCAGCGTTTCTACTTCTTTGTTGTACGCTTTTTTGGCGTCATCAAACGATCCTACAACACGATTCTTTAGGTCTTTTGTCTGATCCGCTAATTTTTCTCTTGTTTTTTTGCCGCTATTGGGTGCAATCAAAATACCAGTAAGGATACCCAATGACGCCCCTGCTACAAACCCGGTAATGATTTTGGTTGTGGTATTCATAAAACATAAATTATAAATTTTCTATCCTGAAGTATTCAGGACATTCACGGTAATCCTTATCAAATAAGAACTACAATATTGAAACGACAAAATATGTTTCAACGTTCACAAACCGAATTATTAATTCATAGGCTTTGCAACAAAATAAATCTTCTTCTAATCAAGATGAAAAAGCACTTTCAATGTGATGATAGAAATCATTGTCAAGTCCAATAAATATTTAGTATTGTAGAAATGATCTGGAGTTTCTCTATTGACACGGAAATAGTTGACCCATACATTATATTACTGAAGAATTCGTCTCGTGAAAAAAACAAGTGCGGCAAGATTTGATCAATCCTTTGCTTACTTATGATTCAATTTCTCCCACGTGTTTTCTAACAATGATTTGGTAGCGCGTATCCCTTCTGGTTCGCTTAGCGGATCGCCTTCATATTCAACTCCTATGTAACCAGTAAAATCAGATTCCTGTACCATCTTCAGCATTTTAAAATAGTCGATGGTCGTTTCTTCACCTTGTGCATTAAACCCATACGACTTGGCGCTTACGCCACGTGCGAACGGTAAGATTTCAGATACGCCCTGATAACGGTCATATACTTCATTGCATTCTTTTCCTGGCTGCGTGCTTCCCCATTTGTGCGAAGTGCACCAGTTTCCAAAGTCCGGGAGAGTGCCAACATTCTCCATGTTTACTTGTTGCATTATTTCCGTTATCCATTTTCCATCAGCACTATATAGTCCATGATTTTCAATTAATACATTGATGTTTTTATTCTTGGCATAGGCGCACAGTTGCTTGAGTGCATCCACCATGGCGGCCTGCACTTCTTCCTTCGAGCCTTCTCCAAAAGCATTAATGCGAATAGAGTGACATCCCAATATACTGGCCGCATTTACCCACTTATAATGATTTTCTACTGCCCTTTTTCTTTCCACTGCATTTGGATTTCCAAGGTCGCCTTCTTCATCAACCATGATGATCAAACTTTTCACTCCGATCGAATCGGCCTTGCCTCTCATCTTTTTCCAAAAGTCTTCATCTGCGGCATGGTCTTTATAAAAGCTGTTCACATATTCTATCGCGCTGATTCCAAAATCATTTTTGGCGATGGCTGCAAAATTTTCAGCATTGAGTGTTCCGCTATCCAAAGCACGATGAATAGACCATTGAGCCAATGACAGCTTAAGCTCTTTAGCGTTAGTAATCATAGTTGTGTCATCAGATTTTGGTTTACATTGATTGAATAGCCACGGCAAAAATATCAGAAGAGACAGTGGCAATATTTTTTTGTGAAAAGCGTAAGGCAATCTCATGGTACGAATTTATAAAATTTAAAATCGTTAGCTGCTATTGTGATAGCACGCTATTATATTCCTTTAAAGCTACTCACATTCCTTTATTCGTAAGGAATGTATTTAGTCTCTCCAATTGATCACTGTTAATAAAATCGACTCCCGCTTCTAACAAAATTGCCCATGCAAGTTCATGGTCGGGTATGGCCCACAGACGTAATTTCTTTCCTTCGGCATGCACACGTTGAGCCAAGCTACGTATACGTGATAGATCTTCCGCAGATGGTTCGGATTTACCTTTCCAAGACGACCAGTTTGAAAAGTGATCACTGATTACGGGCATCCGTTCCGCAGAGATGTCCTTACCTAAATCATTGGGTCGGCCATCTAAAGCGATGCCCATGTATTCTTCATTGCTCATAGTGTTTAATGCTCGGTTGCCGGAAATAAAGATCTTCACCGGACAATTTGATGCAGTGCAACGAAGGTTTCCATATTTGGCTACCTCCTTTTGAATGGCCCTGTACGTGCTTTCTGCTTCCGTTTTACAATCTATCATTAAGTAGAATGGCCCATTATAGCCAGGGTAGATATTGCCAGCATTTATTGTTATCAGACTATCAAGAGGGGCGAGGTAAAGTTGTTGCAGTGAGCGCCCATCATGTCGCGGTTGCTCATGTAAAACCAACAATATTCCATTTACTAAATGCACATCGGCTTCTACTGAAATGAATTTATTCTCCAATGCATTCCATAATGGTTGCGCATGTTCGTAATCATTATGTGCATGTGCATGTTGATGTGGAGCGTTCTCTTGCGAAAAACAAAGATGATTCACCCCAAGGAGGAAAAATAAAATTCTCAACATGATCATGGCTTTTGCTAAATATCCGGATTTATAAAATGAGTTCAAAAAAGAAACATACCCTTTTGAGAATCATTATCAGGACAACCACCTAACCGATAAGAATGATATTAGAAATATTTTAAATCATTTATTTCATCTTTCTAAGTTCAACACCCGTGAAGTAACCTTCCTTGATTAAGGTAATTAGTTGCGCTGGTGTTGGATTAATTTGATAGAATGTGTCATCGGCTCTTTTGATTTCTTTTATCGGCATTCTTCTGGCAAGTTTTCTGAGCATCTCTCTTCTTTTCGAATCATCTTGAATGTCGATGGACATGAATTCAAGCACACCTGGCGATTTCTGTCTAATCAATCGAAGTACCCACTGATTCTCTTCCTTAAAATTTACGAAGTAATAATTCTCATAATACTTTACTACCATTGAGTCACTGATCGTGCCTTTACCCAACCAATCTTTATCTTCCTTGTCCTTGAAATGATATCCCCACGATTCTAATATTATTGTATCACCCGTTTCACCGGTCTGCTTTTCATAAGTATGGTAAATGCCTCGCAGTGATGGAGGAACTTCATTTAACGATGCAATACCTGCAGGCTGCGGTTCTCTATATGTAACCTCCTTGCATGAGTATAAAAGCAAAGACCAAATAGTAATCAGCGCGAGTAATCGCATTTTGATAGAATGTTTTGTTTTACAAATTACATTTCAGAATTTATATCACTCACATTATTTTTTAATGTAACGATTGCCTTCATGATGGTATTCTGCCGATAGCCTGGGTATTCTTTTAAACACGTCTTTCATCATATCTTCTTCGTCAACGATTATCTCGGGGGCATTATTGCTAAACTCCTTATCTATTAATACCACGTTGTCAAAATAATCCAACTCCGTGAAAACCGGACGTGTTAACTTCCAATCATAAAAACCGGACGCCATTTTGTTCGTTTCGAATAAGCCCCAATCGGAGCCCAATATCAACACACGCTTATTTGTAATTTGATTGTGTAAAGACTTGGTTGGAAAAAGATTAGTATAATTCACGCTGGTAATCTTATTGTACTTCGCTAAGTACATGAGACTTGCTATTGATAGAATAAAGAACCAAAGTGTAAATTCAGCTAATTTCTTTCTTCTGATTAGTAACATGTAATGGCTTATGAAGTAAGAAAGAGGAGGTAAAAAATTTATTAATTGATACGGCTTTACGCTTCCGGAAATTGCCACTTGCGCAAAGGCAAGAAGAATCCACAAGAACATTATTTGTGATAATTGTGATTGATATTTTGTTAACCGGGCCTCACGGTTCAGCATAAATAATGAAACCAGTAAAAACAAAGCAGGTACTGCAGATAACACAAGTACCGATGAAAAGGTCATGGTGTTATTAACCGATCCATGTATATTCTCCAAATAGAAATTTTCGATTAGTGAGGAATAACTTCCTTTCATATAATATCGAAGGATAAGCAAGCTATGAGGAAGTATGAATCCAAAAATTAAGAGCAGTGCCTTGCGCATACTTAATCGCGCAAAGATAGCCAGAATGAGAATTACCCCTGGCAAAAACAAGGAGTAACTGAAAACCAGGAGGGATGCAATTCCTAAATACACACCAATATTAAGAACAGTCTCATCTCGCTGTACGCGAAACTCTATTTCTTTAAAAAGGTTATTGAGCGCAAACAAAAGCATCGTTGACGCGAACAACTCATGTGGCAACGAAAGCATATCAAAAGAAAAAAGCGCCAGCGCACCAAAAATGAGTCCTGGCAAATAGGTGTTTTCGTGATGCGCACGACTATTGATCAAAATAATAGTGAAGAACGACAATTGAAAGAAAATAATTATCAGGCTAAGCACCTGTCTCGCTATTTGCGATCTTCCAAAGAGCATTTCAACCCAACCCGAAATCCAGGCGGCTATGGGAGGAGTGCTTGTCAATACCTCAGCATACAGGCTTTTCCCTAAATTTAACGTTTCGCCCAACACGAACATTTTTAGTTCATCCAATGTGATTCTTACCGGGTCAATAAAAAGAGGAAGACTTATGATTATTAAGACAATCAAAATGCCTAAAAGTCGATAGGGATCATTGATACGGAAAAAGCGTAACAGCACAGTAAAAGAGTTTTGGTGCAAGTAAAATAAAAAAGTCGATAATCAGGTGGGTAATCACTCCGCTCAGGTGGTAATCTTTAGTATCTTTGTTCTATGAGTGGCACAGTACGACAACAGAAATATGGCAGACTCATTCAGAAAGAACTGAGTGATATTTTTCTAAAAGATAAAAGAGGATTTCTTGGCAATGCGTTCATTACCATTGCCGAAGTGAGGTTGAGTCCGGATTTAAGCATCGCTAAAGTGTATCTTTCATTGACGTTGGCGAAAGACAAAAATGCAGTACTTCAAAACATTCAACATCATAAAAGTGAAATACGTAAAGCATTAGGCAATCGCATCCGCAATCAGGCGAGAATTATTCCCGATCTTATTTTCTTTATTGATGAAGTAGAAGAAAACGCTCAGCGCATGGAAGATCTAATCAAGAATTTGAATATCCCCAAAGACAAAAACGAAGAATAGCTCGTTTTGAATCTCCCTTTTTTCATAGCGACCCGCTATTTTCTTTCCAGGCGAAAGAAAAACTTCATCAACATCATTTCCATTCTTTCCATGGTGGGCATCGCCTTTTCAACAGCAGCCCTCATTATTGTGCTTTCCGTTTTTAATGGGTTAGAGGGACTTCTTCGCTCTCTTTACACTTCGTTTGATCCGGAAATAAAAATTGAATTAGTAAAAGGCAAAACATTTGAGATAACCGACACATTGTTATCCAAAATCAAATCCATCAATGGTGTGGGCATTGTCACCGAAGTAATCGAAGATTATGCGTATGTGCGTTACCGCGATGCTGATATGGTAGTGACCATGAAGGGGGTGAGCGATAATTTTATTGACCAGCACCGCCTGGACAACCACTTGGTTGACGGGCAACTAATATTACGGGAAGGCGGAATTATGTACGCCATCATCGGACGAGGAGTTCAATATGCCCTCTCTGTTGGCATTGAGGAAAACATCTTTCCGTTGCAGGTATTTTACATTAAGAGCACAAAATCCACTTCAATGGATCCTTCACAGCTCTATGCGCAAAGCTCCCTTCAACCGGGCGGGGTGTTTTCCATCGAAAAAACCTATGACGAGAACTTTATTTTTGTTCCTATTGATTTCGCAAAGCAGTTGCTCAATTACGGCAATAAGCGAACCTCCCTGGAAATACAAACCAAGGCAGGCAGTGATGTCAGCAGGGTTCAACATGAACTAAAAAAAATGCTGGGAGAATCTTTTCGTGTGCTCACCAATGAAGAACAACATCAAGCTCTCTATCGATTACTTAAAATCGAGAAACTTTTTACTTTTCTTGCGTTGTCTATTCTTGTCGTTGTCGCATCAATTAACATTTTCTTCTCATTAATGATGCTTGCGCTAGATAAAAAGAAGGATATCTCCATACTTTCTGCCCTTGGCGCACATGAAAGCTTCATTCAAAAAATCTTTTTGAACGAGGGGGCACTCATTGCTTTTCTGGGAGCCGGAATTGGCCTTATATTGGGAGGAACAATTTGTTGGCTTCAGGATACATTTGGTCTTGTGGGCATGGGTATGGAAAACGCCATCGTGAGCAACTATCCTGTGAAGATGAAATTTTCTGATTTTGTTTTAACCGCTCTTGTCATTATAAGTATTACAGCCATCGTTTCATACTACCCAGCACACAAAGCTTCTCGCACATCAACACCACAACATCTTTAGAGCCATTGTGTATCTCTGAATTAGATCAAAAAACTAAGGATTGATACCTTAATTTTCGCTATTTTGCAATTCTGCTTTTTCCGTAAATCATAAAATCGGGCAATTTTCGCTCCTTTTGAAGCATAATGATGCCGGAATGATCAGGTTGAAAACTTAAAAGCTATGAAAGTATCGGCATCACAGCCCTTTCAAATCATATACTCACTATTCCAGCATGAGAATTTGGGCTATATTTTTGAATCTTTTATAGTCCACCTGGATGACAGAGGTAAGCTCACCTATCAACATCAGAACATATCACATAAAAACGCTCGTGAATTTTCGAAAGGGTTGGATGATCGTGACTATGAATTGATTGAAATGATGGATGGCATGAGTCAAGATGCCGTTCTCAAACATTTCTCAAAAAAAATCATGAAGCCTGATGAGTTTTTTGGCAAGGTTTTTAAAAAAGACAATAAAAGCGATGAGTCTCTTCGGGAACAAATAGAGGTCTTTATGGAAAAGCGCAGAGCTGCCGTGCTAGAGAAACTCAAGGGGAAGATGCTCTTTGAAATGGGCAGTGATGGTGAGCCTACCTGGCGCAAGCTTGAAGTGTTAGACAATCGTGCCAGCATTCAATTTCATTTTCAAAGAAGTGACGAGAACACCAATTATTACCCAACCATAACCTACGAAGGCAAACGCCTGGATATACCCAATCCAAACGCTTATCTGGTTTGCAAACACCCTGCATGGATGGTGCTGAATGGAAAACTGTATGGGTTTGATAAAAATGTGGATGGGAAAAAGCTGTTGCCCTTTTTAAGTAAGAAACATGTGGTCATTCCAAAAAATATGGAAGAGACCTACTACAATCGTTTTGTTGCTCCCTTGATTGCTTCGTTTGATGACATTGAGGCGCAGGGTTTTGAAATTAATAAAAACGAGTATGACCCACATCCTCATTTGACCATTTCGGAACTGCCTCCTGCAGCTTCAAAAGAAGTAGCTACACTGTTTGGTAACATAGATTCGACTGGACCAAGTGATGACGAGGCTGGAAAAATTGTGTTTGACCTTTCCTTCAAATATGGTAAGCATCGCTTTCGCGGTGATGCTTTTGGCCCCGTCAGTGTTACGATTGAGAAAAAAGATGATGATTATGTTTTCCATCGTGTAAAACGAAATATTGAAGCTGAAAAAAAATATGCACAAACGTTAAATAAACTTGGCTTGCCTCTGAAAGGGTTTCGTATAGCAGTAGAAAAAGCCCACGCTTTTTCATGGCTGAATGAAAATCGAGTAAACCTTCTCAATCTTGGTTTTGAAGTAAGTCAACCCGAAAACAGAGACAAAAAATATTTTGTTGGCAAGGCGTTGATAGAGCTTGAGGTAAAAGAAAACATTGACTGGTTTGACATTAACGCAAAAATCCAGTTCGGTGAATTCAAAATTTCCTTCAAAGAACTCCGCAAGCTGATACTCAAAAAGAAAGTAGAGTTCAAATTACCTAATGGAGAAATAGCTATTATTCCAGAAGCCTGGTTAATTAAATTTGGTGATCTGTTTGCGCTGAGCGAAACACATGGAGATCATGAAAAGCCCGTGTTGAAAAAGCATCACGTAGGCTTGTTACGCGATTTAGAAGAGGGCAACTTTGCTAAAGTTCACATGAGTGACCGGTTGCGAAATTTGCAATCCTTCACTGGAATAAAAGATTATCCTTTGCCCGAAGGGTTTGTGGGCACGCTTCGTCCCTATCAAAAGGCAGGATATAATTGGCTACGGTTTTTAAATGAGTTTCATTTGGGCGGATGCCTGGCCGATGATATGGGTCTGGGAAAAACCGTACAGACACTGGCATTGCTTCAATCAGAAAAAGAGAAAGGTAATACCGGCACCACGCTATTGATCATGCCAACATCGCTCATCTACAATTGGGAAATGGAGGCATCTAAGTTTACCCCGGATTTAAAAATCCTTACCTACACCGGCACACTTAGAAATAAAGATGTCGATCGATTTGGTTTATATGATGTGGTGCTCACTTCCTATGGCATAACTCGATTGGATATCGATCTGCTTCAAAAATTCTATTTCAACTATATCATTCTTGATGAATCACAGGTGATAAAAAATCCGAGATCCAACATCGCCAAAGCGGTGATGGAGTTGAAGTCAAAATTTAAACTTACCCTTACCGGAACGCCTCTTGAAAACACAACCATGGATCTTTGGTCACAAATGACCTTCATAAATCCAGGTTTGTTAGGAGGTCAAACCTTTTTTAAAAATGAGTATCAAGTCCCTATAGAAAAAAGGCATGATGAGGGAAAGACTAAAAAACTGAATGCGATTATTCGGCCATTTATCCTTCGTAGGCTAAAGTCGCAAGTCGCAACGGATTTGCCTGAGAAAGTGGAAAACATCTACTACACCAACATGACCGTTGAGCAGGAGAAAAAATATGAAGAAGCAAAATCATTCTACCGTCATAAAATACTCGATCAAATAGACAAGGAAGGGATTAACAATACGCGGATGATGATTTTGGAAGGTCTCACCAAATTGAGGCAACTTTCCAATCACCCTAAAATGGTTGACCCTCGTTATGAGGGTGACTCAGGCAAGCTGGAAGATGTTTCACACATGCTTGAAAATGCCCTGTTGGAAGATCACAAAGTTTTGGTGTTTAGTCAATTTGTTAAGCATCTCGATATCGTTCGAGAGATGTTAAAAGACAGAAAGATTCCTTTTGCCTATCTGGATGGTTCAAGCAATGACCGTAAAGAACAAGTTGAAAAGTTTAATAAAGATCCTTATTTAAAAGTGTTTCTGATTTCGATTAAAGCCGGTGGTCTAGGTCTTAATCTTACAGAGGCCGATTATGTGTTTATCCTCGATCCCTGGTGGAATCCTGCTGTAGAAGCGCAAGCCACTGATCGTGCTCATCGTATTGGGCAAAAGAAAAAAGTATTCAGCTACAAGTTCATCACGCGTAATACCGTGGAAGAGAAAATACTTACACTGCAAAAGCACAAATTGAAACTATCAGAAAATCTGATCCAAAACGAAGAGAGCGTGATCAAAACCCTTTCGCGTGAAGACATTGAAATGCTCTTGAACTAATTGTTCGCATCCTCTTCGCGTGTTCGCTTCCATCGGTTATGTGACCATAGCCACCCCGATGGGTATTGATGAATAATTTTTTCCGTTGCCCTCACATAATCTTCCACAATCTGCTGGCTATCTTTCTGATATGGGGGCTCCGACACAACAAATCCCTCAGCTTCATAATACCCACGTTTGATTTTTCTAACTCCAAAAAAAATAGCAGGGTATTGTGTCATATAAGCCAGTTGACCAAGACCTAAAAAGAAAGCAGTATCCTGATTCAAAAAAGTGGTCCAGTGTTTTTTATCGTGGCCAAGACCAGGAAACTGATCCGCCATTATGGCAACACCCCTTAAAATATCTTTTCTTCGAATAGCTTCTCGTGCTACTTGGGCACGCTCGACCGGATAGGCACCAAACCGTGTCCTGCTTTCAAGAGAAAAGTTATCAAACAACTTCGTGCTTTGCTTTTGATAAACGAAGTCCACATTGAAGGGCAAGTATAGACACCCCGAAGTGAGCAACCACTCCCAATTAAACTGATGAGAGGTAAGTAGGATTATTGATTGCCCCCGTTCGGCAAAGGGTTGTGCAATCTCAGGGTTTTTATAAACCAGCCTTTTCATTAACTCTTCCTTAGAAATAGTAAGAAGTTTTATTGTTTCTACTCCATAATCACAAAGATCTTTGTAGAATTGCTTTTCTATCTTCTTTAATTCAGTGATGCCTTTTTCCGGAAACGAGTTTCGAAGGTTTTTACGAACAAGTTTAATGCGGTATCCTATAACGTAATAACTTACCAAATAAAGAAAATCAGAAAATGTATAGAGTATCCGAAACGGTAGCCGGGATAGAATTTTGAAGAAAAACATAGCTTCAAAATTAAAACAATGTTTTGATTACTTTTACCCCACATTCACTGTATGAAAAACAAAGTAGTTGTTATTACCGGGGGCTCTTCCGGAATCGGAAAGGCACTGGCTGAAAAGTTTGGTGAAGAGGGTTCAAAAGTTCTGATCACCGGTCGTAACAAACAGGGATTGGATATTACTGTCAGCGAACTTCGAAAGAAGAACATTGACGTCTACGGATTTCAGGGAGATGTAAGTAACGAACATGATAATAAGGCGATGGCGGAAGAGGCTATACGTCTATTCGGCACCATTGATATTCTCATTAATAATGCCGGCATATCTATGCGTGCCGCTTTTTCGGAAGTTGAAATGGAGGTTGTAAGGAAAGTAATGGGTATCAATTTTTATGGGGCCCTTTACGCAACTAAATATTGCTTACCCGAGATCACAAAAAACAAAGGGTCCATTGTTGGCATTTCTTCGATTGCTGGTTTTCTTGGATTACCAGGACGCACGGGATATTCATCCTCCAAGTTTGCATTAAATGGCTTTTTAGGAGTCTTACGTACCGAATTATTAAAAAGCGGTGTTCATGTGCTCACAGCCTCCCCGGGATTTACAGCTTCCAATATTCGCAAGCATGCACTAACCAAAGATGGACATGAGCAAGACGAATCTCCCCGCACGGAAGAAAAAATGATGACAGCCGAAGAATGCGCCTATCATATCTATCGTGCTGTAGTGAAACGAAAGCGCACGTTGGTACTTACCGGTGAGGGCAAACTCGCGGTATGGCTGAATAAATGGTGGCCTTCTATGGCAGAAAGGCTCGTCTACTACGTGATGGCTAAAGAGAAAAATGCCCCCATTAAGTGAGGATTTAGGTTTTATTCATGAAGACCATCTTCACATGATCTGCCTTGTTGATATTCTTGTAGAACTCTATCAATTCGTTATATGAATCTGGCGGAAACTCTCCTTTGTTCATTTTGATCTTGCGGGTGTAGATCAAACTACCTTGATCTATCTTAAAACCAGATTCATATTCACCAAAGCGAGATTTAAGGATATATGGTTCAGGAACAAATTCGGGATAAATATCTTGTGGTAAATGATAACGAATCGTGTCGTAGTCAATGTATGGTGTTCGTAACACAACATTTGTATTTCTTTTACCTAATTTTTCGGGAATATAGGTTGATCGATTCATCAGATTAGGAGTAAGAAATATCCGCTTACCGCTTACTGTTGCAAATCGGTTTAATATAAGTTGAGTCTCTACTAACGCTGATGGAATCTTTTCTTTAGTATCATTTATCGAGAATTTTTCGACATCAAAACTAGGAATATGAGTAATATTTTGAATCCATTTCTTTTGATCGTCATACTGCTTATTAACAACAAAACTTAATCCGTCATTTTCATATTGAAGACCTTGGTATTTGGTTTTCACTATTGCCTTCGCATTACCTGACACATCAAGATTTACATCAGCTATACGTGATTGAATGTTTCGCTCTGCAGGATGTGATGGGGTTTTCACAAGTATGCCCCCCTGTTCAGTGACCATCATTGCATACCGATCATCCGTAAACTTACCCATCCAACCAAACGGATTGGTTTGGCTGGTGCATTCAAGCCAAATGGTATCGGATTGATTCGGCACGGCCACAATAACGTGATTTGCCTGATGGCTAGGAAAGTAGGGATCTATGGCTGATTCCCCTGCTCCAGCCATAATGGTAGTATAATACCCGGTGATATTTGCTTCACGAAGAAGTGCAACCATATAATTTGAGAGTGCTTTACAATCACCATAGCCCGTTTCATCAACTGTTTTGGCTTCAAAGGGTTGAAGTCCGCCAATACCCAACTGTATACTTACATAGCGCGTTTTGTTCTGTAGATACTCGTACAATAAACGGACTTGATCTTCTCTGGACCTAGCCCCCATGATAAGTTCCTTAACTTTCAGTTTTGTTTCTTCTGGTAAAATGGCCCTACCTTCATTTAGTTTAGATTGCCAACGCCCATAATCTTTCCATGTATCCATTTTTCCTGAATAACCTCCAAATTCAAATTCAATAGGAGATACACATATATTGGGAACATTTTTTTCAAAATCCGATGAGAGTTTTTCAAATTTTTGTGGAACTATATTCTCAAAGGTCCACTTCAATTGATCTTTTCCGTCTGCCAACTTTCCCTCGGTGGGCTCATTCGTTTTAAAAAGTTTATAGCGTGGTTTTAAGTCAACCGGATAGTTGATGGAGTAGATCAACAACTGTGTTGATATTTCATCATCCCTGTAAAGAAAAAAATCTGGTGCTGAGTACAAAAATTGAAATTGCACTTCGTACTCAAATTCAATCGTGTAAGGATAAACCGCCTGACTAAGATCCGCTGATTTTGAACGATTATCACTTAACAAGGAAAACCCATCATATTCGCTTTCATCTTTGATATCACTTTGTTTTAGTTTTTTTATCTCTTTGCCAAAAGCATCATACACAAATGCTTTCATAAATTTAATGGTGCGGAGCTTATCATATCCTACTCCTACAATGGCATAATCTTTTGCCCTTGAATTCAGAATGGTTATCGCCTGTTTTATATAATACGATGAGCTGCTCTTCGATTGAATGTCCAGCCGCACTTCTTTATGCCTGATCACTGCATACATGCCTTTTTTCATTTCTTCAGGAATCTGACTCACTGGATACTTTGGCACATCAGCTCCTCTTGCTTGAAGCGTTAACAAAAGGAGGAATAAAAATAGCACTCTCATTATTTCTTCTTTAACACAATTTGTTCTGCCTGTTTGGCAACCACCTGATTATAAAATTCTCTAAGGTTTGGATATTCGATCTGACTAAAAAGACTTTTGTTGATCTGGAAGTTGCTGATGATATTCAACAGGTTACCGGCTTTTGTTACGCTATATGTAAATCTCCCTGCGTTGGCCGGTAAGGCTATAGCTTTTGCCTCGGGAAGCTCATCAACCTGATATCCTTCTGGTATCGTCACTCTCGACAAGTAAATCCTTTCAAAGGGACTACTATAATCTACGGGATACTGACGATTCTCTAGTTTAAATGGATTCTCTTCTATTCTATGCATGAGAAGAGGGTTGAAGTAAAGCGCATCAGGAGTTGATACTACATGTTCATTCACTACTAAATCATAGGTTTCTTTTAATGGTTGATTAATGTCTTTTGCATTACCTATTTCTGTTTTTGTTATTTCCCACGATCTGCTTCCTAAAAAATCCTTTACATATTCCGATTCGTCTTTTGAAAGATACTTTTTGCGACTGGCAAGAGCATCATATCCTCCTCTGTCTATCTGTAGTTTTCCCTTCAGATCTCCAGATTCACTCAATGTGAGGTCTGCATTTATCACTGTTCTTGATTTCGTATTTGCCTGAAGTTTCACCCATTGATACCCATCCTTCGATACGGCTAAACCGCTGCCATTTAAACATCTCTCCGGAAGCATTCCGGTGGGTAAAAGTTTTTCGGTTGCATCCAATAAAAAGGATTTTTCTCCCGCTGTTGCAAGACAAATTACATAATTAAATTGCGATGAAATTGGAGTCGTTTCCCTAACAAAACCATGATCACGAGTGCTAAGCAGCACAGGTGAGACTTTAATATCAGCCTTCTCCAACATCGAGGCTACTAAAAGATTAACCTCTGCCGAACTACCTTTTTTGTCTTCCAATACTTTTCTTAGTGTCTTTGAGATAAACTTCCGGCTCGTTCCATCCCAGGCAACATTAAGTTTAACGTAGTTTATGATTGCCCCTATCTTATCTTCTTGGCCTGTCATTCCAGCGGTGATTTCTTCCACAGTTCGTTTTAGAAACCCGTTACCGGCCACTTCTCCACCAAATTCCGAACTTTCTGCATATTGATTATTTATATCTTCCCAGGTACCCATATACCTTTTTATTGTTTGATTAGGATACTGAGTAGAAGCTAATTCAAAATTGATCTTTGAAATATAATCTCTTGTTGTAGTAATAAATGGTTCCGGCTTAAATGCAGGAACATCCTTTGCTGCCCAGCGAAAGCGGTTTTCCTGAAAATTAATTTTATCCGTTTCGAATGAGGTGCCACTTTGTACATTTCTTTCCTTTGATGTGATTGAAATTGACCCTGGCGATTGACTTTGCTCATTTAATACAAGCTGTACATAACCTTGCATGTATTTATCATAATTAAAATATTCTGGGATCCTCGCTCGATATTCACTCCAAACTATCGGGATAGTTCTTTGGAATTCCCAATCCTGAAAATTGAAAATAAAATCTGATTTTACTTTATAGGTAATTTCAATTACCGAACCAGCTTTTACATTCGGCATGGTAACTTTTGTTATATCTACATTAGCATCTTGCTTTTCTTTAAAGACCGCATCATTTTTAAGTTTTGTTTCTATAACCTTTCCATCTTCAAGATTATAGGTTATTGCTTTCAAGCCCATTAGTTTTTCATCGTTGGAAGCTTCATGATAAAGCGGGATGCTAAAGTTTGCCCAGTCCATACCATTTTTAGTAAGAATTTTTATTCGTGTTAGTCGCTCAAAGAGTAACGTGAATCCATCGGATTGGTCATATTGTATAATTGATTCTCCATAGTCCGCTAACACAACGGCAGAAGCCGAGGTGTCGGCAGAATATATTTTCATGGATACTTGCTCAATGGGTACATCACCAAACTTAATAGGTGGTTTTTGAGCGATAGAATAAACAGGACATAGTAATGCCAGAAGAAAATAGGTAAAGCTTTTCATTAGACAAGATTTAGGTTATCATGAAAGTAAATAATTATTTCAAATGAAAAAATAACGGAGCTAGTAAGTTTGGTTTACTTTTGAGTCAAATATTTATTGCTTGGCCAAATCCAAAACCCTTTTCTTCTGCCAAAGTTGTGGCTATGAGTCACCCAAATGGATTGGCAAATGTCCCTCGTGCGGATCATGGAATAGCTTTGTCGAAGAAGTGGTTTCAAAAAATGAAACCGATCGAAACGAGTGGAGACAAGATTCAGCCAAAAGCAGAATAAGCAAACCCAAGACGCTGAATGAAATTGTGTCTACTGGTGAAATTCGTATTGCAACACCTGATCAGGAATTAAATCGTGTACTCGGAGGCGGAATCGTCCCTGGCTCATTAATACTGATTGGTGGCGAACCTGGCATAGGCAAATCAACCTTAATGCTTCAACTCGGTCTTTCACTTCAGAACGCAAAAATACTTTATGTATCGGGTGAAGAAAGTGAGCAACAAATCAAGATGAGGGCGGAGCGGTTGTCAACCAAGCCTTCTGGCAGCTTTGAGAATTTTTATATGTTAGCCGAAACCGCCACCAAAAATATTTTTCAGGCAGTGGAGTCCTTGCAGCCTAACTTGATCATCATCGACTCCATACAAACACTTCATTCGCATTTGCTGGATTCGGCAGCAGGAAGCATTGGCCAGGTAAGACAATGTGCTGGTGAGTTGATGAGGTTTGCTAAGGAAACTAATACGCCTGTATTTCTGGTTGGGCATATCACTAAAGATGGCTTGTTAGCTGGCCCCAAAGTACTGGAACATATGGTGGATACTGTTCTTCAGTTTGAAGGCGATCGCCATTTGGCCTATCGTATTTTACGAACCACAAAAAATCGTTTTGGCTCTACTTCGGAGATTGGTATCTATGAAATGTTAGGCAACGGGTTACGCGAAGTTTCCAATCCATCTGAGATTTTAATTTCTCAAAAAGACGGACAACTAAGTGGAGCAACGATAGGAGCAACCATAGAAGGAAATCGCCCCTTGCTCATAGAAATACAATCATTGGTAAGTCCAGCCTCCTATGGCACACCACAACGCACACCCACTGGATTTGATCAAAAGCGATTAAATATGTTATTAGCTGTACTTGAAAAGCGTTGTGGGTTTCGCATGGGCACACAAGATGTGTTTGTAAACATGGCCGGAGGAATTTATGTGGAAGATCCTGCCATTGATCTGGCGCTTTGCATCTCCATCATTTCATCCATGGAAGAAATTCCCGTGAGTGATAAAGTTTGTTTCGCTGCGGAGATTGGTTTGGGGGGAGAGCTACGCGCAGTAAATAGAATTGACCAGCGCATATCGGAAGCCGAGAAGCTGGGCTTTCAGGAAATCTATATATCAAAGTACAGTCAAAAGTCCATAGATCTGAAGAAGACAAAAATTATCGTGAAGTCATACGGCAAGTTAGAAGAAGTATTTAAAGATTTATTCGGATAAAAGATGGAATCCTTTTTTACAGATACCCTTGGTTTCTCTTCTGAGATTTTCAGTTTTCTGATTTTACCTCTGCTCATTTTTCTCGCCCGGATATGCGATGTTTCCATAAACACCATTCGCATCATCTACATGTTGGGCGGAAGAAGACTCACCGCTACATTGCTTGGTTTTTTTGAAGCCTTTATTTGGTTGCTGGTGATTCGCGAAATTTTTAAACACCTCGATAACTGGCTTTGCTATGTGGCGTATCCGGCAGGTTTTGCATGCGGAATATTTGTGGGCATGATCATCGAAGAGAAAATTGCCTATGGAAAAGTGATTGTGCGAATTATCACCCGCAAAGATGTAACAGAACTTATTCAATACCTCAACACACAACATTTTCGTTTTACCAAAGTAAATGCGGAAGGTCCTGATGGAAATGAAACGCTAGTGTTTTCCGTGCTTGACCGCGACCGGTTGGATGATCTGCTCAACAAATTGAAAGAACTCATTCCAACAGCCTTCTACACAATAGAAAAAGTAAAAGCTGCTGCCGAAAGTGGCGCGTTGCCAGAAGAGCGTGGCGGCCTAAGAATTTTTACCTGGTTGCGCGGAGTGATCAGGAATTGAAACCGATTCTTCCCTGCAAGCCTCCTGTGTGAATAACTAATACCGTTGTGCCCGTTTTAAAAAATTTCTTCTTTACCAGATCCATAATTCCAAACATCATCTTCGCGGTATAAATCGGATCAAGCGGTATGTTGAATTGCTTTTCAAACTCATCCATAAACTCAATCAGCTCTTTGGTAACTTTTGCGTAGCCACCAAAATGATAATCGTAAATGAGTTGCCAATTCTTCTTAGGGGTATATCTCCTAATTTCATCTTCCAAAAAGGTTGCTCCTTTCAATACAGGAAACCCGATAATCTTCTTTGATTCATCCAGTCCTTCAATCATACCCGCAATCGTTCCGCCCGTTCCCACTGGCAAACAGAGATAATCAAAGTCAACTTCAGTGATGAGTTGCTTGGCAAACTCTGCACAACCCTTGACGGCAAGGTCATTCGTACCTCCCTCGGGAATCATATAAAATTCCCCAAATTGTACATGAAGTTGTTGAATAAAAGATACTTCGGTCTTCCTTCGGTACGCTTCGCGCGAAACGTAATGAAGCTGCATGCCTCTCGCTTTCGCGAATGAAAGAGTAGGGTTTAACGGAAGCGTTTCTTCTCCACGGATAATTCCTATGGATTTCAAACCCAACTCATGAGCAGCCGCAGCGGTTGCATAAATGTGATTGGAAAAGGCTCCTCCAAACGTGAGCAACGTAGTATGTCCGGATTTCAATGCCTCCTCCAGATTGTATTTGAGCTTCCACCATTTATTGCCCGACACAAAGGGATGGTTCTGGTCTTCTCTTTTAATCAGCAGCCTAACTCCGGATTGCTCAAAAATTTGACTTTCTAACTCTTGAGTTTGTGTTTTATGGTAATTTATCAAAGTGTTTACTAAATTGTTTAGTAATGTTGCTTTATGGATGAATCGTATTTCAAAGGTCGCGGGGCCCAGATCAAAACTGAAAACCGGTTTCTAAAGTCTCAATATGTAACCGAACATATTGAGGGACTAGACGAACCTTTGTTGGAATCTCCAACCACACAAATCTTTTTCGAAACTCCGAAAAAGATTGTGAATAAAGTAGACAGTCCAGATTTAAGTATGATGTATTCCATGAACCCATACCAGGGTTGTGAACATGGATGTATTTATTGTTATGCACGCAACTCACACGAATACTATGGTTTTAGTGCCGGATTAGATTTTGAAAGCAAGATTATCGTAAAGAAAAATGCCGCTACTCTTCTCGAGCAACATCTGTTAAATAAAAACTGGAATGCGGTGCCAATATTGCTAAGTGGCAACACTGATTGTTATCAACCTCAAGAGAAGAAATTTGAAATCACCCGAAAGTTATTGAAGGTCTTTACTACTTACCGGCATCCGGTAGGAATCATCACTAAGAATAGCTTAATCCTACGTGATCTTGACCTGCTTAAAGATCTGGCCAGTGATAACCTAGTTCATGTTTTCATCTCCATAACCACACTCGATGAAGACCTACGCAGAATTCTAGAGCCACGCACCGCCAGTTCCATCAAAAGATTAAAAACCATCGAAGAGCTCACAAAAGCAGGTGTGCCTGTTGGTGTAATGACCGCGCCTATTATTCCAGGATTGAATCATCATGAGATCCCCAATATATTAAAAGCGGCCTCCGATCATGGGGCGTTAGCGTGTGGAATGACCGTGGTTCGACTCAATGGTTCCATCAGTAAAATCTTTGAAGATTGGTTACGCAAGAATTTTCCTGACCGGTTTGATAAAGTATGGAACCAGATCTGTTCCTTTCATGGAGGGAACGTTAACGACTCACAATTTGGCAGACGAATGACTGGTGGAGGAAATATTGCTGATGCTATTCATCAACTTTACCGTATCACCAAAAGGAAGCACTTTTTTAACAAGCAACTTCCGGCTTATGACCTAACAAAATTCAGAAAGGGAGGAAATCTTTCTTTGTTTTAAATAAGTCGAGAACAAATTGATGGCCGTTGGAACAAAAATTATTATTTACTTGTAGAATAGCATATTACCTTTGCGTCAATGCAAAAAGCCATTGCTATAGTTTTGTTAAACGTTACCCTTTTAGGTAGCATGGTAGATTTGCATGATTTCGCCAAGTTACCCCGTCTCTTAGAGCATTATCAGGAACACCGCAAGCAATCACCGGGAGTATCCTTTCTCGGTTTCTTAAATCTTCATTATGGTTCAGAAGCTGATCGGCACGACCGGGAAGAACATCAAAAACATACAAGCCTTCCATTTAAATCTCCTGATTGTACATTCACCCATACGGTAATTGTCCTTCCTCAATTTATTGCCCCTGAAATTACTTCTCTGAAGTCCGAGGTAACCTATTCAAATTTTTACCACTCCGCATTTTCTTCAGCCTTTAGCCATTCCATTTGGCAGCCACCTCGATTACTTTAACTGTTTCGGGGCGCGATTATATTCCTTTTTTATCTAATCAATTTGGAGTTCATTGATTGCTATCCCTCAACGATTGACCATCGATGGATTACATGTTTCAACACATCGGGGATCAGATAATATCACAAATTAAATTGTAAAGAATACGACATGCGAGTGGCTGTCGGTTAATCAATGTAAAAAAGATGTTAAACAAAATCATAGAATTTTCAGTACGTCAAAAATTAATCATCGGGCTATTGGTGGTTGGACTGATCGGGTATGGTAGTTATGAATTTACCCGACTGCCTATTGATGCGGTGCCGGATATTACCAATAATCAGGTGCAGGTCATCACCATTGTTCCATCGTTAGGGGCAGCAGATATTGAACGCCTTATCACCTTCCCTATAGAACAAGTAAATAGCAACATTGCTGGTCTTATTGAAATAAGAAGTTTTTCGCGGTTCGGTTTGTCTTTGGTAACAATCGTATTTGATGATGATACGGATGTTTATTGGGCTCGCCAGCAGGTAACCGAACGCCTGCAGATTGTCAAAGATCAACTTCCAAAAGGATTGGGCGTGCCAGTATTAGCACCTGTTACCACCGGATTAGGTGAAATCTATCAATATGTGGTGAAAGCCAAAAAAGGATATGAGGAGCGCTATGATATTACTGAGTTGCGTACCATTCAAGATTGGATTGTGAGAAGACAACTCCTACGGGTGACAGGCGTAGCCGATGTAAGTAGTTTTGGTGGCAAACTGAAACAATATGAGATAGCGATTGATCCCAATAAATTGAAATCGTATGGCCTCACTGTGAGTGAGGTGTTCGCTGCGCTTGAGAACAATAACCAAAATACCGGAGGTGCTTACATCGAGAGAAAAACTACAGTATTGTACATCCGAAGTGAAGGATTAATTGGTAGTTTATCTGATATCAATAGCATCGCAGTCAAAAACACTGAGAACGGAACTCCCTTATTTATTAAAGATGTTGCTGATGTGCGAATCGGAAATGCCATTCGCTATGGTGCCATGACATACAATGGAGAAAGTGAAGTAACGGGCGCTGTGGTAATGATGTTAAAAGGTGCCAACAGCAGTCAAGTAATTAAAGACGTCAAAGATAGAATTGAACAAATCAAAAAAATTCTGCCGGAAGGTGTTGAGATTGAAGCCTTTCTTGACCGCACCAAAATGGTAAATAATGCGATCGGCACCGTAGAGAAAAATTTAATGGAGGGTGCTTTGATTGTTGTTTTTGTCCTGGTGCTATTTCTTGGGAATTTCAGGGCTGGTTTTTTAGTGGCCTCCGTAATACCGCTTGCCATGCTCTTTGCGGTGATTATGATGAATCTTTTTGGCGTAAGCGGAAACCTTATGAGCCTGGGCGCACTAGACTTTGGATTAATCGTAGATGGAGCTGTTATTATTGTAGAAGCTGTTATGCATCAACTAGCTCATGGAAAAAAGTTTAGCACACTCACCACGCTTAGTCAAAATGAAATGGATGGCGAAGTAAAACACTCTGCCGGAAGGATGATGAACAGTGCGGTATTTGGTCAAATCATTATCCTGATCGTCTATCTCCCCATTTTCAGTTTGCAAGGCATTGAAGGAAAAATGTTTAAGCCGATGGCACAAACCGTTGCCTTTGCATTGTTGGGTGCCTTCATTCTTTCACTCACGTACATTCCCATGATGAGTTCTGTTTTTCTCAGTAAAAAAGTGAAGCACACCAAAAACATTTCTGATAAAATGATGGAAAAAATTGAGCGTGTTTATGAGGCCGCTCTGCAAAAAGTTTTGGTTTTTCCTAAAACAGTTGTTCTCATCGTTATCGCACTCTTTATTAGTGCGCTGATCACTCTTTCTTTTCTTGGTGGCGAATTTATTCCTGCGTTGGAAGAAGGAGATTTTGCTGTTGACACCAGAGTTCTCACAGGCAGTAATCTTAATGTTTCTATTGATGCTACGCTTAAAGGAGAAAAAATACTTCTTGAAAATTTTCCTGAAGTAATCAAGGTCGTGGGCAAAACAGGAAGCGGAGAGGTGCCGACCGACCCGATGCCGATTGAAGCAAGTGATTTGATGGTCATCTTAAAAGATAAAAGCGAGTGGACTTCCGCCACTACCTTTAATGAGCTTGCGGAAAAAATGAGTAAAGCATTAGAGGCAATTCCGGGTGTTACGTTTGGTTTTCAATATCCGGTACAAATGCGCTTCAATGAACTAATGACCGGAGCAAGACAAGATGTTGTTTGCAAAATATTTGGCGAAAACCTTGACACCCTTGCACACTATGCCCATCGATTAGGGAACATCATAAATACGGTAGAGGGAAGTGCCAACTTATATGTAGAGGCGGTCGGTGGTATGCCTCAAATCGTTATACATTATAACCGGGCCGCCATTGCACAATATGGTTTGAATATTTCCGAGATCAATAGAATTGTTAATATTGCCTTTGCCGGCCAAAGTACAGGACTCGTTTATGAAGATGAAAAGAGATTCGATTTGGTTGTGCGCATGGTGGGCGAACAAAGAACGAATATTAGCGATGTACAAAATTTATTAATTCCATCTCCAAAGGGAAATCAAATTCCTTTATACCAATTGGCCGATGTTGAGATCAAAGAAGGTCCGAATCAAATTCAACGTGAAGACGCCAAACGCAGAATAATCATTGGCTTTAACGTGCGTGGTCGCGATGTGCAAACTATTGTGATGGAGCTACAAAAAAAGGTAGATGCACAGATAAAATTTCCAGCCGGGTATTATGTAACATATGGTGGAGCCTTTGAAAATCTTAATGCTGCAAAGCAACGATTGAGTATAGCCGTTCCGGTATCGCTATTATTAATTTTCTTCATGCTTTATTTTGCATTTAATTCCATCAAACACGGTTTGTTAATTTATTCCGCTATTCCGCTCTCGGCTATAGGAGGAATATTCGCTTTAGCAACACGAGGCATGCCTTTTAGTATAAGTGCAGGAGTAGGTTTTATTGCACTTTTTGGTGTTGCTGTATTAAATGGAATTGTTCTCGTTGCCGAGTTTAATCGACTTAAAGCCGATGGAATGCAGAATCTCAATCGCATAGTAGTTTCTGGAACAAAAGTCAGACTACGGCCAGTACTGATGACCGCACTGGTTGCTTCACTTGGTTTTATGCCCATGGCGTTGAGCAACGGTGCCGGGGCCGAAGTACAGCGGCCATTAGCCACCGTTGTAATTGGAGGATTGCTGATAGCTACATTTCTGACCTTATTCGTTCTACCTGTCTTATACATCCTCTTTGAAACTAAACTTGGAAGAAAGAAAAAAAGAATGATCCCTACTACCATTCTAATAGTGCTGGCTCTTTTGACGTTCTCACGAACAGAAGTAAATGCACAAATACCTATCACGGTGCAATCTGCCATTGATACTGCACTGGTCAACAATTTATTAGTTAAGAATGAACGATTAAAAACTGAGTATCAAAAACAACTGATCAAATCAGGCGCAAATCTTCCCCAAACCACCATCATTGGTGAGTATGGTCAGATTAATAGTGCTCTTTCCGATAATCGGTTTGTCATCAATCAAAACATTAATTTTCCTTCCGTGTATTCGCATCAAAAATCGGTGTTGAAAGAGGAATGGAGAAGTTCTGTTTTGAACGTAGCCGTGAAAGAAGTAGAACTGAAACGGCAAGTTTCACAAGCCTATTATATGCTTGCCTATCTACAGCAAAAGAAAAAACTGCTGCAGCAAAATGATAGTTTATACGGTGAGTTTTTGAAGAAGGCTAATTTACGTTTTGCTGTAGGGGAAAGTAACATACTTGAAAAAACAACAGCCGAAACACAACGCGGACAAATTGCCATTCAACTCAATCAATTAAATTCCGATCTTGATTTATTGCAAGCACAGTTTCAGCTTTTATTAAACACCACTACCTACCTGGTGCCACAAGAAGACAACTTTAAAGTGAGTAGGATTGAAACAATTGACACGGCCACAGTGTCACAACATCCTGCCATTCAGTGGTTGCAACAACAGAAACAAGTATCCATCAGGATCACACAATTGGAAAAATCACGACTACTCCCGGACCTTACTTTTGCCTACACCAACATGACGATGCGTGGTATGGGGGCTGATGACAGATTATATGATGCCTCTACGCGTTTTCAGTCTGGACAAATCGGATTAGGTATTCCACTATTCTATGGATCACAAAAAGCGAAAATCAATGCCTCAAAATCCTTTGAGAAAATAGCTGAAACTAACTACCTCGCAGGCTTGCAGCAGTTCAATACCGAATATCAAAGAGCCATTACTCAATATACGAACTTCACCAAATCGGTTGACTATTATGAACAAACCGGTTTAAAAAATGCCGTCCTTATCAGCGAAACCGCTAATAAACAATTCGCAAACGGAGGAATCAATTACCTGGAGTGGGTAATTCTTACTAATCAGGCAATCTCTCTTAGAAACGATTACTTAATTGCCGTGAACAACCTAAATGAAAGCATTATTCAGCTCAATTACTTTATCAACAAATAGCATTCAAACCATGAAAAATATATTCAGACATAAAGATACTTTTGCCATTATGATTCGTCCTATACTTTCAGCTTTCCTTATCGGTGTGCTTTTGATGGTCAGCTCGTGCGGTTCTAAAAATGACGCGCCTGAAAGTATTGAATCACCCCTAATAGAAAATTCCGTTACCCTTTCGGATGCGCAGCTAAAAAATGCCGGGATTAGTATTGGAAAAATTGAACAAATGTCTATTTCGAGTGTACTAAAAGTAAATGGCCGTATTGATGTGCCTCCTCAAAATATGATTTCGGTAAGCGTACCCATGGGCGGCTATCTGAAACACACAAAACTTCTTCCCGGGATGCATATCGGCAAGGGTGAGGTAATCGCTGTTATGGAAGACCAGCAATATATTCAGTTGCAGCAAGATTATTTAACAGCCAAGGTCCGATTGAATCTTACGGCAAACGAATATCAACGACAAAAAGAACTCAATCAGATCAAGGCAACCAGCGATAAGGTATTTCAACAAACGGAAGCTGATTACACCACCGAAAAGATCAACGTGAAATCGCTGGCCGAGCGGCTGGAGTTAGTTGGTATTAATCCCAATAAACTGAATGAAAATACCATTTCGAAGAGCATCAATATTTATTCGCCCATTGATGGATATGTTTCGAAGGTGAATATTAATATTGGCAAGTTCACTCAGCCCAGTGAGGTTTTATTTGAATTGATAAATCCGTCTGATATTCACCTGGCGTTGACGATTTTTGAAAAAGATCTTAGCAAACTGTCTATTGGCCAAAAGTTAGTTGCGTATACGAATAGTCAACCTGATAAAAAACATGAATGCGAGATTATTTTAATTGGTAAAAATCTATCGACTGAAAGAAGCACGGAGGTTCATTCTCATTTCGAAGATTACGACAAGAGCCTTGTTCCCGGCATGTATATGAATGCGGAGATTGAAATAAAAAACAACCGTGTTGCCGCGCTGCCCGAAGAGGCGATCGTACGTTTCGAAAACAATCAGTATGTTTTCTTTTCCGAAACAGAAAAAACATTCACCATTCATCCGGTTAACACCGGTGATTCAGAAAATGGGTATATCGAAATTATTTCTGGTGTCGATTTGGTCGACAAGAAAATTGTAGTCAAAGGAGCTTACAACCTGCTTATGACCATGAAAAATAAAGTGGAAGAATAACCGTGCTTTTACTACTATTCGTATAATCTTGATTGGTTTGATTTTGTCCTTGTCTTAATTCTCATTTTATTAAAAAATCTGTTGAGCTATTTTAACCATCTAAGTATTCAGGACATATTCATTTATGGGCTTGGTTTTTTTGCCCAATCATTGTTTGGCGCTCGCACGATTATTCAATGGATCATATCCGAGCGCGAAGGACGAGTTGTGTCACCAACACTTTTTTGGGTCTTTAGTATTAATGGCTGCTTTCTATTTCTTATTTACGGATTACTCAGAAATGATATTGTTATCCTTTTTGGACAAACTATTTCATTTTATATCTACATCCGAAATCTTCAACTAAAAGGGTTTTGGAAAAAGATTCCCTTTTTGCTACGCCTTCTCATCTTTACTCTTCCCCCTCTTCTTTATTTATGGATAGGATTATTTTCTCCCGAATCATTTCAACACATTTTTGACAAGGCTGATTTTACCGATATTTTTATAATCACAGGAAGTACCGGCCAACTGCTTCTTAATTTCCGATACCTATATCAATGGTATCATTCCGAGAAAGTAAATGAATCTATATTACCGCTTGGATTTTGGGTAATCAGTGCGGTTGCATCAGTGATGGTAGTGGTATATGGACTCTACCGGAATGATCCTGTTCTTTTAGTGGCGCAAGGGTTGGGTCTGATCGCTTATGTTAGAAATATTTATTGGTCTGCTTTAAAGGCACCGCGATCTTCCGTTTAAGATGAAGACGCAGGGATTTTTGCAAAGGCATTAGCCAGCACAAAACATATCGCCATAAGTAATGCTCCTGCAAAAAAAGGCACATGAAAATTTATGCCGTATAGAAAACCGCTTACTCCCATTCCGGCTGCACGGGCAAGCGATCCAAAAGATTGATTCACGCCAAGCACCTGGCCAACCTCCATGGGAGAAGCATATTTTGAAATCAACGAAGTGATACTGGGCGACAGACAACCATTCGCAAGAGCTATCAATGCCAAACCCACTAATTCAAGAGGAATAAAATATGATTCACCAACTAACGGCAACATCACCATTCCGGCAATCATAAAGAATGTTCCATAGGTGAGCATTTTCTTTTCTCCAAACCACCTTACCATACGTCCGACCAAAGCACCTTGAACGACAACTGTGGCCAACCCGGTGAAGGCAAATACGTACCCGATTTGCTTGGCATCTAGCCCATCGACTTCTTTCCACATTAACGAACACGCCATCTGCATGAGCATAAATGCCGCGATGAAAATGAAATTGATCAGCAGCAATTCGCGTATGGATGGCTTCTTCAACTCGGTTAGTATTCCGGTAACAACTTTGAAATGGAAGGGAGCATCAGCTCGTTTCGTCTTTAACGACTCCGGCAACAAGAAATAGGCTAACCCCAGATTAACAAACGACATGCTAGCCGTAACATAGCCTACCCAATCAACCATGCCGGGTGTGGATATACTTTTCAGAAATCCACCAAGCGTGGGTCCAATGATAAAACCTATTCCAAATGCAGCGCCTAAAAAGCCAAGTGTTTTAGTTCGCTCTTGCGGATTGGTAACATCTGTGATATATGCTTGCGCTACAGAAATATTAGCCGATCCAATTCCTGATAAAAGTCTTGAAAGAAAAAGGATATGCAATGCATTCACTTGTGCAAAAACTAAATAGGCCAGCCCTGTGATGAACACACTCGCAAGAATGATCGGTCTACGTCCATGACGATCGCTTAGCGTTCCCCATAGGGGAGCAAAAAGAAAATTCATGATCGGGTAGATCATGGCAATTAACCCAATCTGATAATCTTGTGCACCGAGTTCTTTTGTGAAAATCGGTAATATTGGGATTATGATCCCAAAACCCAACATGTCGATGAAGATGGTGATGAATAAAACAAACAGCGGGGATTTTCTCATATCAACAAAATCGCGCGCGAATTTGCAACTTTGCCCTCATGCTCACAAATTATCTTTCTCAAGTAGCCCTCCCCGACATTCAGAACTTCCTGATTGATCACGAAACCGAAGATGAAAGGGGTTTGGTGTTAAAGCATAAGGAAATATTAGGCATACCTTCTTTTATAATGGCAACGCAGCTTAGCGGAAGAAGAAGGTCAAAATCAAAACTTCCTACCTGGTATAAAACCAGAGGTATTATCTATCCACCAACAATAAACCTTGAGCAATGCTCATCAGAAGCTGCTGCGATTTTCAAAACACAAATAATTGACACGCTGGTCTCCGCTAAAAAACTGGCGATAGATTTAACCGGTGGCTTTGGCGTTGACACCTTCTTTTTATCATCCCGGTTTGAATCCGTTCATTATGTAGAACCCAACCCTGAATTGTTGGAAATTACCAAGCATAATCATCATTTGTTGGGTGCAACCAATATTACCCATCATGGTTTGTCCGCTGAAAAATTTATTGAACTAACAGAGCTTGAGTTTGACCTCGTATACATTGATCCATCACGCAGAGACGAACAATCACGAAAAGTTTATAGTCTGTCTGATTGCTATCCCGACATCACTGCCCTTCAATCTATTCTCCTTAAGAAGTGTCACTTCATTCTACTCAAAGCTTCACCGCTGCTTGATATTCAACAGGGTCTTCGGGAAATCAACCACGTAAAAAGAGTCTTTATTGTTTCTGTCCACAACGAATGCAAAGAGCTTCTTTTTCTTGTGGAAAGAAATTATAGTGGCGAGCCATTGATTGAGGCTGTGGATTTATTTGAAAACGGGGGCTTCCGATCTACATTTTCTTTCACCGTTGAGAGCGAACGAAAGGCAGTAATAGTAGTGGGTGAACCTGATCAGTATCTTTACGAACCTAACGCTTCGATTCTTAAAGCCGGAGCTTTTAAATTAATGTCAGAAAAATTTGGCTTAACCAAGATGGATCTTAATACACATCTTTATACTTCTTCAGTCATCGTGTCAAATTTTCCGGGTAAGGTCTTTAAAATAGAATGCCTCAATCCCGATTCGAAACAATTGAAAGCACTTCTCTCCGATGGTCAGGTGAATATCGTATCAAGAAATTATCCATTAACTCCTGAAGAAATAAAAAAGAAATTGCGCTTACGCGATGGCGGCCAAAAATATTTAATTGGGTTTTCTTCTTCCAAAAAGAAGCACCTCGCTTTGTGTGCGAGGATTACAAGTGTTTGATCAGTTCCTCTACGGGGGTTTCTCCCATAAATGATTTCACAAATTTACGCTCACGTGAATAAACATAAATTGCTGGTGTTGGTATCGAACCAAAATTCATAAACACATCCTGATATTCTGCACGACCAAATTTTACCTTGGTCTTGCCGGCAAGATTATAGGTTTTAGCAAATTTCTCTATCTGATGAACTGAATCTGCGGCAATAAAAAGTAACTCATAACTCTTAAATGCATCATACTTCTCGGCAATCTCTTTGGCTTCCCGTTGGCAATGATCGCAATCTGTATTGAACAAAATCAGAATACTGCTTCCGGGTAGTGAACGCGTAGACGATGGTTCGCCACTCAATGTCTGATAATTTAGATACGGTAGCTCATTGATTTCCTGTTTAGGATTTTCGTTAGGCTTTTTGGCCTGATCACAATTCCACAAACATAGTGCGGTCAACGCGGAAAAAATGAAAATAGAAATTCTACGTGTCATAGTAATATTAAAGATATTGAAGAATCATATAAACAATCAAGAAGAACAAACCTACGGTACCATAAACCTTGATTACTTTTCTTCTGTTTTGCACATCTTCCCACCACAACATTATCCATGGTTTAATCAGACCCACCACCATAAATAAAAACGAAGTAAGACTGAGAAGCAGAATCAGTAACCGCACATGATACATCCCCGCAAAGTTACATTTTAATCACAGCCTTGCCAGTGTTGAGCAAATACAAATAAAATTTGGTGGGATAAGCTTTTAGCGGTGGTCATGAATTATATTTGCCCCTCTTCTTAAAATGTTGGTTTGAAGGCGCACGAATTTATTTCACTCTATCGTGCGGACAGCCTGGTACAGACGCTGGCCGAAGGGATTCGTACGTTCACATCAAAAGCTATTCGAATAAAGGGATTACATGGCAGTTTGGACGCTGTGATTTTCTCTGCTGTTTTTAAAAGTGTCCGCGCCAATCATGTTGTTATTTTATCCGACAAAGAGGAAGCCGCGTATTTTCTCAATGATCTACAACAACTGCTTGGTGATAAAGAGGTTTTCTTTTTTCCCATGTCATACAAACGTCCTTATGAATATGAGGAAATAGAGAATGCCAACATTTTGATGAGAGCCGAAGTGCTCAATCAATTGAGTAATCATCCCGAAGGAAATGTGATTGTTACCTACCCTGAGGCCATTTCGGAAAAGGTAATCAACAAGAAGGCACTTTCGTCAAATACGTTTCTGATTACAAAAGGTGAAATTCTTGACAGAACTTTTCTGGAAGAATTTCTTCATTCCTATGATTTTGAAAAAACTGATTTTGTTTATGAAGCTGGTCAGTTTGCTATTCGCGGTGGAATCATCGATGTGTTTTCATTTGCCAATGAATATCCTTTTAGGATTGAATTATTTGGTGATGAAGTTGACAGTATTCGATCCTTCGATCCAGGATCTCAACTTTCCGTAGATAGCCTCGATAAAATAAACCTGATGCCTAATGTACAAACCAGGTTGGTGCAGGAAGAGCGACAATCCCTGCTTGATTTTATTTCTACTAATTCACGTATTTGGTTAAAGGATACGGAGATGTCAAAAGATGTGATTGCTCGATGTTTCGATAAAGCAAGCGCAAGCTTTGACAAAATTCTTCGCGAAAGCGGGCAAACCAAGGTGGTGCTGGAGCCTAACCAACTTTTTAACACGGGAGATCATTTCATTGATAATCTGAATGCCTTGTCGCGGATTGAGTTTGGATCTAAATTTTATTTTGAGTCGAAACACCTTTTTGATTTCTCTTCTTCCGCTCAACCTTCTTTCAATAAAAATTTTGAGCTGTTGGCTGCAAATCTTCTGCAACAGCAAATGCAGGGATATAGTAATTTTATAGCTGCAGAACAGTCGCGTCAGGTAGAAAGGCTTCATGGAATTTTTGAAGAAATTCATCCTGAAATTCGATTTCAGTCACTCGAGTTCTCTTTACGACACGGTTTTGTTGATCACTCCATAAAAGTAGTTTGCTACACCGATCATCAAATCTTTGAACGATTCTATCGCTATCGCAACAAAGAAAAGTTTTCAAAGTCGAAAGCACTCACCTTTCGTGAATTGCAAACCCTTCAACCGGGCGATTTTGTAACCCACATTGATTATGGCATCGGCAAGTTTGCGGGCCTTGAGAAAAAAGAGGTCAACGGAAAGGAACAAGAGGCTATTCGATTAGTATTTCGGGATGATGATTTGCTTTACGTTAGCATTCACTCACTACATAAAATTTCTAAATATTCTGGCAAGGACGGAACCGCCCCCTCAATCAGTAAGTTGGGTAGCGGTGAGTGGGATAGTAAAAAAGCAAAAGCCAAGAAAAAGGTAAAAGACATTGCCAAAGAACTGATCGAGTTATATGCCAAGCGCAAAGGCGCTCCCGGTTACGCCTATCAGCCCGATAGTTTTTTACAGGCAGAGTTAGAGTCTTCCTTTATTTATGAAGATACTCCTGATCAGGCCAAAGCGACTGAGGATGTAAAACGCGATATGCAACAACCTCATCCTATGGACCGGCTGGTGTGTGGTGATGTTGGCTTCGGGAAAACCGAGGTAGCCATTCGCGCTGCTTTCAAAGCGGCAACGGAAGGTAAACAAGTTGCTGTATTGGTGCCCACCACTATACTGGCTATGCAGCATTACAGAACCTTCTCTGAACGACTCCGTGATTTACCGGTTACGATTGATTATGTCTCGCGCTTCAAAACGGATAAAGAAATCAAAGAAATAATTGCTGATGTAAAAGAAGGAAAGATCAATATTTTAATCGGTACTCATCGTGTGGTTAGCAAGGATGTAACGTTTAAAAATCTTGGGCTATTGGTTATTGACGAAGAGCAAAAGTTTGGTGTGAAGGTAAAAGATCGGCTGAAAGAACTTAAGGTTAACGTAGATGTATTAACACTAACCGCTACGCCTATTCCAAGAACATTACATTTTTCTTTGATGGGTGCCCGCGACTTAAGCATTATTTCCACCCCTCCCCCTAATCGTCAGCCCGTTACTACCGAGCTACATACGTATGAGGAAACCATTATTCGCGATGCTGTAAGCGCTGAGTTGCGAAGAGGCGGGCAAGTCTTTTTTGTACATAATCGCGTGAGCGATATCGAGCATGTAGCGAACACTATTTTCAAACTCGTGCCTGATGCGCGCATTGGCATCGCCCATGGACAAATGGATGGTGACAAGCTTGAAAAAGTAATGGTAAAGTTCATCGATGGTGAATACGATGTATTAGTTTCCACAAATATTATAGAGTCTGGTCTTGACATCCCGAACGCAAATACAATTATGATCAACCAGGCACATATGTTTGGTCTAAGTGATCTTCATCAGATGCGGGGGCGAGTGGGACGTTCAAACAAAAAAGCATTTTGTTATTTACTCACACCTCCTACCTCCGTTCTTTCCTCAGATTCTCGAAAGCGACTCGCAGCGTTAGAAGAATTTTCTGATTTAGGTGATGGTTTTAAGGTTGCCATGCGCGACCTAGACATACGTGGAGCTGGTAATCTATTAGGTGCTGAGCAAACTGGCTTTATCACCGATTTGGGTTTTGATACTTATCATAAAATTCTGGATGACGCCATTCAGGAGCTGAAGGAGACTGAATTCAAAGATTTGTTTGCTGAAGAGCTTTCCAAAAAAGCGAAACTGATTGTTCCTGACTGTGTGATTGAAACAGACTTGGAAATTTTGATACCCGACACATACATTAATAATACCAGTGAAAGACTTCAGCTCTATGCAACACTCGATAGCATTAAAGATGAAATTTCGTTAACCAAATTCAGAGATTCACTTAAAGATAGGTTTGGTGTTTTACCTGATCCTGTTGAACAATTGATACACTCTGTACGCTTGCGATGGATTGGTGAGTCGTTAGGGTTTGAGAAGATTAGTTTGAAAAACGAGAAACTGCGTGGCTATTTTGTGGTCGGTAATGACGAATACTTTAAATCGGAAGTCTTTGGAAAAGTTTTGGCCTTTGTTCAAGGTCACTCAAAACGTTGTCGCCTGAAAGAAACCGGAAGCAAACTGCTTCTAACAGTTGAAGCCATCACTAGTGTTGAAAGTGCCATTGAAATTTTAGGCCCTCTTTCAAGTTACAGCTTTAAATCCGCCAGCGAAACGCTCTCGGCATAGGGCATCAGGTTGTCCAGATCATTGAAAGGCTGAATAACAAGTACACGTTTTAATTGAGGTGAGTATAACACTTCTATAAAAAACTTACCTGTGTGGTATAAATAAACCTTTCTTTCGTCTACTTGCCTACTGGTAATGTAAGAAGTATGAGATACAATGAGTTCGCACTTCTTTTCAAAAGAGGCAACCATAAAATCATCTATCTGGATCATAATAAATTTAATTACGATCCTTATCGGATAAAAGCATGCCATCCTTAAAATCTTCGTTTTTGGATTCATTTGAGTATTAGAAAAGACTACCCTGTATTATTTATCCCAAAATGAATTTATACTTTTTCCAAATCTAGAACGTTTGTTCACCATTAGGGTCTTAGTGCTTTAAAGAAGGATTTAGCAAAAAAATGATATCGTTTTGAAAAACATTGATTTATCTATTTATATTAGCGGTTACTTTGATTTATAACGAAATGAAAATGAAGTATTTTAAGTCGCTCCTGTTTTTAGTTGGATTATCCGCCATTATTAGTTCTTGCTCCTTATTTGGAGGGAAGGGCGGAAAGCCTACAGCCCAAAATCCCGGGCAAATGAGTACTGCCACCGGTCTGGCCTACACAAGGGACAAAGCTGAAGGATTTGAGGTTAATCCTTACGAATCTCAGCCACCCGCACCAAATATGGTATTTATTGAAGGTGGCCGCACCGTATTAGGTTCCTTTGAAGAGGATGTGATGGCTTATCGCGATAACGTGGAAAGAACGGTTTCTGTCGCTTCTTTTTATATGGATGAAACCGAGATAGCCAATATCCACTGGCTTGAGTATTTATATTATCTAACAGCAGATTCTACACCAAATGATGGTGGTCGTGCCTATAGGGCTGCGCTTCCTGATACATTAGTATGGAGATCCAACCTTGCGTTCAATGATCCTTATGTTGATCATTATTTGCGTTATCCTGGTTTCCGTTACTTTCCAGTAGTAGGTGTAAAGTGGGCACAAGCCAACTCATACGCAGTCTGGAGGACAGCTAAAGTAAACGCTGACTTGGCTGACAAAGCAGGAATAGCAGCTCCTGAGGCTGGTGCCGGACGTATTCCTTTAGAGTCTGGTGTGGTAATACCTGCCTATCGTTTGCCAACGGAGGCAGAGTGGGAATATGCAGCTCAGGCTTTGATTGGAACTCAGTGGCTTGATGAATTGCAAACCCATCAGCGCATTTATCCATGGGATGGCCACGCGTTACGTAATCCTTATGGCAAGCAAATGGGGTCTTTCCTTGCAAACTTCAAAAGAGGACGTGGTGATTATGCCGGTATAGCTGGAAGGCTAAACGATGGTGCCTTGATCACCTCTTATATATATGAATATCCTCCTAACGATTATGGTTTGTATAATATGGCGGGTAATGTAAGTGAATGGGTAATGGACGTTTATCGTCCTTTGTCTCATCAGGATTTTGATGACCTGAACCCTATACGCAGAGATGACTTTATTGATAGCCATAGTGAATACAGAAACCGTTATACAAAAACTGAAAAAGATTCAACAATCACGTTACCGAATGGTACAACTAAAAACATAAAGACATATGAATATCAGAAGAACGCTCAAGGTTTTATCTCTCTGATCTCCGACAAGGTCCGTGTTTATAAAGGTGGATCATGGAAAGATGTAGCCTATTGGATGTCTCCTGGTACGCGTAGGTTTTTGGATCAGGATTCTGCAACAGCAACCATTGGTTTCCGTTGTGCAATGATACGTGCTGGCTCGAACTACTAATTAAAAATTTATTTTACACAAAAAGCCCTTCTAAACGGAGGGCTTTTTTATTGTGCTTCCGCTAGGCAAGCTATACTTAATTCTGAACAACCACAGTTTAATATCAGATGTCCGCAAGCCTCTAGCGTTGCACCGGTGGTGATAACGTCATCTATAAGCAAGATTCTTTTATCAATCACTTTTTCTGGATGCTTTATCCAAAAAACATCTTTCACGTTTTCCCATCTTTCAATTTTTGTTTTCCTTGTCTGCGTTGTCGTTTTGATTTTTCGCTCTACGATATTTTCATCCCAAGGTATATGCATCGATTTGCTTAAGCCTTCTGCAAATTTTGAGCTTTGGTTATAACCTCTTTTACGCTGACGCGATCGATGCAACGGAATAGGAATAATTAAGTCAAACTTCGTATAGTAGCGTGAATCAACCAGCTCTTTGCCATAAAGTAATCCTAGCCTCACGCCAATTTCTGGATGGTTATTGTATTTCAATTGATGAAGTAAATGTTGAACTATGCCTGTCTTTCTGAATCGTAAAAATGCCATAGCGTATGCAAGTGGAATACGGCCGCTTAGTCTCGACTTTATTACATTATCAACCTGTTCATGATATTTGGTTTTTGGCAACTCAAGAATACAACGCGTACATAATATTTCTTCTCCTTTGCAAAGAGAATTAGAGCAGCCCAGACAGTGGTTTGGAAAAAAGAGGGTTACAAAATCACCCCAAAGGTGAAATGCCGACTTGAGCAAATTTGATTTAACATGAATTGAGTCCATCTTTGAAGTCTAAAAGAAAAATCCATGGATCTGGTAGAGCAATTTAATGATTACCGCAGTAAGATGAATGAGAAAATTCTGGCTGGGGATAATCTTATTATTAAACGAATCTTCAATTTAGACACCAATGCCTATCAGGCAGGCTCATTGGATGTAAAGTCAAAAGAACTTATTGGTTTGACTTGTTCATTGGTGTTACGTTGCGATGATTGTGTGAAGTACCATCTTGGAAAGTGTAAAGAAGTAGGATTTACTACGGCCGAAGTTCATGAAGCAATGGGTGTGGCAACACTTGTCGGGGGCACTATTGTGGTTCCACACTTGCGTAGAGCCTTCGAATACTGGGAAGAATTGTTCAAAAACTAATTTATTACCTACATGCTTAATCGCGACTTAGATTTAGAGCGGCAGTGGTACCGACTTATGATGGAGCTTGAGCGGGTCCTTGAAAAAAAACCAAAGGATCTCAACGGAGTTCTTTTTATTATAGGCATGCAAGAGTTGGGAAAAGGAGCCAGGCGTTTTACCAAAGAGGAAAAACAAGATCTGATGCACATTGCTATTTGTAAAATACTCAGCCTGGCCGGATATTATGAACTTGAAGGTCAGGATTCCGAAGGGTGGCCACATTGGAAGCTGATCAAAAAACTCCCTCATTTTGACTTGTTGGAACAAGAGAAGTTATTGAAAATGCATGTGCTTGAATATTTCGAGAAGGAGTATAGTTGGAACTTCGCTTCGCCCGGCACCACGCTTTGATATAAAAATTCTATATTTCTATCTTAGTGGGATTAAAAACTATCTTTAAGATAAGTTCGTTTTAGCATACATGGGTGAGGGGATCAATAGGATTAATGAAAAAATAAACTCTTTTAATAAGAGATATTATCTCAATCTGCTAATTCGTGGAGGCATTTTTACTCTTTCAGCAATCTTGGTTTACTTTATTATTGCCTCCCTGATTGAATATAATCTGTGGCTTGGACGCAGTGCTCGGTTTTTAATCTTTGCCTCGTTTTTTATACTGGTGGGGTGGTGTGTGTTTCGCTTTCTGAAGGAACCCTTGGCTTGGTGGATTTATCATAAGGGACTAGGGGAAGAGGAGAGCGCCAAGTTAATCGGAAAATATTTTCCCTCAGTTGGCGACAAACTTTTAAATGTAATTCAGTTAGCCTCTTCTCAACAAAAGAATGACTTACTGGATGCTGGCATCTCACAAAAATCCCTTTCGTTCAATAATGTCTCTTTTGAGACGGCAATCGACCTAAAAGAGAACAAGCGCTATCTAAAATATTTTATCATTCCCTTTTTTCTCATACTAATCCTCTGGATTGTAAATCAGGGAATTTTTACGCAAAGCACTACCAGAATTGTAAAGTTCAATCAGGAATTTTCTCCTCAAGCGCCATTTCGCTTTGTCCTGCAAAATCAAAATCTTCAAGCATTTTTTAATGAAGACTTTACCCTCTCACTTAAATTAGAAGGTGATGCTATTCCTATCGCAGCATATATCGTTTCCGGTGAGCAACGCTGGAAGATGGAGAACTCAGGGACTGGAATATTTTCATACACCTTTGAGAAAATCCAGAATGAGGTTGTCCTTCAAATAGAGGCTTCCGGTTATCTGTCTGATGTGTACACTATTCTGCTTGTAAACCGTCCTGAACTTACACAGCTAAAAGCAACTCTTGAATATCCCACCTATATCAATCGTAAAGTGGAGGAATTAAACAATGCAGGAAATCTGGAAATAGCAGAAGGAACAAAGGTAACGTGGCAAATAGGCGCCTCTAGCACTTCACGTGCAACAATCTTGTTTTCATCTAATGAGAGCCATAATCAAATGCAATTAGTTGATAATGAGTCATTTAAATTCAGTAAGAGCTTTAATGATCCGGATCAATATTCAATTGTATTGGAAAATGATCGTAGCAAGAATAAAGATCAGATCACCTACAATATTGCTGTAATTAAAGATCAGTTTCCACAAATTATTGTGCAAAATCTCCGGGACTCTATTCTATTCAATAACATCTACTTAGGAGGCTCCATCACTGATGATTACGGACTTACCACGCTTCGGTTGAATTATCAGGTTGTGCAAGGAAATAAAGAATTACCCTTTTCACATATTATCATTCCAATCTCACAAAATCAGACTCAACAAAACTTCTTTTATCAATGGGCACTTGATTCAGTAAAGCTTCAGCCAGGTGATAAACTCAACTACCATTTTCAGGTATGGGATAATGACGGTGTGAATGGGCGAAAGTCAACACGGTCAGCAAATTATACATTCAATCTTCCTGGCAAGGAAGAACTAAAGGATCAAATCAGCAAGTCTGAGCAATCGGCAGAAAATAAAATTGATCAAAGTCTTCAGGGGGCAAAAGACCTGAAACAATCTATTGAAGAGGCACAACAAAAATTAAGAGGGAAACAAACCTTAGACTGGCAGGACAAAAAAATGCTTGAAGACCTAATTAAACAAAGAGAAAAGTTGGATAAGGCCATTGATGCATTACAAAAAGAAAACGAATTACTCGAAAAGAAAAAAGACAATTTTTCTGAAGAAAGCGAACGAATAAAAGAAAAGTCCGAGCAGATTCAAAAGTTAATGAATGAATTACTCGATGACGAAACCAGGAAGATGTTTCAGGAACTCGAAAAACTTCTTAAAGAAAACGCTGACGCAAATCAGATCCAAAAGATGTTGGATAAGATGGATCGTAAAGAAATTAACCTCGAGAAAGAACTGGAAAGGACCCTTGAATTATTTAAACAGTTGCAATACGATTACAAAGCCGAGCAAGCTGTTGATGAGTTAAAAAAGCAAATTGAAAAACAAGAGGAACTGCTTTCCAAAACAGAAGAACTTACCAAAGAAAAAAAGGATAACTCGGGAGACAAGGGAAAAGAAAACATTGATGGGGCCAACAAGGAGAATTCAGAAAAATTAGCCGAAGATCAAGAAGAGCTGCAGAAAGATTTCGAAGCATTAGAAAAGTCGCTTGATGAGCTGGATAAATTAGGTGATGAATTAAACAAACCCGAACTCGCTCCAGCTGAAGAAGAAAAGCAAGAGGTAAGGGAATCACAGGAGAATAGTAAGAAGGAGCTTCAAAACAACAACCCTAAAAAGTCCAAAGAGCAGCAGCAGAAATCCATTAGCAAAATGAAGGAGATGGAGAAACAAATGGAAAGCATGCAAGGCTCTATGGAGATGGAAATGGACATGCAAAACCTTGAGAGTTTAAGACAGATTATCCATGGATTGATTAAAGTTTCCTATGATCAAGAATCGTTAATGAAAGATTTCGGTGGAGTTCAACAAACCGATCCCAGATATATATTCCTTTCTCAAAACCAATTAAAACTAAAAGATGACTCTAAAATATTGGAAGACAGTTTGTTAGCACTTGCCAAGAAAGATGCGTTTATGGGTTCTGTTGTCACCAAAGAAATAGGAGAGTTAAATAGTCATATTGATAAGTCTGTAGAGAATATAAAGGAACGGAGGAAGGCCAACGCAAGTAGTGAAATGCAGTTTTCTATGACAAGTATGAACAACCTGGCGCTTATGCTAAACGATCATTATAATATGATGATGGATATGATGGCCAATGCTCAGCCGGGGGGAAAGAAAAAGAAAGGACAGAAGCAACCCAACTTGAGCAAAATGCAACAAATGCTAAATCAGCAAATGGAAGAGATTCGAAAGGGAGGAAAGACTGGGCGTCAACTTTCAGAAGAAATGGCTAAGATGGCTGCAGAACAGGAACGAATACGTAGATCGTTAGAGGAGATGCAGGAAAAGCTTAAGGGCAATGGTGGTCAGGTACCTGGCGGGGATCTTCCTGGAAAGATGGAACAAACAGAGTTTGATTTAGTTAATAAGCAGATTACGGAACAGACGATTAGAAGACAAAAAGATATTCTCACGCGTTTGCTTGACGCGGAAAAATCCATGAGAGAGCAGGATCAGGATGAAGAACGAAAAGGGGAGACAGCCAAAAATTATGGCAAGGCAATTCCACGCGAATTTGAGGAATACTTAAAATTAAAGGAAAAAGAAGTAGAATTGTTGAAAACTGTTCCTCCACGGCTTTTTCCATATTACAAGAAAGAAGTTAACGAATACTTTAAGCGCATAGGAACTCAGGAATAAACCATCACGTATAGCATGAAGAACATTCACATTGAAATACCTTCCTTGTCTGAGAATATCAGGATGATTGAAAGTTTCATTGACAATGCCAAAGATAAATTTCATTTGAATGAAGACATTTATGGCAACATCATGATTGCTGTAACCGAGGCTGTAAACAATGCCATTCGTCATGGAAACAAATCAGACTCTGCCAAAAATGTCTCATTGGGACTGTCATTGGAAGAAGGCATGATTAAGTTTCGCGTAGAGGATGAGGGGACCGGTTTCGATTTTCACAATTTGCCTGATCCAACCTCCCCAGAGAATCTTGAAAAGCCAGGTGGTAGAGGAATCTTTCTTATGAAGCATCTAGCTGACGAGGTTGATTTTACTGAAAATGGAAAGGTGGTGGAGCTTAGTTTTTATGTTAATACCTGATGCCCTCTGTTCACTTCTTCTCCCACAAAATAAGGTTTAAACTTAAAAACCCTCGCAAAGTTACTGCCTGGATAAAACAGGTTGTTGAAAAAGAAGGGGCTTCAATTCAGGAAATCAATTATGTGTTTTGTTCCGATTCTCATCTATTATCCCTTAATATGGGCTTTCTAAAACATAATACCTTAACCGACATAATAACCTTTGATAACTCAAATGACTCATCATTTCTTGAGGGTGAAATCTATATAAGCATTGACCGTGTTAAGGAAAACGCTAAAAAGTATAATGTTTCCATTGATGATGAATTGAGTCGCGTTATGATACATGGTGTTCTTCACATGCTTGGCTATAAGGATAAGAAACCTGCTGAAAAGGCCCTTATGCGCAAAAAAGAAGAAGCTTGTCTATCTTTGCGTAAATAGTTTCACGTGGAACAATTTGATTGAGTTTAATGATTTCATAATAATGTTTCACGTGGAACAAACACAAAAATAAATGTTTCCAGAGTACGATGTAATAGTTGTGGGTGCGGGACATGCTGGTTGCGAAGCAGCAGCAGCAGCAGCCAATTTAGGTTCAAGTGTTTTACTTGTAACCATGAACATGAACACTATTGCCCAAATGTCATGCAATCCTGCAATGGGTGGGGTAGCAAAAGGGCAGATTGTTAGAGAAATTGATGCCCTTGGTGGATATTCTGGTATTATTTCCGACAAATCAATGCTTCAGTTCAGAATGCTCAATCTATCAAAAGGACCAGCTATGTGGAGTCCTAGAACGCAAAACGATAGAATGAAATTTGCCGAGGAGTGGAGATTGGCATTAGAAAACACCAAAAACGTTGACTTCTGGCAAGAGATGGTAACTGGTCTTTTAATAAAAGACAAAAGAGTTGTTGGAATCAAAACAGCTCTGGGGATTGAAATTAAAGCAAAAGCAGTAGTACTAACCAATGGAACCTTTCTTAATGGAAAGATTCACATAGGAGAAAAACAATTTGGTGGAGGAAGAGCCGCGGAAAAGAACGCAACAGGATTAACTGAACAACTTGTAGATCTTGGTTTTGAAGCCGGTAGAATGAAAACAGGAACCCCTCCAAGAATTGATGGGCGTTCTTTGAACTACAAAGTCATGGAAGAACAGAGAGGGGACGATATGCCTGGCAAGTTTTCATTTACCAATACTGAGCCATTAAAGAAGCAACTCAGTTGTTGGATTACATATACCAACGAATCTGTACACAAAGAACTTGAAAAGGGCTTCGATAAATCACCTATGTTTCAGGGACGCATAAAAGGATTAGGGCCCAGGTACTGCCCATCTATTGAAGATAAAATTAATCGTTTCGCAGAACGTGAACGCCACCAAATATTTGTAGAGCCAGAAGGATGGAATACCGTTGAGATTTATGTGAATGGATTCTCAACATCTCTGCCTGAAAACATTCAATACCAGGCGCTCATTAAAATACCTGGATTTGAAAAGGCCAAAATGTTTAGGCCAGGCTACGCCATAGAATATGATTATTTTCCCCCAACTCAATTAAAAATGAGTTTAGAGACCCACCTTATTGATAATCTATTCTTTGCTGGCCAAATCAACGGAACCACCGGTTACGAAGAAGCTGCCTGCCAAGGATTAATGGCTGGCATCAACGCTCATAATAAAGTATTTGAAAAAGATCCTTTTATTCTAAAACGATCCGAAGCCTATATAGGAGTTCTTATCGATGACCTGGTAAACAAGGGTACAGAAGAACCATACCGTATGTTTACTTCAAGGGCCGAATACAGAATATTATTAAGACAAGACAATGCCGACTTAAGACTCACTGAAAAAGGGCACCAGATTGGTTTGGCAAGTGACGAACGTTTGGCAAAAGTAAAAGAGAAAAAAGAATCCATTTCAGCACTTTCAAAAGAGTTAAGTCTTATGAGAGTAGAGCCCACAATAGTTAATCAGGGCTTAGCTTTTATAAACAGTGCAGAAATAACAGAAAAAATTCCTGTAGTTAATCTGCTTAGGCGACCCAACATAGGCATGGCTCAATTGAAAAAGTTAGATATAAAACTAGAAGAGAAACTCAACAACTACACAGAAGAGACATTGCAACAGTTAGAAATTACACTCAAGTATGAAACCTATATTGAGCGTGAACAAAAACTTGCTGAGAAAATAGAAAGCCTAGAGTCCTATGTTATTAAATCAGATTTTGACTATGATCGAGTAAAAGCATTATCAAGCGAAGCTCGTGAAAAGTTAAAACGTATACGACCGGAGACTATTGGACAAATGTCACGTATCAGTGGAGTATCACCAGCAGATGTATCTATTCTAACCGTATATCTCGGTAAATAATGGCATTAGAGTATATTAAAATCTGCCCTGTTTGTAAAGCGGACAGTCTTAAACATTACCTAAATGTGAAAGACTATTCCGTTAGCCAAGAAGAGTTTGTGTTGCAGAGGTGTCCTGATTGCAACATGATTATTACAAACCCAAGACCTAATGTAGAATCTATCGAACGTTATTACGCATCAGATAATTATATATCACACGCCAATAGATCAACTTCTTTATTCGACAAAATATATTTTGTAGCACGAAATCTAACTTTAAATTGGAAGTATCACATAATCAAAGAGTTAGCACCAAATCCAGGCAAACTATTAGATTATGGATGCGGCACCGGACAGTTTCTATCATTTATGAAAACTAAAAAATGGAATGTTTCCGGAATAGAACCCAATGATAAAGCTAGACAAAAAGCAAACGAATTATTGAACAACACAATCCTTAAGGAACCAGACAGAATCATCAATCATTCGTTTGAAGTTATAACTCTATGGCATGTGTTAGAGCACATACACGACATAAACGAAACTCTTCAAAAACTAAAAAGTCAATTAATATCCAACGGTTATCTAATAATTGCTGTTCCTAATCCAAACTCCTATGATTGTAAATTCTATAAAAATGTTTGGGCTGCTTATGATGTGCCAAGACATTTATGGCATATCACCAGAGAAACAATGTCTACTCTATTAAAAATTAATGGTTTTAATCTTATTGAAACAAGACCTATGAAATTAGATAGCTATTATGTTTCTCTACTAAGTGAAGGATATAAGAAACCCAAACAACTAAAACTCATCACTGGCTTAAAAGCGTTAATTATAGGATTTCTTTCAAATTTGTATGCCATAAAATCTAAAGAATATTCAAGTATCATTTATATAGCTCAGCAGAATGAAACTAAATAAATTAATTACTATTCTATTGATACTTTCATCGTGTGCAAATGTATCCATGCCAACAGGTGGACCAAGAGACGAAACTCCCCCTACACTAGTTTCATCTAAACCGCTAAACAATGAAAAGAACTTTAACCGAAAATTTATAGAACTAACGTTCAACGAAGACATTAAACTAAAAGATCCTAAAGAAGAAATACTTATTGTTCCTACGTTGGGTAAAAACACTTTATTTTCTGTTAACAAGAGAAAATTAACTATAACTCCAGAGTTTGAATTACAGAACAACACAACCTACAGCATAAATTTTCGTGAAGGGGTCCAAGATATTACAGAAGGTAATCCAGCTGAAAATTTACGTCTAGCTTTTAGTACAGGACCAGACATCGACTCATTATCTATTAGCGGAAAAGTTAATAATCTACTTACTGAAATTGTTCCGCAAAAAATAACAATCGCAATATACCAGTCAGACACATTTGATATATATAAACATTCTCCAACCTATTTCACTAAAAGCAACAAGGAAGGATCATTCTCAATACCTAATCTTAAACCAGGTACTTACTATATATATGCATACGATGACAAGAACAAAAATCTTAAAGTAGATAGTAAAACTGAAAAATTCGCATTCTCCACAAAACCCATACAACTCATTTCTTCTCAAGATTCAATTGAATTATCGTTAACAATGATTGATTCAAGACCACTTACTTTATCCAGCATAAGACATACAGATAAAACCAGTCGCATTCGTTTTAATAAACAAATTGATTCATTGTTCATAAAAGGATTATCTTCAGAAAATTCTATTTATACATATGGAACCGATAAATCAGAACTTATATTTTATAATGC
>CAYGGY010000021.1:0-76641 GCA_964349405.1 uncultured Ohtaekwangia sp. | reverse complement strand
TGGTATAGAATGGATGGTGGACTTTGATCCTAAATACAAAGGACAACCATAGAAAAAACAACTACCGCCAATCGAGTAGACGGCCCCACCAGCTTTAACTGGTGGGGAGCGCCTCTCACACCACATAGCGTACGGGTCGCGTACTACACGGTTCGTTAAGCATACTGCAATCGCCCTTTACACCGATTACAGATTTGATCTACTTTAACGTAAGGCTAGTAAACTATTACGTTTTAACCTGCTTACAGCATTTCAATCAACTTAACGTTTGTTCCTTCATTTGCACCTGAATGGCTTCGTTATGGTGTGCTAACTCACCCGTGAAAGTATGCCTCTGTATGTAGTTTCTGTTCGTCAGTACAGATCTTTGCAGTCCTGCTTTCTTCAGTCAATGGGTCACCCCAAACCACCTTGCAACTTGCTATGTGCATCGATGCTTGCACATCAGGGACTTGCACCCTTCGGATAATCAACCAATATTCCCGTCTGGAATATAGTACGCCATACTAGGCGCACACATAGTGTTACTTCGATGGCCATGGAGAGTACAGGCAATTATTGGCAAAATCTGTATGTAGAACTTGAAAAACATAGACTTGAAGTAACACTGGTCAATGGAAAGTTCACCAAAAACATCAAAGGCAAAAAGACCGATGTGAAAGATGCCCGGTGGATTCAGAAACTTCACAGCATTGGATTACTGACCGGTAGTTTCCTTCCTGATGAAACCACCGAAACACTCCGCACCTTTTGTCGGCAAAGGCAAAACATGCTTGACCTTGCCACAGAAGCAACACATAAAATGCAGAAGTATTTAAAGCTTTTGAACTTTAGGTTGGATGTGGTGGTCAATGACATCTGTGGCCTGACCGGGTTGGCCATTATAGCAGACATCTGCAATGGAAACCTGGATCCTAAAGAACTGGCAAAACACCGTCATGGCAACTGCCACAAATCCGAAGAAGAGATTGCTAAAGCTCTCAAAGGAAATAACCGCGCTGACTATCTTTTTGGTTTAAAGCAGGAATTTGAATCATACCATTTCTATCAAAAGAAAGTAGCGGAGTGCGACAAGCAAATTGGTGCGTTCCTGAAAAATCAAATCAACACGGATCCGGAAAAGAAGAAACTGAAAACGGATGACAAGAAACATAAGCGCGTAAACAAGAACGCCATTAAGGGCATAGACCTGAACCAAGCCTCCTTTCAATACTTTGATGGGGTTGACCTGATGAAGGTTGAAGGGCTTAGCCATGCCACCATCCTTTCCATTATCAGTGAAGTAGGCCCAGAGGACTTTCAAAAGTTTGAAACAGCCAAACAGTTTACCTCTTGGCTTCGCCTGGCACCGAATAATAAAATAAGTGGCGGTAAGCTACTGAGTTCAAAAACACCAAAGGGAAGTAACCGGTTTAAGATCGCCTTCCGAAACGCAGCCAATGTAATTGGCGGATTAAAGGACACACACACCTCAGATTTCTTCAAACGGGTGGCATATATTATTATCCATGAGAATAGTTTACGGCCCTGTGGATGAAGTCAAACTTAATCCCCCCATTATGTTTTTCTTTCTAATGATAATTCTGGGTTTATTATATTTAAATTTGTCGATCTTGAAGCGGATCATTTTTACAAACATGCTTTGAGTGTCTGTGATGGGTTAAAACAATAACTATGAATTCATTTTATAATTCTTATTCCATTGATATTCGGATTGAAGAAATTAAGTTACCTCCTTTTGATGAAATTCTGATACTCGGAAAAAAATCACACCACGGTAAAATGGGTATATTAAAATCATTTGAACTGTTGGCTCCGAATGGATTTGAGTTGGTTGAGGTGGACCATGAATTTGTACAAGCTGTTTTTATCAACAGGCGAATTATAAAAAAGATTTCTAGAGAATCGGTATTAAAAATTCTCGAAGAACGAGTCTTTCCCTATATCAGTGAGGGTGAATTACTAAAGGTAGATTTGAAGATTACCATCATCCAGAATTTTATTCAACGGGGTGTTGATTCGAAGCCATGAGGGTGGAAGATTTTGTTATTCACGATTTCGTTATTGCCGACCCTCTTCAAGGAACTGAACTCTTTAAAAAAACGCTCCTACAAGGGCATCCAGTCGTAGTGAAGGAGAATGCTATTTTTAAGGGTATCCTCACCCTCAGCGACCTTCTCACAAATCCATATAATCTGGTAATTGATTCATTTTCACCCAAGCCATTGATCGATAGTGATGACGAAGTTTTTCCCGTATTAACCTTAATGTGTAAAAGCAATTATGAATTTTTGCCTATTCTGAAAAATGGAAACTTTGAGGGTGTGATTTCAAAGAGGCAGCTGTTTCTGAATTTTCTCGAACATGAGTTCAAGGAAGAGCGATTGGACGATGAAACGGATATCAATGAAATTAGAAAAGGGCTGGCCCTGAAAAATAAATTTCTGGCTATCATTGGGCACGATATTAAAAACATGTTTCAGCAGGTGCTGGGCAGTTTCGAACTATTGGATAGAAGACTTCAGCATCTGCAAGATGAAAAAGCCCATGCTATACTTAAGTTAGCGAGACGATCGGCTGAGCAGGTGAATTCGGCTTTCGAGGACATGCTGCTGTGGGCTCGGATGAATACCGGCCAACTTCCGTTTGCCCCCAGAATACTGCCACTTAATAAATGCCTGGATGATGTAGTAAAACAGTTTCAGCTTGCCGGAAATATAAAAAACATAGTAATCAGCAATAGGCTGGAGTCAGCAATGGAAATTTATGCTGATGAAAACATGTTACGATGCATCTTACTTAATTTGGTCTATAATGCCATCAAGTTCACACCTTCCGGAGGAGAGATTTTATTACATGCAAAAGCGGTCGGTACTAACACTGAAATCGTGGTAGAAGACAGCGGGCAGGGCATGTCTTCGCAAATACAAGAAAAGATTTTCAATGAAAGTTATTCAACCCGGGGCACTTCGCAGGAAGCAGGATTGGGTATGGGCTTGATAATTTGTAAAGAGTTTGTAGAGAAGCATAAAGGTGAAATTCATATTGTCAGTGAAGTAGGCGTGGGCACACGGGTGGTTGTGCTACTCCCTAATCTTCCAGCGATGGAAGCATGATGGTAAGCCGAGTTATCTGAAAGATTTAAGCAGGGATTTTAATTTTGATTGTAACTAACGGCTGGGATAGCAAACAGTGCAGCGCAGATCAATCGTGTGAGCGTTATCCAGAAAGCCCCGTGGATCATTAATTTTTAGGCATTCCAAATTCTTTTAATTTATTTCTAGTGCTTTACCGGAAATTCCTTTGATGCTGCCGCTACCAGACAAACCATCCTGCTGCGAAGGCAATACAAAAAACTGAGGCTTGGCGATGCAGTTATTGCGGCCACCTGCCTGGTGCATAATCTGGTTTTGGTTTCCCGTAATACGGACGACTTTAAAAACATACAGAGCTTGCAGATTATTAACCCGCATACGGTTTAAACCAAACCAGCCATCGCTTATTAAAACTAAAAAAGCCCGGCTCGCACCAGGCTCTTTCTTTTACTCCAACCCACACATAAACCCAAAGACTTGCGCCAGATGGTGTAAACGTTGTTGGACAATCCGTTTGTTGGTGACCTCCCCACTTTCAATCGCACATCACCAACAAAGGCAAAGTATAAAAAAACTGTGGAACCGGGGGGCAGTTAACTTACTATTTACATTTTTCGTCAAGTCCCCAAATGTTATTAAAGTATAAAAGATCGATTGGAATATCTTTTTTATTCTTTCTATATGTGATCCAATTTTCATTCAATTTCACAACAGACAACTTTAATTGAGGATTCTCCATAAGTAATGCTTCGGTTTCTTTTAACATACAGTTCAATTGCATGGTATTTGAGTTATAGAAGTAACCTGAATAATCAAAGTAAGGCTCAGTATGAATGTAAATATTCTTTGAGTTACCGGATACGCTAAAATCAATGGTTGCGATCTGTATTCCTAGTATGTTAGAAATACTATCGAGGCGGTTTGTCTTATTAAAGTACACTTCCATACCTCGATATGAACTATCTGGTACGTCCTCTAGGCTTTTAAATAAAGAACTATGATTTAAAAAAACACTCCTTCTTTTTAAATCACTGTTTTTATAAATAACATAGACCACTGCGATGATCGTTATAATGACCACAGATAGTACTGCAATCAGTATCGATGATTTTAATCGTCTATTTTTTTTCATAATAACTAAATCCTCTTTTTACAGCCTCTACTTCTTTTGCATCATCGAAACTGCCATTTGAGAAAAGTGAATATACGTGTCCTCCAGCTATCAATGTCCTCACGTTTGCTCCCAACTTCGCTTTAACGCTACCAAACATAAGATTGCCAAACTCATTAATATTATACGCATATCCCTTATACAGGTATAAATTTCTAGCAGATAGCTCAGTGACACTTGTTTGATTTTTAAAGAAATCTGACCTTGTATTTTCGTCAGCGTATTGGGACATATTGGTCAAGAAATATTTCTTCATATCTAAAAACCCTCCTGTGGCATTATCGGACCAGTTATCTTTTCCGGTATTCTCGAATGCGGATTTGTAAGTATTTGCCGTGGACGTTACAATGGCATCATAGGCTTCTTCGCTTATAGTTACCATATTATTTACACCATCAGCACCTTTCTTAAAGAAACCATCCATCCCCTTGAGAGAATTATCCGAATGGGGTTGAGTTCCTTCAGGTAGATCACTTTTATTTAAAGTAGTTTTTATATCCTGACCAATCTGTAATTTCTTAGCATCAACATCCTTATTCATTGCAGAAAGAGAACCATGCTTCATGTTCCATTTTTTCTCTAACGCCCAAAAATTATCACCTTTTTGGATTGTATATTTTCCATCTTGACAATCAGGACATCTTCCGTCAGGATCAACCACTATTACTGGATTATTAAATGAAAAATTATATGGTGATAAGCTTGGATATCGATCCATCATCGGATCCACACTCAGCCACACACTCGTCCTGCTATCATAATACCTAGCCCCGTAATAGTATAGGCCCGTTTCTTCATCCAACTCTTTTCCGTTGAACAGGTAAGGAGTTCTATCGGTATTAGAGTGTTCCTCTACAAACGTCTCCCCAAAGGCGAAATACTCCAGGTGCTGATATACTTCGCCACTGGCATCGGTTACATAACTTGTACTACCCAAGTGATCGGGGTGATAAAAGTATCTGAACGCTTCAGCCGTATTTCCCGAGCTGCTGATCTGTCCCGGAGGGATTTTGCCACTCTTACCTGCGGTGAGTATCTGTCCATCCGCTCCAAGGAATTTCAGGTTCTTCACGATGCCATCAAACACACGCTGGCCCCGTGTGGCGTAATCTACTTTGCCATTGCCTGCGGCTGCCGGGGTGCTGTTTTCCCAACCACCGCCCAGCTTGCTGGTGATGCGCTGGCCTTCAATATAATAGTGCTTCGTATAACCACCGCTCTTGAGCACGATGTAGGGGTTTACATACACAATGTAATTGCCCATGTTGCCATTTCCTGCCACCCATTCTCCGTTCACAAAGATGCGCTGGCCGGTGCTCTTGGCTTTCCACACGCGTTCGCCTGAGGCATCGTAAGCATAATGATAAATGGCACCATTGTCTTCAACACTTCTGATTCTGTTCTCCTCATCCCACATCAGTTTTCTGCGCTGGCCGGTCTTGTCGTCTTTAAAACCGGTTTGATTTCCATTCGCATCGTAGGTATAAGCATTGTCGCCAATGTGAATAGGGGCGTGGGGCTGTTCTTCTCCGTAGGTGTAGGCCAGGTTGTAGGTGGTCTTCTTCTGCTCTACGCCTTTCTTTAAATGGTTCTGTGTTTTTTGGGTGATGCCGCCCACGCTGTTATAACTCATGTTCAGGGTGTAGGCATGTTCTTCATTCGCGCCTTTGTACGTTCCGCTGGCGGTGGTTAACCGGTACAGATCATCATAACTGTAGCTGTATTGGCTGGCTCCACCCATTAAGTTGGTGGCCGGCACGGGGGCTTTGTTTTCCAGACTTAAAATGTTGTTCACTTTATCATAGGTGTAAACATTGTCCATGAACAAACGCTTGGCAGAAGTTTGGGCGGTCATGTTCTTTAATCTCCTCCGGTCGGGTTCGTAGTTGTAGGTGGTCTTGGTTCCGTTGCCGTAGGCAAGGAACACTCGCTGCTCAAACTTATCGTAACCCAGTTGCTTCACATAGCTAAAGGTAGCGCTCTTTTTCTTTCCATCCATGCGCATTAACAACCCTCCCACGTTGTAGGTGTAGTCCACCTTTTCGCCATCGGCATAGACCATGCTGGTCAGGCGGTTCCAGGTGTCATAGGTCCACTCGGTAACGTAGGTCTGCTCGCCAAACTTGGGCAGCACGATGGTGCGCACGTTTTTCACCACTTCGCCCAGTGGCCCGTAGAAAAATTCCTGTGCTCCGCTGGCATCTTCCTGTAACACTATTCTGCCTACCCGGTTGTTGGTGGCACCGGCTGCCCCGTAGGTGTATTTCACATTGTTCTCAGGGTTTTGCGGATAGGTGATGTCGGTGAGCCGCTCGTAGTCATACGCATAACTTATCACCATGCCCGCTTGTTTCAGGTTCGCGGTTTCCAGTGATGTAAGGTTGCCGGCCAGGTCGTAAGAATAGTGGGTTATTCCGGCATCGGGGTGTTTGCGCTCTGTCCTTCTTCCAAAATTATCATACGCGCTAAAGGTGGTGTGGCCCAGGTCGTCCATCGCTTCGATCTGCTCGTTGATGGCGTTGTATTTAAAGCTGGTCCAGATTTCCTTTTCGGTGGTATAGTTTTTCACTGCTGTCACTCTTCCTCGCACATCGGTAAACTGCTCGGTCTGTTTGCCGTTGGCATCGGTGGTTTTGGTGCTGAACTGGCTCTTGCCATCACGGTCACCGGCAAAGCCATAAGTGGTTTTGGTTTCGGCCTTGTCGGGCAGCACCACGTTCAGGGTGCGGTTGAGCACATCGTAGGTGGTGGTGGTGGGGGCCACATCGTCCTTGGTGTCATTAAAGGCGCTGATGATTGCGGGGCCCTTTTGTTCCGTTACCGGATACCAGGCTTTGGTGGTTCTTCCAAAGGCATCGAACTCCACACGTCCGCTCACGGCCATCATTTCCACATCGGGCTTGGCTTCGCCTGCATGGATGGAAACGTCTTTCTTGGTTTGTAATACTCTGCCCAACCCATCCACAAAAATGGCGGTCTCCAAAAAGTTTTTCGGGTAGGCCGGGTCATAGTGTTTAGTGAGAGCCCAGGGCACGGTGTCTGCTGGGTGATATTCAAAGGCAATGGTCTTGTTGGCGCCTCCGTTTTCGTAAGGGCCGGTAATGCTGGTCACTCGGCCCAGGTCATCGATCTGGTAGGTGATCTTGTTGCCGTTCAGGTCGGTGCTGCTGAGCAGCTGACCAAAACTTAAATCATATTTGGCTTCGCTGCTATAGCCGTAGGTGTTGCTTACTTTTTCGGTATAGGTCTGCACGACATCATCATATACGTAACTGAAGCTCAGGCGCTGGCCTTTGCTGTTTTTGGGACGCGTGATTTTGGTCAGGTTGCCATATACATCGTACTCCATGTCGTGGGTGGCCACTTCGCTTTCCGAAAGGAACTGTTTTATCTGCGTGATGTTGCCCTGGCTGTCGATCACCGATTCGCGCCTGCGGTAGGTGCGTCCGTTGCCCGTTACGGTGATGGCCTTGGGTGTGCCTTTCACATAAGGGCCATCCAGGTCGTGGTAGGTGATGGTGGCGTTCAGGTTATCATCATCGCCTTCGTCACCATAGTCGGAGTAGGCGGTTACATTGCCGATAGCATCGTAGCCAAAGGCTGTGCTGGTGCTCTTACCCGGTGACGACTGGCCTTCATAAAACTTCTGGGTGGTGGCAGCCAGGGCGGGGAATTTTACTTCCGCGCTCACATTTTTCAGTTCGTAAGTATTTTCTTTCTCCACAAACTTGTTGCCGCCTGCATCGGTCATTACTTCGGTCAGCAGCAAGCCTTTTTTGAAGTAGTCCTCGTTGTGGAAGGTTTGGGTTACCTGGGTGTAAACAGGCATCGCGTCTTTGCTGGTATCGTGCGAGCGGGTGATCACTTTCTGGAAGCCGTAGTTCTCGCGCTCGTGGCGGTCGTAGTAGCCGTTTTCGTAGGAGAAGGTGGTGAGCATGTTGTCCACGCCATCTTTTGCAAAGCCGTCAAACACTTTCACGCTGTCGAGCACCCAGGTGCTGTGGGGTAGGTTGTAGGTATTGCCTTCGCGGTGGTAGCCCAGGGCGAAAGTGGCACCTAAAGGACGCTTCACGGATTTTAATAAGTTGGTGCGGCCAATGGTGGAGCGGGAGACAGTAAGATTGTCGTCTTTGGTAGAGGTGACGTAATCGGGGAAGCCGTCACCATCTATGTCGGTAAATCTGGAGAGTTCGCGGCTGGCACCCTGGCCCACGCTGCTGCTGGGGTTAATGTAAATGGTAATAGGAGGTACAGGTATGTATATGGGAAAGGTAAAGGCAACGTTGGCTGATTCGCTGACGGAAGTATTTTCGCTGATGTGGGCTGCGCCTGTCCATACCACCGGGGTTGCAAAACCATTGCCTGTGTTGAGGCGTACTTGTATTGGGTTACCGGCTGATACCATGTCGGGCAGGCCATCACCATTCATGTCCTGTAATGAGCTTGCTGTGAAGTTATCAGAGCGCGATAGCCCCACGCCCAACGAAACGCTGCCATTGCCAAATGTAACACCTAGTCCAGCGCTGGTGCTTTTACTTTCACCAGTTTGGATGGCATCGAAATTCCAATCCTCTTCTGTGGTAAAACCGTAACCGGTATTGAGGGCTACTTTTTTGGCATCGGTTACCCGGTCTGGCAGGCCATCACCATTGATATCCAACCACGCCATGCTGACATGGTTGTCTCCTTTGGCGTAGTTGCCGTTCAGGCCTGCACTGTTTTTGCCAGTTCCCACGCTCACTACTGCTTTTCCAATTTTGAAAGTACCGGGCTTTGTTTCAGAAAGAATAGCAGACCCTGACACCGTGACCCCCTCCGAGTGTGTCTCCGTGGTTTGCACACCCTTTTGAAGGGATATTGTTTCGGCCCCCAGTGCCCCGGTGGGCAATGTGTATTGCACTTTGTTTTCAGTCACCACATCGGGGTAACGGTCGCCATTCATGTCTATAAAATCGGTAATCACCCGGCTGCTGCCATTGCTCCAGCTATAACTTCCGCTGGCAGAAAACCCTTTCCCTACACCAGCACCGGCAGAAAATGAACCGCTCTTCGATTTGGAAATTTTGTTCACGCCAAAAGCACCACCACCTGCTGTGTTTACCACAGGCGCACTGATGTCGTCTTCACCCATGCGCGAACTGCTCATAATGCCACCCTTTACATATACAAATTCATCATACCCTCTCCATAACTTTTCTTTGCCGATGGCCGACAGCATGATAAACGGGTCTTTGGCCGGGTCGTACATCCCTTTTCCGCTTAGGTCATCTGGATTAGAAACCGTGGTAGCATCTTTCGGGTTTTTCAAATCTTCGTTCAACTTCAGTTCGGTTTCCACGATGGGGCTTGTTGCCAGCAGTCCGTTGGCACGCCAGGCAAAGTGGCCCCAGCCCCGGTAGAGCGGCCCAAAGATGATGTCTTCATTGTTGTTGAAATCGGGAAGAATGGTATGCAAGCCGGCTGTTATTGTCGAGTCTTTGCTGAGGCCCGAAATAAGGGCGTTGTTTTTTACCAGCCCACTTACCAGTAGAAGGTTGCGGCTATGGTACTCGATAAACAAGTTATCGTTCTTCTTAATAATTACCTGTAAAACCGTGTCGCCAACCAGTTTGCCATTCACTATTTTCAAGGTTCGTCTGGCCAACAGGGTGTCTGCTTTCTTCACCGAAAAAACAAGATCACCCTGGTACGGGATCAACGGATTTATGGGTTGGCCAAAACGGATAACGGGCTTCACTTTTAAGGTGTCTGCGTCTTCATTTACCTTCCATGCTTTGCTTGTAACCACTGTGAAGGCATGAAGGGTATATTCCGGCACAGGATAAGCCTCAATGGGCGACTTGACCACATCATATTGCGGATCATCGGCAGCCGTATAGTTCATCCGGGCATTCCATTGTACAGCCGGCCAGTCGATGTTGGTTTTGGCTATCACCTGAAAGGAAAGCTGGTCGCCTTCAATCAAGTGAAGGTTGGTAAGGTTAATGGAGTCATTGGCCTGCTCATGCCAGCGATAAAACTTTCGCAGTACGGTATCACCCGCATTACGGATCACTGCCACCAACACATCGTCAGTCGTCTTTGGCTTTATAAATTTCGTAGAAATCTTCACCGTGCCGCCTATGGGCGCACCCACTTTTTGAATAGAGGCTGGGACAAAATCTTTTTCTGACTCAAATCGGTATAACGGTTTATGGTTGGCATCTTGAAGATTGATGTCCTGATTCAGATATTCAATTACCGGAGCCCATTGCACCTGGTCATAAGAGCCATTGTCCACAGAGCCTACCCGGAAGTAAATCCTATCACCCTTTTGAACTGAAAGACTTTCTGTTCCGCTGGGCAGATGGTCAGTGTAATCATCAGGCCCAATAGTTGCACCCCAAAGTTGTGTTCCGCGCAATTGGATGGCCACACGCACCCCATCAGCAGGTGAGCCAACACGGTCAGGGTCAGCACTGGGCAACAGGCGCACAGCACCCGAAACCTTTATTGTGCCTGTGTAAGGGGCTTTCCAAAGCCGCACTACATCATGCAGCGGATATTGTTGATTCAATTCCTCGTATTCGGCTGGGGTTTGGGTAACAATGTCTGAAGTGACTCCCGAACCAGACTGTATAGGACTTGGTGTATCTCCACTGCGGCTGGTGAAAACGGGGTTGCCCGACTCATTAATATGGTTAAAATAAACAATACCGTTCCTTACGAGGTCTGGAAGTTGATCTCCATTAACATCAGTAAAATAAGCAGACGTAGTGGATTTTGTCCAATTCCAACCTTTGTTTACTGTGGCCGAAAAAGTCTTACAAGGGCCGTTGGCTTCCAGACCGGTACTGTTGCTGGTGCTTTTTTCACGAAACAGATCGTTAATGCCGGTTACCGGTTTGGGGTCAGGATCAAACGCTCCAAACATTAGATTGGGTCTGTATTTCACATCCCCATTATTGTCCAGAAAAACTTTATCCGACAGGCCATCACCATTGATATCCATCATCGAAAGCAGGGCTTCATTTTTGCTTTTGGAAAATTGATAGTTGCCTCCTATAGAAAGACTTTTACAGGTTGGATTTTTAATTCCAAGCGTCACAGACACACTTAACCCCGCGCTCCAATCAAATGATTTATTGCCGCTCAGAGCGGAAGCATCGGCAGAGAAATTGCCGATATCAGTAATGAAAGATTTGTTACGGACATTATCACCCGGCATCGTCCAGGCTTTGGCCGTATCTAAAGGTATCAAGGCTGTACCCTTTCTTACATCATTAAAATACTCCATATCATGGGTGTTGAACAAAACCCCTTTGGAATCAAACTCGCTGATGGAGACCAATAACGTTTTGTAAAACTCGCCAGGCTGGTATTTCAGTTCGTAACTCCTGATGTTGTCCTTGCTATTATTAAACTTCACTTCTATTTTCTTTAACAGGTCGGCTGTCACCTGCTTGAAGCCCAGGTTGGCCATGATGCTCACGTCCTGTCTTTTGATTTCGCCCGGTTGGCGGTCGCGCGTAAAGTGTACCGAGTATTTTCCATCGCTGCCATTGTGACCTGTGTAAGTGATCTTGGCGATGTAGATCTGATGGCCGGGCACGGTTCCACCGGCCAAACCGGTGTCGGCTTGTTTATCGTAATAATATTTTACGGTATTGCCATTCAGGTCGCGTACTTCGCTCAGCATCCATTGGGCCACATTGCCTTTTTTTAGCTCATCCGTATTGCCTTCATCGGTACGCAGTACAGAGGCTTTGTCGAAGCCCGCAGGGCTTCCTCCATAGAAATATCTGGTGCCACTCTTATCAGTCACTTCCCAGTAGTAGTTGGTCGGGTTGTTGCCGTGCCGGATAATTTTGTTGAAACTGCCTTCCACCCGTGGGTAAAACCGTTTTTCGGCACTGCGGTTTTCCAGTTCGCCCCGGTGTGCCACCGGGCTGAGCATCTCTCCATTCATCGAATAGGTTTCTGTTTCTTTGGCCGGATCGTAGCGCGGCACTCCCCAGCGGGTGTCAATGCTAATGGAGGGGATCGTTAAGTTCCATCCTAAGCCCATCCAGCCATTGCCGCCACCACTGTTGTAGTTGATGCTGAGTTGGGGCTGCATGCCACCACGCCCTGCGGGGATGTTGATGGGGTAGCCCAAACTGGCGCTGCCCGTGTTGTTAGCCTGGGGCGGGTTGATCAGGTTAACGGCTGCCGTGGGGTTGGCCGCTTTGATGCCTTTCATGCTCGTAGAGTTGTAGGCTTCCACTTCGGGCGATTCGGGCACTTTAATGATGGCGTTGATGTAGTCGGTGAAGTGTACGGCCTTGGATATGACCTCTCCGCCTTCCAGCAGTACCGTATCGGTGGGCATGGCTACCCAATGGTGGGCCTGCTCATCGAAGTAATAGGTCTTAATGTCTTTTTCAGTATAGCCGTCCGGTATCTTATTCTGATCAAAGGGCAACGTGAGTTTGGTCTCTTTCAAAAAGGCGGTGCCGTGGGGAAGAAAACGGAACCCTTCGTGGTGGCTGGTCACGTTCACCATGCCGGCATCCAGGGCGGGGATATCCACATCGCGCAAGGAGGTGATCGACAGGTGAGCCGATGCCTGAAGTGAACCGGCCTCTGCCTGCAACTTCGCTCCATCCAGTTGGATGGTTTGAGCTGCCGATACGTCAAAGAATTGTTCTGTTCTTTTATAGGAGGATGAGCGTGTAAAAATATAATCTGCCGCTGCCGTCTCTGAAAATTCTATCGCATGGCAGGTGGTGGTGCCATCTCCATGCGTTACTTCCATTTCAGTTTTACATGTAGCGTTGAAGGAGGCGAGTGCGATGATGCTCTCGAACTCCCCGTTTAAGACAGGCACTTCCTGTCCGGCTATTTTCAGCTTTACCGGCTGGTTTTTAGTGCCGCTCAGAAATCCTTTTACATAGGCTTTATCCTGATAATGAACCTTAGAGGGTTGGTTGAGTATCAGTTGGAATTCCTGTTCTGTAGATTTCTCCATCTCTACACGCAGGTTTTTAATGCGGTAACTGTGCTGCGCCCCTTCGGGCATAGTGAAGCGCACCACGTTGTCGCCCTGCCGCAGCCAGGCGGCACTGACCTGCTCGCGTTGGGTGGCCCAGCCTTTTCGTTTCTTTACCAGGTAGCCCCCTACAGAACGTTGGTCGTTGATGCTGCGCGAAAGCGAGGTGTGGTCTTCCAGTCCTTCCAGGTCATACACTAACCACAACTTGTCTTCGGCACACAGGGCCTCGTTAATGGTAACATGAAAGATGTTATCGGCAGGGTTGTCGATGGGGCTTTCTTCGGTGGCACCGATCAATCCTTCGGGGGAAGATGAAGTGAAATTTATCACCGTCCGCGAAGGAGGATTAGCCAGCGCGTACACCGAATGGGTGAGCAGTACAAGAAAGAGGATGCCAACAAGGTTAGAAGAGATTTGCTTCATAAGGTTGATTAGAAATTCAAGATTTAATAGTTCGTAAACGACATCAGGTTCAGGACTTTCTGACTAATGCTCGTAATGGTTCCTGTCATTTTTTTATGATGGCCTAGTTCACAATAATTTTCCTTGACTCCGTGCCATAAGGAGTTCGCATGACGATGATATACAAGCCGGTGTTGACCAACGTGGTTTTAAACTGATACGCGGTGCTGTTCTCGCCCGTCAGCGTTTGATAGACGGTTCCCTTCAAATCAATGACCTGCACCTGTACACCGCTTGCTTCGGGGAGTGTTATGCCTATATTATACGTTTCACCCCGGTTAATGACGGTAGGATATACCGTCAGCTTTTGTTCATCGGCACTGGAAATCACCACCTCATCACTGAAAAGACAGCCATCGGTTTGTTTGGTAACGGTTACCCTATAAATACCAGGTTCGGTGATCGTCACTTTGCTGGTTGGGCTGCTGAACCCTACATTATTTTCCCATTGGTATTTCACCGCAATAGAATCGGGCACTTGTGATTTTACGTCCAGTACTATCTCTCCTCCGCGTGGCAGCGTTTGGTCTTCGCCTGCGTTGATGGCAAGAACATCGGGCATCGTCAGTCTGAAATTGCGTACCAGCTTATCACCGGTTCCATCCTGAACGGTGAGTACATAATCTCCTTTTAGCAGTTCCTCTTGCTCATCGGAGCCACGAATAATTTTTCCCTGGCGTGAAATGGTATTTTCTACTCCTGCCAGGGTATAGGCATAGGGTGATGCCCCGGCAATTATATCGATGCGAACATGCCCCGCGGTCTCATCGTTACACACGGGGTCTTTCAGTTTTCGCACTACGGCAAACAAACTGCGCGCCCGGGCAAAGCCAAAGCTGTCCTTGCCGGAACGATCCGTGTCCCACTGAACTTTATAGATGGCTTTTCCATCGGTAGTCGTTCGGTAGGGGGGAATGTATTCCAGGTTATCGACCGAAAAATTACCCTGGCCGCTGCGGTCAACCACCAGCCAGTAGCCCAGCGTGGTCTTGGGAAGTTTTGATAGATCTACCCGTAGTTCGGTGTTGAGTTGATGTGCGGTGTTGCCCGTGGCCGTCAGCAGCCATTTGCGTTGCACGATAGACAGTACCGAGTCTTTGCCTTCACCGGGCTTCGTGATTCGGCTTCCGTTATCATCGCCCCACACCAGAAAATCACCATGATTGAGGGTAGTCTTATTTTCATCATTGGAGGGCGCTAAGGTGCCCACACTCAGGGTGAGAAAGGCGGAGTCGTAGGCGCTCTGTGATTGTTTCTGATAAAGCTGAAAGGCATCGTCACGGCCTATGCCAGCCAGGTGGAAGGCAAAGGCAGCATTTTCATCTACCTTCCACAAAACTTTTTCGTCTGAGCTAATGTAGTTGTGCCCATGCATGGAAGCTCCGTACTTCAGGGCGAGATAGGTTTCAATCTGAAGCCGTTCTAAAAAACCCAATGAACGGTTAAAAACCAGCAACTCGGCAACGGTGCCTTTAAACAGTTTACTCCCCCTTGTTTTGCCTGAACTCCCCAGGGCCAGGAAAGCATTTGCACTTTTGATTGCCGTGCCTTCCCAACTTTGGGCAATCGTGCTGAGTATGACCTGGTTTTCGTTTTTCCCGTAGTCGTCCGTAATGGTATCGGGGCCAGTAGCCCTGCGGGTGGTAAGCATAATATTGCGCGACAGGAAACTTTCGGTGCCCCACACACCACGTTCGGTGGTATCGGCTGAATGAAATACAGAAAGGATCGTTAGCTCCGAGAGGCCTTCCAGATTTACGGGTACCTGGAGGTAATCATTGACCCCATCAAAGAAAACTGTTTTATTAAAATTGACCAGGGCCCCAACGGTGGGGCATTCTCCGCTCAGGGCAGTGGTATTCAAATTATGAACACTCACATCACCCCATCCTGTAGCAGACAGTTTGCTTTGATCGGCCCGCAGCCATATACGGGGTGATGAAAGGCTATCGAAAAACTGGGCTTGGGCAAAAAGGGTAAAGAATAAAAATGAAATCGTAAACAAGCATTTCATGGGCGTGAGATTAAAACCAATTGCCTGCAAGCTTAGGTTATTTCATTCTCATACCCTTTGATGAAATGGGCAAAACCTTACATGGTTGATAAAAGCATCAACTGGTTGCTAATTAGTCACGCCATAACGCTTATCCATATTAGTTTTTTTTGATTTACTCAAATAATGTTTCCAACACAGGGATTAAAAAAAACGCGTTTTAATATAACGGTTGCCCTATTCTAAAAGAGTTCGATAGCAATTGATAATGGAATAATAATTCTAATTTAGAAAGGTTCTTTACTAATGAAGATTCAATTTTATGTCAGGTATTATTTAAAAACCTTCGAATCTCAGATGATTATTTTCTTTTTAAGGGAAATGTTCCATGATAGCTTAACGTTCCCTCTTGTCATGGACAGACAGCTGACAAAATTAACTTACTTCAATGTTTTTCAACACTAATTCAACTCAATTTTAACTTTCACACAAGGTCAGTTTGTGAAAAAACTGTATAGTTTTTTCCAGACATCATTCATATTCAAATAAATTCCTTCATAATCGTTAACACTCTTTTACATTCCTTAACGCTCACTTTTTCCACACGCTACATTTGGTGGCGTGAGTGAGAAACAAAACAATCATAAAAGCACAATTTCTTCAGCACGTTCGTAAAGAATCGGGAGCAAGGAGCTTGTATTGACTATGAAAGCAAGCTCCTGGAAACGAAATCAAAAATCATTGAATCAGAGACGAAAGGTGAAAGCTGGTTGCAATGGAACTGGAGACCTATGCTTATGTGTATCTGCATGTTTATCATTTTCACGAACTACGTGCTTGTGCCATTCTTCAGTATAACCTCTGCCGTTCCGGATAATCATAGTTGGACTCTGATGGAGCTTGGCGTGGGTGAGTATGTGTGTGGACGGTCATTGGAAAAGATCAATGAGAATATTGCACCGGTGCTTTACAATGTGAAGAAGAGGAAGAGATAGGTGGTTTTGTGTCGCTTGGTCAATATATATCAGGGGACATCTTTTGGGCTTGATATTTGATGAAAGAAGAATGGGCAGGGAGGGAAAAGAACATCAACGCTTGACGGTAGAGGATGTCAGAAGGTTTGCGGGTTTTGAGCGAAGAAGTGATGAAGAGATTAGACAAATAATTATCGCAGTCGAAAAATTATCTATACTCATCTTTAAAAAGTTCAACAAAACAGAATCCGTTTATGAGCAAACATCTCAACTTGATCAAATCATTTGCAAAAGGAGATCTTGAGAAAAAGGATAAAAAGACGAAGAGCCAAAAGGCTGTTGTCTATACCCGTGTTTCTTCTAAAGAGCAACTTGATAACCTAAGTCTGGAAACACAACTTAAAGGTTGTAATGAGTTTGCCAAGCGTTACGATTATGAAATCTGCGGACACTTTGGAGGTACCTATGAAAGTGCCATGAGCGATGAGCGAAAGGAATTCGTCCGGATGATCACTTTCGCAAAGAAGGCTAAAGAAAAGATAGGTTATATCATTGTTTATAGTTTAGAGCGATTTAGCCGGACTGGTGATAATGCCATCTGGCTATCAAGGCAACTAAGAGAATTGGGGGTAACTATTGTCTCCGTCACCCAGCCTATTGATACGAGTAACCCATCGGGGGTATTGCAACAAAACATACTTTTTCTTTTCAGTCAGTATGATAATGATTTGAGAAGGCAAAAGTGTGTGGCAGGGATGAAAGAGAAACTACTAAAAGGGGAATGGCTTGGAGTCGTTCCCCTTGGTTATAAATACGACCGTTCCAGCGACTCTAAGCAGCAGTGCATCGTGTTAAATGAAAATGCCCGTCTTATCAAGAAAGCCTTTGTAATGAAGCTTCAGGGAGCTTCTAATGTGGAGATTTCAGACACCATAACTAAAATGGGGCTTCGGCTTACCGTAAAAAGATTGACAGAGACCTTACGGAACCCCTTTTACTGCGGGTTTGTAGCCCACAACCTGCTTGAGGGAAAAATGATCAAAGGAAGGCACCCTGCGCTGATCAGCGAAGAAATGTTTCTTCAGGTTAACGATCTCCTAAAGAAGGTACCTCAAGGGTACAAGTGGAAGGAGGAAAGTGAAAATCTACCATTAAAGAAATTCATTCACTGTTCAGATTGTGGAGCACCGCTGACGGGCTACCTAAAGGACAAGGTATTGAAGAACGGAAAGGTACTTCACTTCCATTACTACAAGTGTTATACGAAAGGCTGCAAATGTAACAGAAGTAATAAACTCATACATGATAAGTTCACTCAGTTCTTAGATCAATTTCAACTTGATAAAAGCCTTATACCAGTTATTAAGAAACAACTTGAGATCACCTTCAACAACTTAATGGACTCTAATGCAGGTGAGCAAAGGTCAATGATTGCCAAGCTAAGTGAGCTTAAGGACAAGCTGGAAAAGGTGGAAGACCGATTTGCAATCGGAGAAATTGACAGGTCGATATTTGAAAGAGCAAGCGCTAAATTAAAGGCTGAGATTAAGCAGATTTCGGAAGAATTGGAGAAATCGAGTTTGGGGATTTCGAACCCATCTGAACTCATAGAAAAAGGTGTCTTATTTGCCTCAGAAATAGCTAATTGCTGGATAAACGGTGACTATCAGGAGCGGCAAATGGTTCAGAATATCCTGTTCCCAGAAGGGATTTTGTATGACAAAGAAAATGACACTTTTCGAACCTCAAATATCAATAAGGCAATTGAACTAATCGGCATAATTTCAAGCGATTATACTCAAAAAAAAGGGCAACAAACCAACGTAATTGATGATCTGTCGCCTTCAGTAGCGCGGGGGGGAGTTGAACCCCCGACCGCCAGCTGGCGGATATGAATCCTCCAACTCAATTAAGACTTGATCAGCAGAGACCTAACAAACTCCCTCCCTTTTGCAGATTTGAGTTGCTTCTCTCTCTTTAGTGCTTCCGCTTTACTTGAACATGGTTCGGTATAGAGCACCTGCCAAGGTCGGAATTGGTGTGTATAACCTTTTCCATTTTCTGCGTTGTGTGAAGCTAATCTAGCCAGAAGATTGGAAGTGAATCCGATATAAATTTTATTATAAGACACGCTGTAAAGAACATACACCGTAAACATAAAAAGGGAAGAGGAAAGTTAGATGTTCGTGAAGACTTATTAAGTAGCGCGGGGGGGAGTTGAACCCCCGACCTTTGGGTTATGAATCCAACGCTCTAACCACCTGAGCTACCGCGCCATTTTACTAAGTTGAACACTAATTCTCCACTTGACGAAAATCGTGTTCTGAATTTGAGGCGCAAACATACAAACTTTTCTCATTATCAAAATATACTCATCCCCCATGAATGATATTTTCTTAAAAAAATAAATGGCCTTGTTTTTGAAGTTATCTTTGTCGCATTGCACATGAAAAAAATTGACAAGCTAATTCTGGCTTCATTTCTGGGGCCATTCATTCTCACCTTTTTGGTTGTGGTATTCATTCTGCTGAATATCCACATGCTAAAGTACTTTGATGATATCATTGGAAAAGACTTGGGTTGGGATGTAATAGGCCAATTGCTTTTTTATTTTGCTATTTTTAATACACCTGTAGCGCTTCCTTTGGCAGTATTATTGTCTTCATTGATCGCATATGGTAACCTTGGCGAGCATTTCGAACTGACCGCTATTAAAAGTCTGGGTATCTCGTTGGTTAGAAGTCTGCGTCCCATATTTGTTTTTGTGTTGTTCTTGACACTGGGTGCGTTTGTCGTTGGTAATTACCTTGTTCCCAAAGCAGCGTTGGAAGCGTATAGTTTGCTTTATGATATAAAGCAAAAGAAACCCGCTCTAGATTTACGTCAGGGAACATTTTATAATGCGATTCCTGACATAAGCATCAAAGTCAATGAAAAACTTCCGGAAAGTGGTATTTTAAAAGGCATCATCATTTATGATCATCGTGGGCGGACCGGCAATAAGGAAGTAACGAAGGCAGATTCTGGAAGGATGTACACTTTTAATAACGACCAATATTTGAAACTCGAGTTGTATAATGGTAACAACTATATAGAGGGCAATGGATCGGGATCAGACCTATCATCCAGTACGAATAATGAAGAAACATTTAGAAAGACCGAGTTCGCTAAAACTCAAATTGTATTTGATCTGTCTTCTTTTGGATTGAATCGTACAGACAAGAAATGGTTTCAAAGTAATCGCATCATGCGCAATATGAAAGAGCTCAAAATAGATATGGACTCTGTCAACACCGAAATTAAAACACAACAACTATCAATATATGCAACCAGCAATCAGGTATTTAATTATCATCAGATAAAAGATAGTATTGTTTGGCCCGAGGAGATAAAAAAACTTAAAAAGAAAAGAGATTCTTTGGCGTATGTTAAGAATAAAATTGACGTACAAAATACTCCACCATTGACGGTTATCCGTAAATCGAGGAAGGAAGATATTTCGATTTCCGATAAGGTAAGGTTACTTTCTGACAGCCTCTTTAAGATACCATTTACACATAATGAAATTACCGCGGCATCCAGCCAGGTTAGGTCTATTAAAAGCCAACTTTATAATGCGAATGAACAGATTAGGTCAAACTATGATGAATTTATCAAGTTTGAAGTTCAATGGCATAAAATCCTGGCGAATTCTATAGCATGTCTTGCGATGTTCCTGATAGGAGCGCCACTTGGCTCTATTATTAAAAAAGGTGGACTGGGTGTTCCCGTGTTAGTATCGATATTGTTCTTTATCGTGTTTTATGTCCTTTCCTTGATGGGTGAAAAATGGGCTAAACAAGGTCTTCTTACTGTAGGGGAAGGCATGTGGCTTGCCAATACAGTTCTTTTAATTATTGGGTTATTATTTTTAAAACAGGCCAGGGCAGATGCGCGTCTTTTTGATTCAGACTTTTATAACGTTGTTTGGGATAAGCTAAAACGTAGAATAAATAAGACGGCTACAACGAACTTTGATATATAACTTGCTTTTGAGTACTTATGGGGCTACTTTTGCGCTTTAAAGATAGAAAAAGATAAAATTTTACCAGAGATGTACCTCAATTCAGAAAAGAAGCAGGAGTTGTTTAGCAAGCATGGCTTTGCTAAGAAAAAGACAGACACTGGCTCACCAGAGTCTCAAATTGCACTATTCACTCATCGTATTAATCATTTGACCAGCCACCTTAAAGGTCAAAAGAAAGATTATTCTACCCAGACAGGTCTTTTGAGATTGGTTGGACAACGCAAGAAGTTGCTCAACTACCTTCAAAGAACCAATATTGAAAGATACAGGTCGATACTTGCCGATCTGGAATTAAGAAAATAAGCATTCACTTTAAGCAGAATAGGGAATCATATCAGATTCCCTTTCTCTTTTTTATAAACTATCTGAAAGACTGTGAATTGTAGGTCTTTCTTAATAACTCATACCTAATGAATTCAACAATTATTACTAAATCATGTGCGCTTCCTGATGGACGCCAGATTACAATTGAAACCGGAAAACTTGCCCGCCAAGCGGATGGGGCAGTCGTTCTACGTATGGGAGATACTATGTTGTTGGCTACGGTTGTTGCCGCACAAACTGCCAAGAGCGGAGTTGATTTTTTACCTATGTCCGTTGACTATCAAGAAAGATTTGCATCAACCGGCAAGATACCCGGTGGTTTCTTGAAGCGGGAAGGAAAACTTTCTGATTATGAAGTCCTAATAAGCCGACTTGTAGATCGTGCAATACGTCCTCTTTTTCCGGATGATTACCATGCTGAAACACAAATTAGCATACAATTAATATCTGGAGATCTTAATGCATTACCAGATTCTTTAGCTGCATTTGCCGCCTCAGCAGCTCTGTCCGTTTCGGATATTCCATTTCAAGGACCAATTTCAGAGGTACGTGTTGTACGTGTTGACGGTCAATACCTTATCAATCCTACATTCGAGCAAAAAGAGAAAGCGGATCTTGATTTTATCGTAGCGGCCTCTATTGAAAATATCCTTATGGTTGAGGGTGAATGCAAGGAAATCAATGAAGAGGATATGCTTGAAGCATTGAAGCTTGCACACGATGCAATAAAAGTTCAATGCCAAATGCAGATTGAATTGACTGAAGCAACCGGAAAAACTCAAAAACGTGTCTATGACCACGAAGAAAAAGATGAAGCTTTTAAAGCTGAACTCCATTCGCTGCTTTATGACAAAGTATATGATGTAGCCCGTCAGCAATTAAAGAATAAGCATACACGCTCTGAGCTCTTCAATAAAATAGCAGATGACTATCTGGCATCATTGCCTGAAGACACTACTGTTAATAAAGACCTTGTAAAGAAGTATTATAAAGATATTCAGAAGAAAGCTTGTCGCGATTTAGTTCTCAATGAGAAAGTTCGTTTGGACGGTCGCAAAACCAATGAGATTCGTCCTATCTGGTCGGAGATTGATTATCTTCCTTCCGCACATGGTTCTTCGGTATTTACGCGTGGCGAAACTCAATCCCTAAGTACAGTAACGTTGGGTACCAAGCTCGATGAGCAAATGATTGATGGTGCTATGTTTGATGGCTCCAACAAATTTATACTTCATTACAACTTCCCTGGGTTTTCAACAGGTGAAGTAAAACCAAATCGTGGTCCTGGAAGAAGAGAAGTAGGTCATGGAAATTTGGCGATGCGCGCATTGAAGCAAGTATTACCAAACCTCGCAGAAAGTCCTTATACCATTCGGTTGGTTTCTGATATTTTAGAATCAAATGGATCCTCTTCTATGGCAACCGTATGTGCGGGTTCATTAGCCCTTATGGATGCCGGGATTCAGATTAAAGCTCCTGTTTCAGGTATTGCCATGGGGATGATCTCAGATAGCGCTACCAAGAAATATGCAATCTTATCTGATATCCTCGGGGATGAAGATCATCTTGGAGACATGGACTTTAAAGTTACTGGTACAGAAGCTGGAATTACAGCGTGCCAGATGGACTTAAAAGTAGAGGGCTTAACGTATGATGTGCTAAAAGAAGCCTTAATTCAAGCCAAACAGGGTCGTCTTCATATTTTAAATGAAATGAAGAAAACGATCGCAACTCCTAAGGCTGATTTGAAGCCACATGCGCCACGTGCCGTTACTATCAATATCGAGAAAGAAATGATCGGTGCGGTAATCGGGCCTGGTGGAAAAGTTGTTCAGGAAATTCAAAAGACTACTGGGGCAACCATCGTAATTGAAGAAGTTGGCAATAGAGGACTTGTCAATATTTTTGCCACCAATCAGGATGTAATGGATGCAGCAGTAAAACGCGTGAAAGCAATTGTAGCAGTTCCTGACGTAGGCGAAGTATATGATGGAGTTGTCAAATCGATCATGCCTTTTGGTGCTTTTGTGGAATTCATGCCCGGCAAAGACGGTTTATTGCATATCTCTGAAATTAAGTGGGAACGGTTAGAAACGATGGAGGGAGTAATGGAAGTAGGCGAAAAGGTTAAAGTAAAACTGGTAGAGGTCGATAAAAAGACAGGTAAGTTTCGTCTATCACGTAAAGTGCTTTTACCGAAGCCTCCCAGAAATGAAGAAACCGCTTCTGCCTAAACTTGCGAATACAGCTTTTTGGAACTAATTTTTCAACTTTACGTGTTTAGAATTTAACCACTAAATAGCGCAATGAGACAATTAAAGATTAGCAAGCAGATTACTAACCGCGAGAGCCAATCGTTGGATAAGTATCTTCAGGAAATCGGTAAGGTTGATCTGCTTACTCCTGATGAAGAGGTTGAACTCGCGAAGAGAATTAAAGAAGGTGATCAAATTGCATTAGAGAAATTAACAAAGGCCAACTTGCGTTTTGTGGTTTCTGTAGCAAAACAATATCAGAATCAAGGACTTTCACTTGGAGATCTGATCAATGAAGGAAATCTTGGATTGATCAAAGCTGCACAGCGCTTTGATGAAACCAGGGGTTTTAAATTTATTTCCTATGCAGTATGGTGGATCCGTCAGTCAATTCTTCAGGCGCTTGCTGAACAATCACGAATCGTTCGCCTGCCCTTAAACAGGGTTGGCTCATTGAATAAAATCTCAAAGACTTTCTCAGAGTTAGAGCAGAAATATGAACGAGAACCTTCTCCGGAAGAGTTGGCCGAAGTCCTTGAAGTTACTACTGCAGAAGTAGTAGATACCATGAAGATTTCGGGGCGTCATGTTTCCATGGATGCACCATTTGTTCAAGGCGAGGAAAATAGCTTGTTGGATGTTTTAGAAAATGACAGTGAAGAGACTCCCGACTCAGGGTTAATGACAGACTCTTTGAGGAGAGAAGTACAACGAGCGTTATCCACCCTTACTCAACGTGAGTCCGATGTTATTACATTATACTTTGGGCTTAATGGAGAGCATGCTATGACGCTGGAAGAGATAGGTGAGAAGTTTAATCTTACCCGTGAGCGTGTACGCCAGATTAAAGAAAAGGCAATACGCAGACTTCGTCATACTTCCAGAAGCAAAGCTTTAAAGCCTTACTTAGGTTAAAAATATGTCATTTATATTAAAATATAAGGGTCTCATTATTATGAGACCTTTTTTATTAATCATTTAAAGTCAGAATATTATGAAAGGTGAAAATGTTAAGGTGTTGATTATCGGATCAGGTCCAGCTGGGTATACCGCAGCCATCTATGCGGCAAGAGCGGGTCTAACTCCTGTCCTTTATACCGGAGGTCAGCCTGGTGGCCAACTTACTACTACAAATGACGTTGAGAACTTTCCTGGTTATCCGGAAGGAATAAATGGTCCTCAGATGATGATGGACCTGCAAAAGCAAGCGGAGCGTTTCGGCACCAAAGTAAATTACGGGTTAGTGACATCAGTAGATTTTTCTTCGTATCCATTAAAGTTGGTGGTAGACGAAAAAGATACCATCACAGCCGAAACAATAATCATTGCCACAGGAGCCACAGCCAAATATTTGGGCATCCCTTCCGAAGAGACTTTTGCTAATCGCGGAGTGTCTGCTTGTGCGGTATGCGATGGCTACTTTTATAGAGGCAAGGAGGTAGCGGTAGTAGGCGCTGGAGACTCTGCAGCTGAAGAAGCTACCTATCTTTCCAAGCTTTGTACGAAAGTGCATTTGATTGTACGTAGAGATGAGATGAGGGCTTCTAAAATCATGCAACAGAGAGTATTAAATACGCCTAACATTGAAATTCATTGGAACACACAGACCGATGAAATACTCGGTGACGATAGCGGTGTGAATGGAGTGCGTCTGTTAAATACAACTACAGGAGAAAAGAAGGAAGTATCCGTTCAAGGATTCTTTTTAGCTATTGGACACAAGCCAAATACGGACATCTTTAAAGGTCAATTACATATGGACGAAGCGGGATATCTGAAGGTGCAGCCCGGTACAACATTAACCAATGTAGAAGGTGTTTTTGCTGTAGGAGATGTTGCTGATAGGGTTTATCGACAGGCGATTACTGCAGCAGGCAGTGGCTGCATGGGCGCCCTCGATGCTGAGAAGTTTTTGGCAGCCAGGGAAACAGAAACAGTTCATTGATTATTTGAATGGATAGTAAACTGGATATTTTGGTTTTGGCGGCTCACCCCGATGATGCTGAATTAGGTTGTGGCGGGACGATCGCAAAACATATTGCACTGGGTCATCGGGTAGGCGTAATTGATTTCACACGAGGTGAATTAGGAACACGTGGCACTGTTCAAACTAGAAATGCAGAGGCACTTGAATCCTCAAGAATTTTAGGTCTCTCCGTACGTGAAAACATGAATTTTCGTGATGGATTTTTTCAAAACGATGAGCACCATCAAATTGAAGTTGCACGAGTAATTCGCCAATATCAACCAGAAATAGTCCTTGGTAATGCCATCTTTGATCGACATCCTGATCATGGAAAAGGAGCTGGGCTTGCGTTCGATTCATGCTTCGTTGCAGGATTGGTTAAAATAGAGACCATGCATGAAGGGAAAAAGCAAACCCCGTGGAGACCTAAGGCATTGTATCACTATATTCAAAGTCAATACATTAAGCCAGACTTTATTGTTGATATTTCAGATCATTGGAAAACAAAGATGGAATCCATACATGCTTTTAAATCTCAGTTTTACGATCCCAATAGCAAGGAGCCTGAAACTTATATATCCAATCCCTCTTTTATGAAAATGATAGAGTCACGAGCACAAGAATACGGTCACGCAATTGGTGTGAATTTTGGCGAAGGCTTTACAGTGCGAAGAAGTATTGGAGTCGGTTCACTATTTTCTATTATGTAGATTAATAGTTTATGGAGCTAGTCTTTGGGTAGTCCAGACATTTTCAGTTTTATAATACACAATTCGATCATGTAATCGGCTAGGTCTTCCTTGCCAAAATTCTATTTCAAAGGGATCTACAGCAAACCCACCCCACTGGTGTGGCTTGGGAATCAATTCCGTGTCTTTAAATTTTTTCTCAATATCTTTAAATCGTTCCTCCAATAAAGACCGATCTTTAATAACGCTACTTTGTGGAGATGCCCATGCCCCGATTTGACTTCCCCGAGGTCTGCTTTGAAAATATTTTTCAGCGATGTGTATATCAATACGATTACAAATGCCTTCAATACGCACCTGTCTCTCTAACTCGGGCCAAAAGAAGGTAAGCGCACAAGCAGGATTATTCTCAAGTTCCTTACCTTTCTGGCTTTGGTAATTTGTGTAAAATAAGAACTTACCATGTTCTATTCCTTTAAGTAAAACTATTCTGGCAGATGGTCTTCCGGCATCCGTCACTGTGGATAGGGTCATTGCGTTGGGTTCTAGCACTTCTGCTCGCAAGGATTCATCAAACCATTTCTCAAATTGATGTATGGGATCCTTTCCAATGGAGATAATATCCAATGTTTCTTTTGAATATTCTTTTCTGATTTCTGAGATCAAGGTCATGTCTCTTATTTTTTGTGAAAAATTAGTAAATCCAAAGTTTGCATCTCACAAAAACCTTGTCTTTCTTAAGATTAAATTTCAAACTGAATCAGTTATAGTACGTAAGTAGTAACAAAACTGAATACCACTATGGATTTTTTTCAATATCGAAATGACATTAAGCCTCAAAAAGGAAGACTATTATTGTCCGAGCCACATCTGGCCGATCCTAATTTTGAACGAACTGTTATTCTTCTTACAGAGCATAATGAAGATGGCTCTGTGGGCTTTATTTTGAATAAACCTTCCGAATCACACGTAGGTGAGGTTATGGATGACTTAAAAGGACTAGATGCTCAAATCTTTATTGGTGGACCTGTGCAACAAGATACTATGCATTTCATTCATCATTATGGTGAACTGGAGGATGCCATTGAATTGGAGAACGGAATTTATTGGGGAGGAAATTTTGAACAGTTATTATCAATGGTTGACACGGGGCATCTTTTGGTAACGGAAATCAAGTTTTTTCTTGGATATAGTGGATGGTCTCCCGAGCAATTAGAAGAAGAATTAAAATATAATTCTTGGATTGTAAGTGATCACATTTCGGAAGAATTGATCTTTGGCACTTTGCCTGACCAAATGTGGAAAAAGGCAATGCAAGAATTAGGGGGGCGATTTTCAATTTATTCGAATTACCCAGCAGATCCCCGTATGAATTAAATGATTTTAGTATTTTTACCCTCCCTTTAACGGGTTTGATAATGGAAAACGACAACGAGGTGAACCAAGAGAATGAATTGGCAGGGGAGGTAGGTTCCGGTTCTGCTTTTATGATAATAGAGGAAACACCTTCTCATACGGAAGCCACCACCGTGGCTGATACCACGCTTGAAGCAGAAGACCATGTACTCCCTGACTATTCTGTTCTCTCTAAAAAAGAGCTGGTGGATGCCATAAAAGAATTGGCCAAGAGTGATGACTTTAAAAAGACAGATGCCATTCTTAAGGAAATTAAACCACTGGTTGACGAAATCAGAGCGAATGAAAAATCTGAAGCGCTGTTAAAGTTTAAAAATGAAGGTGGTGTAGAAGATGATTTTGAATATCGTTTTGATGAATTGGATCATGCGTTTGATGCAACCTTTAAATTTCTTCGCGATAAGAGAAATTTATTCTATAAAAATCAAGAAGAGAAAAAATCAGAAAATCTTCAGAAGAAGAATGATATACTTGAACAACTCCGCGCTCTGATTGACGGGGAAGATAATCCAAATTCATTCCAGGTATTTAAAGATTTGCAACTACAGTGGAAACAAGTAGGGCCCGTGCCCATGTCAAATCTTAAGACACTATGGGCTAATTACAATGCACTCATCGACCGGTATTATGATCATCGTTCTATTTACTTTGAATTAAAGGAATTAGATCGCAAAAAAAATCTGGAGTCTAAAATTGAGATCTGTTTAAAAGCAGAGCGATTGATTGAAGTGCCTCTGATTAAAGATGCCGTACATGAGTTAAATGAGTTGCACCACGAGTTCAAACACATCGGACCTGTGCCAAAAGAAGATCAGGAAAATGTTTGGCAACGTTTTAAGCAGGCTTCTGATGAAATTTATGCAAAGCGAGATGCCTTCATTGCTGGTTTGCAAGTTGAATTGAAAGCTAATTTGGATCTAAAGACTCAACTGTATACTGAAATTGATTCGTTTGCGACTTTTGCGACTGATCGCATTAAAGATTGGAATCAAAAGACACAACAAATCCTGGAACTACAAAAGAAATGGAATGCCGTGGGACCAGTGCCACGGGCTAAGGCCAAAGAATTGAACAAAAAATTCTGGAGTGCCTTTAAAACCTACTTTCACAACAAAGGTATATTCTTTAAAAAGCTCGATGAGGAGCGTGGTAACAACCTGAAAGCCAAACGAGAATTGGTAACGCGTGCATTAGAACTTAAAGAGAGTGAAGATTGGGCTCATACCTCCCAGGCGTTGATTGAACTTCAAAAGAAGTGGAAAGAAATCGGTCCGGTACCTGAAAAACAAAGAGAAAAAATTTATCAGGAATTTAAAGAAGCCTGTGATTTCTTTTTTGAACACCGCAGAGGTTCGCAAGAGAAGGCTGACCTGGAACAAAATGAAAATCTAACAAAGAAGGAATCTATCATAGAAGAATTGCTGAGCACGGTGAAGGCGGGAACAGGAACGCTGGAAGCATTAGAGCAATTGCAAGCACAGTTTAGTTCTATTGGATTTGTGCCAAAAAATGTAATGTCGTCAGTAAAGAGCCGTTTCAATGAAGCTTCAACAAAATACATTGAATCGATTGGGAATTTAAGTGTGGAAGAAAAAGATCGCATCTTATTAGAAGCACAACTTACCAGTTTGCGCAACGATCCGCATGCTGAACGTAAAATATATCTTAAGGAGCAAACATTGAGAAAGCAAATTACGAAGGCCGAAAATGATTTGGCTGTGCTACGCAACAACCTGGAGTTCTTTGGACGCTCTAAAAATGCAGAGAAACTGAAAGAAGAATTTAATGGTAAGATTGAAGAAGCCCATCAGCATTTAATTCAATTGAAAAATCAATTGAAACTTCTGAAAACAGTTTAAAAATACTTGCAAAACAAAAGGGTTCCACTATTTTTGCACCTCCTTTTAGCCTCCTTAGCTCAGCTGGTAGAGCAACTGACTTGTAATCAGTAGGTCGCTGGTTCGATTCCGGCAGGGGGCTCTTAATAATCAGGTAGTTACATAACGTAACTACCTTTTTTATTTTACGGGTGTAGATCGATAGTTAAAAGCATCACACGTTGATATCTCAATTACTTGTTTGTATATCAACAGCTACCTGATAAATAAAGCTGTCCTAAATACTATACGAGCGTGTAATCATCTTTATGTGCCATTTCCTTTTCTGCTGCAATAATGTTTTGTATGCCTTTAACCACGGCATCCGGATTAAACGAAATAGAATCTATGCCACAATCAACCAAAAATTTTGAGTACTCAGGAAAATCGCTGGGTGCTTGGCCGCATAATCCAACACTAACGCCTTTACGATGAGCGGCCTCAATAAAATCGCGAATTAAATTAGTTACAGCTTCATTTTTTTCATCAAACAGATCGCTGATAATGGAAGAGTCGCGATCGAGACCTAATGTAAGTTGGGTGAGGTCATTTGATCCAATAGAAAACCCATCAAATAATTCGGCAAACTGATCTACCAATAGAAAGTTGCTGGGTACCTCAGCCATCACATATACCTCCAACTTATTTTCACCTCTGCGCAAGCCAAAAGCTTCCATGGTTTCCAGCACTTTGCGACCTTCCTCAACCGTGCGACAGAATGGTATCATCACCTTCACGTTAGTTAGGTTCATTTCATTACGTACGATTTTTATTGCTTCACACTCCAGCCCAAATCCTTCACGATAACGATCATTATAATACCGGCTGGCACCCCTGAATCCAATCATGGGGTTTTCTTCGTCAGGCTCAAAATCCTTTCCACCCAGAAGTTTCGCGTATTCATTGGTTTTAAAATCACTCATCCTTACAATCACTTCTTTGGGAAAGAAGGCTGCAGCCACCAACGCAATTGACTCAGCTAATTTTTCTGTGAAGAACTTAGTCTTGTTGCTATATTGGCGAGTAAGTTCTTCGATCTTATTCTTTTCAGCCTGGTTCGTTAACTGGTCAAATTTTACCAATGCCATTGGATGAATTTGTAAACAAGTGCTCACGATAAACTCTATGCGCAATAGGCCAACACCTTGATTAGGATACGATGAATATTGCAACGCTTTCATGGGATCCGCCAGATTGAACATAGCCTTTACCTTCGTTTTCGCAAGATTCTCAACAGACGTTTCCGTTTCTTCCCATTCCAACTTTCCATTATAGATATTGCCAATATCACCACCACAACATGAAACGGTGATAAGTTGATCATCTTTTAATTTCGATGTTGCAATGGTTGTGCCAACGATAGCCGGAATTCCTAATTCTCTTGCTACAATGGATGCGTGACTTGTTCGTCCTCCTTTATCAGTAACAATACAGATCGCTTTACTTAATAATGCATTCCAATCAGGATTAGTAATTTCAGCTACAATAATGTCACCTTTTTGAATTTTATCTGAATCAGCCAGCGATTTAACGATACGTACTTTGCCGCTCACAATTGACTTGCCAACTGATTTGCCTGAAAGTATGGGAGCCTCTGACGTTTTAAGAAAGTATTCTTTAATTACAATTGATTTTCGCTTTCCATGAATGGTTTCTGGTCGGGCTTGCACAATAAACAACTTACCTGTAACGCCATCTTTAGCCCATTCGATATCCATAGGCATATCGTAGTGTTTTTCGATATGATTGCACCAAAGCCCTAATAAATTGACCTCCTCGTCATTCAGAATGTATTGATCATGAAATGCGACCGGTGTTGCTATCAGTTGTGTATTACTGGTGCTCGTGTCTCCATAGACAAGCATCTTGTTTTTGCTTCCTAAAAGTCGATAGACAATGGCATTTTTTTTTATTTCTGTAGAAGGCTTAAAAAGATAGAATTCATCGGTGTTCACAATTCCTTGTACCACACTTTCGCCTAAGCCCCAGGCACCCGTAATGTAGATCAGGTTTTTATTTCCATTTTCAGGTTCAATGGTAAATGCAACACCGGCACAGCCCTTATCGGAGCGAACCATCAATTGAACCCCTACGGATTGACCGACTGTCATATGTGCGAAGCCCCTATCAATTCTATATTTTATCGCACGATCATTGAAAAGCGAAGCATAGCATTTTTGTACTGCTTTCAACACATTATCATAACCTGACACATTCAGAAAAGAATCATGCTGCCCGGCAAAGCTAGCGGTAGGAGAGTCTTCGGCAGTAGCGCTGCTACGAACGGCAAAGGATGCATCCGCACCATATTTTTCAACTAAGGTAGAGTAAGCTATCTTAATTTTTTCCTGCACCTCGTCAGGTATCATGGCATTCATGATTAAGGCCTTACAATCAGAGGCCACCTCTCCAAGATTATCCATCGTGGAAGTATCTAATCGATTTAATTTATCCTGTATAAGCGGGGCCAATGTATTTAACGTAATAAAATCATAATACGCATCTACACTGATAGCAAAACCATCTGGTATATTAATTCCGATTGGAGAAAGGTGGTGAATCATTTCACCCAACGAAGCATTTTTGCCCCCCACCTTGATAAGGTCATTCATGCTAAGTTCAAAGAATGGAATAATCATCGCATTCTCTTCACTTTTATCTATTTCTGATTGTATTGTATTCGCAGTCATAATCGTTTTATCTATCAAACCGCTGGTTCTTCTTTTTTAAATATTTGTGTGATTTCGTTTAGTTCTTTGGAGATATTATCAAGAATGTCGTCTACGGATAATATACCTGTTAACAATCCCTTTTCGTTAATAACAGGGACACGCCTGATACCACTGTATCTCATTTTCATTAACGCCTCATAAAGTGTTGTTGACTCCTGCACGGTGATGACGGGAGCACTCATAATGCGGTGAACTTTAATGCTTTCCAGTTCCTTATTATCAGCAATGACATTTAAGATTATGTCTCTATCTGTAATGATGCCCACCGGAATATTGTGATTATTAAGAGGTCGAACCACTACCAGGCTACCCACATTGTATTGTTTCATTAACATAGCGGCTGTTTTCACTGATTTATCTTCACTGATAATTACTGTCTTTCTTGTGCAAAGTTCTCCGGCATCCATAGGGCAACTCGTTCGTTTTCAGAATATTTCTTTAATGGTATAGGATCTATCTTTATAGGAAAAAGTTTCTCCCTCTTTTTTCCCTTTCATCATTTCATAGAGTGGGGTTTTAGTAGATAAGCCAAACATGCTTTTTCCCTGCACTGAAAATCGCTCAATACTAACGGACACAAAAAAAGTATCTTTATCGGTTACAACGATACTCCCTAATTCCACCGTATCGTGCACATCGTCCTGATGTGCCAACATATCGTAAAGCAGTTTCATTTCTTCATTCGCAAATTCAAGTTGATCGCCAAGCGGATTAATTCTCGTGATAATAGCCTCTGCTGTTTTAGCCTGAGTTCCGTAATCCAATTGGTCTTCATTTACAATGGGCTCTGCATTAAGCATGGTGCTTATCCTGGCACGAAAATCATCAATCACCTGTTGATGCTTGTTAATGGCTTCCTGAAGGGTTTCTCTTTTTAAGGCTACATAATCCATATAAATCATTTAATGCCTTTCTCGTAAGCAAGTAGGGAGTTGTATGAATTATTTAAAATGATGAGGGTCTTTGGTTACGTAGATTTTTATCGCCTCTTAATGACAGATACTTTTTCAATCACTTCTCAACTCAATAAATGAAATAAGGAATACCGAAAAGATTCATTCGTAGCGCAAGGCATCAATAGGATTCAGATTAGCTGCCTTGCGTGCCGGATACCATCCAAAGAACAGACCAACCGCTGTAGAAAAAATAAAGGATAATAAAATGGAATAGGACGTGACCATTATAGGCCATCCTCCAAACCTGGCTACAACCGATGATGCCAACACACCAAAAGCAATTCCCATCAGGCCACCAAGAAAACTTATAAAGATAGCCTCGATCATAAACTGAGTAAGTACATCTTTTCCCTTGGCGCCAACAGCCATACGTATTCCAATTTCGCGTGTGCGCTCTGTAACGGTTACCAACATTATATTCATGATTCCAATGCCACCTACCAACAACGAAATACTTGCAATACTTGCCAGCAAAATGGTAAGCACTTTTGATATGGATCCAAAAATATCACTGATTTCCGCCTGCGTTCTTACAGTAAAGTCATCTTCATCAGCGGACTGCAGTTTGTGACGAGACCGTAGCAATTCTACAATTTCTTGTCGCGCATCTTCAGTTGATGATTCAGAAAAACTCGCTGCCAGAATTTGATTGACATTAGTAGTGGAAAGCATCCTTTTCTGCACCGTTGAGAATGGGGCGATGATAATATCGTCCTGATCTTGACCAAACGTATTTTGTCCTTTCTTATCCAGTAGAGCGACTACCTTGAATGGAATACTATTGATGCGAATAACGGCTCCGACCGGGTCTATCCCTTCACCAAATAGATTCGTTGCCACGGTTTGCCCAATCACACAAACTTTGGCAGCGACACGATGATCGGATGAATTGAAATTACGCCCGTTAAGAATAGTTAAATTACGGATCATGAAATAGTCATTGAATACACCCAACACCATGCAACGCCAATTTTGAGAACCCGCTATGATCTGAGATCCTTTTTGAACGACAGGTGATACGTATCTGACCATCTCACACTGGGTTGCTATCGCTTCGGCATCTTCGCGCTTCAGACTTTGGGCGGTGCCTGCTTCCATGCGCACGCCACCGTGGCTAATAGCGCCAGGGAAAACCATGATGGAATTCGTGCCAAGGGAAGCAATCGAACTTTGAATGTTCTGCTTCGAACCTTCACCTATGGCAAGCATGGTGATTACCGAAGCTACACCAATGATGATACCCAGCATGGTAAGAAATGTCCTGAGTTTATTTTTAGTCAGTGACCGGTAAGCAATTTTTATCAGATTTGTAGTTCTCATACCAATTGTTCATCAGCGGTGAGATGTGGAAGTTTCTGGAGTTCCTCGGTAGAAAATTTTCTCGTAGTTACGGGCACATGACTGATAATCTTTCCGTCTTTGAATAAAATATTGTTACGTGCAAAGTGAGCTATGTCTGGTTCATGAGTAACCATTAAAATCGTAATTCCCGAATCATTCAAGGTTTGAAATATGCCCATGATCTCGCAGCTCGTGCGCGAATCCAGGTTTCCTGTTGGCTCGTCTGCGAGAATCACAAGCGGATCATTTACCAATGCCCTGGCGATGGCCACACGCTGTTGTTGACCACCCGAAAGTTGGTTTGGCATAGACTGTATTCGATCGGCAAGGCCTACCGATTTAAGAGCCTGGTAGGCTCTTTCTCTTCTTTCTTTCGCTCCAATTTTACGATTATATAATAAGGGCAATTCAACATTATCAATGGCTGATGTGCGTGGAAGGATATTGAAAGACTGAAAAATATATCCGATCTTCTTATTTCTCAATTCTGCCAATTCGTTTTTCGAAAAACTTAATACATTTTCATTATCTAAATAATATTCACCACTCGTGGGCAAGTCAAGGCAACCAAGAATATGCATGAACGTAGATTTCCCTGAACCACTGGCACCCATGATGGCTACAAAATCACCTTTGTCAATATCCAACGTAACGCCTCGCAAAGCATGCACTTTTATTTCACCCATCTGATAGGTTTTCACCAGGTTTACGACACGTATTAAGGGGTGAGTTGTCATTATTGATTATCGTATTCCTCTTCTTGATGGCATTTTAGGCATAAATGGATTTTGTGTGGTTGCTGCTGATTGGGAGTTGTTATTAGCGACACCCGTAATAACGATATCGTCCATGTGAATAGCGCCATCCACTTCTACAAAGGCACCATCCGATATTCCTGTAACAACTCGTTGCGGAAGCAGTGTATCCTCCTTTAAAATCCACAGCACGCCCATCGTTGTTTCTTCCGCTGGTTCTACTCGCACTCTTTCCATTTCGTTGGGTCTGTTTCCATCTATCGGTGGCAACGACAGATACTCCGGTGGAGGCGTAAAATGCAAGGCGCTTACGGGAACTTTCAATACCCCTTTACTCTCCTGCACCGTCACTTCAATATTCGCGGTCATACCTGGCATTAATTTCAGATCGGGATTAGGTACATCAATGATGACCACATAATTAACAACGTTTTGAACCGTTACCGGCTGCAGACGTATTTGCTTCACGTTGCCTTCAAAGGTGCTGTTGGGATAGGCATCTACTGAAAACGTTACTGGTTGATTAACGCGTATCTGTCCGATATCGGCCTCATCAATATTGGCCTGAACTTCCATTTTAGTAAGATCGTTGGCGATACTAAAAAGGGTAGGGGTATTAAAACTTGAAATGACCGTTTGCCCCACATCTACATTGCGTGAAATCACGGTTCCGCTAATCGGTGCTTTGATGGTTGCATATTGAAGATTAATCTTGGATCGTCTTAATTGTGCTTCGGCAGACTTTACATTACTTTTTCCCAATTCGTAATTGGTAAGTGCCAACTCATAATCGACTTGCGTGCTTACCTGTTGATTGTATAATTTTTTAACTCTGTTAAACTCGCGTGTATATTGTTTATACTGGGCATTTACTTTATCAAGATTGGCGGCAGCATCATCGCGTGACGCGACCAGAAAGGTGGTGTCCAGTATGGCAATTACTTCATCTTTTTTAACGACTGAATTAAAATCCGCCAAGAGTGTAGCAATGGTGCCGGATACCTGTGTTCCAACTTGCACGGTGGTTAAGGCGCTTACCGTTCCGGTGGCTGATACAATAGTGGTGATGTCACCTTTTTCAACGTTAGAAGTTCTCCATGTGATGGCTGGTTCCTTACTTGTAGCAAAAAAAAGAAAGTAAACTCCCGTGGCAACTACGCACACGATCAACGCAACAATTACTACTTTTTTCATTTCATGTTATCATGTTGAATGATGTCACTCAAATAACTTTATTAAACAGGGCTTTGAAAATGACATCAATCATGAAGAAGTTAAATCGTTGTCAGTTGAATGTTTTCATGGTATGCATGCCCACCAAAAACGACTTTATAACAAAAGTTATAATCCTATCACGATCGCAACTAATAAAGCCAACGAACAGAGTAAAAAAATGATTAGTAACCGCGGGCAAGCAACCCGGATGAAATTTTTTAAAACAAATTTGAACCACTCATTGTATGAAATGCGTATACTGAAAGAAACCCGGTCCCTGCTACCAACACGATTTATCATTCGAAGAAGGAAGCATCACGAATAATTCTGCCGGTGATTCCGAGAGATCATTGAGAAGAGTAGTCAGATAACGTGTAAACGGGATTCCGGTTTTCTTTACAAGGATGTCATCACGGGCAAGCAACCCGGATGAAAATTAAATGATTCTATTTTAATCATTCCAATAAAAATAACTCGCGCGACCCGCGATCTGGTTGAATTATATTACAAATACTAAAAACCAGCTTATTTGATACGATTATATTTTTTCAAAATAAAAATCAACCGGTCATGGGGGATGGCATACACTTTATTTCCATTGACACCTTCCATGGTTTCGGCTGCAATCATCGCATTCACGATGGCTTCTTCCGTGGCTGCTGCAGTAGCTTCAAAAAGAGGCGTGATGCGGTCGTTGGGTAACATCTCAAGATGCGCGATGCCTTCGTTTTTAGATACCTCTGGATTTGCTGTAGAAAAAGCTATAAAAATATCTCCGGAAGAATTTCCTCCGCGACCACCCATCACACCAATACCCAATGACACACGCTTGACTATTCGTTCCAGTTGATGTGGCAGCAGGGGAGCATCCGTAGCGACAACCACAATGATCGATCCCTGATCTTTATCTTCTTTATCAACTGGCATAAGGTCAGTTATTTCCTTTCCTACGGGAACACCAGCAATAGATAACAACGCGCGACTTCCATAATTGGCCTGCACTAAAACACCTACTGTATAACCGCCTTGTTTTATATCTAACTTTCTTGATGAGGAGCCGGTGCCGCCTTTGAAATTGTGAACAACCATACCGGTGCCACCGCCTACATTACCTTCACGGATAGGACCGCTGGCAGCAGATTCCATCGCTTCAAACACATGTTCTTTCTTTACATGAAATCCATTGATGTCATTCAGAAAACCATCCCACGTTTCGGCCACTACCGGCAAGCTGACATCACCAGAATAATCACTGCTTTTCATTTTTTTTGCATACCATTCAATCACGGCATCGCGCACAACGCCAACACTGTGGGTATTGGTGATCAGGATAGGAGAACCCAATCCACCGGATTCATCTACCCAGGTAGTGCCCGTCATTTCGCCATTGCCATTTAAAGTAAACCATGCCGCGAACACACGATCAAAAGAACCTTTTCCTTTTGGAAAGATGGCAGTAACACCCGTGCGCACAGGGCCTTTGCCCACCACTAGTTTTCCACTTCCTTCAATCAAGGTTTTGTACCCAACTTCCACACCGGCAACATCGGTGATGGCATTATACTTTCCGGGAGTTCCATCAAATGGAATTCCCAGGTCACGTGCCCGGGGTTTTGGTGTTTGAGCTTGTGTAGAAGTTAGTATAACAAGAAAAGTAATAACAAATGATACGATCGGTTTCATGGGTTTCGTTTAGATTATAGATCCTGCTTTAATTTACTTTGTTTAGTGCATTCATCCTAAAATGGCGTTTGTCAAATAGGAGGCATCTATTGCTAAGAAAGGGAAGACAAGCATAGTGTTAATGCCTCTATATCATGGATCCGTTTATTAATCAAACAGAAGAGGGTAGTTCGTTCATATTACTACTTAACATAATATATATTATATAACTCTTGCCGAGCTAAGTTCCTGACCCGCAGTTATATAATTTGACGTTATATTAAATAGCCGCTCAAGCCTGCCCGCATCCGGGCCTCAGTGCACACAGTCTTGAGCGCCTGTTAATGATGAAGAGTACAGCTAAAAGTTTTTTTTCCCACGCGCATTAAAGGCATCAGCCGCACAAAGCATAAGTATTGCAGGCCGCACAATCCAACGCTCAAAATCCAAAGCCAGCAATACACATGCTTTTTTGCCAACGCTATTAGGGTTACTCAAAAATCATTTAAGGCAGGATACAGCTCACACATTATTTTTTTGATTTGCTCCGCTTGCGCTACGCATTAAACAGCGGTGTTCGCACTTTTTGTTATGTACTTTTTGCCTTGATGCAAAAAGTACCAAAAAAATCAAGGCCCAAAAATGCTTCCGCCCACATGCCAACGCACCACCCCGCTTTTGGGCCGGGCCAACGCTCTTAGCTAGTTCTTGACAAAAAAAACTATTTTTAAACTTATGGAAATTATCGATCTATTGCATCCTACGGTTACCTAACAAAAACCTATGAAACTTCTCTTTGCTGTTATTCTCTTATTTTTATGTTCTATATCCATTCAAGCCCAAGAACGGACAATTTCCGGACGACTGACTTCAACAGAAGACGGCAGTCCCCTACCTGGAATTAATATCAGCATTAAGGGAACAAATGTTGGCACGTCAACTGATACTGATGGCTATTATTCAATAAAAGTTCCTATTGGTGCAACCTTGGTGTTTTCATTTATCGGTTTGCAAACTCAAGAGGTTGTTGTAACAGAAAGTAATCTTCAACCTATAAGTTCTGCTCTGAATCGCCAAGGAAAAGTTAAACGTAGAAACAACACTATTGCGCTTAAACCCATTCCAAGAAATCTTTATCAGGATTCGACTATAAAGGGCGAGATAGGTATAGCTTCATTAACGGATGAAACTTCAACCTATAGCACTAAAAGTACTTTAGATCCAGATGCAATAAGAGCAATAAAGCAACGAGGTAATTCTTATTTTATTAAAGCAGATACTGATCCTATTCAAAGAACTGGTTTTGCCTTACAATTCTCAACTTCTTTGGGTATAGAAAGAATTAATAAGCTACCCTCCTTTCAAAATCAATATGCTCAAGGCCGAACTAATGGTGGCGATTTTCAATGGAACGGCCCTGATCAATTGGAGATATTCTCTTGGGGTCCCTTAAGCAGAACCCTTGAATTTGATGGAAACGACTATCCCTTTGACAAGAATGGTAGACTCGTACCTACTGGAACAGGAAATGGAAAGCCAGCTAATAATTATGATCCTCTTTCATTTTTCAGAACATCTTTTACCAATGTCAATGAGCTTATGATAACAGTGCCCACACCCAGGAATGGCACATTGATTTTTGATCTTGAAAATAGAACCAGAATGGGGGTTATTCCAAACTCTGAGTATAAAAAGACAAGTCTCACTACAAATTTAAAAAACTATAAACTAGCAGAAAGTGTAAGTGCCAGTGCATCAATTTCTTTCAACCGATCAGCAGGTAATTTACTCCAACGGGGCGCTAATCTTGCCTCGATTATTGGTAGCGTCTATCGAACCCCGGTAACCTTTGATAATGCGAATGGCCTATCGTCAACTTCAGCAAGAGGTTCAAACGAATCATTTCAATTTTCAGATGGTACAAAACGGTCGCATGCCCCTGGTCTGGCTGATAATCCTTATGGACTGATTAATGAACTTCCTGACAATGAAGTGCTATATCGTTTAATGGCGAATGCAAATCTGCAATATGTAACTGATAGTCCTTTTAGTTTGGTCTTTAATGGTAGTTTTGATCAGCAATGGAACAGATCAGTTTTTGGTACACCTCCAGGCTATTCAGGTTATCTTGATGGACGATTGACAAATAGAGAGGATAACCAAACTTTCGCTAATGGAATATTAACAACCGCATATCGGCAATATCTTGCCGATGGCGAACTCAAACTAAGCCTATCCTATCAGGCTGAACATACAGCTCGTGAGTTAAATAGATTTGACGGATTTAATTTCCTATCAGGCGATTCGTTTGGTAGTATAAATGAAGCTGACTCGATGATTGCACTGAATAAAGACATCAGCCGAACATCTCATGAAATAATTATAAATGCGCAATATGAATATTACAACTGGCTTAATGTTCGATTTACCAACAGAAGTTATTTCTCAAATACAATAAACACTAACCAGTACACAAATTTGTTTCCATCGGGAAGTTTAAGTGTTGATTTCGCCAATCTTCTGGATTTATGGCCTATCGATGGCTTAAAATTATATGGCACTATATCAAGAACGTTGCGTGAGGCTCCCCTACTCTATTCAAGTTGGTCCTACGGGTCCGTTGATTTGCCTGTTGAAAACTATTCGAGTTTCTACGAATCAAATGAATTATTCTTTAACAGAAGTCTATTTCCTGAAACTGAGCGAAAATTTGAAACGGGCCTAAAGTTTCGTGCAGGCCGATTCAGCACAGAGATAGCCTATTTCAATAACCTGACTAAAGATTTTATTTTACCGGTAACTACATTGAGCGTAACTGAGCTCATAAATGTTGCTACAATTAAAAATTTTGGCGGTATAATTTCCGCTGGATATGCCGGATATATGATGAATGGTAGCTGGGGAATTGACATAAGGTGGAGTAAATACAATAGTGTAGTGGAGGAATTACAATCTCCTGATGAGTGGATTGCAGTCGCAGGATTTCAATCTATCCAAACGGTTCTATCGAAAGGAAAGCCGGTCGGTGCAATTTTTGGCACCACGTATACTAGAAACCAGGAAGGTGAAAAAGTAATTGGTAGCGATGGATTTCCGCTAAAAGATAACAATTTGAAAATGATCGGTAATCCTATACCGGATTGGGTCTTAGGCTGGTCGTCTTTCATTCAATGGAAACAATGGAAGTTTTCGTTTTTATTAGATTTTAAAAAGGGTGGTGAAATTTGGAATGGTACTAATAGTGTTCTTGACTATCTCGGACGTTCCTCAAACACCGGCAACTTGAGAAATACAGCCAACTATGTTTTTGAAGGTGTTGATATTAATGGAAATGTTAATCTGATTCCTGTAGACTTCTACGACCCCACAAGACCTATTACTGAAAATCGTTGGGTAAGATATGGCTGGGATGGAATTGGAGAAGATTACATAGAAGATGCCTCATGGATAAGGTTAAGTGAACTTGTATTCTCCTATTCAACAAAGCATAACAGGAATGCAACTATCAAAAGTTTCAAATTTTCACTTATAGGAAGAAATCTCTTTTTGGTCACACCATACAGTGGAGTAGATCCATCCGGTGCTTTATTTGGTTACAGTACAGCAAATGGGTTAGACATCTTTAATGCACCGGCAACGCGCAGTTTCAACGCTCAAGTAACCATTAAGATTTAAAGGCTATGAAACAGAAATACTACTTAATTATTTTAACCTCGCTACTATTGATTTCGATCAGTGGCTTTCAGGTAATTGAAGACGCTACTTTTATCAAAAAGCTAAAGGAAAGCCTCAGGCAGTATCATTCAAATTATCCGGAAGAGAAGGTCTATTTACAACTGGATAAACCTTTTTATAAACCAGGGGAAGATATTTGGTTTAACGTTTTTGTACTAAACAGTAATACGCACAAGCCAACTGCTATAAGTGATGTTGTCTATGTTGAGCTAATTGATCCAAAGGGAAACATCACATCACGATTAGATCTTGTTGTACGTGAGGGTACTGCACATGGTGATTTCTCACTTCAACATTCGGCTGCTGGCGGTTTATATCAAGTACGTGCGTATACACGCTGGATGAAAAATTTTGGGAAGGATAACTTCTTTACGAAAAAGATTCAGGTTCAACGTATTCTCACCCCTCGCCTGCTTCTCAAAATGGATTTTGAAAAGGAGTCATATGGGGCAGGAGAACAAGTGAGTGCAAAACTCAACATTACAAATTTAAAAAATGAAAAAGTAGCCAATGCATTAATTGACGCCACTGTTAAAATTGACGGTATAAACACATTGACGTTTAGCCTAAAAGCTGATGAGCAAGGTCAGGTGTCCATTAATTTTAGCCTACCTGATACGTTAAGTACTACGGATGGATTACTTCAGGTGATTGTTAAAACCCCAGATACTGAGGAAGCGATTAGTCGCTCTATTCCAATTGTGTTGAATAAAATAACCATGCAGTTTCTCCCGGAAGGAGGTAATTGGATATACGATATAAATTCTACAATGGCTTTTAAAGCACTCAATGAATTTGGAAAGAGCGCTGATGTAGCGGGCGTAATATTGGATGATAAAAATAATGTTTTATCCAGCTTTGAAAGTTACCACATGGGCATGGGAGCTTTTAACCTTAAGCCAACTAGAGGTACGAAGTATTATGCGCGCATCGAAAGTCCTGTGGGCAAACATTTACTCATTGCGCTTCCTGATCCAACACCTGCTGGATTTGTTTTAAATCTGGTTGAAAGGACGGATACAACACTTCATTGGGTAGTTCATTCAAACAAAATAACAGAGGCACATCTTGTTGGGCAATCGCATGGTGAAATTCACTATGCCGAAACCCTTAAATTAAAAGAAGGTGAAAATAGACAGACCGTATCAATCAAAAACTTACCTCAAGGAATATCGGTATTTACGCTATTTGATGCGAATGGAGTCGCGCAATGTGAACGATTGGTTTTCATCAATAATGATAAGGGTTTGAAAATCGAATTAAAAACTGATAAGCAACGATACCTGCCTCGTGAATTAGTTCAACTTGAAATTAAAACCGTGAATAGTGAAGGTAAACCTATTCCCTCGAAAATATCACTATCTGTTGTTGATGATCAGCTAATAACTTTTGCTGATGATAAACAAGATAACATACTTTCTTCATTACTACTAAGTTCTGAGGTAAAAGGAGAAATACAGGAACCTGCTTTTTACTTCGACCCGAATGAACCGAAGGCCACTAAGGCGCTAGACTATTTATTAATGACGCAAGGCTGGAGAAGATTCTCGTGGAAAGACGTAGTAGATAACAACAGAGTAATAAACTATTCAGCTGAAAAGAATAAGAACCTTGGTGGCGTCTTAGTCAATAGCCAAGGTGTTGGATTTTCCGGAGAGGTTACATTACTAGAGCTTGGCGGTAAAAAGAGAATTGTAAAAGTTCAAACTACTAAGGAGGGGTATTTTGTATTTAAGAATATTGATCCTACTATATCTCTTCTCCTGCTAACTAAGAAGCCTGGTGAAATTGTCTTAAGGAAGGAGGGTTCCTTCGCTGTTTCACTAAATGATAAAGAAGGGACTGTCATACTTCCGGAAGATGAAACAGGAGTTCAACTGGTTTCAGTGGTTCCTGATAACGTCCAGGTCGAAAATATTTTGCAAGAAGGCGGATTAAATATGACCTTAGGCGCAGATGCAACGCAATTAAGTGAAATAGTTGTTACTGCTTTTGGAGTAGAAGAAAAGAGGGGACTTACCGGAAGTGTTGTTACGATTCAGGAAAACACCATTGAAAGCATGTTTGCGGCTTCGTCATTGGAAAATGCCTTACAGGGTCGTGTAGCGGGTGTACTCATAACACCCCAAACAGGAAATCCGGGCGCCCAATCGAATGTAACCGTAAGGGGATTAAGCTCACTGGCAGGAGGCCGAAATGAACCTCTATATGTTGTCGATGGTCATCCTATTGGAACTAGTCTCAATCAAAACTTCTCGAACGGCAGTATAATTGGCCCTGATGACATTCAAACTATAGAAGTAATCAATTCACCGGAAGCTACTGCACTTTATGGTAGTGCTGCTGCAAATGGGGCAATCTTAATTACCACCCGGTCAAGATTGGGTTACTATTACCAAACAAAGAAAAGGCCGGCAAAATTTTCAAGCCTGACTATTACACCCAGGAAATTTGCGCCAACGCGTGAATTCTATGTACCACCACCTGTTACAACCAGCAAAGAAGTAAGAAAGGATTTTCGCACGACAGTTCACTGGAATCATACGATTGTTACGGATGAAAATGGAAAAGCAAATCTCTCGTTTTATAATAATGATGCGGTGAGTGCTTTTCGCATTACAGCCGAAGGTTTTTCAAGAACAGGATTGCTCGGGCGAAGTGAAGAGGTATATTTTACAGAATTGCCGCTTTCAATGGATGTAAAATTACCTGAAACGTTAGGATTTGAGGATATTTTGAAATTGCCCGTTCGAATTAAAAATGAGACCTCAACAACACTTTCAGGTACTCTTTCTTTAACCCTGCCACCCGAGTTGGCGGTTAAAGAGTCAAGTAGCCAAACTGTTAGTATTGATCCTCAATCCAGTAAAACATTATGGTTCACGATTAATTCAAAAGGTATTGAAGGTCAGTTCCCAATTACTCTCAAATTAGATGCTGGAGATTATACAGATGAGATGAGGCACATCATTCAGGTTAAGCCAATAGGGTTCCCCATGAGGTTGAGTTTTTCATCAAAAGAATTGGACAAAATAATTCAATTCAAAATTCATGAAGCAGAACTTAATTCAGTCAAGTCAGAACTCACTGCATTTCCTGACGTATTGAGCGATCTGTTTACAGGTGCAGAATCAATTCTTCGTGAACCATATGGATGTTTTGAACAAGTCTCGTCCAGTACGTTTCCAAATATTTTAGCACTTCAGTTTATGAAACAGTCGGGATTAATAAATCCAGCCATTGAAAAGCGAGCGCTTACATTTATTCAAAATGGATATACTAAACTGATAGCTTATGAAATAAAAGGTGGTGGTTTTGAATGGTTTGGTCATCCTCCTGCACATGAGGGATTAACCGCCTTTGGACTGCTACAATTTTACGAGATGAAGAAAGTTTTTACTGGTGTTGATGTGGCAATGCTTAACCGTACACGTGAATGGCTACTTAACAAAAGAACAGGTAAGGGTAGTTTTAAGCAAAGTGCTGGCAAGTACGGGTTTTCAGCAGCATCAGGGGATGTAACAAATGCCTACATCACCTACGCTCTTTCGGAAACAGGATCGAAGGACATTTTGCCAGAATATGAACACGCGCTGGCCGAAGTAACGAAGAGTAAAGATATGTATCGAATGGCACTGGTTGCCAGCACTGCATTTAACCTGGAACGTCATAATGACTATGCAAATCTTGTAAATAACTTTAAACAACATGTAAAGACTGATGGATTTGGTGGTTTAAAAGCTGAGCATTCTATTGTTAGAAGTTATGGTAATTCACTTCAAATAGAAACAATCAGTCTCTGGACAATTGCGTTAATGAAATCTTCATCTCCTGACTTAAGTCTTGTCAATACATGTATTCAAAATATATTGGCTTCACGCGCTCATGGTCAATTTGGTTCAACGCAAGGAACAACATTGGCGCTCAAAGCCTTGACTGAATATGCTAACCTTGTGCGGACTACACGCGAAGCTGGTACGATTCAAATTCTTGCTGGCAACAAGTTGGCCGATAAACTGAGTTACCAAAAAGAGACACGTGAAAAATTGATCCTGAGTAATTTTATAAAAGAACATGATGGTGATCAAATCTTGAGGGTAAGATTTGAAGGAACCACTGAGCCACTCCCCTACACTGTTGATGTTCAATGGCACACCAAAAAACCTCAATCAAGTGAGCACTGCCAAGTTAGCCTGGCCACTTCGTTAAGCGAATCAACGGTACGATTAAATGAAACGGTTAGACTAACAGTTTCACTTAGAAACAAAACAAAAAGTGGTTTGCCCATGACTGTTGCCGTTATTGGGATACCTGCCGGGTTAAGTGCACAAGCATGGCAGTTAAAAGAACTACAGGAAAAAGAAGTATTTGATTTTTATGAAATAATGAATGGCAATCTGATACTATATTTTAGAGAAATGGGTCCCAGCGGTGAGAATCAAATCAATCTTGATTTGAAAGCTGAAATTCCAGGTACGTATGTGGGTGGCGCAAGTTCTGCCTATTTGTATTATACCAATGAGTACAAGCATTGGGTTAATGGTAATTCAATAGTAGTTCAATAGAAATTCAATAATAAGCATGATCCTGAAAAACAGCAACACCCATTGTGCAGTCCACACTTCCTTACCACTTCCAAAGCCTGCCCAAAGAGTGTCGCTGCCCCAGTCCATTGATTAATTATGAAGATTGAATTATTGAAAGCCCACGCAAAAAAAACTTTTTATTAAGATTCCGGTAAGCCCGGATGCCAAAGCTACTTAACATAACGCATTGCCATTATATAACCTATCTTTTTGCATTGGCAAAAGGATATATCGGTATTGATTTTATGTTAAAGTAAAACTGGTATTGTTAAGCAGCAATCTTACACGCTGTATTGTACTTAAAAAAAAATACTGTTCATTGATCAAGTTGAGCATTGTATTGAAAGGGTGCCGGATCAGGCAAATCCATCCGTTGCATCAATTCATTGAATCTGGGATCCTTGACAAAGGAACTGTCTTTGGCAAACGGCATATTCCACAAAACTCTTACCCCTGATACCCAATGATGATGGGGCTCAAATTGATACCATTTAAAAGCATTATCATAATCGCCAAGTGCAGTATACATTGCTGCCCTTTGCAATGCTCCCCATGCACTCGGATTTATATCATATTTTGTATCAATTTCATTAAGAATCTTCATTCCTTTTTCAATGTTACCCGTTAGCAAATAAGCCTTGCCAATAAATGGGAAAAAATGCTCAGGAATATCGGGACGATTACTTAGAATCTCTTCAAAAATTTCAATTCCTTCTGCTGTTTTTCCCATGGAACAATAGATTTCACCCAGTACCAATTTACCCAGTATTTTATTTTTCATTTTCATAGCCAATTCTGCTTCTTTGATTGCTTTATCATATTCTCCCACCATCATGTATAGATATCCAAGCCATGCTGTGTGTGCGGGCGTAAAGGGATCCAATTCCTTCGCCTTTTTGTGTTCTCTAATAGCCTCATCCATTCTTCCGAATAATACCAGGTACCAACTGTAATGGTAATGATTCCAGGCAAGACTTGGATTCAATTCGTTTGCTTTACGATAAGCATATTCGGCTTCATTCCAATCCCAATCATAATACCCCTTAACCATTCCCAACGAAGACCATGCTTCTGCTAGTGTAGAGTCTAATTGTATAGCACGTAACGCGGCTGCCCTTGCTTTCTGCCGATCTTCTTTCGAGGGATGGGTTCCGTGACCCATAAATATATGTGCAGTAGCAACTCCTGCCCAGGCATAGGCATCTGTTGGGCTCTTTTCGATGGCTTCATTGAAATACGATAAAGCAACTTCTGGATTTATTGAATCTTTATTTAACGCATGCATCCCTTTGAGATAAAGCTCATAGGTGCCTGGGTCTACAGATTTGATACCGCTCCATAACGTAGAATTTTCATCCGGTACGAAAACCCCTATCGTACGGCAAATGTCCTTTGCAACATCAGCCCATAATTGCCGGCTTGCACTGACTTCCGTTGCATATTCCTTTCTCCAGATTACCTGGTCTTTCGTGGGGTCGTTTAGGCGTATCTCTAATTGGATCTGATCATTTTCCATTAAAACTGTTCCATCTACAATGTAATTGACATCATTTAAAGCCCGGGATATTTCGGAAAACGTGATGCCTATTCCAGAGTATTGTATTGTAGAACTCTGAGAAATCACGGTAAGCGTATTTACTCTGGATAATTCACGTATCAGCTCTTCGGTAAGACTAATACTCAGAAAATCTGTTCCGGTATCCTTTGTTAGATTTTTAAGCGAAAGGACAGCAACCGATTTGGTAATAATATTTCTTTCAATGACGAATGTCTGTTTGAACCAAATAAACAACACAGCAAGGACAAGAAGACTTACTATGGCAGCATTCCGATAGTACCGTAAGTAAACGCTCCTTCTGATAATTCTATTAATCCTCTTTTTATCAGGAGAAGTCAGTCCTTCTCCCTTCAAAGCATATACAGGAACCGGATCTTTGATGTTTTTAAGCGGAACAGCTCCCATGTATTGGGTTACAGGGTCAGTCTTGCTAACAATAATCTTATTCATCGCTTCAGACAAATAGACGCCTCCCGGGTCAGCAATAGTCTGTATGCGGGAAGCCATATTCACTCCGTGACCAAAGATATCACCTCTAACAGTTGTAATTTCTCCAAAATGGATACCGACACGAATAGGAAGACCAAAATCCAATGCCTTGGCTTTACCCTGAATATCACGTGCACAAGCTATAGCATGAAAAGCATTTTCAAAAGTAGCCATGAATCCATCCCCGAGTTCTTTCACTAGTTGGCCATTGTGTTTTTGAATTGTTGTCGTGTGTAGCTCACGGTTTTTCTTTACAAGTTCCAATGCGGCAGGTTCATCTCTTTCGCTGAGTGCTGTATACCCTACGAGATCAGTGAACATGATTGCAACCTGTATCTGTGTCTGATTTTCTGCCATTCGTGCCACAGTCTTAATACCCAGTACCGAAGTACACCAGTATCTAAACTTTAATAATGCGTAGGTAATTATACCGATTGAGGTCATGCGTTGCAATGACAACAATCAGTGATGGCAGTGAGTAAAATTTGAACCAATAACTTTTTGGGGATTAGATTCTAAAGCACGAAAATTTCCACTCAACATCGCCACACATTGTGCAGGCCGCACTTCCCTCCCACTACCCCATGCTTGACCAAATGTTTTATCCGCTACGCGGGAGAGTGTCACTGCCCCCGCCTGGTGTAAATGAGAAAAGGTTGGAGTAATGTATGGCCGCAACAAAAAACCTTTTATGAAAATTGGGTAGGGCCCGGAGCCTACGCTATGTTAACATAACGCAATCCATTTAACAATTACGAATCTAAATTCTTGTGACACGAGGAAGATTGAACTTACTGAGTAGTAGGTCACTCTTATCTGCATCAGCCTCAGAAACTACGGTGTAAACCCAACCAATCTATATGAAAGAATGGTTATACTTTGTTGAATAGCTTTGTTTGCTTTTTTCCTGCTTTATCAAACCGTTTTATAAAAGAACAATGCTGACAAAAATCTTCCACCAGTACACCACTTAAAAAACCTTTCCGCATCTTAACAAATCGGTCACTATTAAGAATATCTTTCAACGATTGCTCTTTCACATTTCCCAAATTAATAGCAGCATTTTTATCTAAGCAACACGGCACGACAGAACCATCGGCATGTATGCCAATATGACTAACGGTACCGTGGCACCGACCTTGCGTACCCTGATGGGGCAAAAGAAAAGAGGGCCACTCAAAACGAGAATCAAAATGCAAGTAAAGTCTGTTCCAAATGTTCTTCGATTTAATTGCTCCTGTTTCGATGTTTCTATTAATCATAATATTGAAGTACGATTCGATCTTCAAAAATATATCCTCATTATCCGAATCGTTACTTTCCTGGTTCCACAATCTAAAATTGGTATACAGTGCTGGTCGTAACGCGTGAGCCGATTTGGCAAATTCAAAGATGGGTAAAACATAGGGATCGATATCCCGATCAGGAAAATTGTCTTTAAAGGCCTGTAAAGAAAAATTGACTTGCCGGATGCAGTTGGCGTTTAGGATGTGCTCTTTATATCGCTTGATCAAAATTCCGTTGGTGGTCAGATCAATTTGGGTGTTATACTTTTCGCAAATAGCAAGTATCTCTGAAAACCTGGGATGCGCAAGAGGTTCACCCAATAAATGTAAACAGATAATTTCTGCCAGTGGGGCAACCTCTTGTAGGATTGCCTCAAATTCATTCAGATCCATTAACTTCTTGTCCTTTTCAACAACAGGACAAAAAGAACATTGCACATTACAAATGTTGGATATTTCCAGATAGATTTTTTTGAACATGATCTAATCTTTACGCATGCATAGGTACTGTTTAATCTTTTTGCAACAAAGGATTGATCAGACACAAATTGAAATTATAGAATTTTGTAACTCCTACGATTGATTGAAGAGATGCTGTATCCTATGTGTAACCATTACCAGTGTAGCAGCTTGACGAATTGTACAGACTGGGCTTCCTTCCCACTTCCCAAGCCAATCCAAATAGTACCACTCCTCTCAGTCGGATGATGAATTAAAAGGTTGGGCTAAAAAAACTTTCTATGACTTTGATAAGGCCTACTACTTACCAGCGGATCCACCTAAGCTTTGTTAACAAAACGCCCAACCATTAGGCTATTATTGCCTGGCTAAGGTGCTTCCCTTCAGATATCCGAATAATTACTTGATTCACTAATTCCCGATTCTCTAAAAAATGGAGATAACTAAAAGCACTTGGTCCAATGGTTCTCTTCTACTTTTTATTGGTTTAAGTCCGGTTAACTTCCTCTTAACAAGCGTACTATCCGTAAGGCGAATTGTCAATTCCTTTTCATTGGAGGAGCCATTGAATTTATAGCTTATTCAGTATCCAAATCCACCAACGTTGCGTTACCATACACAACATTCAAACGCTTAGTACGATGGCAGGATTTGGTGAACACGTTGAGGGGTATACCATCCCGGTTTTAAACGAACGTGAAATAAGGGCTTCCGCAGGAATACTCTTTTTGTTCATGTTCATGTCGTTCATGCTCATTATTTTTAAAGGCAATTTTCTCATGATCAAGTATATGATCGTCTTGTTTCTTTCGGACATGATCGTTCGGGTATTGGTAAGTCCGAAGTACTCTCCTGCCCTCATCATCAGACGAATGATTGTAAGAAACCAGGTGCCTGAATATGTGGGCGCTGCACAAAAGAAGTTTGCCTGGATCATTGGCATTTCCCTGGCCTCCATGATGTTCGTTCTGATGGTAGTACTTAATACATACAGCGCAATCAGCGGCCTTACTTGCCTGGTTTGTATGACCTTCTTATTCTTTGAGTCTGCCTTTGGTATTTGCTTAGGCTGTGTGGTGTATAAGTGGTTTTATAAAGAGAAGGCACAATACTGCCCGGGTGAAGTTTGTGATGCTAAAGCAAAACAGGATATACAGAAAATATCAATCTACCAGGTAATGATTGTATTCGGTTTCATCGCAGCAATTTTTATCATGAGCTACCTGGCGAATGATACATTTAGTGAAAAGCCCAGAAATTTGTGGGAGCTTCTTAAAATGAAATAGCCTGGTTTCTCAGCGTTTTTAATGTTCACCCATGTCATTCATAGGCATGTAAAAGCCTGACTACTATGCTTGCTGAAGTATACGCTAGTCATTCTTCGAGAGGCTCAGCGCAACCACATTTTTGAAAATATTTCTCTATGAGAAACCTGCATCAATAATTTATCTCCACTACCTTTTTATTACGCAGTTTCTGCATTTGAACCGGTACGATATTCAGGATTTCTTCTTTCAGTGTTTTGATGAGTTTCGTCTTGATGTGATCCCGATGTGTAACCAGGCTCACCTCACGGGCAGGGCTGGGCTCTTTCAATCTCTTCACCAGTTTCATCTGGGGTTTGCTGAATTCCATCACAGCCAGCTCTGGCAAAATGGTAATGCCATCACTTTTATCAACCATGCGCTTCAGGGTTTCAATGTTTCCGGTTTCATATTTAAAATGAAAATCGGAACTCTTCCTTAATTCACACAAATTCAAAATCTGAGAACGAAAACAATGCCCCTCTTCTAACAGCCACAGTTGATCTGGATCGATTTCACTGGCCAGAACATACTTTTTATCATAGAGGGCATTCTTCTTGGATACATACACGAATAACTCTTCGTAAAAAAGTACATCTTCTTTAATCGACACATCCTTCAAGGGAGTCACCACCAAACCACAATCAAGTCGATTGCTTTTCAATTCACCAAGTACCTCTTCGGTGATGGTCTCTTTAATGATGAGGTTCATCTGAGGATATTTTTCTCGCATCTGCTTAAAGAGAGGCGGAAGCAGATAAGGTGCGAGTGTAGGAATAATACCAATTCTAAGTTCACCCGTCATACTATCTTTCTGATCATTAATGAGTTGTTCGATCATATTGGCTTCCCGAAGAATAACCCGCGCCTGCGCTATGATGCTGATACCAATTTCGGTTGGGATAACAGGCTGTTTAGTACGATCGAAAATCTTCACACCCAACTCTTCTTCCAACTTTTGGATTTGCATGCTGAGGGTAGGTTGGGTTACAAAACATTTTTCAGAAGCAAGTACAAAATGGCGGTGCGTATCCAGGGCAAGAATGTATTCCAGTTGCGTTAAGGTCATAGATAATAACTATATGATCATAAATATAATCAATTTGATTTATTAGTGTACCGATGGTAACCTTGTTGTTCAATAGGTTTTAATTTCACCTGGATCATGACTTTGGTCATTGTACCAGCCGGTAAAAGAATTTATTATTAATGCATCACTACAAACAATTTATTAATCGATAGAAAATGGAAAAACACACATCTTCAGATGAAAGCAAATGCCCGTTCCACCAACCCGCAGGCAGTGGAACACAAAATCAAGACTGGTGGCCTAATCAGTTGAAACTGAATATCCTTCGTCAACACTCTGCCCTATCAAACCCAATGGGCGAAAAGTTTAACTATGCAGAAGAATTTAAAAGTCTGGATCTCAAAGCATTGAAGAAAGACCTTCACGCGTTAATGACGGACTCTCAGGACTGGTGGCCGGCCGACTTTGGTCATTATGGCCCATTGTTCATACGCATGGCATGGCACAGCGCTGGCACGTATCGCACGGGTGACGGCCGCGGTGGCGCGGGTGCAGGTCAGCAGCGTTTTGCTCCGCTCAACAGTTGGCCTGACAACGTTAACCTCGACAAGGCGCGCAGATTGCTTTGGCCAATCAAACAGAAATATGGCCGTAAAATTTCATGGGCTGACCTGATGATCCTTACCGGTAATGTGGCCCTCGAATCGATGGGCTTCAAGACCTTCGGTTTTGGTGGCGGTCGTGAAGATGTGTGGGAACCCGAACAAGATGTGTACTGGGGTGCTGAAAAAACCTGGCTGGCTGGCGACAAACGTTACTCCGGTGAACGTGACCTTGAAAATCCACTGGCTGCCGTTCAGATGGGGCTCATCTATGTGAATCCGGAGGGACCTAACGGAAATCCTGATCCGATGGCAGCCGCCCGAGACATACGGGAGACCTTTGCCCGTATGGCAATGAATGACGAAGAAACCGTAGCGCTGATTGCTGGTGGTCACACGTTTGGCAAGACCCATGGGGCTGCACCTGCCACCCATGTAGGTCCTGAGCCAGAAGCAGCCGGCATGGAAGAACAAGGGCTAGGCTGGAAGAACAGCTTTGGTTCGGGTAAAGGTGGAGATACCATCACCAGCGGACTGGAAGTTATATGGACGACCACTCCAACAAAGTGGAGCAACAACTTCTTCTGGAACTTGTTTGGTTACGAATGGGAACTCACCAAGAGCCCGGCCGGTGCACATCAATGGAAACCCAAGCACGGCATGGGTGCTAATACAGTACCCGATGCACACGATCCATCCAAGCGTCATGTGCCCATGATGCTTACCACTGACCTTGCCTTGAGAATGGATCCCATCTACGAGAAAATTTCAAGACGCTTTTTAGATAATCCAGATCAGTTTGCAGATGCGTTCGCACGCGCCTGGTTCAAGCTGACGCACCGTGATATGGGGCCGGTAGCTCGCTATCTCGGACCAGAAGTTCCTAAAGAAGAATTAATCTGGCAAGATCCTATTCCTGCCGTCACGCATAAAGTGATTGACGATAAAGATACTGTCACATTAAAGACCAAGATCCTCGCTTCAGGACTTTCTGTATCTGAACTGGTATCGACAGCGTGGGCTTCAGCCTCTACCTACCGTGGTTCTGATAAACGTGGCGGTGCCAACGGTGCACGCGTAAGACTTGCTCCACAGAAGAATTGGGAAGTAAACAATCCGGCTCAACTGGCAAAAGTGTTAAATACGCTGGAGGGAATCCAAAAAGAATTCAATGCTGCTGGCGGCAAAGCCGTTTCGATGGCAGACTTGATTGTGCTAGGCGGATGTGCGGGTATTGAGAAGGCAGCAAAGAATGCCGGTCATGAGGTGAAGGTTCCTTTCACACCCGGACGCGCTGATGCTTCACAAGAGCAAACTGATGTAGAATCATTTGCCGTGCTCGAGCCTGTTGCTGATGGCTTCCGCAACTACTTAAAGAAGAAGTACAGTATATCAGCAGAAGAAATGTTGGTTGACAAAGCACAACTGTTGACGCTGACTGCACCGGAGATGACCGCACTGGTTGGTGGATTGCGTGTATTGAACACGAACTTTGACAAATCAAAACTGGGTGTATTCACCAATCGCCCTGAGGCACTGACGAACGACTTCTTTTTGAACTTGCTTGATATGGGCACCACCTGGAAAGGCATCGCTGGTTCCACCGATGTTTTTGAAGGCCGCGACCGTAAGACAAGCGAAGTGAAATGGACCGCTACGCGTGCAGACCTTGTATTTGGTTCGAATTCTGAGTTGAGAGCCCTTGCAGAAGTGTATGGTTGTGAGGATTCGCACATGAAGTTTGTACAAGACTTTGTGGCAGCCTGGAATAAGGTGATGAACCTTGACCGCTTTGACTTAGCCTGATTTCATAACAGTACTATTTAATTAATATGGAAAGGTGGCCTGGCAACAGGCTGCCTTTTTTTATGCGCCATTTGAGTCAAAGGGACAAGATGATCTAACAGAAATTTTATTGGATTCGTGACGTATGAAAACTTATTATAGGTCATAGTTATCGACCCCGTAACATCAAGAGACTTCAACACAGTGAGCTTGCTAGCTGATGTTTCGAACGAATTTTAGTTGATAAGTAGGAAAGGAATTTATTGTACTCATTGAAATATGTGCGCAGAAGACCTGCACAAACAGTGTTTTGTCTTCACTGAGGGGAAATACACATTCCTAATACCTAATTATGTTTAAATATTCAGTGAAAGGTCTTACCTTAGATGTAATTTTATTCAAAACCAAAACCAAATTTTTATTATGTTAAAATTCACCAAAAAACTAACGTCCATTCTTTTCCTCACCTTCGTTTTAGCGGGTGCTATTGTTTCATGTAGCAAAGGCAATAAAGAAGAAAGTTCTGCCACTGAGCATCCTGCTGACTCTACTAAACAGGAACATCCTGCTGATTCAACGAAACAAGATCACCCTGCTGACTCTACAGCAAATCAGTAATTCCTTTAAGAGGCTGGCGTGTTGGGTCGCTTAAATGAAAACGTTGTTTTTGTGGATGCTTCCTTACCATTGATTTCTAATAATGGATACGCCAAAAAATTAATGGGTCCTGATGCCGGAGCGGGGTCTACTAGGAGATCGCGACCCCGGCTAAACTCAATTCGATTGGCAGGATGGTGGCCAAAATAATAGGTTGCCAGTGCAGTATATTTATTTGCTTCACTGATATCAATTGGCCACCATTTTCCTTCTGCATAAAATTCTGCCCAACAGTGGTAACCGTCAATGCCCCCATCATTCCGTTCTGAAGGAATGGCCGCTCCTACGGCAAACCGGGCCGGAATTCCGGAAGACCTTGCCAATGAAATAAAAAAGGAATGAAATTCCGTACAATTACCTGTTCGCACATCACAGGCGTAATTGGCATCACCCTTCCCATAGTTTCCATATTTCATATAACGCATGTTATCGATGATGTAGTCATACAGCGCGCGGGCTTTCATGAGTGCATTTACATCGCGACCCATGGTGGCTTCTTTTGCAACTTTTGTGAATCGACCTCCTACCGGCATTAATCGATTATCCGCCAGGTATCGTTCATCCACAGGTTCTGTTTCATCAATCGGCCCCCTTTCCATTCGCTTCACTTTATAGTGAATCTCTATCTTATTTTTGCTTTGAGCAGCGCGCGGTTCGAGATAAAGAATGGTATTATTGAATTCCTTATCGTTGAGTAGTTTGTATTCAATGGGCACATTCATGGACGTTATTTCTACGGATTGATGATTGTCTGTCGTGGCAATTGGGATCCACATTTTCGCATCGCCTTTGATTTCTGGTAATTCAACTTGATAATTAAATTCAAACGAATCGCTTCCTTCAATTACTCCCAGTAAGCGCGTGCCGGCATCCTTTACGGGCACACGATTCCACGTTTTATCCTTCTTCTGTTTCCAGGCATAATATGGCTTGCCATTTAATTTATGAACACTGGTCTCGGTCACATCCATAGCACCAGGATCTCCACTGAGAAAAAAGTCTACATCGTACACATCTCCGCTTTCATCGGCTAGATCGACACAGGCAAAATGACTTTTCGGACCCAGGTTAGCCAGGTATTCAGTATGTACCCGCACCAGTTTCATGCGAAACTCCTGTCCCCGATCATGAACGTTAAAATACCCACCGCTTTCTTTTGTCTTCATTTGAATAAACTCCTTGATCCCCGTCTCAATTTCAGCGATGGAAACCTTTTTGGTATTTACTTTTTGTTCAGAGACATTCGCTTCTTTCTTCGCCTGGCATGAGGCCAGTGCAAACATAATTACACTCAGGATGATGATGGTAAAGAATTTTTTTATCATAGGGTAAAGATAAGGATTCAAAAAAGTAAAAAAGAGTATATCCATCGGTGAAATTAAAATTTTCCAACCAATATCAACGCCACCACTTTTACCAGGTAGCGCATAGATGATGATAGGAACCTAAAAGTAGGATAATATCTATTTTAAATCATGACCCTTACAGGTTGATAAAAAGCATATTTTATTATCACTACAAACCTTTGTAAAAGTTACTTTTGTCTTTGTGTAAATACTTCCTCTTTTAATGATTAATCTTCAACAGGTCACCTATTCCCACCGGGATTTAACAGTATTTGATTGCCTTAGCCTGGAATTTGAATCAGGGGTTAACTACCTCATCGAAGGTATGAATGGCACAGGAAAAACAACACTGTTAAACCTGATCGCTGGATATGTTCAGCCAACAAGCGGAAAAGTGCATTACGCTTTTATCAATGACCACCTCGACTGGGATCAAAAATACAATCTACGAAAAACGAATATTCATTTCGTGCCCACCCATGCGCTGCATGAATTGATGCATGGCCCGGAGTTATTTTATCAACAACGATACTACACGATCGAAAATAGTCCTGTACCTACCGTAAAGGATTTCTTTGGCCATCGGTATGAACGGCTGGCTAATTTTCAGTTTCCCGATTCTTTTAACATCCATCATTTGCTCAACCTGGAACTACCACGCTTATCCAATGGGCAGTTCAAAAAAATAATCATTCTCAAACAACTGCTGGATAACTTACCTAAAGTCTTGTTGCTCGACTATCCATTCGAAGGACTCGATCCTATAAGTAGAACAGAACTCCGTGAATTTCTGGATCACCTCGTAATTGCTTTCAATATTCAATTGATTATAGCGGATCATGATCATGGGCAACTTCCCAAAACCCTGGCGAAGAAAATCGTATTGAATAATTCAACAGCTATAATTACAGATCGGAAAGAAAACATCAATCAAAATGATTTCTCACCGCTACCCTTACCCATTGCAAAGAAAACAAAGCCGGTGGTCGAAATGAGAAACCTTAAAATTCAATATGGCGATTCGATCATTCTAAAAAATCTAAACTGGAAAGTCAACGAGGGCGAACGATGGGCACTCACCGGGCGCAACGGTTCAGGTAAAACCACCCTCTTTAGTTTGATTTATGCCGATCATCCGATGGCTTATAGCGAACCGGTATATCTTTTTGGTAAGCGAAGAGGTACAGGTGAATCCATCTGGGACATCAAGAAACGTATCAGTTACCTGGGACCAGAACAATTACATTTTCTGGATCATGCTACCGAACAATGTATTGTACGTGAATATCTCGAAAAAGCGCAAGCATCATCCATTTCATTAAATCAACTGATTGAACAGTTTCAGATTGAATCCATTCTATCAAAGAAGTTGCAACAGCTCTCCAACGGGCAACTTCAGTTGACGTTGTTGCTTTCATTATTTCTTTCACAAAAAGAACTATTACTTTTAGATGAACCCTTCCAGTTCCTGGACTCGCTTCAAAAAAACCGCGTCAATGAATACCTGCATGACCACCTCGATCCATCAACCACGTTAATTCTCATCACGCATTATGAAGAAGATGTGGCAAGGTGGACCCATCATCGGTTGAAGTTGTAGCGCGTAGTTATAAAAACAAGTAATGACCATGCTTCAGATCGTACACCTGTCTGGCACGCCTGCGAATCAATGATTACGTGACTTTTATTAAATAGCTACATACATAATTAAGATCTAAAAGAACATAAACACGGTAGGTTCCTCGTTGTGAAAAACAATAATCAATCGTATAAAGCCCGTCTACGACATCATTCATTAGTGGTGAAACCTCATTTACGTTTCCTGAACTTCTGATCAGCAGTAAAATATTTTCTGTCTCCACTTGACTGTTCTTTTTAAAACGAAAAGAAACTGTCTCTCCTTTTATAATTGTTAAATCAAACGTTTCGGGCCACACGGCTTTAATTTTATATTTAAATAGACCGTTGTAAACAAGAGGTGCATTCAAAAACTCTGGTAACGTAAGTTTATCGCACAACAACCAGGTTGAATCTAACGGATAATGATTACGAATAAATAAGGAAGGGTCCACTAGGAAATAGGAATCATCAAATTTCTTTACAAACCTACCCGTGTGGGTATCAATGGCACCGCTCGACCATGTGGCATCACATAAATACCATTTATTATTTAATTGTATCGCATTCCACGAATGGTTTGCAATGCCTGCCCCTCCTATATTGGCTTGTGTGGTTCGTCCGTAGCCATCAATAATAACGCATGAAAGTCCGGCATGATAAGATAACTCCTTTATTAAGTAGGCATATCCCGTACAGACCGTTTTTTGCTCAGTAAGTAATTTATTGAATACTACTAAACTGAATTTTTTATTCCACTGGGCAAGCTCACCGGTATTATTTTTTAGTTTATCTCGTTTGTGTTTATTCGTTAAATAGTTTTGATAATCATATTCAATATTAAAGCATACCCAACGATAGATTGCCCGAAATTTTTCTTCTTCCGTAGATAAGGGAATCGTTAACTTGTCAGCAAGGATTTTCAAATTTCGTAGCGAATGTCCGGGATACAATGCAGCTACGCTATCGGCTGTCTTAAAATCAGTGGTTTCAAAATCTACTTGTTGTGCATACAGACTTGCTGAAAAGTTAACAAACACTAAAAATAGTATGGATGAATACTTCATCAGAAAGGCTTTTAGAATATTCCCTTAACCTTTTGCCACCAGCTTCGGAAACCTGATTGCTGTTTTATATCAACGCCACTAACCGATACCTCTCCTAACAGGATGCAGTAACTGAGTGCCATCCGGATTTCAATCACTTCTTTTGGCTCATTGGGTACAGTATATTCTTTGGTTTCTAATCCAATGAAACTAAAAACAAGAATATCCCCGGCCTTCAACTTCGTTGGAAATTCAAATTGTCCATTGGTATCCGAAACAGTTCCCTCGGTAGAACCTTTTAAGTAAATTGTTACACCGGGAAGTGGCTCATTATCTTCTTCTGATTTGATAATTCCTTTGATGATGTATTCTGCCTCTACAGTACGTTTTCCATTCTGCTGAACCAGAAGACGAACAACTTCAGATTTCATTCTATTGTTACTAGTAATCGCCATGCCTGGCTTACTAACCAAAACGATAAACAAACATAAAAAACCTGCCTTCAGCAACTTCCAGCCGGGATTGATCGTTAGAGGCGCTTTAAGTGAATAGTCTTTTAATTGATCAGAACGAAAACGCCCACAGGTTTGATCTCTTCTTTTGCTGAAGTAATGGATGATTTGATCATCATTCATCGTTGAGAAATCTACAACAACTTTACTGCATGAGGCACAAAATCCTCCATTGGCAGTTGGGGTAAAGTTTTCCCAATGTTCAGAACACGCTTTTGGAATAGTGAGTATAAATTGCTTTTTCATAAGGATAAGGTTTTCGTATGAGATGCAGGTGTCTGATAAATTCCATAATGAATGTTTATTTTATTTTTTAATTAAATGGAAGGAAATGATTGAAATACCCCCATCACCATAGGTGCAGCCTTTTGAAAGATAGCAATCTCCTACCCTTAGTTCTTGAATGTACTCACCGCAAGCCTACCATAAAATAACGTTTGATTGAAAAGGGAAATAGTTAAACGTTTTGATTCAGGCGAGCCGCAACAATAGCACAGTTGAATTTAATGAATCAAAAGCTCCTACCTTGATTTCCTTCTTTACGTTCTTCATCCCCTTAGTATTTTACATAACGCCTTATTACATCGGCCTGCGTTCAATCCCACCGTACTCACAAAGTAACCCGGTACCCAAATGTAATTCCCCCAATCATGTTGATGCGCCAAAGAATAACGGTCAGATTGTACATAAATAATTCTCCACGACTATTCCGTTGTACAATGTTTTTCAAAACTGCAGTAAATTCAATTATATTCACTTAATTAAGTTTTCTTTTTGAAGACTTACCCGATGTCCCCCAATGATTAATTATTCAGTTATACCCGGAAGAGGATTGGTTACGAAATTGTCAACCCAGATGCGCCTGGATTATCTGGAATCTATTGAAATAGAAACGAGGAAACTGACAGAAACACACTTAGAATTACAGGATATTCAAAATAATATTGAGTCCTATATCGGTACTTCAGAAATTCCGTTGGGCATTGTCGGTCCGCTTTTATTTAATGATTCGGCAACCCATGAGATGGTGTATTGCGCAGCCGGTACATTGGAAGGCGCTTTGATTTCCAGTATGAATAGAGGGGCGAAGGCGTTGAGTCTGAGTGGAGGATTTTCTGCTCATATTGCCTGGCAGCGGATGACTCGGGCACCCATGTTTTTATTTGATTTAGAAACCGAGGCGCTTGTTTTCAAAATATTCATTGAGTCTATTTTTGTAGACATTAAGCGAGTGGCTGAAAAATATTCCAATCACGCCAGGCTGCAACACGTAGATGCAATTCAAGAGGGGCCTGTTGTTCATTTGAAATTTAATTATACCACAGGAGATGCTTCGGGACAAAATATGACCACTGTTTGCACCTGGCATGCTATGCTTTTTATTGCAGATAAACTAAAGAATGAAAAAGGGATTGTTCCGATTGATTTTGTAATCGAGGGAAATGGTGCCTCCGATAAAAAGATTTCACACTACAATATAAAGTATGGAAGAGGGATCAAGGTAACGGCAGAATGTTTTCTTGAAGAAAAAATTATCAACGAAGTTTTGCGCACTACTTCTGAAAAAATCGCACGCTGCTATTATCCGTCTACAGTACTGGCTGTAAAAGATGAGATGGTCGGTTATAATATTAATGTAGCCAATGCAATAGCGGCAATCTACATAGCCACCGGGCAGGACTTGGCCTCTATTCATGAGTCTAGCGTTGGGTTATTTCACCTGGAAAAGACCAGCAAAGGTTTGAAGCTCACGCTAACGCTACCCAACCTGGTCATTGGCACAGTAGGCGGAGGAACACATTTGCCGAAGCAGGCACAAGCGTTGGAAATCATGAATTGTCTGGGAAATGGCAAAGTAGAGCGGTTCGCGAAACTGATCGCTGGCTTTGCCCTCGGGTTAGAGATTTCCACCTACGCAGCCATCGTAAGCGGTGAGTTTGCAAAGGCACATGAAAAACTCGGTAGGAATAAACCCGTTCATTGGCTTCTCCGTTCAGAACTGACTCATAATTTTATTTTGTCCAGTCTGAATAATTATTTTAAGGATAAACAAATACAAAGTATCCATATTGATAATGAAATTTCGTTGGAGAATGGCATTATAACAAATATCACTGCGCGGATCAGTAAAAAATTAATTGGGTTCGTCCCATTCACCTTAACGTACCGTACCGGCAACTCAGAAGAACATTCACTGAGTCTGTTACTAAAATCAAAAGCCCTTGACGAAGAAGTTATCAAAGGATTACACGTTATAGCAGCATCCATTGATCCACATTTATCAGATTTACTAAAAGCCTCGAAAGGTGATCTTGAATTTAAGAATTGCCATCTGAAAGAATTAGAGATATATACCTATTTACATCAACAAGGATTTAAAAACATTCCCGCTCTTTATGGTATACACATAAATCCGAAACGCGAAATATATTTTTTCATTCAAGAATTCCTTGATTCTGCGTCAGTTAAAATTATGAATTCAGCAAACCATCCTGAGGTGTGGCAACGAGAAGATATCCTAAACGTCATAGACGTAGCCACCTGGTTTCACCAAAATGCAGACATTAAACAATTTACAAGCATTCCGGTGTTTGTTCCATGGAACTCCGCTGAATTATACAAAAAATTACTTTCCATTTTAATCACCGAACATTCCGATCATCAAAATCTTGAACGTTTAAAAACGTTACATGGACAAATTGATCAATTGAAGGAAGAAGCAGAATCCATACAATTAAACAAAACCATTATTCACAACGATTATAATCCTCGAAATATTGCAATACTAAAGAATGGCACACCCTTAATTTACGATTGGGAATTAGCGGTGATTGATTTCCCGCATCGTGATATCGTGGAATTCTTAAGTTTTGTTTTGCCTGAATATTTCGAAAAGGAAGAGTTATTTTTTTACTTAAATCACCATCACGCGTTGTATGCAGAGCCATGGGAAGAATGGCTTAAGGCATACCGCTATTCATTGAAAGTGTATATTGCCAGTAGAATTTCCTTTTATGAAGTATCTGGCATTTTAATAAAATATGATTTCTCAAAACGCATTCTTACCACGGCCTTCCGTATGCTTGATTTTTTAAGTACCCATGAATGACATTTCGCCTCATATACTTATTGTTATGGTTCCGCTGTTGTTTTCAAATATTCTACACATGATTGTTGTGAAATATAATCTCCTTAATAGTCTTACTATCCCAATTTGGACAAAACGATTTGGGAAAAACAAAACATGGAGAGGCTTGGTGTTTGTTACTACATCCAATACGATAATCTTGGTACTATGTGATTTGTTTTTCCAACTGAATCTGGAACACCCTGCCTTTTTGGGTGCAGCATTAGGTATGGCCTACATTCTTTTTGAGTTACCCAATTCATTGTTAAAACGAAGTATAGGAATTCAATCAGGCGAGAGGCCACATAAACATAAAATCACATTCACGTTACTCGACAAAATGGACTCTGCTTTTGGAGTGACGCTTACGTATTTCTTATTAGGCTATTTACCTTATCAATTAGCCGTACTCCTCTTTCTGATCAACAGCCTAACGCATATAGTAATTTCTCAATTATTGGTGATGCTCAAAATTAAATCTGCCTTGTGATGTATACGGCATCGCTAAATACGGTACTTACAGAAAATAGGGTGGGAGCAAAAGCTTTCCATTTATCACTGATGAAAAGGGCGGGCTTCCCTATTCCTGATGGTTTTGTTATTGGTAATAATGCGTTTGAGGAATTTTTTAAAAAAGAAGTTCCTCTAAATGAAATTCTGAAAAGCGAGATATCTTCTGCGCTACAAGAAGTAGGGTCAGAAGACTATATGGTGCGCAGCTCTGCCATAGGCGAAGACGGAGTCGATGCTTCTTTTGCCGGACAGCTTGATTCATTTATATGCACTTCCCAATTAGACGACATTGTTGATAAACTAAGTAAATGCTGGGCCTCCTATGAAAAAGATAATATTAAAGTTTACGAAACAAAATCTGGCAGGAAACTGAAAGGAATGGCCGTGATCATTCAAAAGTTAATAGCCCCTGATTATGCCGGAGTTTTGTTTACACGCCATCCTGAAGACGAAGATGAAATGCTCGTAGAATATGTGGAAGGACATGGAGAAAAACTAGTATCAGGACAAGTAAGTCCGACTAGTTGTGTGTACTCACGTCAGAAAAAAATATTCAGTCACAATTTTCCATTTGATTTTGAAGAAGGGATAAAAAAAGCAAACGAGCTGGAGTCATATTATGGATTTCCGCTCGATATAGAATGGGTTATTAAAGATAAATGCTTTTATGTAGTGCAGGCGCGTCCAATCACTACCCTGGCTAAAAGTAAGAAAGTATTTTGGTCCAATACAAACGTCAATGAAAATTATCCTCAGGCCATAACTCCTCTCCTTTATTCGATTGCAAGAGATTCCTACTACCACTATTTTAAAAATTTATCCAAACTATTTTTAATTCCAGACAAGAAAATACGAGAATTAGAATCTTCGTATACGAATGTAATCGGCATATTTGGTTGCAAGATGTATTACAATATGACAGGCATCCATGAGATTATTTCTGCCTCACCGTTTTCAGATACTTTACACAAGTCGTTTGATAATTTTGTTGGATATTCTGATACGCAGCCGATCAAAGGAAATACTAAAGGCGGTAAGAAAATAAGTTTTTTATGGGAGGTTGTTAAATTTAATTTTTCTTTGAATAGGACTGTATCGGATTTTGAAACATTCGCCCTTGCCTATCAGGAAAAAGTAAATACAGCTGTCTCATTTACTGAGCTAAGAGATTGCTTTCATGCATTTATCGAAATAAGAATGCATAGTTGGTATAAAGCATCGTTGGCTGATTTTTTCGCGATGCTTTACCATGGTATTTTAGGGAAATATTGTCGTCATTTTTATGGGGAGGACGAAGCAGGAGGAATTCACAATAGGTTAATACAGGCTATCCCAAACTTGGTTAGCAGCATTCCGATTATCTTGATTTATAAGATTAAATTTTTATTGAGGAGTGACCATGTTATTTATCAACAATTTAAAAACACTACTCCGGTTGAGTTTTGGGAGTGGATACGGGAAACACAATCCTGTAATAATATACGGGACCAAATTGAAAGCTATCTTACCAATTGGGGGTTTCGTTGTTCAGGCGAATTAATGCTCACGGAAAAAAACTATTCTGAAGAACCAGCAAAATTCATTGAACTATTGCAGCAATACGATAATCTTCCCGATAGCGACCCGGAGAAACTAATAGCAACTAAATTTGTGGAAAGAAAGCAGGTGATTGCCGATTTCAAAAGACATATTTTATCTAAAAATAAAATATTATTTCCGTTGGCCATAGTTCAAATACTCACACTTAATGTTCTGATCAGGTTAGCATCAAAAGGTATTGCTGCGCGAGAAAGAGTACGATTAAAACAAGCCTTACTCTATTTTAAATTCAAACAAATTATTGAGAAAGCAGGAAGCGAATTCAAAAAGCGAAATCTGATCGAACAAGAAGACGATATTCTATTTCTACGTTATCAGGAGATCGCTGAAATATTTACTTCTTCGGAAATGCTGGCCGGCAATAGAAAAGAGCGAATTCGTCTCTCAAAACAGGAATTTATTAACAATCAAATACTAACGTATCCCGATGACTTTATGAGTCATCTAGGGGATTATCCATTACCAGAAGCGGTGAGCACTCATTCATCAGAAACCTCGATGGATCTAACCACTATAAAAGGAATGTCTGTTTGTGGTGGTCGAATCAAAGGGTACGCAAAAGTATTAACTTCTGTGTTGGAAGCTTCCAAGTTAGAATTGGGAGACATCTTGGTAACACGTCAAACAGATCCTGGATGGGTAGTCGTTTTCCCATTAATCAGTGGCCTCATTGTAGAGAGAGGTGGAATGTTGTCGCATGGAGCCATCGTATCGAGGGAATTTGGCATTCCTGCCATTGTTGGCGTAGAAAATGCCTGTGTTAAAATTAAAGATGGAGATCACCTTTTTTTAAATGCCGATACTGGTGAAATAACAATTTTATAAGGCCCGGTCAATGGAATTACACGCACGATGAACATCTTTTTTACTTATCTACATCAGCGATTTAATTTATGGCTATTCTCAACACTGACATGCTATCTATTGATCTTTTCAAAAAGTAATTTCCATTTTGATTTTAATGATATCCATCATTTTTTCTTATTGTTGTTCTTTTTGCTCGTGATGAGATTATATGATGACTTAAAAAATACAAACAACGACAAGGAGAAACCCGATAGGATTTATACAAACATAACCCGGGCAAAAGAACTCTCAATTCGGTTGTATGTATTAGTAACGCTTCTCCTGGCATGGCTTGCGTATTATAATTTCCTTCTTGCCCTGTATACGCTGGTATTTTTCTTGTTCAACCATCTGTTGTATTATCTTTTATTTAATAAACATACATTTAAACATTACCTCCCATTACTCAAGTATCCGTTGATATTTATTGCCCTGTCAAACCACGTTAACATAACCGCGGTGGCACTGTTTCTTGCCTTCCTGGTATTTGAAATAATAGAGGATAAGGAGTTTCCTATTACCAAATCGTATGCATGGTTATTGGCAACGGTGGCATCTCTCCTACTTTTTTTAGAAAAGCCAATAAATCATGTATGGTCTTATGCTCTTCTGTTCATACTTATTATTATTGTTTTAGTCACCCATTCAAAATATTCACCTTATTTTTACTTAGCCCTTTTTTTACTATCCCGTATAATTATACAAGTCGATGAAATTTAATCCGATTGAAGAGATTCAACATTTGAAGAATCCAGCCAGGTTTACTTTTGAAAAAGTAAATTGTTATGTATGTGGTAGTGACACATGCGAAAAATATTTAATTGGTGAAGATGACTTAACTGGAAAGGACGGAAAGTTTTTGTACGTAAAGTGTTCACAATGTAACCTGGTATATCAAAACCCTAGATTGCCGGTAACTCAGATTAAAGAATTTTATGATTCTGAGTACATAGCACACCGTAAGAAAAAAGACTGGGGCATATTAACACCTTTGTATGAACATGCCATGAGTAAACATGATCGGGACAAGGAGAACCTTGTGAAGAGATACGTTACGTTAAACGCCCAATCGGAGGTTCTGGATGTAGGTTGTGCGGTAGGAACTTTCTTATTGCACCTTAAAAATAAATATGATTGTAAAATAAGTGGCGTTGACTTTAAGGAAGATCTTGCCTATCCCGACTTTGATAAGATAAAGTTTTATCAGGGGTTGTTTTATGAGCAGCCTATTCCTGAAAAGAAATTTGATTTGGTCACCATGTGGCATTTCTTTGAACATGATTATGACCCGAATCAATCCTTGGCGATGGCAAAGAAAATATTGAAGCCTGGCGGAAAATTAATCATTGAAGTTCCCCGATTGGATTCATTAACTTTTAGGTTGTTTAAAAATAAATGGCCAGGAGTACAAGCACCACAACATACAGCCTTGTATGATCGCCAGGCACTATTGGCTATATTAAAAAAACATAATCTGGTAGTGGATGACTATTTGCCCTATGGTGCATTTCCTCCTTATTTTTATTTATTCACCGGCATGTATTTTAAACTAATTGGAAAAGGTTTGAACTTGAATAAAATTATATTTCCGTATTTTCTCGGTCAGCTTCTTCTTACCCCTGTTCTCCTCTTTCAACGAAACTTAAATCTTTCTATGCAAACCGTGATATGTCGGGTTCAATAAAAAATATAGCTCAATTGGTCATGGTTTTTTCAACCATGACCATTACCGGAACGATGGCTCTTCTACTTCGAATCGTTTCGGTAGGGTACTTAACTAACTTCAACAGAAAATATTTTATACCGTGGTCATCAAAACTCGCCTTAACGTTGGTGGGGGTTAAATTAATCTTACCCAATAATAATCCATTGCAACAGGGCAATTATTTCATCACATTTAATCATAATTCCTATCTCGATATTTTTGCACTCACCGCATTGGGATACACGGATACGCATTTTTTGTTGTCAGAAAAAACCCTGAAAGTAATTCCGCTTACTTTATCAGCCTTGAGCATTGGTATTTTGTATATTCCCATGAAAATAAATAAAAACAGGCGCATGCGTTTTTTTTTCAAACTCGAACAAAGAATCAAAAAAAATAAAGTAAATATTGCAGGTTCTTCGGAAGGCGTTCACCATCATCATCATGGCATCGGCAACTTTAATCGAGGGGTTTATCATATGGCCACCATTTGCAAGCTTGATATCATACCTCTTTTTATTAATGTTCCCAAAGAATCAAATCCATTTGATAAGTACAAACCCTTTAAAAGGGGGATCCTACAAGTAGAAATAATGGATACAATCAGCACTAAAACCTGGAAGATAGAAGACCTGGATTTGAATAAAGAAAAAGTAAGAGCACTTTATGTAAATAAATTTAATGTCACACATAACATGAATATAAAATGAAATTGGAGTTTTCAATAAAGCAACATAAAGCAAGTAATTTTAAAGGGTTTCTATATCTTCTTACCCCACTCATCTTAATGAGTATTGGAATTTATTTATCCGTAGTGTCTGCTGCCTGGTCGTTCTATTTTGTACTTGGACAAATATTACTCGGGATATTCTTTTTTCAATGTTTTATTCTACTGCATGAAACGGGTCATTTCAGTTATTTTAATAATAGAATCCTAAATAAAATATTCGGTCATCTCTTTGCGTTCATCTCTTTTATTCCCCTAAGCAGTTGGATAGAAATTCACAATCTACATCATAAATGGACGGGCTATCGAGATAAAGACCCTACTACAGAAGGGACATTGAACCCAGCTTTTGGGACATTTACTAAATTTCTTATAAACGCTTCGTGGCTGTTATGGATACCGTTGTTTACGATAGGATATCGGTTAGGTAATTATTGGAAACCCACTAAACTAAAAAAGCATCTTTCTAAACAAGTGCTGCCTGCGGTCTACCGAAATATGGCAGCACAATTACTTTTATATGCGATCCTATTGTTTTTCTTTGGCCGATGGATCTTTCAGCATTTGGCCGTTGGATATCTTTTCAGTCTAATAATTAGTGACCTGTTTATTTTAAGTCAACATTCACACATTGAAATACCTATTGCCGGGGAAAAAGACGTAAAGCCTATCCGCTACACGGAGCAAATTCCTTATACGAGAAGTCTTGCCCTGTTAAAATATGTAGGTCGATTCATTTATTTCAATTTTAATTTACATGAATTACATCATGCATATCCCGGCTTACCAGCGTATTACTTAGATGCAATTAAAGATGAAACCCCTAACAAAGTCAATTTTTTTAATTACTTGTTTGACGCAAAAAAAATGAGTGGGATGGATTTCATTTTTAAAACTTCCCAAAAGAAAATTGGATCTAAACCAACGGGTAAACTTAAAACCTGATTGTAGTAACATCCATTGTTTGATTTTATTCCTCTCCTATTTTCCTCCGATTCGGCTTTCTGTCTAGGTCCACATTTATGTTACTTGGCAACATTCTCATCATTAACCTAAGTAATACAAATCCTACATGACCATTATAATAATTCCTACATCGTACGTAATTGCTGACAAGTGTTTAATTATACGTACCTTCGCAGCAATTAAACGCTTTTCCGAATAAGTCTTGTATTTGAGCACCAAAAGAATCCATCCCAAAGGTGCCCTATTTAGTTAGTCTACGGTGATATAGTTTCTTTAACATGAATTGGCCATGCTCGTTGTTCAATCAAAAGCATGATAATCGGGTCTAGCCATTCTACGCGACCTTACAATAAATTATCAACCAATGAAAATTGCCAACATTGGTACCTATCCGCCACGTGAATGTGGCATCGGTACTTTTACTCAAAATCTACTTCAATCGATGGTCTGTGATGGCGCAGCAGAGAGATCACCCATCACTGGATTTGTCGTGGCCCTCAACGATCACGAACAAGTCTATGCATATCCTCCGGAAGTAAAATTAATAATACGGCAAGAGCAGCAAGCTGATTATGTAGAGGCTGCCAATTTTATAAACTTAAGTGGGGCGGATTTATGTATTCTGGAACATGAATTTGGAATTTATGGTGGACAAAATGGAGTCTACATTCTTCCGCTTCTACACCGTTTAAAGATTCCTTTGGTAGTGACGCTTCATACCGTTCTTAATTCACCATCATACAATGAAAAAGCAGTCTTGAAAGAGATTTGCAAAATGGCCAACAAAATTGTGGTCATGAGTCACAAGGCAATCGGATTTCTTACCAGCATCTATGAAGTACCTAAAGAGAAAATTGTATTCATTGAACATGGTGTGCCAGATATTCATTTTAATCATGAAGAAGCGAAAGCGGAATTCAAACTTGAGGATAAGAAGGTCTTACTTACGTTCGGGTTCATCGGGCGTAACAAAGGGATAGAAACGGTGATAAAAGCCTTACCTGGTATCATTGAAAAATATCCGGATACACTATATATAGTTTTGGGGAAAACACATCCAAACGTACTGCGTCATTCCGGTGAAGAGTATCGCAATTATTTACATCGATTAATTAAAAGCCTCAACCTGGGCGATCATGTTTTGTTTCTTAATGAATTTATTGATCAGCAAGAATTATTCAAATACCTATCAGCCTCTGATATTTACATCACTCCGTACGTCAACGAAGCTCAAATCACAAGCGGCACGCTTTCTTATGCGCTTGGTGCAGGCTGTGCCGTTATTTCTACACCATACTGGCATGCAACCGAATTATTAGCGAACGATCGCGGAAGACTTTTTAACTTTAATAACTCCGATGAGTTGGCAACCATTTTTATGGAACTGCTGGATCACCCAGCGATGCTGAAGTCTCTTCAGAAGAATGCCTATGCGTATGGCAGAGAAATAACCTGGCCGAAAATCGGGGAGAAATACAGAACGCTGGCGACAACTATTTTGGCTGAACCAAAGAAGATCGTTGCCAAGAAAGAAACGATTGTCGATCCGCTCCATCTTCCACCTTTTTCGCTAGCCCATATCAAGCGACTAACGGATGATACCGGTATTATACAACACGCAAAATTTGGCATTCCTAATCTTAAAGAGGGTTATTGTTTGGATGATAACGCACGAGCATTATTGATGGTGCTGATGGCGTATCGGCAAAAGAAGGATGCTCTCGCACTCGATCTGTCACCCATCTACATGAGCTACATACATTACATGCAAAATAAAGATGGTACGTTTAGAAATTTCCTGAGCTTCAACAGAAATTTTCTGGATGAAGTAGGATCGGAAGACTCATTTGGAAGAACGATATGGGCACTTGGTTATTTACTGGGCAATGCACCTAATGATGCCTATTATCAAACCGGTAAGCTGGTATTTTTTAATGCTGCTCCCAATTTTGAAAAACTGCAATCGATACGCAGCATTGCCAATACGATGATCGGTATAAGTTATTACCTGAGAAGCAATCCATCCGATGATGGTATGACTGAACGGTTACGAAAATTAGCACATACTCTTCTAAAGCATTATGAGGACAATAGCACGAAAGAATGGAAATGGTTTGAATCGTTGTTAGCCTATGATAATGGAATATTGCCGCTCGCACTGTTGCATTCGGCAGAAATCTTAAACGATGATAAGGTTACAACCGTAGCCATCGAAACCATGAACTTCCTAACCAGCATTACCATGAAGGATGGATATTTGTCGATCATTGGTAATAAAGAATGGTATAAAAAGGATGGAGAACGATCCGTGTTTGCCCAACAGCCGATCGATGCATTGGCCATGGTGCTGATGTATCATCAGGCGTTTCACTTAACCAAGGATAAAAAGTACCTCAACCAATTATATACATCCTTCATGTGGTTTCTTGGTGAAAATGATTTACGGATGAGCTTATACGATTTCGAAACAAAAGGATGTTGCGATGGATTTGAAAACTATGGTGTCAATAGAAATCAAGGCGCGGAAAGTTCTCTCGCCTATTTGATTTCTCACCTCACGGTACTGCAGGCGTATGAAGAATTTTATAAATCAGATGAATGAAGGTAGCGATACTTTCATCGATCGCCTGGAGAACACCGCCCAGGAAGTATGGCCCCTGGGAGCAAGTGGCTTCCACCATTGCCGAAGGATTGATTGCCAGAGGCATAGACGTAACACTATTTGCTACGGGTGATTCGTTAACAAAAGGTAATCTCGCATCTGTATGTGACCACCCCTATGCAGAGGATAATGAAATGGACCCTAAAGTTTGGGAATGCTTGCATATCGCGAACGTGATGGAACGAGCTCATCAGTTTGATATTATTCATAACCATTTCGATTTTCTTCCGCTCACCTACTCGCGACTGATTCACACACCCATGCTCACGACCATCCATGGGTTTTCTTCACCCCGCATAATACCGGTATATAAAAAGTATAATGACACAACCTCTTATATTTCCATATCAAACTCAGACCGGCATTCTGAAATTAATTACCAACGTACCATTTATCATGGAATGAATCCATCTGATTTTACGTATCGGGAAGAAAAGAAAAATTACCTGTTGTATTTCGGAAGGATACATCCTGACAAAGGCACACATACTGCCATTGAGATAGCCAGCAAAGCAGGATACCTATTAAAAATAGCCGGCCTCATTCAGGATCAGAATTATTTTGATGAGTACGTAAAACCCCATATTGATAATGACCGGGTGGTGTACCTTGGCAATGCAGATCCTGGCATGCGCAACGACCTACTGAGTCATGCTAAAGCATTATTGCATCCGATATTTTTTGATGAACCCTTTGGATTAAGTGTGATCGAGGCGATGATGTGTGGCACTCCGGTGATTGCATTCAATAGAGGAAGTATGCCCGAACTAATTGTTGAAGGAATTACTGGCTTCTTAGTCAACGATGTTACAGAAGCAGTGTCGGCCATACATAAATTGAATCGTATCGAATCCCATCGGTGTAGGAAACATGCCGTCAACAAATTTGGTATCGATCGAATGATTGACGAATACATCAACGTGTACAAAGAGATCTTGTCTTAACAAAACCACGGCTCCGGTTATATGCCCAGAGAATCCACGATCAACCTGATACCTTGGATACGTGAAAGAAGATGGTTGCCTTTCTATTTGTCGCGGACGGCCTTCATTTTTAAACTCTCCAAGAGTTATAAAAGAATCCCTTTATCCCATAAATCACAAACCCAACTCTTGGAGAGTTGATTTGGAGGCTAGTAGTATAGCAACAAATAGAAATACAACCAAGTAAATTGAACCTGATACTACTTACTTTTCTTTATCGCTTCCAGCAGTTCTACCATATCCACCACTCCATAAGTCGATGAGTAGTCCGAAACGGCATAGGGTAAAATGAGCTTGTTATTATGAATGATTGCCCCACAGGAATACACCACATTAGGCACATACCCTTCACGTTCATCTTCACGTGGAGCAAGCAGTGGCTCATCCAGTCTTCCAATTTCTTTTGACGGATCATCCAGATCAAATAACGATGCGCCAAGACAATATCGTCTCATGGCACCAACACCATGCGAAATAACTAACCAACCCTCTTCAGTCCATAACGGAGATCCACAATTTCCAATTTGCACAAATTCCCATGGGAAACGTGGCTCCTGAATCATAACGGGATTATTCCACACGGTGGGTCGATCCGAATACATCAAATAGTTATTTACACCATCAATACGAGCCAACATGGCATATTGTCCTTTTATTTTTTTAGGGAACAAAGCAAGGTTTTTGTTTTGTGCGCCACTGCCATGTAACGGCATGACACGGAACGTATAAAAATTTTCTGTTGATAACAGTTTAGGTAAAATAGTATGTCCGTTGTATGCAGTATAAGTAGCATAAATCTTTTCTGTATTATCATCATCCGTAAAACGGACAAACCGGGCGTCTTCAATACCACGACTTTCAGAATCGGATATTGGAAAAAGTACACGTTCCGTGATGTCGGAGTCGTGTTTAAACTGAACATCGTAGAATGAATCGGCTAACCAGGTTACTTCTTCCAGCGCCTTTCTGCGATCGGCACTTATTAAATCATCATTTAATACTTTATTAACTGCTTGCTTTAAAATATAGTATTCAAACTTTTCAGGCAGGTCTTGCATGATGCTCATGGAATATTTATCCGGTATCTGCATCTCTTCTAACTTCCGCATAAACCGTTTTTTGTTATACAGTTTTTTATGTGAGATCTCAGCCATATCAATATGATCACCAACTTTCATTACCTGTAAATCATTATTCTTGTCAAGAATTCCACGCCTGAATACAATGGAAGAGATATGACCCTCGCCAGTGGCTCTGAATGACATGATTATTCTCTTCTCCCCTTTTTCCAACGATAGCTGATCGAAATCCTCTACGATGGAAGGGTTGAAAAAAGCGGCTGATTCAATTGAATACTCGCTGGTACAGTAAGAACCAATAAGCATTTTACGTTCATCCGACAGTGCATCGTAATCAATCTGCATTCCTTCAATAATCCCCTGAATATTGGCGCAATGTTTAAAAAAGACGCGTGAAATATTTCGATGACGATTGGCAAATTCACGCAAGGTATGCTCCAATGCCAGCGTAACTTGTTTTTCATCCAAGCCGATAATGCGACTTACCAGTTTTTGTGTCCGTGGGTCGCCATTCATAAAGTATCGGGCTACCACCCTACTTGAATCGGGGTTGAATCTTATGTTTTTTCTGATAACGGATACACGCATTATTTTTGGATTTGGAAGATATGGATTCTGGAAGGTACTTCTAATTAACGGAGTGATTAGCCTTTTCCTCAAGTAATAACTGATTATTATAAAACTATAATATCCTTCCTGTTTTAGAGCATGGAACTGTTATTTAAAAGTGACGCACCTTCATAGACGAAAATCTGTATTGAACAGCAATAAAGGTAAAGTAAAGCCAAAAGTTGTTTCCGATCAGACAAGCGCAATAGCTCTTAACTGAGTTAATTATGATTTGCTGAAAAAGTCAAAAAAAACAAATAAGGCTTCTTTGAAAATAAAATTCTGATCAAGTGCAGGGGATAATAAAAAGAAGGTTTAAAACCCTTGCATCTCTGCTCCTGCTACGTGAATTTCTCTGTGGCCCTTGCGTTTCATAAAATAACCCCAGCGCGTACAAAGATTTGTAGAGAATAGAAAAAGAAGAATTCAAATCACCAACAAGGTTGTCCGTTTTTATAGGCATACTTTTTCCGCAGACTAAGATAAGAATCCACTATTCATAACAAATGAATGTATTGAAATACTTAAACAATCTGTTTCGATGAATGTCTGAAGTTGCCCTATTTTATTCGAGTTTATAACATGCAGTTGTATCATTTTAGTAGGCTGCCTGACCAATAAGAATATTATGCAATAATGTGTATCACCATTACGATGATGATATATAAAAACAGGAAATGGTTCAACGTTTCAGGAAAGATAATGTTCATCACTCATTCTTCAACGACTCAACCGGGTTATTTCCCGAAGCCTTAATGCCATGATACAATAGCGTAACCAAGTCCAAAGCGATGTTGGCTAATCCTGCCATAATATAAACAAAAGAGGTTAAGGACGTTCGGTAGGCAAACGTTTGAAGCCATTCCTTTGTATAATAATATGAGACCGGCAAAGCCATGGCCAGCGCAATCACGAAAAGCAAGGAAAAGTCTTTCATCAATAATCCGATAATATTCGACATACTGGCCCCCAAATCTTTACGAATACCAATTTCTTTTGTTCGCTTCTCTACAGCAAAAGAGGCTAGCCCAAACAATCCCAACATAAAGTTGATCATACGACTGATCAAGAAAACTGAAATCAAATGGAATGTTGCCCGCAAAAAATTCCCATTGGTCATTACTAAAATCAACCGCTTCCGTAATTTTTCCAGGAGCCAGTTTCACCAATAGATATTCATAGCGTTCAGGATCAAATTCTATAACCAATGGCCCAATCGCTTCATGGAAGGATTGGAAATGAAAATCAGAGACTACTCCCAATACCTGCCCGGGCTGCATGTTGCCATGCCGAATGCTCATTTCCTTTCCAATAGCATTTTGTTTGTCCCATCCTATTTCGGCAAGAGCGCTCTCGTTGATAACAAAATAGTTTACCCCTTTTACTGGCTGGATTGGGTAACAACAATCATTAATTAACACAGTTTACTTTACAGACCAGCCTCTTTCCTAAAGGCTCAAGCTTTGATAGTTAATCAATCTTTACAAGACCCTTTCGTATCTCCATGTGCCTCATGCGCTGCCCAAGCCGATAAAGAAATGGTTATGGTTTGAGGATTTTCCTTATTGCCTGGAGGGTAGTGACAAATTGTTATTTTCTCTTCGTTCTTTGACTTATTCTCCTCCTCCTTCTTTTTCATTTCTTCTTCCTTTCGTTTCTTATCTTCTTCATCCTTCTTCTTCAATTCATCCTCTTGCCGTTTTTTATCTTCGTCTTCTTTCTTCTTGAGTTCCTCGGCCTGCCGTTTCTTATCTTCATCTTCCTTCTTCTTCAGTTCCTCTTCCTGACGTTTCTTTTCTTCGTCTTCCTTCTTCTTGAGTTCCTCGGCCTGCCGTTTCTTATCTTCATCTT